>JAKSDK010001445.1 GCA_022360095.1 Phycisphaerales bacterium
CACACTGAGCGATGTGGAGGCCGAGGCACTGGACAACACATTGGCTGGCACGGTACACAAAGCTGAGTCCAAGACATCTCCTGACATATTTGGTGATGTGGAGGCCAAAGCCCTGGTCGATACTCTTGTTGAGACGCTGCCACATGTAAAGGCCAAGAAAGTTTGCGACACACTGGGTGGTGTGGAACCCAAGGCACTGGTGCCACGTTGGCTGACACACTTGGTCACACAATGGGCAATGTGCAGGGTTAGACACTAAACAACACGCTGGCGACACTTTTAGCGATAGCAGGGGCAAAAGAGTGGTCGAAACGCTGCGCTTAAAATTTCTTGGCTTCACCCTGGGCGATGTTCAGGCCAGAGCATTGGTCGCCGTGCTGGCTGACACATTAGCCGAAATAAAGACCAATACACTTATCGACAAACTGGGCGATTTGGAGAGCAAGGCACTATTCGACATGCTGGCTTACACGTTATGAGAGTTGCAAGCCAGAACAGTCGCGTAAAAAGGGAATGATAAGTATACCGTGGCACTACTCGAAACGCTGGCTGACACGCTAGCAGTAGTAAAGACACAGACACTAGGCGACACACGGCGCCATCTGAAGGCCGAAGCACTTGTCAAAACGCTGGCTGACGCGGAAGCTAACGTAAAGCTTCAGACACTTGGTATCACAATGGGAAACGTGAAGGGTGAGGCACTGGTAGACAAGCTGCGAAAAAATTTAGCAATAGTAAAGGCTGAGACACTTGGCGATACAATACCGATGCGAAGGCCGCGACATAGTCGACATGCTGTCTAACACGCCAGTAGAGGTGAAGGCGTACAGACTTGGCGAGACACTGAGTTATGTAGAGGCCGAGGGACACGTCGACAAGTTGGTTGCGATGATAGCACATGTGAAGGGCGACACATTTTACGCGACTGACTAAGCGATAGGAGGACGAAGGCACTTGAAGTCAGACTGCCAGGTACAGAAGCAAAGTAGAAAGCCGAGATTTCAACACACTTGGTAACGAGAAGGCAATAGCACTGGTCGACAAACTCGCTGACACGCTGGCAGAGGAGAAGGCCAAGACACTTGGCAAACAAATTGGGCGATGTAAAGCCGGAGGCACTGGTCAAGGCAATGTCTTACACGCTACCCGAGACGACAACAAAAGTTACTGACACGCTGGGCGATGTGGAAACCAAAGCCCTCTTGTGGCTTTAGGTGACGCGCTAGCAGTGGTGGAGACAAGGACAGTTGGCGACACACTAGGCGATGTGTAGGGTACGACACTGATAAACACGCTAGCTCATACGCCAGCAGAGCTAAAGACCGATACACTTTGTGACTAACCTGGCGATGTAGAGGCCAAGGTACTTGTCGAAACGCTGTAGCGATTGAGACACTTGTCGACACCTTGAACGTTGTATATGCCGATGCACTGCGTCAACCGCTGGGTAACATGCTAGCAAAAGAAAAGGCCCAGAAAAATGGCAACACACTTGGCGATGCACAAGGCAAGACACTGGTCGAACGGCAGCCCTACACGCTAGCAGAGCTGTAGCCCGAAAAAAACTTGGCCAAATACTAGGCGATTTAGATGCTAAGACACTAATAGTACTCTTGGCTGACGGGCTCGCAACGGTGGAGAAGGACACTAGGCGAAACACTACACGATGTGCAGACCAAGGCCCAGATCAACCCGCTGACTGATACGCTAGGAGACGTGAAGGCCTTGAAACTGAGACACACTGGGTGATGTAGAGGCCGAGGAACTGGTGGAAACGCTGGCTGAGACACAATAAGATTTTTGTTCTGACTCAAACACACACTTGGCGATACTAAGGCCAAGGCACTAGTCAACACTCTGGCTGATACGCTAGCAAAGTTTGCGACAGTGTGAAAGATGTGAAACAAGAAACATTGGACGTCTTGCTGAGAGCGAGCGTCTAGCCGAGAGCGACGCCAAAACACTTTGTAGGACAATGGGCGATGTGAAGACCTAAACACTTCACGATACGCTGCCTGAAACGCAAGCAACAGTAAACGCTGAGAAACTTGGCGTCACACTGGCTGACACGCTTGCAATGGTAAACCCAAGCCATTTGGTGACCAACTGGGCGATGCCGAGACTGAGATACTGGTCTAGACACTGGCTGCCTGTCTAGCAGAGACGACACAGGGCAAAGTAGAGACATGCAGGATTACAAGCTAGGAGAGTAGCAGGAAAAAAAGTGGATCATAAAAAGACTCGAGCACTGGTTGACACGTAGAGTGACACGCAAGCTGTGGTTGAGACGAGGACAGTAGGCGACACACTAGGTGAGCTGAAGTGCAACGAACTGGTCAACAAACTAGCTATCACGCTAACAGAAGACGAGGCCAAGACACTACGTGATACACTGCGCGATGTTCAATTCAAGTCACTGGCTTACACACTGGCTGCCACGCACGTAGAAGTGGAGGGCGAGACACTGGGCGATGAGAAGGCCAAGGCACTCGTGGACAAGCTGCCTAACTCTCTGGCACACGTCAATGACGAGACAATTCCCCACAC
>JAKSDK010001211.1 GCA_022360095.1 Phycisphaerales bacterium
AGATAGTTTGGATTTATTGAAAGGAAAAAAAAGATGGATAAAGAAAAATACAGTCCGAGATACAGAGTGACTGCTGATTGTGGACTAGCAATGCGCCAGTAGCGTTTTTGTTTCAAAATAATGATGAGAGTGGTTATAGTAAACCAAATATGACTGTCATGTTAACGTGGATTACTTTTTGTAAAACAAGACACTTTGTTTTATTTGAAAACTAGCCCCCGAGACGAGTTGAAAAATGGAGACGTCTTGTTTTAACCACCTTTGTCTTATTTCAAAGATCTATGACCACTTGTACTGTTTTTTTCTTTCTGGAGTATAAATTACTCCGACGATGACGATGTTGATGCTGGTTAATCATCGTGATGGCAATAATAAACTGAATATCATGTTTATGAAATAACGTACGAAATAACCATTATCACTCAATGAAAATATTTTCTCCTTTTCATCGGCCGAGAGCCCACCACGTGATCTGCAAATAGCTGCCTACAAATAAAGGTCTACTCATTCTGTTCATGCCTAAATGAAACCACGCTTCCGATCGCTCTTGCGAGAAAATGGCAGCTTCCCGAAGATATTTATTAAAAATCAAACTCGGCGAATGAATGATAAAACAATTGCATTGAACTGGTTATCGCAAAATATCGCGATTTGTCAGTGTCTATAATTGATCTGCTCCCCACTGGCAAAACACGATATTTTGCTCAACCTCGTCCAATAACAGTTCATTTATTTATTTTCCCTTGTTATGGTTTCAGTGAACATTAAAATTGTTGCCAATGAGGTGCTGAGGTCCCACAATGCTTACCGCCGTACTCACGGCTCTCCTGATTTGCGCCTTGATGACCAAATGATATGTGATGCTCAAAAGTATGCTGAAGACATCGCCTTCAAAGGAGTTCTGAAACATCAGTCAAGGCAAATACTTGCCAGAAAAAGTCTTGGCGAAAACATCGGAATGTCCTGTGCACCTGTTCGAGATGGGCCTCTGAGTTACGGCAAGATAATAAAAATGGCAAAGAACGTTGCTAAACATTGGTAAGAGGGTTTCCATAATATCGTTTTTCTTCTTTTTTTTTTCAATAAACCAGAGGTTGATTTTATTGTCTTCTGATGATTTACTTTCAGAAATTTTTAAAACTCTTATAAATCCACAAAATCAGTGGAAAATAGCCAT
>JAKSDK010001150.1 GCA_022360095.1 Phycisphaerales bacterium
ACCGATGCCAACCCAATGCCCGCCCATGGCCGACGGATGACAAAATCCAGAACGCCCGAGAAGGTCTTCAGCAAGCGTTCGTTGGTCAGGCCATCCCGCCACCAGATTTCGCCGAAGGCCACGGCCCGGCCTGCCCGCTGATCTATAAAACCGGCGATGGCCGGAATAACGGTCATGGCAAGAAAGTAAGAACTGGTGACGCACAGAATGACGCTGAGCCCGATGGTGCCGACGAACTGCCCCACCGCGCCCGGTGCAAATGCGATTGGCGCGAACGCCAAGACAGTGGTGGAGGTGGAGGCAAACAACGGGACGACCAGTCGCCGCACGGCCTTTCCTACCGCTTCGGCTATGCCAAAGCCTTTTGCGCGGTATTGATTGAACTCGTCAGTGACAACAATGGCATTATCGATCAACAGCCCCAGCGAGACAATGAGGCCGGTGACGGAAATCTGGTGAAGGTCGACCCCCAGAGCGTTCATCTGGGCCAACACCATCGCAAAGGTGAGTGGAAGGGCCGACCCCACCAATAAAGCGGAGCGCAACCCCATAGTGACGATCAGCACTGCCACTACAATAAACGCGCCGATTGCCAAATTGATTGTGAGGTTGGTGAGCCGCTGCTCCGTATAGAGACTTTGATCGAAAATGGTTTCGACGACGATTTGACCGGGCAATTCGGCAGCAAAATCGTCAATGACACCGCGTGCCCGTTGTGCCCAAAGATCAACGCGCTGATCGGGCTCCGCGGTAGCGCCAACCGCCACCGCCCGCTCTCCGGAGACAAGCGCGATCGTGGAGGGCGGATCCCGCACGTCCTTCGTCACCGATGCGATGTCACCCACGCGCAGCACCTCACCGTCACCGGAGGTTCGCAGCGGCACGCGGCGCACGCGATCGACAGATGTGAGATCATCCCCAATTTCAATGGCAAGGTCTGTGCGTTGCCCGCGCGCCTGTCCGGCGGGCGATTTGGTATCCGCTTGAGCGATCGCCGTCGAAATCTCACTGACGGTCAAATTTGCGGCGGCAACTTCGTCCGGGTCGACGACAACCCGAATTTCCTCTTCCGCCTCGCCAAAGATTTCCGTTTCCTTGGTGCCGGATACGTTTCTGAGGCGGTTTTCCAGATCTTCCGCAAGCCGGCTCATCATACCCAGTTGGGGATCGTCATCGCGCCCCCATCGCAACGCAACCAGCACCGTTTGTGCTGCGGTCGTATTGACCGTAAGCTCCGCTTCCCCCGCATCGGCCGGGAAGAAACCCTGTGCATCGGCTAAGGCGTCACGCACCTTCGACCATGCCAAATCCGTATCCGGCACCAAGGAAACGGAAATATTTGGCGAGGCGGAAGAGGAAATTCGGGTCGTTGTCGACCCGGACGAAGTTGCCGCCGCGAATCTCACGGTAAACGAAATCTCCGGTGCGATCGCTCAAGCGGATACCAAATCGCCCGCCG
>JAKSDK010001011.1 GCA_022360095.1 Phycisphaerales bacterium
GGAATGCGTGATCGTCAATGCTGGAATTGTCGTGCGCGTACCGGTTTAGCAAGTCATTCGCCGGCGGGCATTGTAAACCATAATTTCTACTTATAATTGAGAGCACCGGGTATTCCCTGTATTTTTATCCCGTTTCAATCGGGGTATTTTTCATGCGGTCTCTCAGGGCCTTTGCGGTCTCACTTTCCGTCGGATGTTTCGTTGTTTTTCTGAGTGCCGGCATAACCGATGCGAACGCCAAGACCAAGCGATATGGGTCCTTCGTCTATCATTCGAAGAAACAGGACACGCTGTTTTTGAACGGCCCGATTACGCTGAAGGCGGCCGGCGATCTCAGAAAGGCGCTCTGGCATCATCCGAGGGTCCGCGTGCTTTACCTCAATAGCGGCGGCGGTAAGGTTCAAGGCGGGCTTGAAGCGGCGGATGTTATCTATGATAGACAGATCGAGACCATCGTTTCCAAAAAAGGGCAGTGCTATTCGTCCTGCGCGTTCCTGTATTTCGCCGGACAAAAGCGCACTGTGAAAGGTCGTCTCGGGGTTCATCAAATGTCCGGCAATGAGGGCCCGGTGCAGCTCGGCAGCGCGCAATCCCTGATTTCTCACGTGGTTGCCGCGATGAACAAGTTCGATGTCGATCCCCGCGTTACGGAGATCATGTTAAGAACGCCCCATCAAAACATGCATGTTTTTTCAAAGAACGAGATTGCGCGGTTCGGCATCAACGAACGACCGAAACGCCAAGTCAGAAGTTCACGTTACAAACTGATCGCCCCGCAGCCGGCAACCGAGGAAAGCGACACGGGCGTCAGGATATGGTCGCCCGGCCGCTGAGCCATAGAGCGTGTCTTGTTTCGGACACTCTCAGAACTGCGTCTCGTACCGCTGCAGCGTCAATCCGCTTTCGCCCCAGCCGAACCCGCGCCATTCCTTCGCCTTTTGCATATGTTCGGGGATCCGGCTCTGAATCCCCTTCATTTCATCTGCGCTGCTGTGAACCAGCATCAACCACA
>JAKSDK010000385.1 GCA_022360095.1 Phycisphaerales bacterium
ACCGGAAGTCGAGTTCAGTCTTTACCGCGCGCTTCACTGTCGTCAAATGACGTTCCCGTTCTGTTGCTAAATCAGCCTATTCTTCGCTGTCACAAGTTTCATAATCATTTACGCCTTCTGTCACGCCACTTTCCACCATGCTCTGATTACGTGCTGTAATGTATCCCGAGCGGGGTACATTGCTAAATGTATCACGATCGGGATACATTTGATTTTAGTCAAGGCCGCGTGACCAAGAATCAACCTTTGGCAGTCCCTGTTTAGTTTAGTGAAGGGCTAGGAGTAAAAAAAATTATTTTATAGTTAATGGTCTCCCTACCCCGCGAGCAGAGGTTTCTCTATTGCATGGCTTTTAGCGTTTACGAAGTCGTTCGCGTGTCTTGTCTGTGGCGTAATTGGTCTGTTTACTCCCCGTGAGAAACCTCTGCAGCAAGCCCCTCGTGATTTCCGTTGAGCATGCTCCTTAGAAACCTCCAAAATCTTGGAGGTAGACACGTGATTAACAGGTTTTAAAACCGTTTTTAACCCGTTGAACAACTCACGCGCATTAATTGATCGATTTGCTGTGCAAACCGGACCCCTCGTGAGACTTTCTCACGCGACTCGCGTTTCAACGAAACGTTTAGAAAAGAAGACATTCAAAGGACTGAACTGTCTGAACTTTTCCACAATCCAGTCTTTAACTCCTTATCAGTCGGTGTCGTATTATTTTGTAAATTAAGAAGATGCCTTCGTAAGTTTAGTAACAGGTCACAGAAATCCCTTCGCCCTGCTCCATCAGTTTCGAAACATCTTGGAACTCACAATCCTGTAAAATCAAGTGATGTTTTATAACGGAAACAATCACTGGGCAGAATCTGTTTGTCCAACCGCGCGTTTAATTTGTTATTTTATAGTTAGCCTGTTCACAGACCCTAGCTTGCTTCGTCTGTAGCGATATATCTCTAAGTACAGTCGAACCTAGCTACGATGACGTCACTTTTATGACTCCACTTACAGTTTTAAGTGTTCAGTAGCTAAAACCACGCTTACACTCGTCTTTAAACTGGATTTAAGAGCGCGTGCCCTCAATAATCGAACATTGTGCGGCACATTACGGAACGGCGCCTGTAGATCCGTTTCGCCCGCAAAATCGCGGGTCCCATGACTATTTGCGCGCTCACAAAGGGAGCCGACG
>JAKSDK010000158.1 GCA_022360095.1 Phycisphaerales bacterium
AACAAGGCGTAAAAAAGGGAAGCGAAAAGCCGTTGGTCTCCATCTTGATTCCTTGTTTCAACAATGAAGATTTCGTTGCTGAAGCAATTGATTCCGCCTTGGCTCAGACTTATCCTAACATTGAAGTCATCGTCATTGACGACGGATCAACGGACGGGAGCGCGAAACTGCTCGCTTCCTATGGTGACAGAATTCGGTGGAAGACAGTCGCCAACGGTGGCGCCTGCGCAGCCCGGAATGAAGCCCTCCGCATGTCTCATGGCGAGTATATCCAGTTTCTCGACGCCGATGACCTGCTCATGCCGGAAAAAATCGAGCGCCAGTTGCCGGTGCTGCTCAATGGTGATACCGACCTCGTGTTCTGCCGTGGAACGATCTTCGGAGACGGCAGACCCGAGCGTGCACAAAAGCGCGCAATCCTGCCGACGGAAAACAAGGATCCCTTTGCCTACTGCCTGGAGCAGGGTCTGAGCACCCCGGCGCCACTGCACCGGCGCAGTCTCCTCGACCAGATCGGAGGCTTCCGAAAAGGCGTTCAGTTCGCCCAGGAATTCGATCTTCATGTGCGGTTGGCGGCAGCGGGCGCGCGCCTCACGTTCCGCGACGAATTGCTCTGCAGGGTGCGCCATCATCCGAGCGAGGCACGCATCAGCCAGAGATCGCGTCCGGCCGGCGCGCTTCTCAAGATCCTCCTGGAAATGGCGGAGGAATTGATCCGCCGTCCTTTCTACGACATGCCGCCACATCGGCGCAGGGCCCTTGCCAGCATGATCGCCCAGCACGCCATTTACGCCTATCGCAACGGCGCCCAATGCCTGCCCGCCCGCGCCTTTCAGATGGCAAAGCGACTCGACCCCCACTTCACCGTCGAGGAACGGCCTTGGTACCGCGCGGCGGCCCGGAACATCGGCTACATGAACATCGAACGCGTGCTCGCCGTGGTGCGCAGCCTCCGCGAACGGATCCAATACGCCGCGTCCTGATCCCGAAAATCAACGAGAAACGGATCTATCTGTGAACAACTTCGTCGTCCTTTCGCGCCAGAGAGCGGGAAGCCATTTTCTGATGAATCTGATGTCGAGAGCAAGCCGGAAAAGATTTCTCCAGACGAGGCTGGCGCCTTCTTTGCCCGCGTGGCTGATGCAGCCGACCGGGTGCTTACTACATTGAATACGCCTCACGTGATGACTCTTGAATACGAGGACCTGATTGAAGGTTCCATTCAGCCTCCCGGCTTAACTCGCCTTGTGATCTAGCCAAATCTAGCCAAAGAGCAGATCCACCCAAGGCGCGTGCGTTCCCTTCACCGCACAGCGCCTTTAACACACAACCCTGAAGTCCGCACTGGACTTCAGGGTTTTTTTGTCCAACTCGCCCGCGTCGAATCCGCGTTCCCGTGTAGGTCCGTCTACGCGAAATCGAAGAATTTAAAAAACGCGCTACAGAACATCGTTACGCGAACTGCTTCATGAAGTTTCGGTGAAGGATCGTCCTGATTACCGGGCCAGTTTTGAACCGTAATTAAGGAATTCCTCTACGTTCCAAGCCCCCCCTTTTTCTGGACAGC
>JAKSDK010001246.1 GCA_022360095.1 Phycisphaerales bacterium
AACAAAAAAAAAAACAGCAAAAAACAAAATAAATAAAGATCCTCGAGTTTTGCTGTCATCCTACTTTTAAGCTTAGTATTATCTCCATTAGACAAACCGTTTTCCTCACTCACAAAATAGAGATTAAATAGGAACGCGTTATGTGAGAAATCCTATAGTTCAGGCCGCTAAAAAAAGACGTTGACTTCACTAACAGTTTGCGTGTTCAATTCATTTCTTGGGGGCAAAGTAGGTATTTAAGAATTTTCTCAAGTTTCGACACTGTGCTTGTTGGAAATGGTACATTCATCTTTTTCTGTAGTCGAAGGACGTTTTTGACTGTGAACACTGATTCACACGGACTAAGAAGATGAAATCCTAAATGGAATTGTGACAATCGTGTAACCGAGCTGTACTCTCCTAAAGTCGTACCGTCTGTCTTTTGGACAACGAACACTCTTGAAAGTTGAAAAATGAAGATAGCCCTTCTGACAGTACAGGTGCTGTGTGTTTCATTTGTCAAGTTATACACTGATCTGAAGGTGGCTCTAACTCTTAACTTCATTTAGAAACGACAGCTGCTTCGTTTAGTACCTTTTCAGTCTATAGCACTGCAATCCCTGAAGTTTTCTTTAAGTATGTAGGTGCTTATTCTGTGAAGCAGAATGTACTAGATAACACTGATTTACTGCCAAGTTCAAACCAGATGACTCCTTTCCCCTCATAGTTTGCTGAAGAAAGTGACCTTGAAGTTTGAGTCTATGGATTGAATTGAGTTTTTTTTCGACTTGGATGGGGTTATGCAATACGAACGAGGAGATCAAAATACTGAACAGTGCCCTATGCGTACGCTTGTGTATTTCTCTGCATTAGATTGTTACAACTCTTGAGTCTGTATAGATCTAAGTTCCAGTATTCGACTTTTCAAAGGAAAGCTATTTTGCAGTACTTTTCTTTGGTGCTGTTTACTGTGCTATAAAATAATAAAAGGTTGTTCTAACGTTTGAGACAGTCTGTGTGGATGGAGATCAT
>JAKSDK010001627.1 GCA_022360095.1 Phycisphaerales bacterium
ATTGCACTTCAATAAAAAATTATGAGGGAAAACATTATTTTAAATGCCCAAATTTAATCTTGAATTATTTAAAACTTTAATTTTAAACTTCGCGTACATCCATTCCACACAAAAAAAACTTCAACATTCACTTTTGGAGAAAAGTTCATTTTGTTCTAGGTCTCCTAGCGAGAGATATTGCTAATTATTCATATGCTCAGAACACATCTTTGATCCAGGCCTTCTGTTTTACAAAATGTTGTCGCCATTATTCTGCTTTGAGCGAGAAAAGGATCTGAAAAACTCTTTGAAGAAATTACACCGTATACATTAACATAACGAAAAAAGAAGAGGCAGACACGAAAAGTAGCGTTTGGGCTTAAAAACAAATGCCTAAACTGGCACAAATCCTCGAATAGTCAAGCGGTACGCTCGGCAACATAGAATCTATTTGTTAAATAAAAGCAAGATCTGATAAAAGATGGGGTCACCTTGCTTAGGGGCAGCTTTGTGTGCGCGTAAAAAAGTGTTATTTCCTAGTTGCGCGCAAAAACTATGAATCTCACTAAAATCTAGAGCTCATTTGTTAGTTCGGGCTACAATAAACCAATAGATTTTGCCCTAAACTAGAAGTAAGTGTTAACGTTGGCTTAAGGGAGGAGTAGGTGGGCATTTTCCCAGGAACCTAAATTGATCCAGCTTCAAAACGTCATGATAAATCAAATTCATTTCAATATTAACTGGATGGAGGCTTAAATCCAGGGCCCGCGGAGCTGTTTTCAAAGTGCGGGGGCCGATCCACCTCTTGTGAAGTTTATTTAACGGGAGGGGGGTTTTGGGGGTTGTGAACTTAAAAAATCGTTGACCTGGTGTCGACTCAATATGTTTTAATACAGTTACAACTCATCAATCATTTTTTTAAAATAGTTTAACAAACGAGAAAGGAATTAGTAACAAAAAAATGTAACCATGCACGCACAGCAGCATCATGATTTTCGCGTATTTCATTTACTTCAAAAGTTTGTCCGTC
>JAKSDK010001759.1 GCA_022360095.1 Phycisphaerales bacterium
ATGTGCCGCTGGATGGGGTCGCATTTTCACAACTGGATTGACTATAATGGGGTCGCATTTTCAACAGAGTTACTAGAATGGGGTCGCACATTTTCGGACTTTTTGGGGTAAGACAGTTCTTCATATTTGCGATTAGCAAACGTACCAGAATGTTTGTACTGCAGATGAAAAGTCAAGTGTTCTTCATTCAATCTAAAAAATGGGTCCATTCATAAAAACAGAAAGAGACTAAGTTGGGATCGCGAAAATTACATATTAGCCCAAAAGTGACTATGGGATCTATAATTGGCCACAGAATAGACTATGATGGGGTAGGGGCTCCCAGAGGCCAGCGGCACATACCCAGCAAAATTAACCCAAGTTACCCCCCGGGCCAACAACAAACTCAACCCAGATATGGCGTCGACAACGGGTCTCGAATCCAGGCTACTTTGGTGGGAGGCGCGTGCTCTCACCACTACGCCATCCTTAGCTCAGATAAAGCAGTGCGACCTCTTTAGTGTCATGTAGAACTGGCCGTCAGTTGTGCGGTCATCACTCAAAGGGTAGACGTCACTCAAACAGCAAGCGATTAAGAAGAACGAGATATGATACAAGATATCATATAAATATGATACCTCGACCATCAATGCAAACCTTTGGGCAGGAACAAGTAGGAATAAAATCTGTTAACGAAGCTTTCAAATGGCTGGTTCCTTTTTTTATCGTTAAAATGCAGATAGATACTGCCTCTCTTCGTGCTACAATGATGGTATCAAACTATGTACTGGCAAACAAGTCATTTGTTCCGGCCAAATAATCATACCTCCATCCCTACTTAAAAGTGCTCTCCTATTATTAAATTAACCACATTTATCTACCTTTATTTATCATAAACCACCAGCGCATACCTGAGAGATAGATCTTCTAGGTTTACTAACCTTGTAGTTGTTTAATCCTCATAAAGCCCAATCGATCCCCGCTATGAGTGAACTGTACCGGTCCCTTGGAAAAAAAGTGGCAGGAGCTTTTGAAATAACGTGATAGACGAAAAATACCTGAAGAAGTTTACTCGCTTGCGGCTTTCTCAGACCGAAATACGGGAGA
>JAKSDK010000932.1 GCA_022360095.1 Phycisphaerales bacterium
AATTTTATCATTGGTTTAAATTTTCTTTTCTTTTGTTTCAAACTCATTATCATACATTACCATACCCCAAAACAAAAGAAAATAAAATTTAAACCAAGGTTAAAATTGAACCACAACATATACTTCCATTGGTAGGTCCACATCAGCTATTACTGCCATTTTATTGACCTACATAAGAAGTAAAGTGTGTATGTATGTATGCATGCATGTATGTATTATGTATGTACGTGTATATGTATCAGGCAGGGAAAGATTTTTCTTTTGTTATTCGCTATAACAGCTTTGCTTTGTGTGACACTGCTGTAAAAAAAGAACAATTTCTTGGGTTTGAAGAGGCTCAATAGCCCTCTCATTTTAAGGGCATGAAGAACACTTAACCATGATCGATGATGGTGAATTTGGTGCACAGGTTTTGTCTGTAAAAACGCCTAGCATACAACTTTAATGTATTAAAGAACTTTTTATTCTAGGTTGATATACGCTTCAAGAACACCAGCCGTTTTTAAGAGACCTGAAAATCCATGCCTGCATTTCATCAACCACTAAATCAACATGCATAAATTGCATTCAAGGAATCAATAGTTCACACTGTGCTCACTTAGCAAATAAAACATCACCGCAAACCAGGTGTCGAATCAATATTGGCAAAACTTTTTGTTGCTTTTCCAGTTTTTGCTTCCCTTGTGTAATGCAAAAAACTTATATTGCAAGCTGAAAATAAAAGCTTGCATTTAACAACGACGAAACTGACATGAAATAAATTTGCGCACAAGAGAGTCAATTTTGCACTACTAAAATATTACCGCTGACAAGCGACAAATCAATATTGGGCAAATTAAACTTTTTGTTGCATTTTAAAGCATATAGTGTAGTTACCCGTTTGCTGACTCTCTTTTCTAGTTTTTGCTTCCCTTGTATCTCGCGAAAAACAGTTCACAAACAGAATATAAGAGCCTTCTTCTAAGCCTCCAATGTGTTTATATGTGACAGCCTCCTCAACAATAATTCTTTGACCCAAATTATTGACAGTTGCGCCCTTAATAGGAACAATGAAAAAAGAAAACAGTTTGAGTTGTGGACCTCACGTCAACTGAATGTGTGAATACACATAAGAAATGTAAAGATGACTGTTGTTACACTCCTCCCACCATTTGCTAGCTAGAAAAAACCCCAATGTTTTGACTGGACTCAGTTGTGTCCAGAATTTTGTAGTCAATTAATAGTACTTCAGTGAAGCTAGAGATTTACCATTATACAGGTGAACCTGGTTAATGCTGACACCAAGGAGACATGCCGCAGTTTCCACATTATCCAGGTGTCTGTATTAAGTGGGCTCTCAGAAAAACTTACGGACGTGTTTTATTGACAGAAGGACTAAAGCAGGGAATTTTCTAGAAAACGTCATTTATCAAAGTCTCAGTCTAAAACTGCATTTTAGTATCGTTTCAAAGGTCAAACACCTCAGGAAAGACAGGCTGTCAAAATCAAACTTGTCACACTATTTTGCTACTATGTTTTAGTAGTAAAATCTTATTAACCGGTATCAATCTGTAATCAAACTTGTCACACTATTTTGCTACTATGTTTTAG
>JAKSDK010001060.1 GCA_022360095.1 Phycisphaerales bacterium
ACTGGCTTCTATTTAGTTAAAGTTGCTGCCAGTAACACAGACCCCTTATCACACACAGAAAGTCAATTTTGCTGCGATGTGTTTGTTTACTGAAGAGCATTGAGTTTCCGCGTAACAAACGTAAATAATTGCAAATTTATCCATTCAAAAGAGATTCTCGAAACTACAGTTGACACTTGATGAAGCCTGTTTTGGTACAAACGGCCAGAAAATGGTCGGATGGCATCACAACCGCCAAATGTCTCGGGACGATCGGCCCAATCCGAATGATAACCGGTATGTGAAAATGAGGTTTATTGGCTCACTTTGGAAAGGAAAGTGGTGGCCTGGGTGGAAAGTGCCCGCCCAAGCATTATGGGATTGTAACTCACAATACTGTCCGACACATTTCTCAAACGTGGAAGCTGTATAAAGAGAGACCTGATGTTTGTTTTACAGTCCCCCAAATTTGAGAAACTAGAAATACAAATATATGACAAAGATACCGTCGAACCTCGGCTAACGGCCACCTCTCCACAACGGCCACTCTTTTTCTTCCCCGCGGACCAAAAATCCATACATTGACTCTTGTTTAAAACCTCTCTACTGCTACAGTGGCCCCCTTATTACAGTGGCCGCTTTCTTGTCCCCAAGGTGGCCGTTGTAGCGAGGTTCGACTGTATAACCTGATAGCCAATTGTTGCTCATTAAAACGACAACTGTTGACAAAAATTTCCAGTTAGAGCAGTCATTCAGGGAGTTATACACGAGTCAAGCGAAAATATTGCGATACACTTCAAAGTCCTTGTCCCGCAAGACAATACCATAAATGCTTGGGAACGTTTTTCTAGACTCCCGACGATCACTCTTCCAAAATGAGCTCTTCCTTTACCACCTAAAATTTCTTTCCGCTCTGACCTCAAGCAGATAACAATTATCATAAATTTGCTACATACGCGCTTTTAGTCAGCATTTTTCACCAAGACACACTACTCTCTTTCACAAACAAAATGAGTAACCGGAAGCGATCTGGACCGTCTAATTATCAGCCTATACCAAGGCCTATGACACCAATGAGTATTTTTTCTAAAGGCTCGTGTA
>JAKSDK010001790.1 GCA_022360095.1 Phycisphaerales bacterium
CGTGACTTTGAAAGGGCGCCATATTTGTTAACGGGACTATACAAAAACAACATGGCTGCGACAGCGAGATCCGATTCAGAGATGAAACAGAAGTGTAAAAAGATGCTAAATAGTAAAGGAAAAATGGATCCAATTGAAAGACTAAGATTACAGTGCCTCAGTCGTGGTTCGGCTGGCATAAAAGGCATAGGAAGGTAGGAACTTAACGTTATCATTTTGTGTAGCTGACGGTCACCTTCATCTGCAAAACTTGTTTACCTGGAAGAATTGCCGCATGGTGTTTTCCTTTCTTAAGGTTTTCTTTGGTTGTACACGGATGGTGTGAGATTGTGACAGAGGGGACGGAATTTGACGAATTTTTATCGATGAATCAGGCCGAGAAAATAGGCTTCCAAGAGTACGAAATTGTATAAAGCTTTGACAGGGCTTTATGAACTATGCCTGAAGCAAGTGAATGGTAAATGCAATCCATGCAGTTAAGAAAGCAGAAGAAAGAATGGTGCAATGTAGTCATTTAGATAAAACAAACACTCACTCTTTCAATTTGCTTTCTACATGTAAAAATATGTATATAAGTTAATTCATAACACAATTATCTTTTATCCTAGTACAATCATATTCCACTTTTACTTAGAAACATTTTTCATATTCGTAGTAGTACTTTAACATCATTCAATAGTTTCACTGATCTTAGTAACAGCACATGATTGCTGCGAGTCCTCCCCCTCGCCCCTCAGTTAAGCTGTGGTTTCTTGGGTGTCCTGTTGCTATATGGGCATTACAACGTGGATATATATTTGTAAAGATGATGTTTAGCTTGCCTAGTCCCTGTACGGTGTTTTCTCAGTCCCTCTTGGTCAATTCGTTTCGGTGACGTATCCGAGGTGAACGGGCCGGAAACGCCTAGACAAAAACAGAATGCGCATGCTTGTGTTACTTTTTGAAATTCAAAGATGATGTTAATGTTGTGAGCAGCAAGCAAGCATGCAGCAGGAGATTTTGGTTATTAACCACTCTTGTGGATATTTCTAGAATCGACTTTTGCCGACCGGCTTTGAAAAGTCATCAGAATGTTATTCATAGTCCTATGAAGATTTATACTGCTCCTTC
>JAKSDK010000095.1 GCA_022360095.1 Phycisphaerales bacterium
AACTTGTACCCACTTCTAATATAGCCAGCTCTGCTAATTGAATTTGCATTTGATTTCCAGTTTTCACGGGGATTCTCAGCCTGAACTTTGTATTAACTTTTTAATTTAATTCATACATGGTTTAGAGTGATTAAAATTTATTTTTGCTCCATCTAGACAAACTCATGCAGAAATTCATTGTAAGTCTCTCATATTTAGCCTGGAAGTGAATTTCATCTCACAACTCTCCGACATCTGAGAAGTCCTATTAATATTGACTCCTTTGTAATAAATATTCAATGAAGCTGTGAATTGGGTCGGGTAATCAATTACTTGCCTTGAAAAGTGTCAAATTGTCTATTTTGTCAACTGACCTGTTGCTATGCGAAGTGGAGAACGTACGTTTTCCACTTTCCTCCAAACAACATTGGCAAAAGGAGTCATTCTTCTAGCCTTAGACTTCCTTGATCGGCGTAGCACTGACTCGAAGTAACAGAATTGGCAAAAAATAAGATAGATTAGAATAAAAAAGGAACCGACCTTTTACTTTAAGGTAAGTTTACAAGACTTAAGTAATATCCGAATTCTGTCAAGTAATTTAAGCTCGACTGAGAAGATTAAAAAATACTTGAGGTTGCTAAAAGAAAAAGAGTAGCGTAAACATTTTTGCTATAAAACGTTCCTTGGTATATTACAGAAGAGGAAGAAGAGGAAAAAAGTGCTGAAAGAAGACGGAAAGGAAAGATTTTAAAATCTCCGTACTCCCATAGATTGCTGCAACCTTAGTAAAGCCGAGAAGAACAATTGTTCCATTGAAAACGCTTACAATAGGTAAGATGAATCAATACATGATAATTTGCAGTTTAAGCAAATCTGTTTTTCGAAGTATCCGGTAATGTTGTAATGGCTATACACTACTACCACTAAGGTGCGATCAAAACTCTGGAGGTCAGTACATTATTACACAGTGATGACATTGAACTGCAAGACAGGAAAAATCTAGTGAAGTTATTAGTGATTTCATTGTATCCTCCAAAATGTTATTGCTTTGCATTTGGTTGCTTTGCATAAAATAATACAGGACCTTAAATCTTCGCTCGAATTTGTGTCCTCAGATTCACTCTTAGTCAATAACGTCCTCGAGC
>JAKSDK010000098.1 GCA_022360095.1 Phycisphaerales bacterium
AGTTATTTCTCAATTTTTTAGGTGCTTTCTTGCATTAAATTTTTTGTCATCAAAAGCATTGTATTTAGGTCAAGAAATCCCAGACGAAGCTACCAAAAAAAGCGTGACCTCAAGATGCCATGATGAGAGATTAAATGAACCTGCAGTCCAGCAGATCAGCGGAGGTAAGTATTAGGACAGAAAAAATTAATGTTACAAAGGGTGAACCTAGGGGACCCAGTGTTCAAAATGCTTCAAATTTAACTGATTAGAGAATACAAGTTGTGCACATATGGGTAAATAGAGATTACTCAATTGCAGAAATTGCAGAAAGGAAAATCCGATACTCGGCCAATGAGAGTAAAGTTTTCACCATTACGCTGGCATTGTCTTGAGATTAACCAATGACCAACCAATATAGCTCCTACCAAGGGCTGTCATTTTTAAAAAGACAAATCAATGCAAATACATCAGTTTTTTTTTTATAAAGTTCAAGCCCACTGCCTGCCAAGGAGATACAACATTGTTAGTGGATCTTTATTTATTTATTTGTTTGAGGGAAAACTTTTTCTTTATTCCTTGTCCTCAAGAAGTATTGTATTTAGTCAGGGAGACCAGATGTTATAGCTGCTATCATGAAGTATCTACCGGTGAGATCTACTAGAAGGTGCATGTGTCGAAAAGAACGCGCTCCAAGGAGAGGTTAGCACCCGGATATGGTATGATCAACAGCTATTCACACCTAGGAGAACCCACAAGAAAAGAAGTCATCACAGCCATCATGAATTGCCCAGCCTTGAAATCATCATAAGGAATGGAAAGAACGCGCCATACATAGGTAAGCGCTAGGATATATTATCGACAGCTATTCGCCAAAAGAGAGAATCTGCAATGCAAGGAAAAGATTGAAATCAGTCACTGAAATCTTGATAGAAGTCATCCAAATGGCCTTTGATTATTTACTAGCATCCCCCCAAAGGAAAGGGAGGGAATATGAGGCTTTCGAACAAAATTTCTTTTCTTAATCCATGGAGCAAAATTGCTTTAAAAGAGGGCATATTAGTGAACCTCGAACACCACTGACGCGAACTTGTGATTTGTGAAAAGGGGAAACAAACTCCCTCCATACATGTTTCCATTTGTCTTTTCAAGTGATTTTCAGTGTCTCTGGGTCGGAATCGTGTTCTTCAGAATACTCAGAAAAATTGTTTTTTTTTTCGAAAAAATAGATGTCAATCGGTTGCTCTGGTTACTAAATATGACAACATTAGCAGCATGAACTAATCTATTAAAAAATGCGTTCTTTTTGGTATTTACCTTTTTTCACAAATAAACATGTTAACCTGCTACAAAAATAACAAAATAATATTTCTTTAGTTTGATTTAGTGAAATCCGATTTTTTTAATATGTTCTGAGCAAAAAAAGTAGTTCAGGTAAACCAGTGTGAACAAAAAGATGAAAATCCGGCGGTTTTGCTAAGACAACAACCTTAACTGGGATGATCGAGCCAGTTTTTGTAATAAGATAACAAATGGAATCGTGATTGTAAGTTGTTTTCGGC
>JAKSDK010001299.1 GCA_022360095.1 Phycisphaerales bacterium
ACATCAATGTAGTTGTTACTTTCTAGTGTGTTTACTCAATATTATCGTACTACCATAAAGAGTTTCACAGGGACATACAACTATCACGAAGCCAAACCTTAGCCAACTCTAAACGCGGTAGTAACACCGGGCATAATACGCTTTGGACAAGGTTAAGCTTATTTACCAAGACCCTCATTGTTGTTGTTTAAGACTTTTATAGCGTTATTCCCAGCTTTCACATTGTTCTGTGCATTCCTCTTATTGGTTGGTTTTTGCTACTTGATCATTAATAACAATAATAGTAAACTGGTACAATAAATAACAAATCTGAAATTTGAAACACCAGTTACTAATCCACGATCTAAAATTTTTAGTTAGGCACTGTAATTTGTGATTACACTTGAAAAAGATGATGATGATTCCAACATTGAAAGCTATTGCGCGACCAACGACGCGAGACACCCACGCACGTGTATGAGAAAAAAACAAAACAAAGACACATGACTAAAAATGACCCATTTGTCTCCTTCTGTCCCTTTTGGCCTGGTTTTGGCCTTTCAGGCCCGGTTATGGCCTTTCTGGCCTGTGTTTGGCCTTTCTGACACTCTATATAACCTGACTATTTGCCAAAAAGATGTCATTTGTGTTCAGTCATCGAACTGTCAACATGATTTACAAGAGAGTTTGTGGATGAAGCCCAGTTGGCTCAGTTGAAAAAAGCACTTCGCCCCACACTATGAAATCGGACAGTTTACTTTGTCAGAATAGCTAACCATCTCGCGGATGTTCATCAGCTAGACCACATACAGCGAGGACAGTATTTACAAGAGGCGAAACTGCAACCTAAAGTTAAAGTCGTCGTTTACGAAAGTGAGGCGGATAATTCCGGAAAAAATCACTATTGCAATCCAGTACAGACACAAGAAACGGTGTACGACCTGTCAAGATCACGAAGAAATGAAGCCTCTTTTGAAGCAAAAGCTAAAAGACTGACTACAAAGTACAAGACAAAGCGCAA
>JAKSDK010001051.1 GCA_022360095.1 Phycisphaerales bacterium
ATTAATTGCGAATGAAGATTTAATAAGATTTATCACACTTGTTATAAATAAAGTTGTCGAATTTATTCAAGCAGTAGAAAACTTCCTACCAGGCACAACACAATTAATTACTACAATTGCAGCGGTTGGTGCTGTAGTGGGACCGCTAGCAATTGGATTTGTGGCATTAAAGGTTGCGCTCGCTTCTGCTGGTATTGCTATAGGTTCCGTTTTAGGAACTATAGGCTTAGCTGTAGTAGCAATAGGTGCTCTTGTAGCGGCAGTTGCCGTATTAGTAGCGAATTGGGACACGCTGGTTGAAGCTGCTAGGGTAACATGGGAGGAGAATATTGTTCCTACACTAGAAAGTTCCGCAGCTGCAATTGCCGGCTTTCTAGGATTAATTGGTCAAGCTGCGTTGTTCTTGTGGGAAGAAGTTCCGGTAATTGCTAAAACAATATGGGATACAGTTGTAGGTATCGTATCCAGTGCAATTGAATCAATAAAAGGATTCTTTGCTGGATTAAGCGAGTCTTTATCGGCAGTATGGGACGGGGCTTCGGAAAAAGCAACGGAAGTATGGGAAGGGATTAAAACCAGAATATCCGGAGCAGTCGAGTCGATTAAAGGTTTTGCTGGTGATATAAAAGACGCAATCGTAAACGCATTCACGGAAGCGTTTGAAAGTGTGAAGGATTTGCCCGGTAACTTTATTAACGATATAAAGGAAAAGGCGAAGAATTTAAATCCATTCGGAGGAGATGGGGACCAGCCAGAAAGTCCGCAGCCGCCATCAGTAACAGAAGAAGATGCGGAAAATATAAGTCAGCTTAATCAGAATCTTGGAGACTTGCCCGGAACTCTCACCGCGGTCAATAGTAAGTTTGATGAATTCGGCGTCAGGATATTTACAATTGATGAGCTACTTCAAGGCGCAACAGCCAGCCTGGAGTTGAATGCGGGGGGAGCACTACAGACTGGGAGAAATATTGAGGAATTAAACGATAAGAAAAAACAGCTTAATGAAACAGTAAAAAATACTACAGGAAGCTTGGATGATCAGGGTGAGAAGATTGTAGCAGTGTCTTCCGCTGCCGATAGTGGTGCAGAGGCATACAAAGCTTATGTTGAGGAAAATATTAGGCTGCTTGAGAAAAATAGAGAGCTGCCGGGTGAGTTGAATGAAACGGCGGACGCATTCGGTAATGTAGGGG
>JAKSDK010001869.1 GCA_022360095.1 Phycisphaerales bacterium
GGTGCAATAATTGTAACATTGATATTCCATATATTAAAGACAAAGATAGATACGTAACATGTTCAAAATGTAGACAAGATATTTTTGTTGGAACAGAAAAAACATATAGAAATGGTAAATTTAACCATTCAAAAAAAAATTCATAATATATAGTTTTTCTCAAATTTCCGTTTTCTGGGGCCTCATTCCGACAAAACTACTTAAAATTTATTTTTTTACATATAGTATGGATGAAATTTTAATTTTACTCATCGCTTGGGGAACTGTTGCTACTTTTGTATGTTTTGTAACTTTGAAAATGATATCTGAGATTTTTAATGGGCTTGGACACATGTAGGTTAAACGCACTTAAATATTTAAAGTTTATTTGTTTACATATGGTATGGGAAACAAATATAGTTATAGTGAATTTTCAGTTTATTGTCAAATGGGTTATTTGGATGAAGCGAAATTAATATACAAATCAGGCCACATTAACATTCATGAAAATAAAGACAGACTTTTTTATTTCACTTGTGAAGCAGGGCATTTAGAGGTTGCTCAATGGTTGCACTCTTTAGGTGATGTTGATATTCATGTATATGATGAAGCTCCTTTTATTTCCAGTTGTCTACATGGGCATTTAGAGGTTGCTCAATGGTTGCACTCTTTAGGTGGTATTGATATACATAAAAGAGGTGATGCTGCTTTTATTGCAGCTTGTAACAGAGGACATCTTGAAATTGCTCAATGGTTGTACTCTTTAGGTGGTATTGATATACATGTATGTAATAATGCCGCTTTTAAGAACCATTTATATTCTAGATATGATGAAGTTATTGCATGGTTGAAATCTTTGGATCATATTTAAAGATTGTTATTGTATAGTATTTATATATGACAGATTATACATATTGTAAAAATTGCGATATTTTTATTCCATATATAAAAGACCTCACTCGATACGTAACTTGTCCAAAATGTCGTCAGGATTTATATGTTGGCACTGAAAAACTATATAGAAAGGGTAAACATAAACGCACCAAAACTACTTAAAACATTATTATTTTCTTGTATATAGTATGTCTTACAATAAAAATAAAGTTGAATTTCTTGCAAACAAAATAAAGAACACTGATGATGAGTTTTTGTCAGAGTATTCAAAAGATGGTCATTACTATCGGTGTATTAAAAACGATATAATGAAATCTGTTCACAACTGTATCAAATCTGAAATAAACACATTTAAAAAAGTACATGGAACCAAATTTATTACTTTGCCTTGAAATAAAATTCATGAGCAAAAAAGTGATCCAGAGGTAGCTCGACTAATGATACCCCAATTGAAAGAAAAAGTGGTAGATGTTATTGAAAAAAAATTTAATTCAGACACTTTTGGCTATTTCAAATATAGGTGCCGAGAGTTTGTTGAAAGACAATTGGATCTTATGAGAGAAAATTGTGTTATTGAAAAAATGA
>JAKSDK010001482.1 GCA_022360095.1 Phycisphaerales bacterium
AAAAACAAAACCAAAAAGAAGAAATATTGGTATATCGATAAGGTACAACTCAGAGATCTTAATTTGTCATGCTGTGACCAGTCAAATTTAATCTGTTGCCATTACACTTGTTTGGTATTGCCTGGCACATTTTTCAGGATTTTGCAAAATAAGTTTTAGAGTTTACTGAAATTATTTACTGTGAGAGCAGCCTAGCCTGTGTACAGACGTCCCCCCTCCCTCAGAAAAAAAATGAGGGAGGGGGGACGTCTGTACAAAGGCTAGAGCAGCCACGTTGTCTCTTAAAGTTTGACAACTTGATGTGGCGTAAAGACCGGGCTTCAGTAAAATGTCCTGTTTGCAACTAGCCAGCACTACCAAATCAGCTACTACCGTTGACCCATAAAGGTTTGTTTTAAAGGTTTATGTCCGCTACCGAGTCCAGCAAAGAAATAACAACATGCACAGTATAACAACAAAACCAATGTCAGCCACATCAGCATTACAACAACAAGAAAGTTACAAAAACAATTAAAAAGCCGCTCTTTCCAGTAAATATGGTAGACAAATTTCTTTGCCTCAACGCAGTTTTTCTGGTCATTTGTCACTTTGAACAAACAAATGGCTTTGTAGTTTTGCTTAACAATATCTCTGATAGATTTCAGTCAAATGTTGACATACCAAGCAGTGTTCTAAACACACATGGTCATTTGTCTCTTGTGCTATTTGAATGGCCTCCTTTAATGCTGCCATTGCCTCTTGCCTGAACACCAAAGTAAATCAAAGATGGCATCATAGAATAATCATTGGATAAGGCTTTTTTGATATCTGGGATAATCAAGGTCAAAGTAACTGTTATCAGCTGAGCCAAAGGCCGAGGCTGATATCACTTACTGATACCTTGATTATTCCCGACATCACAAAAACTGAATCTGATAACTGTTTTAATACCATACATTGTTTTAAAGAATATAATGACAAATGCACCGTCACACAGAGCACAGTTTGACATTGCTCCTGGAAATCATGCATTAAGCCCACAACCTACAGATTAGTAATCTGAAGGTTGCTATCGGTGAATTAGTAGTTTGTACTGGATTCCAATAGACTAGTTTCAGATACATTGATAAAAATAAAGATTAATGTGTTCTACAGTGTGACTTCTTTTTCTGCCTGAGAGGTAAACAGTTTTTTGACCCTTGAAAGTAATTACCTGTGACCAAATCTACAATGAAGAGCAGCTAGATTGAGAGCAGCATATCGGAATCTGTGGCATCGTTCCGTCTCCACTTCCTCTGAGTCACCCACTCCTTTATTTGCTAAAGAGTCACCTTGCCATTGTTGTCGATCAAAGTAATGATACAAGCTGTCCAGTGCCTCCTTGAATTCATTAGTTCTCAGGCAATTAAG
>JAKSDK010000433.1 GCA_022360095.1 Phycisphaerales bacterium
ACCACAGAACCGGCAGTTTTGTGCCATTTTTGTGGGGCGGCACGTAGACGGAAAACACCATGTCCGTGCCCGTCGCCGACGACCGGTGTTTGTAGACCCCCTCCTCTCCGCCAAAGGCAGCGACCCGAGCGGTGATTTCAAAGTCCATGGCCACTCCTTGGGAATATTGGTGTGTTGTCGGTCTTGATTGCACCAGACACCCTTCATCGTGGCAGAGAATAAGGTTTTCTGATACGATAAATGTATGAGCGACGTGAGAACCTTTGATCCGGCCAGCATTAAGTTTGACTCCACGGTCTATCCGACCGAGGCCGATATGAAGCTTTGGAATAGCCTGACAGCCGAAGAAAAGCGTGCCGTCATAAACCATAGTCTTGGTCAGGGGCTTGCAAGCGGCCTTACGGACCCGGAAACATTTGAGAAGCGTTTTTCCCGCGCTCTCGAACGTGCGAAGCCGAGTTAAGAGGCACTAGTGATTGTGTCGCTATCCGGTTGGAACGGTCGCGGTGACAGAGCGGCGTTCTTCCAGCGCTTGCAGGACAATCGAGACCGATGACCTGGTGAACAGGCCGGCGATAAGAGCGGCGACAATCAGGTCCGGCCAGAACGACCCGGTGGCCCATACGGCAGCGCCCGCGCCGATCACCGCCACATTGCCGATGGCGTCATTGCGGGAACAGAGCCAAACGGACCTGATGTTGGAATCCCCATCGCGCCATTGAAAGAGGATCAAAACGCTCAGCAGATTCGCCGCCAATGCCAGCGCGCCAATGCTGCTCATCACAGGTGCTTGGGGCTCGGTGCCCGCGATCGCGCTCATGACCGTGGTCGTCAAAACGAACAAAGCCATCAGGCCCAAACTTAGCCCTTTGATCAAAGCGGCCGTCGCGCGCACGTAAAGCGAAGCGCCGATGACCGCCAGCGAGATGGCGTAGGTCGCCGTATCGCCTGCGAAATCAAGGGCATCGGCTTTCAAAGCTTGGGAATCCCCCCAATAACCGGCCGACAGCTCCACCAGAAACATGGTCGCGTTGATGGCGATCACCGCCAACAATGCCCGCTTATAGGCCCGCGAGGCACCGTCAAACCGTGTTTCCGAACAGCCGCAACCCGACATCGCTGGGCTCCATTGCGTTACGTTGAGAGGCAACATATTCTCTACAGTCACTGTAGGTTCAAGAGAAAAATGCCCACATCGGAAAAAAACACATTCACCATCGGTGGCCTGGCCAGAGAGTCCGGCGTCAAGGTGACCACCATCCGTTATTACGAAGGTATCGGCTTGATCGAGCCGCCCGTTCGGTCGTCGGGCGGCCAGCGGCTCTATGATCGGCAGGCGGTCGCGCGCATGCGTTTCATCCGCCATGGCCGCGATCTGGGATTTTCGCTAGAGGCGATCCGTGAGCTGATCGCTTTGTCCGGTCACAAGGATCGTTCCTGTGCGGAGGTGGACGAAATCGTTAAACGCCATGCCAGCGATGTGCGTTTGCGCATAGAGCGCCTCCAGTCGTTGGAGAAAGAACTCAATCGGATGATTCGGGAATGCTCCGCCAATCGGGTCGCCGAATGCCATGTGATGGAAGTGCTCGCCAATCACGAATTATGTGAAACGGAACATCTCAAAGCTTAGACGCTCTAGACCGACGAAATCGGCGCAAAATTGATCCGCTCATTTCGGACAAGCTCCCGAAGGGAGCGTAGATCCGGAATCTCAACGAGTACGACAGGGAGATCCCGGCTCGCGTGGACGCGGCCGGGACGAGCGGAGTTTTCAAAGTTCAAAGCAAGTGATGACCGGCACGTGATCCGACGGTTTTTCCCATCCGCGCGCTTCTCGAATGATCTCCGATGAGACCGGCGCATCGGCAAGTGCTGGCGTCACCCAAATGTGGTCGAGCCGCCGCCCCCGGTCCGAGGCCGCCCAGTCCCGCGCCCGGTAGCTCCACCAGGAATAGAGTTTTTCGGGTTCCGGGGTGAAGCGGCGGGTCACATCGATCCATTGATGGCTCTTCATCACCGCGTCCAAATGCTCCACCTCGATGGGCGTGTGGCTCACCACATTGAGAAGCTGCTTATGAGACCAGACGTCGGACTCGAGCGGTGCGATGTTCATATCGCCCACGGCAATGAGTTTG
>JAKSDK010001145.1 GCA_022360095.1 Phycisphaerales bacterium
TAAAAGAAATATGCATCGTTAAACAACAGCCATAATAACTGCCACAGAAATTACATGAATGGGATATTTCAACAAATACACATGTTCAGATCAATCGATCGATCTTTGCATCCTACGGGATGCATGCCATGAATTATTTTGCTTCCTTGGGAATTTTTATGTGTCAGGGATGCAGGACGCAGAGGCACATGTAACACAATCGCTGAAAGTTACCAGGAGTCATGTTTGTAGTGGCCAGATAAAATCGCTGGTTCCTGGCCCTTAGAGGCAGCCCTGTATGCTCCTTCTATGAAAGGTATTACCAGTATATCACAAGGGCAAATCCAGTAAATTCACAAAGGGGCAGCTGGGATACTTGCCAGCTAGATATGGATACTATTTCATGAGCAAAGTGTGAGATTTGGAAGGTCTCTGCAAGGGAAGAAAAGTTAGAGCACAGAAAGTGCTCCAAACAAGCGGGGTCTCCGGGGTGTATTCCCCCAGAAGATGTTCAAATTTAGGGTCCCTGAAGTACCATTTCCAGCATTTTCTGCAGGACATTTTCAGTATGTAAATACGAAGGAAAATGCAGTGAGGTTGCAGAGAAGGCACATCTTTTCGTGTTTCATCCCACATTAACATTTCTTGCTGAATGATAAAAGGATAAAGGATATACTTACATACAAAAAAACAAATATTCTGCAAAAGAGTTATCAGTCATTCTGATTTTAGGATAAAAAATGCTTTCAAGAAATAAAAAAAAAAAATCCAGATTTCAGCTGTACATGCAGGTGTACATGCATACACAGACGCTACACTTCTGCAGTAGTTTTAGTCTCAAGACACTAAAATATTTATTATTGTTAACCCTTCACTTCCCGTCCCAAGAATGAGAACATTGATTTTCTCAACAGTTTTCATACAGAATCAAAAGATTAAGTTATGAGAATTAATTAAGTGATCACCTTCTAAGAGAAAATGCTTTGATCTTTAATCATGTTCTCTTAACTGCATCCTTAAGTAAGTGGATATCAGGGTTTAAGGGAATAAACATGGGTCTCTGATATTTTGCTATAATATCCCAGGTATAATAATAAAAATTAAATGAATTCTTTGTTCACCCCTGAAGACTTTCTTACAAATAATGTCTCACCCCTACAGAGATCCAATTTTTTTACACTACCCCTGAAGAATTCCATCTTCCCTCACCCCGGGAGGGTGCAAAAGTTTTATCCAATGTAGCCCAATGTAAACACTTACATGTATCCCAGGAAGTAATCTCTCAATGATCTTAAGTGTACATGAGCTCATGTTATTCTTTAGGTCTACTTAACTGGTACTTTCCTAATACA
>JAKSDK010000692.1 GCA_022360095.1 Phycisphaerales bacterium
AAGTTAGTGATCCTGCTTTCTCAGAAAAGATTTTTCTTTGTTGTCAGGTGTGTTGTATAACATCCGTTACACTATACCAGTGTGCAGTTTTAATGAGCTTCTTCAAGCTGTTGTTGGGGTCTTGGCTCAAGTGCTTGATGTCAACTGCTTTGATGTTATCGGTAAATTACTTCCAGAACCAACTAAGGTATGTGCAGTAAATAATAATAATATTATTTTGATGAACAGTTAATGAATTAAGTTATTGGATTAAGTTTTGGTACGTTTTGTGTTCTGTACAGCCCCCAAAATAATCCCCCGAAATGATTTCTACCCTGAAATGATCCCCAATTCCACCCCGAAATGATGCTGTCCTTGAAATGATCCTTTTTCTCTTCATGTCAACCCCAAAATGATCCCCAATTAAGATTAGGCATGGAATGATATCCTAGAACTATGGATCAAGCAAAATGCACAACATTAATTGAAGTTTCACTGACAATCTTACTCAATTTCCTGATGGATTCCATCTTAAAATGTGTCAGGTCATTGTGCTGATTGTTATGTGAAATCTTTTAAGTGTGCCTCGCAAAAAATGAAGAAAACAGGTCCTGTGTTCCATGCGACTGTGTTAATATGGCCCTTTAACATCCTGTATGTAGTATAATAATATTATGTTTTAATGGTGTGTAGAATGCAGGAAAACGCTAGTGTCCTCTTTTTATAGTGGTAGTCAGGGCTGTGCTAGAAATTCATAATTAAATTATAGCTGGCTGTCTCTGATCTCACGTAATTGTCCATTATCTTGCTACAATCCATAATAAACAGAGAAGTGGTTTTTGTAAATTGAATAAGAGCATTTTGTTTTTTATAACGCTTTACTACACAATCTTTCAGTGATTCCTGCTTTGTACATTACAGATTGAAGAAGTGCAGATGCTTTTGAATGCCCAGCAACTGGCTTTAGAAATTCTGTCAAACATGTGCTGCCCTGATGGTGAGAAAAAATAAATTTCTTTCAAATGTATTTTATAATTTTTTATAAATTTTATGTTAACTATTTTAAATGTCAACATTATTTCTCTCATGCTTGTTGATATCAAACATTATTATACAACTTTGATGTACTCTTTCATCAATTAAGAAAAAATGAACAATAAAGGAGGCCTGATCATCAGGCCAATTTTCTTCATTTAACTATAAAATAGGACAAAATATTTTATTCCATTACCAATATATATCTCTTG
>JAKSDK010000361.1 GCA_022360095.1 Phycisphaerales bacterium
AATTGCCGGAAGATTCCCTGATCGGTTGGGTACCCATCAATGCGCGGGGTGACCAAGACGTTTCCGGCAACAAGATCACCGCCATGACAACCCCCATTCACTCGCAGATTGCCAAGCCTTTGGAGCGGCTCACGGCGGTCATGCGCTCGACCCAGAAGAGCAAGGCCGCCCAAGATGGGGTGAGCGCACGGCTGATGACCGACATCACGCAACATATTCCGTCAACAACGCAAATTCTGGTGGCTAAGCTGGTATTGGATTCCGGTTTGCAGTCGCGTGCCTGCAACTGCTTTATCTCCAATGTGCCTGGGCCCCAGATCCCGCTCTACATGAATGGTGCGAAATGCTTGCACACATTCGGTTTGGCGCCATTGGGAGAAGGCATGGGATTGTTCATCGCCACACCCAGCTACAATGGCGAAATGTCTTTCAATGTGATTTCCACACGCGAAATTCTGCCCGACATTGACTTCTTCGTTCAATGCCTGCGGGATTCATTCGATGAGCTGATAGCTGCCGCGGAAAAGAAAGCCACCCAAACAACGACGCGCAAGCGCCGGGCGGCCGCCGCGGAATAGCCGCTAACCAATCAAAGACGCAAAGTCGCGCGCGGGATTGGTGCCATCCCAATCGCGCGCCGCATCGGCGATTTTTTGAAACAACGCTTCGGTTGCCGGATTGTATTCGAGCACTTCCAGCATGCAGTTCATGAACGGTGTGGTGTCGTAATATCCGAACCGGCTTGCGCCCGCATGCCCCAAATTGGCCGCCTCATAACCAAGCTTGGCGAAATATTCCGTGTCCGCATCAATGTCGTGTGTCCACACGCACATATGATGAAAGCCGCTCTGACCCGGTTTTACCGTGTCGCGATAGGCGCAAGGCTTGTCCGTTGTGGGTTCGATGAGCTCTATTTGCACACCGCCCGCTTGGGCCATGGCCACGTTCATCGACAGCTCGCTGGGTTTCCCCCGATACGTCATGTTGGTGAGATTGGGCCCATGTTCGGCAAAGAAGAACGGCCCGACCTTCATTTCGTCAACCCATTTTTTCACCGCCGCCTCAAGATTATCCACCACCCACGCGTTTTGGAAAACCGTTCGGTCCGTTGGTAGTTTCATGCATCGCCTCCCTTGGCCACCGGCGGTTATTACCGGCCGCACCTTATGTTGAGGCCGGCATGGTATCGCGCCTGATTTCTTCCTCAAGGCTTTTTGTGTCCCACGCACCGTCATCGGGATCGCCGGCGCCAAACATATTCAGGTCGCGCCGCAAAAGCTGATCCACATGACCTGCCCGCTCACGCACGGCCTGGCGGTACACCAAATCATCGCCCCAATATCTGGACATCTCCAGCAACAGATTTCGGTCATGCTTTGCAAACAGCCGGCCCGCGCGGGTCGCATGATGGGCCCGCTGCCCCAAAGCCTGCAGCGCCTTGATCCCCAACGCCACGCCGCCTTCGAACATCAGATCGACGATCAGC
>JAKSDK010000126.1 GCA_022360095.1 Phycisphaerales bacterium
ATGCTGCAGATGATCGTGGCAACCAAGGAGTATCTCTACGCCTAACCGGAGCTTTCGGTTGGCTTCAACCCAGTTCCTTCCCCCTTGACGGGGGAAGGTTAGGATGGGGGTGATTATTCATTCGCCGCTTTTTTCTTTTTCGGTTTTTCTTCTTTAGCGAGGACGAGGTTTTTATCTTTGTCCACGTCCACGATCACATGGTCGCCCTCTTTGAAGGTGCCCTTCAGCATCTCTGTCGCCAGAGGGTCCTGGATCATTTTCTGGATCGTCCGCTTAAGGGGCCTTGCGCCGTAGACGGGGTCGTATCCCTTCTCGGCTACGACGTCCTTCGCCTCATTCGTGAGGTCGAGCCCGATCTTCTTCTCTTCGAGCCTGTGCCTTAAGTGCTCTATCTGAATGTCCACGATCTCTTTTATCTGCGTCAGGCCAAGCGCGAGGAATATAATGGTCTCGTCAATCCTGTTTATAAACTCGGGACGGAAAGAGCTCTGCACTACTTCCATTACGCGCTCTTCCATCGTCTCGGGCCTGTCGATGTACTCGTGTATATATTCGATTCCGAGGTTTGACGTCATGATGATGATCGTATTCTTAAAGTCCACTGTCCGTCCCTGTCCGTCCGTCAAACGCCCGTCGTCAAGAATCTGCAGCAGCACGTTGAATACGTCAGTGTGCGCTTTCTCAATCTCGTCGAACAAGACGACAGAGTAGGGCCGGCGTCTTACGGCTTCTGAGAGCTGGCCGCCTTCCTCGTAGCCTACGTACCCGGGGGGCGCGCCTACGAGTCTCGACACAGTGTGCTTTTCCATATACTCACTCATATCGATCCTGACCATTGCGTGCTCGTCGTCGAACATAAACTCAGCCAGCGCCCTTGCAAGCTCTGTCTTACCTACGCCGGTCGGGCCCAGGAATAAGAACGAGCCTATGGGCCTATTGGGATCCGAAAGCCCGGCGCGTGATCTGCGGAGCGCGTTCGATACAGCGGTGATGGCGTCTTCCTGGCCGATTACGCGTACGTGCAGGCGGTCTTCCATGTGGA
>JAKSDK010001464.1 GCA_022360095.1 Phycisphaerales bacterium
ATTAAGGACTGAACAACAGTCTCTGCCGAATTACCATTGTCATCCATGATGTCACATCGTGCTCCATACTCAAGGAGAAGTTGTGTTAAAGGCCCTGACTCTTCTCCCCTGAGAACTTTAATACAGAGCAACAAAAAAAAAATATGCACATGGACAAAGTTGAGCAAATATCGTGTTTTGTCAGTGGTGAGCAGATCAATTATTTTCTGAAGCCGAAGGCTGAGGCAAATAATTGATCTGCCAGACTCTGACAAATCACGATATTAATTTTTGTGATAACCGAGTTCAATAATAATTGTTTTATCATTCGATCACCGAGTTTGTTTTTTTAATGAATATCCTTGGGAAGTGAAGTGATCTGCCATTTTCATGCAAGAGTGATCACAAGAAGGAGAAAAGCATGGTTTCCGTTGCGTATGTGCAGAGTATTATTTGCAGCCAAACACAGTTGGACGGCACTGCGCATGAGCAGACCATTATTTGTAGGCAGTTATTTGCAGGTCACGTGGTGGGCTTTTGGCCAATGAAAAGGAAGAAAAATTTGCATCAAATGATAATAATAATAATTGGGCTGCCTGTGGCAAAGCCCAATCTGAAAATGGGCTTTGTCTTCTGTTCAACAAAAAGACAAAATGGCGGACAGATGAAATGATCCCCGGCCTTGGAGCCTAATCTGTTTCTTTATTTCTCTGTATAGGGGTGGCTATACACATTAGACCAATTCAGCCCTCTGGTAACGTACTGAAACAAAACAAAAACCGCTAATTTGTCCAACGACATGACATCACAGTAAACTACTCATTTTGGTCATTCAATGTTGCTGATGGTTGAACTGCACTGATTTATGTCTGTTACACTTAAGCAATCAGAAATGATTAAAATTCTCCATGAAAACTGTAAAAGGGGAAATGAAGAGTACAGGTTTAAAAACCTAGCCTCACACGCTAGACCGGAAAATGGTATGTCTGCTGTTTCTCAATGCACAAAAATAATAGCAGCTGTTATGTAGGCTCTCTACCTGATCATCACCATCATCATTCAACTTTCCTTGAGATTGACAAAGCTTAACCAACGGGTCAGAACTGGGTGTAAATGCTCCCCATCCCACCCTATCCACTCACATACTAACCTAAGTGAAGTGGTGTGCGGCCATGTTCTGCTTGAACGTTAGGATCTGCTCCTGCATCAAGTAGGTACTGCACACAAGCAACACTCTGGGCTTCACAAGCCACGTGCAAAGCTGTCTTATAATGAGCTCTGTCAGTCTGGTTTACAAATGCACAATATTGCAACAAAAGCCTGGCAAC
>JAKSDK010001585.1 GCA_022360095.1 Phycisphaerales bacterium
ATTGTAACCCTCTGTTCCACGCATCTGGCTTATAGAAGCATATGAGTGATCTATGGGTAACTCCTGTGACATTCCAGCATCTCCAAGACGAGCATTGAATTCTTCATCGAGGAAAATGTTTCCTGGCTTCACATCCATGTGTACAATCTCTTGTCTACGATAAAGAACATACATTAAGTTAGCCTAAATTAATCGTTTCAGAACAATGGAGATTAAGCTGAGCGAACAACCAGCCATCAATCTAATGTCTTTCCAGCCAGTCTAACTCCGATGTACTAATAACTGTTACAATTACAATTTGCCCTACAAATATGGGCACAAGAATAGCTATGACATCTTCCCTTCTTCAGGGTGCCGTGTAAAAATTTAAAAAATCGTTTGCCCTTTGGGCAAATGGTTGCTGGAGATTACTGGCCTTGAGCAGTCATGCAGGCCTAGCAGTCATCCTTTTCACTGCATGCAAGCATCTAATTTAGCTTGGCAAATATATTACTTGCCTGTTGGACAACTTGTGTTAAATTATAAAAACATGCTAGCCCAACAGGTCACTCTACTCGGACTGGGTTATTGGACAGCACTTGCCGCACCCTGCCGCACTCATGTTAGCAAGCTCTGTAGCTCAGCTTTCTTTCATCTCCATAACATTTGCAAAGGAAATTAAGACCTTAGTGCATTCATTCATCACTTCTCGCGTTGACTACTGCAATAGACTCTTGTATGATCTACCTGCCTCGCAGCTTAACAAGGTTTGGTATGATTTAAACACTGCAGCAAGGCTTTCTTGTTGCACCCTGCACTTCAGCCATATTACACCACTGATGTATGGGCTACATTGGCTTCCGTAAAAGCAGCACCTTCAGTTTAAGATTTTGTTATTTGCATTCAAGGCTAACCATGGCATAGTCCCACATTAGTTTCTTCAAAATCACAAGGCGCATATAACTTAAGATTGTCTGGTGGGATTTTTCTAGCATCGGCAACATTAAGAACTCAGGTCATACTAGGCGATAGGTCCTTCCACGTGGCTATGTCCAAGTTATGAAGTGCTCTACTGTGCGAGTTTCGTGTCATTCCGTACTTACATGCTTTCAAACGCCATCTTAGGATGTACCTTTTTAAGTTTTCTTATAGTTAAATTAACAATTAATGAATGAGGCTGAGTATCTTATCAAGAATTATAGAGATCGAGGAGGGTGTTATCGGCCGAGGCGGATAACACCCTCCGAGATCTCCATAATTCTTCATATGATACGAAAGCCGAATTCAATAATTGTTTTATTATTCATTCAAAATAATTCCTAGTTTAAAAACATTTGGCTAAAACATGCTTATCTCCA
>JAKSDK010001931.1 GCA_022360095.1 Phycisphaerales bacterium
ACAAACATTGACAAACCGATGGAAAACTATCACAACTTGCTAAAGTGTAGCAATTGTTTACTTTCTGCAGTTAATATCTTAGCGAAGATTTTGACTTAAGGTGCCAGCTTACAGCCACAAAGAAGCACACTGCTCTAAATCCTTTTCAGAAGAAGTAAAAACATTACTTTTTTTCTGGCAGTGATTTGGAAGTTAATAAACTGAAAAGTATACCAAAGGTTACGCAATAAAAATTATAATATTTGGCCTCATAACACCCTTAAATTACTTATAAAAGACGCGGGGTCGTTAATAAGGTCACTTGTTAAAATCATGGGGAAACATAGATACGAAAGCGTAAAAAAAACGTATTTGTAAGAGATAAGTAAGGTATAACCAGTTACTAACTAACACATGAGCCCTTTGGGTTTTCGTCTTCTTTTCTTTACACCTGTTTTACTTCTTTTTTGAAAACAAATCTTTGCTTGCTCTGCTGTAAATTCAAAAAGAACGTTAACCTGGGTGTTCAAAGGATTTTTAACAAGCCTTTTTCCGGAAAGGATGTTTACAAGTCATGGCGAGGAACTGAATGACGTAAATTTTGTAGTTTTCGCAAGGACATCGCGAAAACTCTTTAATTTTGTAAATTTCATAGCAGAGTTCAGTCCTGGACATAAGTGGGAAACTGCCGGGCAAGTAACTTTGCAGTACCAAAAGTCGCATAGTTTCAGATACCAGGGGAAAATGGCAAATCTTTTACTAATCTTAAAGGTTAGTAAAAGTAATGCCTTTGAAACAAAATTCAGAAATTTTTGTCTCTCGGGAAAGAAATAACAGTCTTGCTAAACGTAAGTGGCCGGAAACTGGGAAACATGCTATATGTCAACAACAGACGGCAGTATAAACTCTAAAAGCTCTTCTGGACACGGACACAAGTTTATTCTCCATTCGCGAATTTTGAAAAAAAGAGAATTTTATTGTCTGCTTCAGTATAATCGAATACACTACTGTCTTCCAATTACCGAGATGTTTCCTACCAGTCAAGTCGATCTACTCCTTTTTTTTTGGCGGGGGCTGGAGAGACTTAAAAACCAAGTTCAATCATATATACGGAACTGAAGGTTTCTTTGTGCCCTCTTTCCTTCCGCAGAGTTCAAAGAATCACAGCAAGAGCCATCACCTTCAAATCCAGCTGTCACTTACGTGAGTTTGCTTTAAAATTCTTCTTGATTGATTGTAAAATAAGTTGTGAGGTCAATATTTTACTGCCGGCACAACTTTGTCGTATGTAATTTTTGTGTTTGCAAGAGTACACAACGTGAACGAAACCGCTTTGTGTAAATAAAACCAACCATACCTGCAAGCCAGTGGCAAGTTTACACGG
>JAKSDK010001006.1 GCA_022360095.1 Phycisphaerales bacterium
GAATGTTTTGATCAAAGCTGTGTAAATCGAACCGAAACTGCTGAAACTGTGCATGGAACCTTGCGTTTATTTCCTGTATTTATTTCACCTGTTGTATGGAATATTGTGAACATCTTCATTATGAATCGGTATATTTCAAAGAGCTACACAAGGAGCAAGAATACTATATACATAACGGGGACAGCTGTAGTGTCAACTATTACTAGATTGGAGTTAGGCTGGAGGCTTACTTAAAACAATTATAATATAAAAAAAAAGAATTAATTTAGATTAGGGAAATGGGCACAGTGCAAACGGGACAGGCGAATCCTTGCTGACGAATGTACGTTGAAAGGACATCTTGGTAATTAATATTATCCTTTATGCAGATTGACTTGAGAAGCTGGATCATTATGATATTCTTGGAAACTGCACAAAATCTCTCCCCTGACACAATTTCCCAAAGTTCATTGACAGAATTTGATGCAGTAGTTGCTTGGTAACCTACAAGCGTCCATCACTCACAACTCCAGTGCCTCAGTGATAAAAGCTTCCAAACAGTGTATGGAAGCTTCAGAGTTCGATTTCCCAGCTGCAACTATGGATTTGTTATCGGAGTTCTTCTCTCCACACGTATTCATTCTATTTTTAAAGTTAGAATAGCTCCCATTCTTAACATTTTACGAGCCACCCTCGCCCGAGCCTCACGTGGCTTGGCGATAAACGTATTTCTAGTTTCAATTAGAATAACTGGTCAAATTTTGACCCATCAACGTTGGTTTGAAAACTTGACAAGGGAATAGCAATCACGTGCCGATAATAAGGCAGAAGTGAACACAATGCTTCGTCTATTCAACGTTCCATGCCTGTTCACACGAATCCACTTCTCACTCCCCAGTGTCGGAGCCAGACCTTCAGATAAGGGGGGAACCTGGTCATTCAGACCCTGAGATAAAGGCGGGGGGACGGTCTCAAAACGAAATTTTCTTCGGCCCTTCGGGCCTCAGTTTGGTCTAAAAATAAGGGGCCCCTTCCCTGGATCCGCCAATGCTCCTCCACACAAAACCTTTGCGACTAGGTCCTCAGCCGTGCAACCGTTAAGACGGCCTCTATTTTTACTAGCAAAGCCTACATGTGTGTTGTGCTCTGTGCGAAAGTCCCATTTGCTTGAGATGAAATATTAACAAGTTGTTCTTGTAATTTCCTGACTTCAAAAACCAACTGTCCC
>JAKSDK010000445.1 GCA_022360095.1 Phycisphaerales bacterium
ACTCTGAAGATCTTTATAAATAACAAGCCATTAGGGACTGTTCATTAATTATGGGTCAGGGGGAACTGCAGGAAAATTAGGGGGGCACTGAAAAAAAACTTCAACTAAGAGGGGGGCTCCCAAAATTGTTTTATCTGATGAGGGAGGGTCTTGACAAAAATAAACTTGTTTTTGAATCTTTTATTTCATAAGATTATTATTACTTTCAGAGGAATATGATTATATATTGATATTATATTGACTTAAATTATAACAAAAATTTCCTGAAAACTTGGCTTCTTATAATTGCAATGTACATGATCGTAAACTTGATCGAATTGAATTTATTTTTACTTATTTATTTGACATTTTTTGCTCTTTTACTCGAGTCTTTCTTGTGAGCTATTTGTATCTAATTATATAACATATGTGTAACCACCGCTTGCCTCAACTAGCTAATCTGCTAACTGTGGGCAGTGGATATTAATTGCTTTCTGTAAAATTTGCAGTAATATTAATAAACAGTTAAACACTGTTATCCTTATAAAAGAAATAAACATTTTAGAATATCTTGTAATCATATGAACTTACCTCATTAAAAATGTTAACTATGAGATTACAATTTACATGACAGGTGGCACAAGTAAGCACATGTAACAACCATAACTGCTCAGATGTTTTTTGAATTAGAAATAAAAGCCTCCATATTTTCATAAAGTATCTCTTGATTGCTTTTTTAAAACGGGACAAGGCTTAACAAGTGTTATGTTTGAATTAAGAAAATTATGCCAAACCTTCTATTTAACAAACTTGGATGCAGATATCTTGAACATAAGAAGAAACATGCCCCGAAAGGTGAAGGAAGGGGAGGGGGGCTCTGAAGTATATCTGAAGAAAATTGGTGGGGCTGGGGCTTAGAAAAAATAACAGTCCATGGGGAGGGGGGCAGGGAGATTTTTTGGATATTGTTTAATTTTCATCCAACCCACTCCAATGTTTAATTAATGAACAGTCTCTTAGCACAATGTGCAGTTTCATTTAGTGCTGATTTATATGAATAAGACTCTGAGTGGTCGCTTACCAGCAAAGGAAAAGTCCAGTTGGATAATCCCAAAAGTGGTCGTGTTCGTTCACGGGAGCGATCGCTTACGAGAACTTTAGTTTAAGCCACAGTTCAAACCGGGTTTGACCAAGGTGGTCACAGTGACGGATCCAGGGGAGGGGCCCAGGGGGCCAGGGCCCCCCCCTTATTCTTAGACCAAACTGAGGCCTGAAGGGCTGAAAACAATTCTTTTTGAGACCGGCCCTCCCCCTTTTCTCAGGGTCTGGATGACCCCCCTGCCCATTATCTGAAGGTCTGGATCCGCCACTGAGTCATCACTAGAGCTGGTTGCTTATGAGAGTGGTCGCAATGAGAGCTAACTCGATTATAACTGAAAGGGAGCTTGCGAACATAACACTCCTCCCTAATCTTCTTCTGATTATCATAGATAACAGATAAAAAAAGAACACAACAAACCATGTTTAGACATGTCTTCCCCAGTTTTGGTCGGTGGAAACATATGAGATGTTGTTGCCCCTGGAGCAGTTTCCCTAAAGTCGATGACTGTGGCTTTCTTGAGCGTTCGATTATAAACCAGCATCACTCCACCACCACCAACTCCAGAAGACTGCATGTTTATAACTCCCAGACAAAACATAGCGGCAATG
>JAKSDK010000644.1 GCA_022360095.1 Phycisphaerales bacterium
AACCTGTTTTACTGATTGGGATTTGTAATATTTCTTCAATTCAGCGGAGACGTTTCGCTTCTAAGACTCCATTACTTGTTGCGCCTTCTAATTTGTTAATGTTTCTAAAGTACAACATTATTTAACGGGTTTTTTTTCCGAGGAGCGAACTTGGATGGATATGAAATCAGCATTTAAATTAACCTTGGTTTCGTGTCGTCCCGGCGTTACTGATTCTTAATTTTCTTTCCACCATAAACGAAAGACATGTTTGTCCCCCGACATTAAGTTTGTCGGGTAGGTTTAGTCCTTGGATGGATGACCTTCAAAATACAGTCAACTGCCTTTATAGTGGACACCGTGTGGGGAACTTGAGTTACTGTCCTCATTAGCGAGAGTCTGTAATAGCGGGAGTTTATATTTCACTCAAACGTCTATTGCCGGGGATTTAGCTACTGTCCGTTTTTTGGGGGTGTCCGTTATAGCGCGGCATTATCCGCTAGGCGAGATTTGACTGTATTAGACTTTTGGTTTTCCTTTATTGCAACTTTTGTGGTTGTTGTTGTTGTTTTTTTTTGGTGTAACGTGCTATAGTTTTGTTATGTAAAGGATAATGTTAAACGTACTTTACGTTGTCAAATTAAAGTTTCATGAAAAGCATCGTTGGTTTAATGTATTTTATTTACCATCGACAGGCAAAAATGCTCTTAACTCAACCTGAGGTATATCCGCAATGCACTCTAAAATCTTGTAAGCTTCATATTAGAAAGAGTTTAATTAATATCTGAAGATATTTTTTGTGTCGATACGGCATACACTAGTATTGTTCATGTACTCTCTAATTCATACCAATAAAGGCAGGTTCTCACCATTTTTTTTCCCGACTGAAGGAGTACAATTTTAGCATAGGGAAGGTTTTGGGTGCTGGTTGGCGGAACTCACAATACACAGACTGAATGTCTTTTAACTGTACTTTAGGGGCCTCTGAGGAGACGAATCAAAAGTTTGTATCTCTTTAAATGAATGTTTTAAAAGTGCAAATATAGCCTTTTCAATTATTGATAAAGAATTTGATAGGCATCATTTGTTTATACTGTGATTTAAGAAGGAGCTCATAATTG
>JAKSDK010001340.1 GCA_022360095.1 Phycisphaerales bacterium
GCTTTATTCCGCTTTAGCTTTCTTTTTATGATTGGCTGTACAATTTTTCACCACCTATATTGACCAATAAATAGAAAACAAGAAAGAAACCGGGGTGATCAAATCTCGCGCCATTTTCTCGACCAATCAGAAGAGACAAAAAATTGGTTACCTGCTCACACGCTTTCCCGCGCAACGAACGTTCGAAAGTTTTGATTGGCTTATTGAACTGCGTGCGTCTGTCATTGACTGATACAATTACGTAGTTTTAGTGTTCCAAATCACTACTAATAACTGGGATGAAGTTGGACCGAATCTTGAAATTTATTTCAAATTCTTTTCTTGTCTCATCATTAAAAATGACATTGATTTGTCTTGAGTTCATACTACGATGCATTCGTCAAGTAAGCAACTTCGTACTCCAGTTTAGATAAAATGCCGGTAGAAAAAGCCCCGGTAATACATACAAAGGATTACTTAACAGCCGCGAAAATGGCAATCAAAATTAAAAAGTCCCACCATGTTGTAATTCTTTGATCGGATGAGTATGTCGAGAATGGGTAGAGCCTCGTCGTAGTCTCCTGCAAAGAAACACAAGACCTGTCAAGTAGGATTATGGTGCGGGGTTAGTCGGATAGATAAGCAATTCCCGAAGAGCTATTACTAACTACTATTTTGGGAGGTGACCTCGAAGATAGCTATTACAATACACACTGAATTGAAAAATTCATCTTATAACACAACCACAGTGGACAACTAAGGGCAAATGAAGATTCATACTCCAGCAATGTAAACAATACTTCAGATCGAAACCCACCAACTACGAGTGAGTTTCGTAATGCGCCGATCATAAGCTGTACCACGGTGTTATACTAATAGTCCCGCTCAGTAAATCGACACCATCGCCTCATTAAGACCCGAGCAGTACGAGGACGAAGCGTCGCGATCAATACCTACAGGACTCTCGCAGGTGAAGGCAAGGTAAAGCCGGGTGCACACGAACCAAAGGCCCAAACAGAAGGTGATTATCCCGGTAGCATGCATAGGAGTATTGCTACTCCCCCCCCC
>JAKSDK010000265.1 GCA_022360095.1 Phycisphaerales bacterium
ATGCTTTCACCAGTGTGTGTCATATATAACAGGAAACAACATGTAACCAGTAGTGAGTACTGATAAGTAGTTGCCACAACTACAGCTTGCAGAGACCTATTTTTAAATCTGAAATTATACATTTTAACAAAATCTAAGATTTCTTGAATGTTATAATTACCCAAATGCAAAATTAAGTACGTTATTGAAGCCAGGAAAGCACAACCAAGGAGTAGACATTTAAAATTAATAATTTTAAGATACATACCTTTTAGAAGAAGTTTTGGTAGTAGCTGCCAACGGCAAGTCAGACCCATCCATTTTTTGACTTTCTATTTTGAGATCCTGTTGATTAACAGCTGACCCCATGGTATGCAGCTGTAATGTCCAACACCTCCTGAAAGACAGAGAGAGAAAGTTCCTGTTTGACCTTAATTATTATTATTAATACAGTTAAAGTTATACCTGTGTTAGGGGTGCCATATGGTCATTGTTAGAGAATGGTCAATTTTATCAGCTGTTTAATACAGGTTTGACCTGAATCAAGAAGAGAATTTAATGACAGCTGGTACATAGCTTAAATACAGTAAGAGGGTAGCAAAAGGGGGCGGGAAGATGGTCCCGTTTCACAAACAAATGTTGTGCAAAGCCTCATTCAATAATTGTTATAAGTATCCATCATGAGAGTAATGAGAGGGAAGATAAAAAATTTTTCTTCCTTTTATATTCTTGTCCCAAAACTCCGTCACGAGCTACACACAAACTTACTTACTTCATTTAACAAAGGTAACCATCCCAGTGCTCACTAAGGTGGAGACAACAATGCAACTTAGAATAATATAACTAGAAATATGTGTATAACCTTGCAAACCTCAGGGGAGGAGACCTGTACAATGTATCAACGGATGGGAGGGCGGATTTCAACACCGGCTCTGTTATAATTGGAAGCTGAGATATACTAAATCTCCTTTTGGTCAGAGTAAATTTCAACCCAGTGCCCTGTTTTTAGAAAAGGACATGAGATTTAAATTGGGTTGCTATTATTAAGGAAAGGTTAGCCAAAGTTGGGTTGACCCCCCTTCCCCCTGAATGTGTAGTTAATTGTCAAAAAGAAAAGGGTGTGATATAGTGGATGACTGCAGCCTAATATGGGGTGGCAATTGCTTAATAACAGCTACCTTGTGCCATCGCCAATAATAATATTGTAATAATATTACTTTTGAATGGTGTAAGTAGTAGTATCTGCTATAGCTCTGAGATGCAGATGTATAGTTGTTTTGGATACAGAATGGGTATCAAATTGATGACCACGGATGGCAGGAGTAATGCTGTAGTGAAAATAACAATTGGGGAAAAAAGTATTTATTGCCAGTGAACTACAGCAATAAATGAGAGCTTTTGTCCTTATTTTTGTACATAATCACATTTGACAACTTTTTTTGTAACAAATACGAACACAATCACTGAAATAGCAATGAGGATGCAGTTCCCAAGGATTATGAAAGTGATCATTGAATATGAAGGCCTTCATTAGCACAGAGAACCTCTGCAAAAAGCACCAAATCGTTTATGCAAGTGTACGCAACAATCTTTCACCAAAGAGGTGGTGGCAAGTTGTGGTATTTACTGGGCCGCGAAGCAGCGAGGAAAATAACCACCACTAGCCAACAACGCTGAGGCGAATAATTGTTTTTAATTGCACTGTTTTAAAATGATAAGATAATTGAGAACAAAATGATGATTTTTGACTCATTTACTGTTGCCGACGATTACAATTTTGGCACCGTGCAATGACCAAACGGCCGTTGCATTTTCTTAAGCCAACAAATAAAACTTTTGAAGGCATTTGTTTAGCTCTTGTGGGGAAATTTCTTCAAAAGGAGCGGTGAATTCTTTCGGTATTTAAAAACAT
>JAKSDK010000514.1 GCA_022360095.1 Phycisphaerales bacterium
ATGCAATACAGCAGAGTCTATTAAAGATTTAACATTTTTTTAGTGATATTAACTGGAAACGACAGTATTGACCGTTTTATAACTCAAACTAACTCAAATATAACATATACCCTGCGATCGATCAAGTGAGCGGAAGTTGACGGTCGACGGGATCATTGGTAGCTTTCCGCTAAAGGCCTGTCAAAATGCCCGTGACAGATTGTTGGTATTTTGAGAACAGGCCTCTGGAGCCTGGGTAATTATTTAAGACAATGTGATTTTTTTAAAAAAAAAAACCTACTTGTGCAAACGTTGTGGAGATTGCTAAGTGGGAGGTGACAGGCGCTTTTACTGTGTGAAAAATTTCTTGATACCCTTTATAATGCCTTTTCAAATAGCAATGGCGCAGAGTAGGTTACTCTTAACCAGTTTTCATTATTTAAGCTGTACAAAAAATGAGTATCAGTTCTAATACCAATAATTTTTGGTTGTTTTTGTTTCTGCAGCAGCGCCATCAGCCCCAAAGAGGATCGGATTCAGAAGTTTCTATTCAGGATGTTCCCTCTCACCTTAAATGTCTCAGTTATTAGAGCACACACAGTTGGAAATTACGCACCTCTAATTATCAACGTTTAATTTAATATTAGTGATGAATTAAGTTAGCAGGCCATGAGATTTAGTATACGATCAGTGATTCCGTTCTTAAGAAAATATTTTGTAGCATGTCGTTTTTTTCGTAATAGTCCGGTGTTAAAATGACAAAGTAAAGTTGAAGTTGATGCCATAGTTCAGTCGAATACTGTGTTATCGTAGTTTTTGTGTCAAGTGCTAGTCAGTTTGTGGGTGAGAAATAACATTTTGTAACTTCAGCACATACATGTAATAACATAATCGGTAAAACTGTGAGAATAAGAAGAAAGAACACGGTAACTATTCTGTCTTCTTCTTAAATATTATATTAGCATCACAGCGAACTTTCTCAAATTCCATATTCCATGTCAAAAACTTATGATCTGTATGATATATCTTAGTTTAGAAT
>JAKSDK010001587.1 GCA_022360095.1 Phycisphaerales bacterium
ATTTCGAGCCTGGTTTTAACTCAGCATTTAGGGCAACTTGACTAAACCTATTGGGTGACATAACTGTGATTTTGGGTGACACAACTTCGGGTGAGATGACTTTCGGACGACTTGACCATAAACCCTTTCAGCTAATTCTTTAAGGACTTCCGTCTGACAATTTTTTTCTGGATTTTTGGGGCTTACAGGGCTAGTACCATAAACTAAACTGTGAACATTTCGTGTTCAGTTAGTCGAGTATAAATGAAGCTTGGAAAAACTGAAGATACATGTACATGTACCCCTCACTGCCCATTTTTTATTATTATCATTAACTGACATTATTATTTTCATTAATGTAATTATTTTATTAGCTCAAGTGGGCAGCATGGGCAGCTGTCTTCTGTTCTTTCATCACATTTTCCAATTCACGCTCATCTGAGGATACGAAACAGATGTTTAGCAGTTTTTTGTAAGTAGTAAGATCACCTTTTAATTTAATTAAATATTGTTATTGTTACTTTTATAATTCAATAACAGCATGAGCAGTTGACAAATCTCTCTTCACACTCTAGTCTGCCATAGTGATTTCAAATTTTAGTTTGAAGATTAATTTGAATAATCCCTCTAACCTGCAAAAAGCAGGTGATTCTTTTTTGGGTGTTTTTGTTCATAAAGTACGGAATACAGTGGCCCCAAGAGGCTTATTGCAACTGTAACTTTTACTTTTTAAACAACAAACGAAAAACGCACCAAAAAAACCCTGCTTTTTTTGTTTACTTTCTGTAAACAAGAAAATAGTTATTTATAGAAAATGATTTTGGAAGAAACTGAAAGAGCATTTTAAAATTAAATAACTTGGAAATTTTCCCAATTCCTCAAATACAGTACGAGGGAAATCAAACAGTTAGCGATTTCGGCTCAATTGTTTTTCCCATGAAAGTAACTGGGGGTGGCCTTTGTCATAGCTAAGGGAAATCCCCTCCAATTCCCCCAACCCCAACCAAGCGCCCCCCCCCCCCCCCCCCCCCCCCCCCC
>JAKSDK010000788.1 GCA_022360095.1 Phycisphaerales bacterium
AACCCGCCGACGTCGCCCGGTAACGACGTGTCGACGGACACCGCGGGTCCGACAAAGGCCTGGTACTACGACCAGTCCACCGGCGAGTTCCGAGCCAACGACGGTGGCACCACCAACGGTGTCGACCACGATACGCTGTAGCTGTCTTGCGGCTCCGTCAGGGCCGTGTGGATATAGAAAGAGCAAAATGACCGGAGTGGTCGGATCTGAACCGACTGTTCCGGTCGTTTTCAATTATGACGGTCGTAATTTAGACAATCGCGGCTTTTGAGTCGGCGGCGAATCCAAAAGGAGTGGACAAATGCAGGAATCGAAAAGGGCACAGGATCGTTTTTCCCGTTGGCTTTTGGTCGCCATCGCCATGCTGTTGGCGGTCAACGCCGTCGGATTATGGGACAACCGGACGAGCATTCTGCCGACCGCACAAGCACAGATACCGGACACCGCAAAGCAACGGCAGCAGTTGGTCAAGGAATCCAGACGAACCAACGAACTGTTGTCCCAGATTTTGACGCACCTCCGGACCAAAGCGATCAAGGTGCAGATTGAAGCTACCGATAAGCGAGAGGGCTCTCGTGCGCCAGGCTCGACACGGCGCCGATGATTCCAATGGGGCAACGCAGGGGCACCTGGTGCCGGGACCGATGAGAAAATGCACCGGAAGTGGTAGGAGGTCGGTGTGCTGAGACGACGAAGAAAACGCGGACCGATCGGTCTGGATATCGGTGCGTCCAGCATCAAAATGCTCCAGGTGTCGAACGACGACGAGCAACCCACCATTCTTGCGGCCGCACATTATGACCTGCCTGCCCTGTCTTCCGATCCTTCCGAATCCGACGCATTGATCAGAAAGGTCGTCACGGACGCGCTTCGACGGAATCCTTTCCAGGGACGCCAGGTTGTCACGGCCTTGGGCAGTGGCGACTATCAGATGAAAAACGTTCGTCTACCGAGAATGCCGGCGCCGGAACTCGCGTCAGCCGTGGAGTTCGAAGCGAAGGAACGATTCGATTTTGGCGAGGGATCGGCACAGATTCGATACATCCCCGTTGGCGAAGTGCGGCACGGAAACGAACTCAAAGAAGAAGTGATTGTGTTTGCCGCGCTCGAAGAAGTCGTGCAGGCGCGCCTGGAATTGCTCGAATCACTCAAGCTTAAGCCGGTCGCCATTGACATCGCACCCTGTTCGGCGGCCAGAAGTTTCATTCGTTTTCTGCGCCGGGCCGAGGATGCCAACTCGATCAACGTATTCCTCGATGTCGGATATCGCGGAACGTCCATCATTGTCACGCGCGGACCCGAAATCTCGTTCCTCAAACAGATCGATGTCGGCAGCCGTCTTCTCAATGAAGCCGTGGCGAAAGCGCTTGGTATTTCAAAGCAGGAAGCGGCGGATCTCCGAATTCGCATCATGCGCGAGGCCGGCGGTGCCCAATCAAATGTGAGCGGTACCGTTCCGGTGGAGATGAGGACCGCGGTCAAGGACGCCGTCCGCCCGTTCATGGAACGGTTGAGTCGAGACGTGCAACTGTGCATGCGCTATTACGCCGTGACGTTTCGAGGCCAGAAACCGGAGAGTCTGACCCTCGTCGGCGGTGATGCGCATGAACCCACGTTGAGCAAGATCATCTCAGAAGCCATCGATGTGCCGTGCCTGATCGGACACCCCCTAAGAGGCATGGGACGCCTTGGATTGATCGGTGGTCGTGATCGGAGGACGTTTCAGCCCGCGTGGGCGGTCGCGGGGGGGCTCACGCTGCTGGGATCACCCTGGGTAAGAACAGCATCGCATTCGACGGGTTCGATGACAGCGTCTGCCGTAGGAGCTGTGGCTTGAGTCGTAACGAGGTGATTTGAAAGTGATCGATTGCGATTTTATTCCGGCCCACTATCACGAACAACAGGCGCTTCGACGCGCAGTCAAAATTCGCGCATTTTGTGTCGGGACGATGTTTGTCATCATGGCGATCTGGATCTTCGTCCACCACCATCGGCTTTCCAATGCGGAGTCCATGTTGTCTGAAATCAGACTTCAGAAAGATCAGATTAGAATTCACGCTGCAAAACGAGCCGCGATGAAGATGGAGAAGGCGCGCCTTCACGATCGGCAACAATTGATCGACCAGCTCTCGAATCACGCGAGCTTGGTGCTGGTTTACAGCGATCTGAGTCGTCGGCTTCCGGAAACCGTGGTGTTGACAAAAGTATCGCTGAAATGCCCGTCTCTCTCTGCCTATGTGGATAAAGAGGAACCGGAATCCGATGCGCTGATTCCGCGTGCGAATCCAAGACGGGCGATCGTGCCCGAGGAGGATGAGATCCCTGAAATCATCGGAAACGAACTTACGATGACCGGCATCGCCGTGTCTCAAGGGGATGTGATTCAATTCGCCGCGGCCTTGGAGAAAAGTCCCCTCTTCGATCAAGTGTATATGGAAGCCAAGGACCCGACCCTATGGGCCGGACGTCGCGCGCAACGATTTGAATTGGTCTGCGAACTGGTCCCGCATGACAGGAACTGAACGTGAGCCTGTTTCGAATTAACCTGATCGTCCTCGTCACCGTCCTCATATCGACGGCGGCCTTTGCCTGGGGGCTGCTGCTTCCAGGGCTGGATGAATTCCGCGCCACCCACAACAAGATCGATATCGAATTGAAAAGACTCGAAGAAAACCAGCGGGCTGCCGGTAACATCAGCGACTTGTACGCTTCAATCGTTCGATTGAATGAAGAGATGAGCAATTTTCGCAAAAGGCTTCCGGCGGAAAGAAAATTTGGCGAATTCCTCAACGATCTCTCACTCTGTCTGGAGCGCGCCAAGATCGAACACTACAACATTCAGCCCCATCAGGCCCAAGAGGTCGCCCCGGATAAACTGCCGGATGAACTCGAGCTGGCGGTCAATACGACTGTGCTGCCCGTGAGCGTTTCTTTCGAAGGAAGCTTTACCGGCGTGTTTGATTTCCTGACCAGGCTGGAGTCGCTCGAGCGCCTGACCCACGTGGAGTCCTTGAACGTGGTCAACAATGAAAACCGGCCGGGTTGGGTCAAGGTTGAGATTGTATTGCACACGTATCATCGGCCGGACGCTTGACCATCGACCGACATTGAGAAAAGTCGTTATGCCAGATTCCTTGAAAGACGTTCTGACGAAATTCAAAAGCCAACTAGTGGCTGACAAGAAGAAATCCGCTGCGCTCGGCCTGCTCTTGATCGTGTTTCTTGTCGTCGTGGGGCGCGCGTTGTTCTCCGGATCAACCCCTGAGCCCGCTCAGGCCGTATCGGTCCCCGTCGCCAAGACCGGAAGCCCAAAGCCCGATTCCAAGACGGTCGCCAAAAAAGCGGAATCCGGCGACACGGGGCAGAAAAGATCACCGCAGATCTCATCGCGTGAGAGTTCTCTTTCGCCCAAGAAGTCCATTTCAGTCAAGGACATGCCGCGCGTGCTTGCACGGGACATTTTCTCGACCCCGTCCTGGAACAGGTTTAAGCTCGACATACCTGATGTTCCAAAAGGAACAGGGGACCAGGAACCGCAAAACGGACCGAGCTGGTTCACGCAATTCGGATGGAAACTTTCCGAATACAAGCGAACCCGCAGCGCGACCAAGGCGCAGATCGCATCCGAACTCGACGGCCTGGAATTGCAATCCACGATGACCGGCTCATCGCGATCCGCCTACATTTCCGGACGTCTGGTTCGTGAGGGTGACACCATTCGAGGGTTTTCGGTCGTTCACATCGACGATCGGTCGGTTACGCTCCGAAAATCAGGCATCGAAGAGACCCTGACCATGCCTTGATCGCCGAGTCTTCAACAAACCGGCCCCCTGGAACACAACTCGGACCGTCCGCCAACCGATTGAAAGTCCAGACACAACGGAGTGTGTATGCGCAAAGACTGCAAAATGGTCAAACGGATCGGTCTGCCGTCGAAGCAACGGCTAAAGCGACGTCGCACGGTATATTGCGTGGCGGCCGTCGTGGTGGCGCTTGTGGCCCTGGCTCCCGATCCCAAAGTCCGGGCTCAATCGTCACCGGTGACATCCGATGCAACGCCGGCCGGGTCGCAAAAAAACGCCACCCTCGATGCGTCTGATCAATTCGTGCGTGTCGGAAACGACAAGCGAGTGACGTTGCATTTCTCCGGAACGCCGCTGGCGGACGCCATCAGGATGCTCTCCGAACCGACCCAGCGAAACATCATTCTGACCGAAGGTGTGGACGGAAAGGTCAGCGCAAGCCTCTACAACGTGTCTTTCGAGGCTGCCCTGGAGGCGATGCTGGTCTCCAACGGGTTGGGCTATCGCATGGAAGGTGATTTCATCTTCGTCTATCCGCTCGAAAAGCTGGCGGAACTCGAACAAGCCGGCCGCAGAATCGAAACCCGTGTCTATCGCCTGTCCTATATGAACGCGAAGGCCGTCAAGGAAATCGTCGAAGAGTCGATGCTGAGCAAGATCGGCAAAGTCGCCATCACGCCTTTTGTCGAAAAGGGACTCGGATCGCAGGAGCCGGTCGAGGTCAACAAGGGCGACGAGGCCGCGTCCGCCGACATGTTGATTATCACCGATTATGCCGACATCCTCGACGAGGTCGAAAAAGTCATCCGACAACTCGATGTCAGACCGCGCCAAGTGCTCATCGAGGCCACCATACTCCGGGCCACGTTGAATGAAGACAACGCGCTCGGAATCGATTTTACCACGGTCGGTGGCATTGACTTCCAAACACTCAACAGCACGAGCCCGGGTGCCCAGGACATCACAACCGGAAACACCCCCCAAAATCAATTGGGGGACACCACCTTCACGGTTCGTACCGATTTCAACGCAGGCGTCCCGGCAGGCGGGTTGACCTTTGGAATCATCAAGGATCAAGTCGGATTCTTCATTCGAGCCCTCGAACAGATCACCGACACGGACATCCTTGCCAATCCAAAAGTTCTCGCACTCAATAAGCAGTTCGGTGAAGTGATCGTCGGACGCCGGGATGGGTATCTTACCACGACCATCACCGAAACCACCGCCGTGCAGACCGTCGAATTCCTCGAGACCGGAACCGTCATGACCTTTCGGCCGTTCATCGGCAACGACGGGTATGTCCGCATGGAAATCCATCCTAAGGATTCAACCGGCGGACTGACCCAGGCCAACCTTCCGTTTGAACAGACCACCGAAGTCACGACGAACATCATGGTAAAGGACGGACACACGATTCTGATCGGTGGACTTTTTCGAGAAGTGAGCACGGCCACACGGGCTCAAGTGCCCGGCCTCGGTAATATTCCCGTCGCAGGGGCGCTTTTCCGAACCACCGAAGACAATACCGTTCGAGAAGAAGTGATTATCCTGCTGACCGTCCACATTATCAAAGACCAGGCCGACACACGCGCAAGCGCCGAACTCCGAGAAGACGTCGAACGATACCGCGTGGGCATGCGAAGCGGCATGCAGCAGTTCGGGCGAGAGCGACTGGCGCAGGCCTACTACTCGTGGGCGATGGAGCATCTCGCCAATGGGCGGCTCGATAAGGCGCTCTGGGATGCACAGCTTGCCGTCCACAATTTTCCCAGACATATCCACGCCGCCAAGTTAATCGAGAAGCTCAGAGAGGAACGAGCTTGGGAGTCCGAGGCGTCGACGATCAGAACGTTTGTTCGCGACGCCATCTTGCGAGATCAAGGCATTAAACAGCCGGCCTTTGGACGGCCGGGGCCGCCGTTTGACATGCCGCGCTCGCCGACTGACAAGCCGGGGGAGTACGAACGTGCCGAAAGCGAGTAATTGGCCGAAAGCCTCCTGCAGGAGTGCCACGCAAATGTCTGGATTGCGCAGCATCAAATGTGCCTTGGCCGCGCTGTCGCTGTCCATCTGCGGGTGCGAAGCGTTCCAGGCGAACAGCCTTTGGTCAAACCATATGGCCGACAATCAGCACGAGGCGGCCCAGCAACGCTGGAATGATGTCCGCGGTAACGTCAAACTCCAAATCGTCGAACAGCACTTCAAAGCCGGCCGCATGGAAGAGGCCGAGTTGACACTGACGCAGGTGCTGGCAATGTCGCCGAACAATCCCGAGGCCTACAAACTCGCCACTCGTCTTCATCTCGAATGCGGCCAGCTTGCCAAGGCAAGCGAAACGATCGACACCGCCGCGTCGCTGGTGGACGAGGATGCGGAAGTCGAATACCTCGCCGGAATCGTGGCCCAGCGCTACGGTGAACTGGACAAGGCGCTGAACCATTATCTTGCGGCGGAAGAACTCGCATCCAATGTCGCCGAGTATGTCATGGCGGCGGCGGAAATGTGGGTCGCCAAGGGAGAGCCGGCACACGCGCTGTCGCTCGTTGAGTCGCGCCTGCGAGACTTCGACGGAAGCATGGCCATGCGAATGTTGGCCGCGCAGATCTGTCGTCGTCTCGAACGGAAAGAACAAGCGCTCGCGCACAGCCGGGAGGCCTTGCGCATACAGCATGATGATGCGAGAACTCAGGTCGAAGCGGCGCTCATCTTGTCATGGGCCAAAGCTCACGACGAAGTGATCGAGATCCTCCAACCACTTGTCGACAAGATGTACGGAGAGGTGAAATGGAAGCCGGGTGGACGAAACACGGCGAGTAGGGCATTTCGCGATGCTGCAATCATCACGCCCACGGTCGTGCACGCCCTGGCGCGCGCCTACGCCGACACGAAACAATGGAATCGCTCTCAGGTCGTGCTCAGGCCCTTGATGCAATTCGACCAAACGGACATCACGGCCTGGAGCCTCTTTGCCCGAAGCGCGCTGATGTCCGGGAATCTGGAAGATGCCGACAAGGCAATTACCGAGTTCAACCGGCGAAATCCACCGACGGCGGAGACGCTGCTCCTGAAGGCCTATATCTCGTACAAGCGAGGAGACTATGCATCAACACGGGAAGCGGCTGAAAAAGCGTTTCAACTCGACAATCAAATGAAGCCGGCACTCTGGCTTTCAGGCCAGGCGGCGAGAGCAACAGGTCGGATCGAGCAGGCGAAAGACGCCTATGCCAGAGCCCTGGCAATGGATCCCGACTCGAAGGCCACGCGCGCCATGTTGGCTGCCCTGTCCGAACCGGTCACGCCGAGTGGAGCGATCGTGGCGGCCAACCGGCCGAGAAATCTTAACGCCAAACGCAGGAACGCTTCGGCAAACAAGCCGGACGCAATACGGATGGAGAAGTGCGACAGCACGGCCAAACTGCATGTGCCGGACAACGTCGCGGAATTATATGAGGGTCTGGAGCCATGAGCGATTCAACCCTCAAGCCGTGGTCGCAGGTCGATGATGACGTCGAGGAAAACGGCGCCGGTGCGATCACGCCTGAAAGCGGCCTCGAGCCCGTGCGAAAAACGAAAACCGCACGCGCCAATCGTTCATTTTCAAAGGTCGGCACACCCTGGCTGGGCGATTTGAAAGTCACGCCGCAGTGGGCCTTTGTCCCGATGGGGCTGGCGATGATCTGGTTGTTGTGGAAAGTCGTCTTTCCCTCGCCGGGCGCCGAAAGTTTGCCGCTATTCCACGGATTGGGAATCGCAGGGATGATTCTGATCTCGGCCGGAGTGTTGATCCTCGCGAAAATCTCGCGCCGAACCGCCATCGACAAAATGCTGACGATCATTCGAGATAGCTCGGAACAAAACTCTGATACGCAGGCTGCCCTCGTGATGGAGCCGGAACTGCAACCCGTCTGGCAAGGGATCGAAGACCAAACGGCGGATCTGAAAAAACGCCTCTCGGAATTACTCGAAGCGCATCAGCAACTCACGCTGGAACTCACGCTCGCGGATTCGCAAAAAAAACTCGCCGCTGAAATTCTTAACGCGATTTCGGACCCCGTCATCGTGACCAATGCGTTCGGACAGCTTATTCAAACGAATTCCAAAGCAGAAGAGTTGTTTGGTTTCTCCAGCCGCGAGATGCTTCGAAAACCCGTCAAAGAAGTGATTTCGCATGAACGCCTGTTGCGAACGATGCAGCAAGCGAAAGATGCTGATTTCAGGGCGGCGGAACGACGGGCTGAGCACGAAATCGGTGAAAAATTCTATTCCACGGTCATCGTCCCGTTGAAGGTCCGGCACGACGAAAAGTCCGAGGACGAGTCCGGTCACGGCGTCGTGGCCGTGCTTCACGACATTACCAAAGAGCACGAGTCGTCCAAGAAAAAAAGCGAATTTGTGGCCCATGTCTCCCATGAACTTCGAACGCCGCTCTCGTCGATCCGAGCCTACGTGGAAATGCTCGTGGACGGAGAAGCAACAGATGAGAAGACCCGCGGAGAGTTTTACGACATCATCCAAAGCTCCGCCGACCGATTGGGACGGTTGATCGACAACATGCTCAACATCAGTCGCATCGAGGCCGGAACGGTGCGAATCAACAAGGAACCGATCGCCGTGTCCATGGCCGTCAAGGAAGCAGTGGACATGATGCGGCCCCAGGCGGAGGAAAAGAAGATCACGTTAACCGAGCATCTGACACCCATGGTGTATCGAATGATGGCGGACCGGGATCTGATCTATCAGGCCGTGCTCAATTTGATCAGCAACGCCATCAAGTACACGCCCGACGGAGGCAAAGTGAACGTCCGCATGACGCCGCATGAAGAAAATCACACGATGCTCATCGAAGTGAGTGATACGGGTGTCGGTATTCCCAAGGAGGATCTGCCGAAGATGTTCGAAAAGTTCTTCCGCGTCGAAGCAAACAAGAAACTCGCCAAAGGTACGGGGCTGGGACTGAATCTGGTGAAGAAGATTGTGGAAGATATCCATGACGGTCAACTGACGTTGACCAGCGAGGTCGGACAGGGCAGTACGTTCGGAATCGCCCTGACCATGATGGCAAAATGAAATCAGAGACTTAGGTAGGTAGGTAACCATGTCGACTCCAAGAATCCTGGTATGCGATGATGAACCGCACATTGTGCACGTGGTTTCGACGAAACTCCGAAACGGGGGTTTCGAGGTGATGACGGCCGCCGACGGTGAGGAAGCACTCAACGCCGCGATGCAATACAAACCCGATCTCGTGATCACGGACTACCAGATGCCGTATCTGAGCGGGTTGGAGCTCTGTGTCAAACTGCGAGCCGACCCCGAGACTCAAGCCATTCCTGTCATCATGCTGACCGCCCGTGGATTCTCACTGGGTGAAGACGACCTCAAAGACACGAGCATTCAAAAGGTTCTGCCGAAACCCTTCAGCCCACGCGAAGTCTTGCGCAGCGTCCAGGCCATTCTCGAAACCAAGGTTCCGTTGGAAAACGCCGCACGATGAGGAGTCATACCGTGGCAGGTCTATCGATGAACGCCGCATACGACGAAACCATCGGGCGACTACCGACCCCGATCGTGGATTGGCCGGTCTCCGAGGAACGATTTCGCCAAATCGCAGAACGCTGGCGAACTTGGGGGGTTTGGGTCTCACTTTGGAACCGTGAAGGCGAAATGGTCGCCTGTGATCAACAGGCAGGCCGTCTCTGGGACGCACTAAGAGCCGGTCCCAACCCATTCTGCCTCCGGCTGACTCAACTCGCGATCGCAGCCATGGAGACAAAGAAAAGTGCAGAATCGGAAGGGGAGGACTACGCCTCCAATTTCGGACCCTGGCAACCTGATCTTGGTTTGATCGCCATCCCCGTCAGATCGGGCCGACGCAGCGTCGGAGCGATTCTCGGCGCCGTGGTCATGACCGATCGGCCCGACGAGGCCTTTGCGCGTCTCTGCAACCAATGCGAACTCGATCTGAACGCGATGACCTCCTTCCTGAATGATGTCGAGATCGTGCCGGCCGAAAAGATATCCAACCTGGCTTCAACGCTGTCGTTCACCGTTCAACAGGCACGAGCAATTGAAGTCGGAAGCGGGGAAATCTCCATCCTTACCCACAATCTTGAGAACACTTATGAAGAGTTGCATCTGATTTACGAAATCAGTCGGCAGATGGGGATCCCCCAAAAGCCGATCGCCATGTTGGAAAAAGTCGGCCGAGAAATGCTGGAGGTCTCCCGCGCGGCCGGTCTCGCCTTTGTGGTCACCAATCACGCTTCAACGGGAACCGGAAACAACGATGGGCATGAACCGGCGTTCGAGGAACGCGCCGTACAAGTCGGACAGGCGGCGCCGAGTCTAAATGAATTGGAGCGACTCACCCACAATGTGTGTGTGGATGATGATCAAGGCACCGGATACCTTCTGTTAAACCAAGCGGGCCGACTGCCCGAATTCCGATGGGCCTCCAACTGGCTCAAACATCTGCTCGTGTTGCCTCTCCGCCATGAACATCACGAGTTGGGCGTGTTCTACGCCATGAACTGCAAAGACAATGGCGACTACACCTCCGCCGATGTTCAACTGCTGCGGGCAGTCGCCGATCGCGTGACCGCCGCCCTACAGAATCAGCATTTGTACGACGATCTAAGTGACCTTCTCATGGGGTTGTTGCACGCGCTCGTCAAAAGTGTCGACGCCAAGGACCCCTACACCTTCGGTCATTCCGAACGCGTGGCCTATTTCAGTCGCGTGCTGTCCAGCGCGATCGGAATGTCGCCCATCGATTGCGAAAGAGTCTATCTCGCCGGGCTCTTGCACGACGTCGGAAAGATCGGCGTACCCGACGCCATCCTCTGCAAACCGGGCAAGCTCACGAAACAGGAGTTCGATGCCCTGAAGAAACACCCTGAAATCGGTGAGAGAATCCTGGCGCAGGTGCGCCAGATTCGCGACCTCATACCCGGTGTCCTCTATCATCACGAACGCATGGACGGCTGCGGCTATCCTCATCGTCTGGCCGGCAGGGACATTCCGCTGCTGGGACGCATCATCTGTCTCGCGGATTCCTTCGACGCCATGACCACCAGCCGAACCTATCGGGCCGCAATGCCCGTATCGATGGCGGTCACCGAAATACGCCGCTGTTCCGGAAATCAGTTCGACCCGGGCCTGGCTGAAGTGTTCTTGAACATTGATCCGGCCCGCATGTTCAAAGAAGCGCATGATTACACCGGTGGCGATATGAACATCGGTCGTATCGGAGCCCTCTGCGCAGCGCTGAGCGGCTATTCATCCTCACAGAAAAGTTTGAGCTCAAGTCACGAAACGGAACACTAATCTGTCGAAGAGCGAATCACGCCAATGAGTACGAAGATTACGAAGTACGACAATGTCGCCGTGCTGATCGTCAAAGACGACTTGGTGGGTGAGGAGGTCGAGGTTTTCTGCGGACAGTCGGATCAATGTGTGGCCGACGGATTTTTCAACATCGTCGTGGATTGTACGGCAGTCGGAGTATTCGACAGCATGGGGCTAGAGGCCTTGCTGGACTTGCAGAACAAATGCGAGGATGAATTCGGAAACGTGAAACTATGCGGACTGGATGAAACGCTGACGCGAATTCTTGAAATCACGCGACTGATGCGAAGGTTCGAGGTGTTTGACGACGTGGACGCCGCCGTCGGGAACTTCTCATAAAGCGAGAGCGAAACGATTGTAGCATGAGTACGACGGCCAAGACTTCCAACCGAAAACAGGTCGGGCAGATTCTGCTCGCCAGCGGCGTGATCACCCAGGAACAGATCGATCTCGCCATTGCGGAACAGGCTGCTCGAAACCATCGTCAGCTTCTGGGAGAAGTTCTCGTCGACATGGGGATGGTCACCGAGGATCAGGTCCTCGAAGCGCTGGCCGAGGCTTACAACGTCCCCTATGCAAAATTGACGCCGCGCCTCGTCGACCCGAAAGTCATTGACCTCATTCCGAGAGATTTTCTCGAAAAACACGCAGTCCTGCCCTTGTTTAAAGTCCGGAACATTCTGACCGTCGCCGTGAGCGAGCCGTCGAACGTCTTCCTCATCGAGGAAATCGGACGCATGACCGGATGCACCGTCCAGGTCGTCGTCGTGTCGGCCTCTGACGTAAAGGCGATTCTCGATCAGTATATCAATGCCGCCAATGTCTTCGTCATCGACGACATCATCGAGGACGTCTCGACCGAAACGTTCGAGTTGATCGAATCGAAAGTGGACGACATCACGAACCTGGAAGGAATGGCCGGCGACTCGCCCGTCATCAAGCTCGTGAATTATCTGATTTATACGGCGGTCAAAGAGGGAGCCAGTGACATCCACATCGAACCCGACGATGGGCATCTCCGTGTCCGCCACCGCGTGGACGGAGTGCTCTATGAAAAACTGACGCCGCCGGCTCAGATGATGGCCCCCATCGTCTCGCGCATAAAGATCATGTCCGCCCTGGACATCGCCGAACGGCGGCTGCCTCAGGACGGCGGAATTCACATCATGATGGAAGGACGCCCGATCGACCTTCGCGTGTCGACCCTGCCGAACTTGCACGGCGAGAAGGTCGTCATACGAATCATCGATAACACGCAGGTCCTGATCAACTTGGAAACGCTCGGCTTCTCCGTGGACATGCTGAAAGAACTGCGAAAGCAGTTGGCACAGCCTCACGGACTTGTCCTCGTCACCGGCCCCACGGGAAGCGGAAAGAGCACCACACTCTACGCCGCGCTAAGCGAGATGAATTCCGCTGAACGCAACGTCTGCACCGTGGAAGATCCGATCGAGTACAATTTGCGCAACATCAACCAGTTTCAAGTCAATGAAAAGGTGGGCCTGCACTTCGGCACCGTCCTACGCGCACTCCTGCGTCAGGACCCCGACGTGATCATGGTCGGTGAGGTCCGTGACGACGACACCGCCAAAACGGCCGTCCAGGCTGCCTTGACCGGACACATGGTGCTTTCAACCCTGCATACAAACGACGCCGTCTCGGCGATCACCCGGTTGAACAACATCGGAGTGGAGCACTTTCTTGTCAGCGCGGCCTTGGACGCCGTTCTGGCCCAGCGCCTCGTGAGAAAGATCTGCCCCCACTGCAAGACCGAATATGAACCGACGCCGAACATCAGACATGCGATGGAAAAGGCAGGCCAGAGCGTCGAAATGCTGAACCGAGGCGAAGGCTGTGCCAAATGCAATGGCTCAGGGTATTCCGGGCGCCTGGGCGTCTACGAATTGTTCATTCCAAACGAAAATCTGCGCCAGGCGGTCTCCGATGCAATACCGTTACAGGAATTGCGCCAACTGGCTCGGAGGTCAAACATGACCACGTTGCTCAAGGACGGAATGGCGAAGGCCAAGGCCGGGATTACCACCGTGGAGGAAGTTTTCCGTGTCTGCTCCGATTGACGAAATGACGACCGTCGAAAACCAGCCCACAGACGGACAAGGCGATGACGCAAGGCCGTTGGACCTGATTCCCGAAAGTGGACCCCTTTCACGGCTCCTTGCAGAGACGGTGCAAAGAGGAGGCAGCGATCTCTTGCTGGTCGTGGATGCGCCGCCGACCGTATTCGTCGCAGGTCAGTGGATGGCGCTCAAAGAGAAGTCGATGACCCCCGAAGACATCGCCGTCTGCATTCATCCGATCTTGTCGGATGCATGTCGAGACAAGCTGGCCAAGGTTCGTGACCTCGACATGGGGCTGACGCTGCCCGAGGGACGATTTCGAATGAACGTCCATTATCAGCAGGGCTCGCTGGCGGCGGCGATTCGAATGATCCCCGAGAAGATTCCACCGTTCGACCGCCTCGGATTGCCGCCGCAGGTATTGCGATTCGCCGACTTTTCCAGCGGACTCGTGCTGGTGACCGGCGGGACCGGCCAGGGAAAGAGTACGACCCTTGCCGCTCTCATTCAGCACATGAATCAGACGCGATCGGGTCACATCATCACCATCGAAGATCCGATCGAGTTCGCCATGACCCATGGAACATGCATCATCGAGCAAAGAGAAGTCGGCTTCGACAGTCCGACCTTTGCATCCGCCTTGCGTCACGTCCTGCGGCAACGACCTGACGTGATCCTGATTGGTGAAATGCGAGATCCGGAAACGATGGCGACGGCATTGACCGCCGCGGAAACAGGGCAACTCGTCCTGGCGACCTTGCATACCTCCAATGCCGCTCAGACCATTGCCAGAATCATCGACGTCTTCCCGCCGACTCAGCAGCCACAGGTCCGAACACAACTTGCCGCTTCATTGCGCGCAATTCTGGGCCAGGTGCTGGTGATGGATAAATGCAATGAAACACTGGTCCCGGCGACCGAACTCATGTTCGCCACGCCGGCGATACGACGCGCGATTCGGGACAACGAGACCCATCTGATCTACTCCATGATCGAGACAGGGCGCCGTCAGGGAATGCACACGCTTGAACAATCCCTGGAAGCCCTGGTTCGAGCAGGCCGTGTGACGGCCGAGCAGGCGATGGGCGTGGCGTCCGATCCCGTCCGAATGCAGAAAACGGTCGGACATCTTGTTCGGGAAAGCGCGGTAACCTCGGGAGATTCGTCGATGATGGAAAGCGATCCGATCGACGTCATCGGGTCGGGGAATCCGGTCGAATAGGAGACGCTAATATGGCCGTCTTTACGTATGCCGCACGTGACGAAGCCGGGATGCTTGTTGAGGGTGAACTCACGGCACTCGACGAAGCGGAAGCCGTACGCTCGATCCGCAACGAAGGAAGATTCGTCGTGCGCGTCGAACCCAAAGGCCGCGCACCGGCAAAGAAAAAGCCAAACGCGAAAGTCCAGACCCAGAATGTCTTCGGCGACAAGTTCAGGCCCGATGATCTGATCTTCTTCACCAATCAGCTCGCCATGATGATCGATACCGGCGTATCCCTCGCGGATGCGCTCGACGCTTGTGTCCATGACGGGAACTCGCCGCGCTTTGCCAAGGCGCTGGATGCCGTGATCACGCAGGTCAGAGCGGGAATGGAATTCTCCGCGGCGCTGGCGGAGCATCCGAAAGTTTTCCCACGGCTCTTCATCAGTCTCATCAAGGCCTCGGAGGCTTCCGGACAGTTGGCGCCCATTCTCACACGTCTGGCGAGCCACCTGGAACGCCAACGCGACATGAAAAGGAAAATCAAAGGAGCCGTCACCTATCCGATCGTGATGTCCGTCTTTGCCATCGGTGTCACCATCTTTCTCGTCTCTTTCGTGTTGCCGAAATTCGCGGCGATCTATGCCGGGCGCGAAGCGAGTCTGCCCTGGATGACAAAGGCGTTGCTCGATTTCAGTGACATTGTCGTGGATTACGGGTTGTATGCGCTCGGCGCCGTGGTCCTGACCTCCGGCGGATTGTTCGCCTATTTCCGGACCGCCGAAGGCCGATGGAAGGCGGAAAAGATTAAGCTGAGTCTCCCCATGGTGGGCACGTTGTACCATAAGAACTACCAGGCCCGCAGTCTTCGTACGTTGGGGACGATGATTCAGGCAGGGGTCTCCATGCTCGACAGCGTCCAGTTGACGAAGGATGTCTGTGGAAGCCTCCGGTACGAAAGAATGTGGAGCACGGTCAACGAGCGGATCGAACGCGGACAGCAGGTCTCAGAGGCATTGGCCGACCAGGAAGACATCCCCAAATCGGTCCTCAAGATGTTGAATGCCGGCGAACGAAGTGGACAGCTCGGCCCTGTGATGGAACGCGTCTCCGCCTTTTGCGAGACCGAGTTGAACGCGGCCCTCAAAGCCTTGACCAACATGATCGAACCGGCCATCGTCACGTTCCTGGGCATCGTCGTCGGCGGATTGGTCATGGCCCTTCTGCTGCCCATCTTCACGATCTCCAGAGCCCTATAGCCCGGAGGCATTCGCCCGCAAATGAATCAAAGCCCCAGGCCCCCTTGCCTGGGGTTCCGCCAGAGCTGCACTCCCAGGCAATCGCTCCTATCTAACCTCAGTCTCCGTACCCTCCGGCGCAAGCCACAAAATGACGTTCAGCGTCTTACGAGCGTAGGAAAGCGTTCGTAACAAATACAGAGCCGCCAGGATCGTCAGGAGGTTGCCGCAGCCGAGCAACCCGAGCCCCCAGCGTTTTTTCAACAGAGGCAGAACGAATCCGACGAGCGTGAACAGCAGCACGAGCAGCGAGATTTGATACGCCGTTCTTGCGCTTCGGGCCGTCTTGTCGTCCGGAACTCGCTTGAACAACTGTTCCGTATGTTTCGCGGTCGAAATCAGCAACCCGTGCGCCGATGAGATGATCACGAAACCGAGGATGAAAGTCGACAATTGCTCGTCAAAAAGAACACGCACCGACAACGAGAGCCCGAACGTCACCAGAAATAGTTTTACCAGGATTCTCGCGTCGAAACGTGCCGTCGTGGGAAGTTTGGAGGGTCGAGGCTCGGGCGCCGCGTATAGCCACAGACCCAGGAGTGTCGCCAAGCCGGCGATGACGAACACGGCGATCAATGGCACGCTGATGAACAAGGGATTGAAGGGCGTCGGCGGACCTGTATTCAGGAAACTGATGAAGACCACGGAGAGGACCGTCAGAACCACCAGGATTTGGAACGACGTCACCGTGAGCTTGAGACCGCGGAACACCGTCGAGACCCATTCCCGCGGAGAATACTGAAGGCGATCGCCCTGAAGGGAGCGTTCGACCGTCGTCCCACATTCCGGGCACAGACCATGACGCTCGATACTCTTTAGGTTGTAGCCGCAGGAGATGCACGCAACGTCGATAGCGAGCCGTCCCAACGGGTCGAGGTCGAAAGACCGGATCGTGGGGTGTTTGTGTGTCACGACGCGCTCCGGTGGACTATGATGAAGCTTTGTGAGACGACCAGTAAGTCCCGCTAAAAGAATGATCGTTGTCGAGATGCGTTTCTTTTCTCATCCTGCCCGCCTTCCGAGTTTGCTGCCGACTTGCTGCTTCCTGATCATTCTAGCCGGGAGCACGCACGGACAGGAACAGCACTCCAAGACACCGGGAGCAACCCGGGTACGCGATACCTCAAACACGCGCTACGGGGACTATCAATGCGAGCTCACGGATCTGATCCATCCCGCAGACGTCGTCATCACCGCTGACGACATGATCTACGTGACGGACACGGGCCGACATCGCATTCAGATTTTTGATGCTCAAGGCAAAAAGACAGCTGAATGGGGCCGTAGCGGTTCTGGCTCGGGGGAATTCCTGCGCCCTATGGGCATCGCGATCGGAAAGGCCGGTGAGCTTTATGTTTCCGACAACGGTCACCATCGAATTCAGGTGTTGTCAACCGACGGCGCCTTCAAACGTCAATGGGGCGCTTACGGTGGGGGGACGGGGCAATTCAGGTTTCCCCAGGGGATAACGGCGGACCGGGCCAGGGTGTATGTCGCCGATACCGGCAACGATCGGGTGCAGGTCTTTGATCATCAAGGCAAGCACTTGGCGACCATCGGCCGATTCGGCTCGAAGCCGGGGGAGTTCAAACGACCCGTCGACGTCGCAGTCGATGACCGTGGTCATGTTTATGTCGTGGATGCGGATAATCACCGTATCCAAAAGTTCGATCCGGCAGGGCGGTTCGTTAAAACCTGGGGTCAGTGGGGAACCTTTTCCGGATTGCTGGCCGATCCTGGAGGAATCCATCATCACGATAACCATCTGTATGTCGCCGACGCCCACAATCATCGAGTTCAAGTGTTCGATCTCGACGGCCGCGTGACTTATCAATGGGGCATCCATGCCTTCCGGCCCCGCGAAGGCGCAGGAAAGCTGCATTATCCAAATGCCGTGGCCGTCGCGCCGTCCGGTCGACTCGCCGTGGTCTGTGAAGGCTTCGAAGATCGGGCTCAGGTTTTCCGGGCGATGCCGCCGGGCCGGTCGCCGCCACCCAATCCTTTTCAGGGTATGGACATGACGGGCAGCTCGCATTACGGCCCCTGGGGTGACGTCGATGACAAGCTGATGGCACTTACGGAGTTGGAGACGGACAAGGTCTCCGTCTTTGATCTTTCGCACGAAACGCCGATCGCCGTCACCGTCGTCGGAGGGCACGGCACCCAGCCGGGACGATTCATTCGTCCGACCGGCGTCGCGATCGATGCTGGAAACAAACTGTTGTATGTCGCCGACAGCGGTAACCGCCGGCTCCAGGTCTTTCGGCTCGATTATGATCCGGCGCGCGAAATCAAATTCGCGCCGCGCATGGCACGCTTCGTCAAGCTCCTTGACTTCAGAACGCTCAGGCAACGTCATCCGAAATTCAAGAGCAAACCGATCGTCGAACCCGCCGCCGTTCGTTGCGATGCCGAAGGCAACCTCTGGGTCTTGGACCAGCGGCAAGGGCTCGTGCTCGCCTTCACGACCGGATTTAAGCTGCTCCGCTTCTGGGGCGGAAACACCGATGGCTCGGAAAGTCTTCGGCGCCCGACCACGCTGGCCTTCAGCGGCTCGGGAGACACCGTCTATGTCGTGGATGCCGATCGGTGTCGCGTAAATGCCTATACTATGAAGGGTAAGTTTCTGTATCGTTGGGGTGAGCCCGGTATCGGTGACGGACAGTTCACCGAGCCGTTTGGGATCTCAGCAACAGAGGACGGCTTTGTCTATGTGACCGATGCCGCTACACATCGCGTGCAAAAGTTCGATGAGAAAGGCCGTTTCATCTCGGCCTGGGGACGGCAGGGCATCGAAGCCGGGAGGATGTACAAACCCAGGGACATCCTCCAGGATAAAGGGCGTTTGATCGTGGTCGACTATGGGAACCATCGCGGCCATGTTTTTTCACAGGAGGGTCAGTTCATTGATGTATTCGGCTCACGATTCTTCACGCGCCCCGCAAAGCAGCGATCACAAAGGGGGCAAAGTGGAGAATAATCTGCGTCTCCACGTCCGGAGCCTTGTCTTAAAACACGGCTTCATTCCCATCGCACTGATCGTCATGTGTCCGGCCTTGGGGTGCAAACGCACCGAATCGTCGAACCAGCGCTTACGGGACCCGGGGCTTGAGGCGAAGGCCGTGCAGACCGTCCCTGAAATGCAACACCGCATTGCAAGCAATGATCAGACGTATCGCGTCTCTTTCACGTCGAAACCCAGTCCCATTCCAATGAACGAACCCTTCACGCTCGATGTCGTCGTTCAACACGAAGGTAACGGCGACGCCGAAAATCTGAACCTCGCCGTCGACGCCGCGATGCCCGACCATCAGCACGGCATGAACACACAACCTCGAGTCCTCAAGCGTGGCGGCGGACGGTTCACGGTGGAAGGAATGCTGTTTCATATGCCAGGGCATTGGGAACTGTACTTCGACATTACGGATGCAGCAGTTGCCGAACGGGCCCAATTCGACGTCAACCTGGAATGAGCCGATCAACGTCCCATTTTCGGCGCGCGGCCATCGCGATTTGCGGAAGCCTCGGACTCTTGGCAACAAGCTCCCTACGGGCTCAAGGACCCGCCGTCGAATTCACGGAACAGGAGCTTCGGCGTATCCGTCAACATTCCCCCTTGGGCCCCGCGCCAAGCGACACGACCAATCGGGTCTCGGCTGATGCCGCCGCTGCTCGCTTCGGGCAGTTTCTCTTTTTCGATTCACGGCTCTCTGCCAATGGTCGTGTCTCGTGTGCCACGTGTCATGATCCCAACCAAGGTTTCGCAGATTCCAAACCGCTGGCGCAGGGTTTGAAACAGGGGACCCGCCATTCACCCACGCTCTGGAACGTGGCCTACAATCGCTGGTTCTTCTGGGACGGCCGCGCGGATTCGCTCTGGGCTCAGGCCATGCATCCGATCGAGAGCCCGCTCGAACTTGGTTTCAGCCGACTCGCTCTGGCCCATCTTCTTGGACAAGATGAGATGCTTCGGAGGCGATACGAGGCGATATTTGAACGATTGCCGAATCTGCAAGACGGATCACGGTTTCCGAAGGCCGGGCGACCCGTCCCCGGCCAACCGGAACACTCGCATCACATCGCCTGGACCTCCATGAAATCCGAGGACCAGGCGGCGATCAATCGAATCTTCGTCAACGTCGCTAAGGCCCTGGCGGCTTATGAAGCACGGCTTGTGAGCCGCCGCTCGGCCTTCGACATTTTCGTGGAAGGGCTGGCGACCAACGACGCCAGGAAGAAAGCTGCGCTGACGACGTCCGCTCAGCGCGGTTTGAAGCTGTTCATCGGTCGCGGCAATTGTCGCCTGTGCCACAATGGACCGAACTTTACCGACGGCGAGTTTCACAACACGCGCGTCGCGCCTCGACATGGCGGGCCGCCGCGCGACGCCGGACGTTTCGCCGGCATTGATCTGGTCCGGAACGACCCCTTCAACGCGGCCGGTGTTCACAGTGATGATCGCTCGGCGAAGGCGCGCGTCAAGATTGAGTTCTTGACCAACGTTCCGGACAATTGGGGCCGCTTCAAGACGCCGACCTTGCGGAACGTTGCCAAAACGGCGCCGTACATGCACCAGGGACAGTTCGCAACGCTCCGAGATGTCATCCAATATTATTCGACGCTTGACGGGGCCTTGCCGGCCGGCCATCACAAGGAATCGATCCTCGTGCCGCTGAACCTCAAGCACGTGGAAATAGATGATCTATTGGCATTTCTGGATGCTCTGACGGATGAAGCGGTTGACCCGGCTCTCTTGCGGCCGCCTTCCTCACCTTGACGGAAGTGACGCGATCATGTCGCTCAACTTGTATTCCCCGGATCGAACGGGTATAAAATGAGCAGGATCGGCGAGCTTCTGGGGACACATAACCTCCAAGTCCAATAATCACCAGGCTGCAACCATGAAGAGATTCCTAGCGTTCACGATCGCGACCCTCAGCGTCGCATTCATTTTGCCTTCCTTGCTGTTCGCCCATCCTGATGACCCCAAAGTTCTGGACATTCAGCCGCCGTTCGCCGGCTCAGGCTGGCGCCTTGGCGATGGCGCAGCGATTGCCAGAGGGGTGCCTCCGCTCTTTGATTCCGACGGAATCCAACTCATGAGCTGGCTTACGCTCACGGACTTCGGGACGGGCGCAAGTCGCGGTGACGACTGCTGGGGCTACACCTCACCGTCCGGCCGCGAATACGGGATCATGGGGACGACCAACGCCATCGTTTTCGTGGAGATCACCAACCCGCTATTGGCGAACCTCGTCGGGACCATCCCCGCCCCAACGAGCATTTGGCACGATGTGAAAACCTTCGGCACCTACGCCTATGCCGTCAGTGAAGGAGGTGACGGCATCAAGGTGATTGATTTGTCCAACATTGATAGCAATGGAATCAACCGTGTGACGCTTGTGGGGAACATTCTTACCGGTGGAGTCTCGGGTACGCACAACGTCGTCATCAACGAAGACAGCGGATATCTGTACCGTTGCGGAGGCGGCAACAACATCGGCCTTCGAATCTATGACTTGAATACCGATCCGGCAAACCCGAGTTTTGTCTCGTCGTGGACCGATCGTTATGTTCACGACGCGCAGATCGTCACGTATACCGACGGCCCCTATGCCGGACGGGAAATCGCCTTCTGCTGCAGCGGATTCAATAACGGCAGTACCCAAACCGGTCTCGACATCCTCGACGTGACGGACAAGGGAAACCTCGTCAACATGTCACGCATCTCTTATCCCAACGAGGCGTACTCGCACCAGGCCTGGCTCTCCGACGATAAGAAATACTTGTTTCTGAACGACGAGCGCGACGAACCTCAACTGCCCACGACCACGCACGTTATCGATGTGAGCAATCTCGAAAACCCGATGGCCGTCAACACGTTCACCAACGGCAACGGGGCCATCGGCCACAATCTTTATCTGCGGGACGGCTTCATCTACGAAGCCAACTATCGAAGCGGCCTGCGCATCTTCAACGCACTCGACCCGATCACGGTCCCGCCCACGGAAGTCGGGTTCTTCGACACCTACCCGGATGATGATGCGGCGAACTTCAACGGCGTGTGGAGCATCTATCCCTTTTTCGACAGTGGGATCGTGATTGCCAGTGATATTGAACGCGGCATCTTTGTCTTCGATGTCACGGAAGCCGTTTCGACGCTCAAGTTCACCTATCCCGACGGCATCCCCCAATACGTTGATCCCGCCGGCGGAACGACGTTGCGCGTCGAAGTGGAAGGTGTGGGCAATGTCGCCCCGCAGGCCGGCACGGGACAATTTCACTATGACGTCGGCGGCGGCCTTGTCACCGTGCCGATGACCCAGGTCAGACCCAATGTTTACGACGCCGTGTTTCCCGCCGCTGCATGCGGCCAGGACGTCACCTTCTTCGTCAGCGCGGATTCGACAACGGCCCAGCAATACCGCTCTCCGCTCAGCGCCCCGGCGAACACACTCACCGTGAAGGCGGCCTTTGGAAACAACGTCCTCCTTAATCATGACTTCGAGTCCGATCTCGGCTGGACAACCGAAGACCTCGGCGCCGGGAACGGGCAATGGGAACGCGGAGTTCCCGTGAACGATGTGAGCTGGTTGTATGATCCGGCGTTTGATTCGGATGGAAGCGGCCAATGTTGGTTGACGGAAAATCTGATCGGCAACACCGACGTCGATGGCGGTGCGACGCGCTTGATCTCGCCGGTCTTCGATCTCGCCGCTCCCGACCTCGTCGTCAGCTACGACTACATGTTGAAACTCACCGATGACGACGGAAATGACGTCCTGTTGGTTGAGGTCAACGAAAACTCGGGCATCGGAACCTGGACCGAGATCGCCCGGCACGATACCGATGGTGGAACCGCCTGGCGACATCACAAGATCACCTCGGCCGATTTGAATGCGGCCGGCGTCGCGACGAACGCCACCATGGTGTTTCGATTCACCGTGAATGACGGTGGTGCGGCGAGCATTGTCGAGGCTGGCTTGGATGCGTTTATGATCTCGACGCTCGCGTGTGCGGCGCCATGTCCCGGTGCCGACGGCGATCTGAATCTCGATAACTTGATCGACGGCCGTGACGTTCAATTGTTCGTCAATGCCGTGCTGGGTTCGCCGACAGGCGATGAACTCTGCCGGGGCGATTTTGACGGAAACACCGAGCTTGGATCAGGCGACATCCCCGGGTTCATCACGGCACTCATGGCCCCATAGTCGAAGGGCGGATTTGACATCTTCGCCTTCTGACCCTACCTTTTCCTCCCTCTGATTCGGGCAGACGCCCTTCAGTTGCCGGGTTTGTTTTTGTTTCGCCCTTCAAAGGACGACTATGGTTGACCTGCGATCTTACGTTTTTCTCGACAATCTTCAGCCTCAGTTTGCTTCATTTCTGGCCACCGTCGCACAAGGCTATCTTCCCACACCGGGCCAGGCGGCGCTGTTCGTCGAAATCTCGCCCGGCATGGAGATCAACCGCGTCACCGACATCGCTTTGAAAAACACGCGGGTGACGCCCGGCATGCAGATTATCGAGCGACTCTACGGGATGCTCGAAATCCATTCCGATTCACAAGCCGACACACGCGACGCCGGACGGGCCATTCTGAAAACGCTGGACTTGAAAGAAGAGAATCGTCATAAACCGGTCGTCTCTTCCAGTCAGGTCATTCGGAATGTGGATGCCTATCAAACCCAGCTCATTAACCGCATGCGTCACGGAAACATGATCCTTCCGGGGCATTCGCTCTATATCATGGAGATGGTGCCGGCCGCATACGCGGCGCTGGCCGCCAATGAAGCGGAGAAGGCTGCGGACATCAACGTGCTCGAGGTCCGAACCTTCGGTAGTTTTGGCCGCATGTTTCTGGGCGGAGAGGAGCGAGACATCGATGTCGGCTATCGCGCGGCTGAAGCCGCGATCGATTCCGTCACTGGACGCGCTGTTGAAAAGAAATGAAACAAACCGTCGCCGGTCGCGACGGCCAGACTGAATAATAGAAAACGCACGACTCGTAACACATCCTGATTTCGGAGGAATCCAGCAATGGCTGATGCACTAGGCATGATCGAAACCCGAGGCTTCGCCGCGATGGTCGAAGCCGCAGACGCCATGGTCAAGGCCGCAAAGGTCGAACTCGTGAGTTATGAAAAGATCGGCGGTGGCTATGTGACCGCACTCGTCCGCGGTGACGTCGCAGCGGTCAAGGCGGCATGTGATGCCGGGCAAACGGCCGCCTCACGGGTCGGCGAAATCGTATCTGTGCACGTCATTGCCCGTCCGCACACGAATATCGACGAGGTCTTGCCGCTTGGCCGACAGGGCGGCGGCAAGAAAAAGTCATAGGCGGTCGTCGTCGCTGAACTGAACACGAACGCCTGTGTGGCTCCTGTGGATTGCACGCAGGCGCCATCGACCGAGACCCTGGTTTGAGGACTGATATGCTCTTGGCCAAAGTGGTAGGCACTGTCGTCGCGACGCGAAAGGAGCAAAGCCTCGATGGGCTGAAGTTCCTGATCCTCCGTGCCGTCGATCCTGAGGGAAAACCTTCCGGTCCGACGGTCGTCGCCGCTGATGCCGTCGGTGCAGGCGTCGATGAAGTCGTGCTTTATGCAAGCGGCAGCAGCGCCCGCCAGACCGTCATGACCGACAAACGACCCGTAGACGCCGTCGTCATGGCGATTGTGGACCAATGGGAGGTCGCCGGCGAAACGAAGTATAAAAAGAATTGAGAGTGGATGTCCGTAGAATTCTAACGCCTAGGTTCTACATTCTGCATGGATCCCGATGACGCGCCTCAACAACGAATCCATCGACGCAATCGCCCGACAGGTTCTAAGCAGATTGCGCGAGGATCACGCCGCGCCCACGCATGCGCTCCAGCCCGCCCAAAAGGAAGCCGTCGCCCGCGGCGGTTCGCTGCCGATGGGCGTTTTCCGTTCGATCGATGACTGCGTCGCCGCAGCTCGAACGGCCTTCGACGACTTTTCGAAGCTCGGCCTCGAACAACGAAAAAACGTGATCGCCTCAATTCGAGAATCGATGCTCGCGAATGCCATCTCGTTGGCACGAGATGCTCGGGAGGAGACCGGCCTGGGACGCGTCGAAGATAAGATCATCAAAAATCGCCTCGTCACGCGAAAAACACCGGGCACCGAAGCTCTGGAACCCCGAGCTGTCTCCGGGGACGACGGCCTGACCGTGATGGAAAAAGCGCCCTTCGGCGTCATCGCCGCCATCACGCCGACCACCAATCCGACGTCGACCATCATCTGCAACAGCATCGGCATGCTCGCGGCGGGAAATACGGTCGTGTTCAATGTCCATCCGAATGCCAAACGCGTGTCATGCCGCAACGTCGGGCTCATCAATGAGGCGGTTGTCCGTGCAGGCGGTCCGCCCAATGTCGTGACCGCCATGGCGGAGCCCACCATCGAAAGTGCTCAGGAGTTGATGCATCACAAGGGCATTCGGCTCCTGGTCGTCACCGGGGGACCAGGCGTCGTAAAAGCTGCGATGGGTAGCGGAAAGCGGGCCATCTGCGCCGGACCGGGAAATCCGCCTGTCGTCGTCGATGAAACCGCCGAAATCGACAATGCCGGTCGCAACATCGTCAAAGGCGCCTCATTCGATAACAACGTGATTTGCACGGATGAAAAGGAAGTCTTTGTCGTCGAGTCCGTCGCCGACCGGTTGCTCAAAGTCATGGAAGCCAACCACGCGATTGTCCTGACGAAGCCGCAGATCAGTGCAATTGAAAAGGTCATCTTCGAGGAGACCCGCGGTCCACGAAGGCCGGGCGTGATCAATCGCAAATGGATCGGCAAAAACGCCAACCTCATCCTCGAACAGATCGGCATGCGCGTGCCTGATACGATCCGGCTTGTTGTGCTCGATGTGAACGTGGACCATCCGCTAATTTGGACCGAGCAACTCATGCCGGTCCTGCCGCTCGCACGGGTCCGAAATGCCGATGAAGCGATCGATCTCGCCATCGCTGCCGAGCACGGTTTCGGCCACTCCGCCGCGATGCACTCGTTGCACCTGGGTAACCTGAGCCGCATGGCACGCGAGATCAATTGCAGCATCTTTGTGAAAAACGGCCCAATCTATGCCGGTCTCGGCGAGGGCGGCGAGGGTTATTGCTCGTTTTCCATCGCAAGTCCCACAGGCGAAGGCCTCACGGACCCTCGCTCTTTCTCCCGCGAACGACGATGTGTACTAAAAGACCATTTTCGAATTGTATAAAAAAGCCCCGGCCCCCCCTGCCCGGGGTCCGGGCGAAAGTGCGCCCCCAAATGCAAGTGACGTTATTTCAGCGAAGCGAAACTAAGGTAATTTAATGACCCACCCACCGGCACTGGCACTGCTCGAATTCTCCAGCATTGCCGTCGGTACGCGCGCCTCCGACGCCCTGATTAAAAAAGCGCCAATCAAACTGCTTCGCGCAGGATCGCTCCAACCTGGAAAATACGCGATTCTCTTCAACGGCGAAGTGGCCGACGTCGAGGAGTCTTATCAGGAAGGGCGACGAGTCGGCGAAACGGCCATCCTCGATCAAACGCTTCTCTGTGACGTTGACGAAAGAGTTTATGCAGCCGTCCTGAGCCGACGAGGGGACTGGTTCACGGACGCCGTCGGCGTCATTGAAACGTCGACGCTGGCCGCCGTGATACAGGCCGCCGACGCCGCGGTGAAGGGGGCAAATGTCGAGATCGTGGAGATACGTCTTGGCGACGGCCTCGGCGGAAAAGGCCTGGCCCATCTCTCAGGACTGCGCGCGGATGTTGAGGCCGCCCTTGAAATCGGCGTGGCAGCCATCGCAGATCGCCCACAGCCGCCCTGTGTGACCGTCATCTCCCGATTCGACCAGGAACTGCGGAGTCATCTGTCGAAAAGCACTCGATTTGCGGAGGATGGGTGATGTTGCTCGGCCGCGTCATCGGCACTGTTGTTCCGTGCATGGTCTATGAAGGTCTTGAAGGCGTGCCGATGCTCATCGTCCAGCCCCTCGGCAAAAACCAGGAGGAAACCGGCGCGCCCGTCGTCTGCGCCGACGCAACACGCATGGCAGGCCCACGCGAATTGGTTTACTACGAAGGCGGTCGCGAAGCGGCCATGGCCCTCGATCCCTCGTTCGTACCGGTGGATCATTCGATCATCGGCATCGTGGACGGCGTCGACCTCCCGTCTCAGTGAGTCGCCTCAGAACGCGATTGATCCTGCCATGCCGAATCGAGAAAAATCCCGTGACCTGCCGTTGTTTCAAGCCTACCCGCGTTTGGCCGAGGCGATCCCCCGGCTGCCGCTCGGAAACTGGCCGACGCCGGTGACGCACACGCGACACTTCGCTGAAGAACACGGAATTAAAACGCTCTATGTCAAGCGAGAAGACCTCAGTCACAGCGAATGCGGCGGCAACAAAGTGCGAGGACTGGAGTTTCTGCTCGCAGAAGCCAAACGCCGACGAACCGACACCATTCTCACTTTCAGTTCGGCCGGCAGCCATCACATTTGCAAGACTGCCTGTCACGCCGACAACCTTGGAATGAATACCATGGCCTTCATCGTAAGGCAGCCGATTGCCGATTATGTGCGTCGCAATCTTCAAGCAGGACTGTCCCGAGGCGTGATCTATGTCCCCGCGAATTATGTGACGATCCTGCCCAAGCTCGCATGGTGCCTGTTGAAGAACAAGATTTCAACCAAACACGAAACGCCGCCTTACATCATTCCACCGGGCGGCACTTCGCCGTTATCGTGCATTGGTCATGTCAACGCGGCCTTTGAGTTGAAGCGACAAATTGATGCCGGTGTCCTGCCGGAGCCGGACTATCTGTATGGCGCGCTGGGCAGTCTCGGGACCATGGCCGGTCTGGCGCTGGGGTGCAAGTTGGCCGGCCTAAAGGTGAAACTCATCGGCGTCGTCGTTTCCTATCGTTGGTACTGTACGCCGAACCGCTGGGCAAAACTGGCCATGCGAACCCTTGACCACATGCAGACCGGCGACACGAATGTGCCGAAGGTCGTCATTGATCCTGCAGAACTCACCGTCATCCGGACGTCACTGGGAAGAGGATATGCCCACTTCACCGAGTCATCCGCGAACCTCGCTCGACGCTTTTTCGACCTTGAACGAATTCAACTCGACGGAACCTACACGGCCAAGACGTTGCACGGAGCCCTGCGTTTCATCGGAGATCGAGCCTTGCACGACAAGGTGCATCTGTTCTGGCATAGCTTTCACGCGATGCCCCCCGCGATTCGAATCGACCTGAACGCCTTGGAGCCGAATCTCAAACAATACTTCATCGAAGATAAACAACCTTTCGACGATTAATTCTCATGTTACCACCAAAACCTCACGACGGTCCCCCAAAGCCCCGGGCATCCTGCCCGAGGTCTTTTGCGAGAAATCGTCCCGCGGAAGACCAGTCAAAACAAAATATCAACATAATGCCCCACCTCTGGCGCCGGATTTTGCTTCGGCTCGGGAGGCAGCACTTGCGGTTCATGGGCCGGCCACCGAAACGGCCAAAGACGCAGAACGCGGCCACCGAGCCCAAAGCCCTCCGACCGTTCCACGCGTCCTTCGATGTCCTGTCGGGCAATCGCCAACGCACGGAGTTCGACATAATCGACCGGGGTGACGAGGACGTGTCGATGAGGCTGAACCTCCAACGCCGACGGCCGTCGCCCGATCCGGCAGTTGAAGACAGAGGGAAACCCGCAATGGCGCAGTCGCCAAATCCAGAGATTGTATGGATGATGAACCACGCCTGAGATAGGCGCCAACGAAACCCCCATGGCTTCCCCCCTTCGCAACGTAAGGCGAGTATTTTATGACCGTGGAGGCTTGTATTTCAAAAAAGTCTTTCCCCTCGGACCCCATAACGTGCAAGGGATGTGCCGGTCGCGAAGACAATGGATTTGAGCCGACGCCTTGATCGCTAAGTCAAAGACCGGTAAGCAGTTCTATCACTGGCCTCCGTCGAGCCCTCAGGGGTCCGGATGTAACAGTTGTTGCATGAAAACATCACGTTAAAGAGGGGCGGACCGTTCGCTGAGGCTCATAACTTCTTGCCCAGGGTATGAATAGCACGAGGACGTTTGCTTTGCGCAACAGGACCGTGACGGAAGCCGTTTGATGTCTCAGGGATTCGCCGGCGAATTCACCGGTACGGTGATCGTTGTACGAGACGTGACGGGACCAATGGACAGTTGAGTGACTCGCCATGCGCCGTCTACTCTTCGAAGATGGAACTGCAACTCGGCGCGAATGGGAACGTTGAAGCCCTTGGCCAGAGCCTTGGGTCTGACCAGTTTCAGATAGTCGGGACTGGTCTTGGGCAGGGGATTGCCGGACGAATCCTTCGTCTCCGTGATTTCCGGCAACGCCTCAATTTCGTTGAGCAGTTTTCGCTCTCTCGGATTCTCGACTTGGATTCGGACGCTGGCGATCTCCTTGCCTCCGCTCAGGACGCTGATCGTCTCGAGCAGAAAGCCGTCCACATAATGCGCGACCATCGATGCCCACGACTCCACCACCAGCCTGACGGCGGCGTTTTTCGTCACATTCTTGGGAATGATGGCAGAGCCCTTTTTCTTCACGCCTTCGTGGATGTGCTCCTGAGCGGCAAGGCTCAGGATCTCGCCCATGGTCTTGTCGTAGTGATCCTTCCGATCGGGCGTGCCGAGACCGGATTGCCGCGTACTGTGGAGTTCCTTGAGTGAGGCCAACAGCGTCTTGATGACGTCGTCAGGTGCTGCATCGTCCGGCAGGGGCGCTTGAACGGCGGCAAACACGACGTCTTCAGAAGAACGATGGCGGCGCTTGTCTTCACAGCCCGGCGTCATCATCAACGCCGACGCCGATAGGGCGACGCACCAACCGAGATTGATTTTTCTTGCTTGTTTTGCCATAACACCTGTTGACCATACGAACCCGGTCCCGAAACCCTCGGCGCTCAACCGGATTCCAGGAACAAGTCTATGACTTCCGGCATGGTGTCGCAATGCTTGTCGAGCGGACCGTGGACGATTAGACTCTAGCTGTCGGGGAACGGCACTCACATGATCCTGTCGCGCATCAGTCCCTCATCTCTCGAAGTTGCAACCAAGCGGATCGGGCGAGAGATTTTTCAGCGCGCCGAAGCGGCGGCGCCGTCGGTCTTCTCCAAAGAGTTCTGGCAGCAGTTGGCCATGAACTGGTTGACACGAGACGAAAGCCTAAAGCTGAGATTGTTCCGGTTCATCGAGGTCATGCCCGCATTGCAGGACCCGGCTGCAATCGCCAGACATCTGGACGAATACTTGAAACCGGGAAAAGACGGCCCATCGGAAAAAAGGTTTTCCGCGTGGCCCGGCTTCTTGCAACTTGCGTTAGCCTATCGCCGACACGATTCAGCCTACGCCTCCCTCGTCGCAAACGCGGCCCGATTCGCCTGCACTCAGGGCGCCCGGCAGTTCATCGCCGGCTCCACGCCGGAGCAGGCGCTCGCGTCTGTACGCAGCATGCGCCGACGACGAATGACTTTCACCCTGGACGTGTTGGGGGAGACGATCATCGCCGACCGAATCGCCAGGCGAAATCAGGAGCTATACATCAACCTGTTTAAGCACCTGAGCCGTGAAGCTCGAGGTTGGTCCGACGTGCCGATTCTCGACCGGGCACCTTGGGGACTGCTCCCCAAGGTCAACATCTCACTGAAGCTTTCCGCGATTGTGGTGAAGTTCGACCCGATCGATCCGCACGGGGCGGCCGAAGCGGTGTTGGATCGATTAAGACCGATCCTTCGCGTTGCCCGGGACTGCGGCGCTTTCGTCAACATCGACATGGAGCATTACGCCGTCAAGAATCTGACGCTTGACATTTATCAACGCGTTCTCATGGAGCCGGAGTTCAAGGATTGGTCCGACTGCGGCATTGTGATCCAGTGCTACATGCCCGATGGCGAATCCGATATCGCGACGCTGATGGCATGGGCCCGCAAACGCGGTACGCCGATCACCGTGCGCTTGGTCAAGGGCGCCTATTGGGATTCTGAAACGGCGGACGCCGTGCGCAATGGCTGGCCCATTCCGCTCTTTACGGAGAAACGGCAATCGGATATCGCCTTCGAATCGGTCGCGAGGAGGATGCTTGAGAATGCAGACATCATCCGCCCGGCATTTGCCAGCCACAACGTCCGCTCCATCGCATACGTGATTGCCATGGAAGACGCGCTCGGTCTGCCGCCCCGCACCTTGGAACTCCAAATGCTCACCGGCATGGGTGATCAACTCAAACGCGCGATGGTCGGGATGAAGCAGAGAATTCGCGTGTACGCACCTTTCGGCGACCTCGTGACCGGAATGGCCTACCTGATTCGGCGTCTGATCGAGAACACTTCGAACGAATCGTTCCTTCGTCAGAGTTTCGGCGAACATCTGCCGGTCACCCGTCTGTTGACGAATCCCGAAAAACTCGACCGAGAGCCTCCTCTCGGCCCAACGATACCAAAACCCCTTATCCAAGACCCGGACGAGTACAACGAAATGCAGCCCTTCGAAAACGAACCCGATATGGACTTCTCACGACCGGAAAACAGGCAAGCCATGCACGACGCCCTGGGAGAGGTCCGCGCCCTGTGCGGACGGAAATATCCGGCAGTCATCAACGAGGTCAACCACGATACGCGCGAATGGCGAGATTCAAGGAATCCCTCGAACCCTCGCGAAGTCGTGGGGAAAACGGCCGTCTGCGACCATGCGATCGCGGACCGCGCGGTGGAGGCGGCGCGAACCGCCCTCGAGGGCTGGTCCCGGAAGTCGCCGGCCGAACGGGCCGATCTGCTCGACAAGGCTGCAGACATCCTCCGCAGACGTCGTTTCGAAATCACCGCTTGGATGATCCGGGAGGTTGGCAAAACCTGGCGAGAGGCGCAAGGCGATTTCATGGAGACCGCCGACTATCTTCGATTCTATGCGCATGAAATGCGCCGCCTCACGCGGCGCCCGCGACGTCGGGATTATCCCGGTGAAACCAACGAATACCTTTACATGCCGCGCGGTGTTGTGCTCGTCGTCGCGCCCTTCTGCTTCCCCACGGCCCTTCTCACAGGAATGACGGCCGCGGCGCTCGTCACAGGGAACACGGTCATTATGAAACCCGCAAGCGCCGCCGGCGTCTGTGCCGCCAAGATGCACGAGATTTTAAGAGAGGCCGGATTGCCAAAAGGCGTACTGAACTATGTCACCGGCCCCGGACACGATGTCGGCGAATACCTCGTCCAGCATTCCGGAGTTGATATGATCGCCTTTACGGGCTCACGTGAAGTCGGTTGCCGGATCATCGAAAACGCTCGTCGGCTTCATCCGCAGCGACATTCGTTCAAGCACGTCGTCGCCGAGATGGGTGGGAAGAACGCCATCATCATCGACGACGATGCCGACATCGATGAGGCCGTGCAGGCGACAATCGCCTCCGCATTCGGTTACTCCGGGCAGAAGTGCACCGCCTGTTCCCGCATCATTGTCCTGAAATCGGCCTACAAAGCCTATCTGTCCAAGCTTGTCGAGGCCGCCGAGGCCATCCAGCCCGCCGCCGCCGATCTGCCCGGCACCACCATCGGCCCTCTCATCGATGCAGAGGCTCTTGAGAGAACCCGGCGATATATCGAACACGGTAAGGAGCAGGCTCGTTGCATACTCGAAGGTCGTCTGGTCCGGGATGAAAACGGCGCTCATTTCATGGCGCCGTCGATCTTCGCCGACGTGCCGCCGGATGCTCGGATTGCCGTCGAGGAGATCATGGCCCCTGTTCTTGCGGTCATGTGTGCCGAAACCTTCGAACACGCCGTCGAACTCGCCAACAACACGCCCTATGCGCTGACCGGTGGCGTCTATTCGCGAAGCCCTGCGAACATCGAGACAGCCAAACGCCGGTTGAACGCCGGAATGATCTATGTGAACCGCAAGATTACGCTTTCGCGCGTCGACCGCCAGCCCTTTGGAGGATTCAACCTCTCCGGCCTCGGCACCAAAACCGGCGGCCCGGACTACTTGCAACAATTCACGCTGCCGAAAACCGTCTCCGAAAACACCATGCGTCATGGCTTTTCACCCGCCAACGTCTCCGGCGAGAAACCCCCCAAGGCCGCCACCGTCTAAGAGTAGTTTCTTACGCTGTTGCTTATCCTAAAAGCCCGGGGCATGCCTCCCCCGGGTCCCCAAAAATACGAAAGCTCAAATAGAACCCCTATTCCTCCCCACATATAATCTTCTTGAATCATCGGACTACGTACGCCATGACTCATGTCATCACCCAACGCTGCGTCGGCACGAAGGACACTGCTTGTGTCGCCGTCTGTCCCGTCGATTGCATTCATCCCACGAGCGACGACCCGGACTTCGAAGACGAAAAAATGCTCTACATAGACCCTGAGACCTGCATCGATTGCGGCCTCTGCATCGACGAGTGCCCCGTCACCGCCATCTTTCTCGACGACGAACTTCCCGAAGAATACACGCAGTACGTGCAGATCAACGCCGACTATTTCCAAAAAAAGCGTTCTTGATCGTGTATCGGGGCCTCGAAAAAAGCTCGGGGATCAAGTGTCCGGGTCCGTGCTTTTTTCTCAGATTCCCGATAAGCTACGAAGCCATGCTTGAGCAACTTTTCCAACACCAGGCCGATCTAAACAAGCGAATCGGCTTCGATCCCGAGACATTGCGAAAGAACTTCGACCCGAAGCTCGCGGGCCAATGGCTGAACAACTACATCATGGCCGCCGCCAGCGAGCTTGAGGAACTGCGTGACTGCATCTATTGGAAGCATTGGTGTGCTGAAGCGAAACAGGGCCGCCGCTTCGAATTGCATGATCTCCAGAATGCCCGGGTTGAGGTGATTGACCTTCTTTTTTTCTGGATTTCCATGGCACAATGCCTGGGCCTCGACGCCCACGACGTCATGGAACTCTACCGCCAAAAGCTCGCCGTCAATCATGATCGCCAGGACGCCGACTATTCGATGCAAAACAAGACCGAGGATGACAACAAGGGCATCAACCTAAAGCGCGAAAGCTGACCGTTGTTTCGAGTTGCTCGATTCGGCTCAGCGTACCGTTCGGCGTTTTCGATTCACCTTGGCTTGCCCGTTTGGCGGATTTTTTGTCCGCTCAACTCCTATCCCCCAAAAGACATCCTTTTTTGTTCCGAACTTGGCACAAAAAAATATTTGCTCCTCACGGCATGGCTCCCTAAGAACAAGTAAATGTCCAATGCGACCCCGCTCGCACCGACCCATGCGAGCCGGGTCGTACCGACCGATGCGAGCCGGGTCGTACCGACCCGGTTCCCTGAACAAGGAGTCTCCCCATGACCACCGCGTCCCACGAAAAAAGCCGAACCCTTCGCCGGACTCTGGAACACACGGCCCTCGAACAGCTCATCGAGGCGTTCCACAACGAGGAGATCGATGCCGCCCGGATATGCAAACTGTTCCAGGCCTTTTGCGAATTCAGGAAGCACGACGTAGCCGAAGACAAAAACAAGGCGTCGGTCCAGGTTGCTCGTTTGCGCCATGCGAATACAAAGGGTCGCAAGCCCTCCGCCGCCGATGGTGACGAATCGCTGACGGCGCCCTATGGCAGGAAGCCCACAGGCGAGCCTTACACTCGGTCGGATTTCCTCCACGCGATCCGAAAGACCGTCCGGGATCTCTACGGCCTCGATTTCGATCCAACGGAACCCAAGAGCGAGCCGCCCCGCGCCGCCCAAAGCGAGCCGGCCCGTGCCGGTCAAAGCGAGCCGGGCCGTGCCGGTCAAAGTGAGCCGGGCCGTGCCGGCCCGGTCTTTACATCCCCCCTCACAAAACCCGACACCAGACCGCCTTAAGATATTCAGACTCCGGGCAGTTCAGCATCACCGGATGGTCCGCCGCTGCTCCGGTCTGGTCGAACACTTGAATTTGCCGCTTGGCATATCGAGCCCCGTTTCGAATCGCCTCGACAAACATGGGCCTTGTCACCAGTCCGCTGCAACTGCAGGTCAACAAAACGCCGCCTGGCCGAACGACCTGGAGGGCAAGGCCGTTGAGATCGCGATATTTTTTCAGTGCCTCCTCAATGCCCGCCCGGCTCGGAGCAAACTTGGAAGGGTCGCAGACGACGCAGTCATACTGGCGGCCATTGGCGATCATCTGCCGTAGATAGATGAAGGCGTCGGAATGAACCAGGTTAATTCGCGTTTGATTCAAATTAACGTTCTTCCGTGCGATGGCGATCGCCTTTTCGTCAAGATCGACCGATGTCACCTCGCTGGCATGGCCGAGGACCTTCGCGCACAGTCCGAAACCACCCGTGTAACAGCAGAGATCAAGCACTTCCGCGCCGTCACAGAACTCGGCGAATCGCCGGCGATTGTCACGTTGATCACAAAAGAAACCCGTCTTGTGGCCGGCCGAAACGTCGACCCGATAACGTATGCCGTGCTCACGAACCGTCACCGGGCCGACTGCGCGACGCTTCGAATCAGGAACCTTGAAACCCTCGATCCGTTCGATTCGTTCATCGGCCCGGACGACCGTCCGCCACTCGGCGCCGTCCCGTACGAGAAAATCAAGACTCCTCGGGGGACCCAGCACGTCGGCCAGGGCACCGGCAAACATTTGACAACGCTGATACATCCCGATCGAAAACAACTCAAACACCAGGCAATCGGCATAACGCTCCACGATCAACCCGCTGAGGCCGTCGCCCTCGGCGTGGACGAGACGATAGGCGTCGGTCACTTCGTCGAGTCGCAGACGCCGTCGAAACGCGACCGCCCTCCCCAGTCGGGACTGCCAAAACGTGTCGTCAACCGCCTCGTTCCCATAGGCCAACACCCGCAGCGCAATCTGCGAATCGGGACTGTAAAGCGCCCGACCGAAGAGCGTATGATTTCTGTCGTAAAGATTGACGACGTCACCGGCGCCGGCCGCGGGATCGACGGCCCGAATCATGCGCTTAAAAATGAAGGGATGAAATCCGGCCGAACGCAGCAGAACCCACGGAGACTCAACGCCTTTGGGCGGTTCCACGCCCTCGTCACGCCGCTGGCCGGGTTGTTTCGAAACAGGATCGGACATCCATGCATCGTCGCGGGATTTACCGCTCGCCGCAAGCGTGAGTCAATCTCATTGAAAAATGAATCGCAGCTCGGTACCTTTTCCGGTGAAGAACATTTGGCCTAATCAAAGATAAGAGGAGTTGAACATGAGTGATATCACCACGACACAGGCACGGGCCGCAGTCGATGCGGCCAAGGCAAAGGCGGCGGACCTGAACGTCAAAATGAACATCGCGATCGTGGATGCCGGTGCGAACCTCAAGGCGTTTCTTCGTATGGATAACGCCTGGCTCGGATCGATCGACATCGCGATCAAGAAGGCGAAAACAGCGCGTTTCTTCGACATGCCCACCGGCGAAATCGGCAAACTTTCCCAGCCCGGCGGCAGCCTTTACAACATTGAGCATTCGAACAACGGTCTGATCTCATTCCCCGGCGGTGTTCCAATCAAGAACGGCTCTGGCGAGATCATCGGCGCCATCGGTGTTTCCGGCGACACCGTCGAAAACGACCACACCGTCGCCCAGGCCGGTGCCGAAGCGACCGGCTAGTTCTATTTTGGAATATTCACACCGCGCTCGACCGAGATTTGTTCGGCGCTTTCGTAGCCGGCGTCGACGTGGCGGAAAACGCCCATGGCTGGGTCACAGGTGAGGACACGGTCCAATCGCTCCGCGGCAAGGTCTGTGCCGTCTGCAACACAAACCATGCCGGCATGGATCGAAAGACCGATGCCGACGCCGCCTCCGTGATGCACGCTCACCCAACTCGCGCCGCAAGCGGTGTTGGCCAGAGCGTTCAGAATCGGCCAGTCGGCAATCGCGTCACTGCCGTCCTTCATGCCTTCGGTCTCGCGATTGGGGCTGGCAACGCTGCCGCAGTCGAGATGGTCTCGGCCGATGACGATCGGCGCGGACACCTTGCCCGTGCGGACGAGTTCATTGAATGCGAGACCGGCTTTGGCGCGTTCGCCGTAGCTCAGCCAGCAAATGCGGCAGGGCAGCCCCTGGAACGCGATCTTCTCGCCGGCCAGTGTGATCCAGCGCTTCAGGTGTTCGTTCTCGGGAAAGAGATCGAGAATGACCTGATCGGTCGCGGCGATGTCGGCCGGGTCGCCACTGACGGCGCACCAGCGAAACGGGCCGGACCCCTCGCAGAATAACGGGCGAATGTATTCAGGGACGAAGCCGGGAATGTCGAACGCATTTTCGACACCTGCCTGTTTTGCGTTGCCTCGGATGTTGTTGCCGTAGTCGAACGTGATCGCACCGGCCTTTTGCATGTCGAGCATGGCTTGAACGTGGACGGCCATGGCCTCCATGGAGAGCCGGACATACTTTTCCGGATCGTTTTCTCGTAGCTCCAGGGCTTGTTTGTAGGGGAGCTGATGGGGGACGTAGCCGTTCAACGGATCGTGTGCGCTGGTCTGATCGGTGAGGATGTCGGCGACGATGCCTCGTTTGTTGAGTTCGGGGAGGACCGACGCCGCGTTGCCGAGGAGACCGACGCTGAGGGGGCGTTTGTCGCGTCGTGCGGCACCGAGTTTTTCAAGCGCGTGATCCAAGTCGTCGGTGGCTTCATCGAGGTATTTTGTTTTTATACGTTTGTCTATTCTATTCTGATCGACCTCAATGCAAAGACAGGCGGCGCCCTGCATCGTGGCGGCGAGCGGTTGAGCGCCGCCCATGCCGCCGAGTCCGGCGGTGATGAGCAGGCGGCCGGCGAGGGGGCCTTCACCCTCACCCCGGCCCTCTCCCTGGAAGGGAGAGGGGGTTGGACCTTCACCCCGGCCCTCTTCCTGGGAGGGAGAGGGGGCAAAGTGTCGGCGGGCGGCGGCGCCGAAGGTTTCGTAGGTGCCTTGAAGGATGCCTTGGGTGCCGATGTAGATCCAGCTTCCGGCGGTCATCTGGCCGTACATGGTCAGGCCCATCGCTTCCAGGCGACGGAACTCGTCCCAGTTCGCCCAGCTCGGGACGAGCATCGAGTTGGCGATCAGCACGCGCGGGGCCATTTCGTGTGTGCGAATGACGCCGACGGCGCGTCCGCTTTGCACGAGCAGGGTTTCATTGTTTTCAATTTTTTTGAGTGCTCGAACAATTTTGTCGAAGTCAGGCCAGGACCGTGCGGCTTTTCCTGTGCCGCCGTAGACGATCAGTTCGTCCGGTTTTTCGGCGACTTCGGGATCAAGGTTGTTGTGAAGCATGCGTAGAGCAGCTTCCTGATGCCAGCCTTTGCAGGAGATTTCTGGACCGCGCGGAGCACGCACGGTGCGAACGGATATCGTGTCTTCGGACATGGATTTGGCTCCAAAGAAGTACGAGTTTCGAGCTTAATGTAGTCTTTTTCGTGTTTCAGGAAAAGACAAGCTGGCGAGGGACGGGAGGTTGTGCGGGGTGCGAAAAAATCCCCTATTGCGCGATACCGGGAATGAAGTTTAGTTTCTTCAGGTTTAGTTATTAGGGTTAGTAGGTTTCTATGGGACGCGGAACGTCCAGTTCGTCCTGTTGTCTCGTAGCTTGCGTTTGATTCGTCTGTAGCGAGCCGGTATCATCATAGATGCGTGCAAGGGAGTAGGTAAGCTCGCTTTGGGGACTTATCGGTATTCGCGGCGTTTGCTTTACAGGGGGAGAGTTGGCGCTCATTTCACGGATTCCTAACCATGATCAAGTTTTCGGTCTTCGCTCATAGTGTTGTGTTGATTGTTGTCAGTTCGGCGAGCGTTCTGGCGGGGACTCCCGTTCCATTGCCGACGAATATCAACAATTTCTACATGCGTGGAACGCAACCGAACAGTCTGGCGCCGGGCAACGAGATTGTGACCGGCGCCGAAGATTGTCTTGCCTGTCACAGCGGAAGCGCCGTGATTTTCGACGAATGGGCCGGGAGTCTCATGGCGAATTCGGCCCGTGATCCTGTTTTTTACGCTTGTCTGGATATTGCCAATGCGGACGCTCCGGGCTCGGGCGACATTTGCATTCGTTGTCACGTTCCGAAGGCCTGGTTGGAGGGCCGCTCCACACCGACGAGCGGCGCTCTCATCACTCAGGCGGACCGCGACGGCGTGAACTGTAACTTCTGTCATCGCATGGTCGATCCGTTTAATGTGATGGGTGATGCACCGGCGGTGGATGCGGATATCCTGGCCGCCTTAGGCGCCGATGCACCGGTTCAATCGATGGATCAGGGAATGCCGAGCAGTCCTGGCTTTGGTGTTTCTGCGAACTACGTGGTCGACCCCTACGATCGTCGGCGAGGGCCGTTTCCTTTGGGCACGGGGCCCGGGGAGGCCGCTTGCGAGACTTTTCACTTTATAGACACGCAGGATCAGTGCGAAGATGACATGGGCATGCCGATTCCCTGTCCCACTTATGAATCGCCGTTCCACCGGCGTTCTCAGATCTGTTCGACCTGTCATGACGTGAGCACGCCGCATTTCAGTCTCAACATGGCTGGTACGGGGTTCGAGTTCAACGGCACGGGCGTTCCGCATCCCGACGGCAACAAATACAACATGGTTCCGATCGAGCGTACGTTCAGCGAATGGCTCAAGAGCGACTTTGCGGTGGGTGCGGGCGTCGATCTGGGCGGTCGATACGGGGGGCCTGGTGCGACGTTTGTGGCGGATTGTCAGGACTGTCATATGCCGGTTTATACGGCTCAAGGATGCCAGCAGCGCCCGCCTCGGCCGGATCTGCCGCATCACTTTCTGAGTGGCGCCAGCACGTGGCAGTTGGAGGCGATCAAGGCGCAATACGGCGATACCGGCACGGTGTCGCCCGGTGAGGTTTCCAACGACTCGATCGATACGAACATTCAGCGGAACATCAAGATGCTGCGTTGTGCGGCGGATCTCGAGGTGACGCTTGACGACTCGCAGACTCCTGGGATCGACCAATTGAAGGTTCGTGTGGTTAATCAGACCGGGCACAAGTTGCCGAGCGGTTATCCTGAAGGGCGGCGAATCTGGATCACCGTTCAGTTCTTTGACTGCACGGATGCCGTCAACCCGTCGGAGGAGTATGGCGCGTATGACTTCAGCACCGGCGATCTGGTGACTGCGAACACGAAGGTGTACGAGATGATCGGCGGTATCGACAGTTATCTTGCGGGCCTGACCAACCGTACCGCCGGTCCGGACCAACATTTTGTCTTGACGAATACGATTTACAAAGACAATCGAATTCCTCCGCGTGGATTTACCAATGCCGGTTTTGCGGCGGTCCAGGCTTCGCCGGTGGCCTACAGTTATGCCGACGGGCAATATTGGGATGACACGTTTTTTGAGATCCCGGCTTATGCCCTCGGCGCGAAGGTGATGCTCTACTATCAGGCGACGACGAAGGAATACATTGAGTTTCTGCGGGATACGAATCCGAACGCCGGCATGGCGGGCAATGCCGGGCAAGTGGCGTATGATCTCTGGCTGAGTGAGGGCGGTCGCATTCCGGTCGAGATGGCTATTTTCCCGCCTCGTCCCGTGCCGCTTCCCGATGACCCGTGCGATGAAATCGACCCTGCGATCCTTTATGCCTGTGGTTGTCCGGACGGTCCTGATCCGCTGGTTGTCGATCCTGACGGGGACGGACAGTTTGACGTCGAATTGAAAGGAGACCTCGACGGCGATCGACAGGTGACGTTGGTCGATCTGCCGGATTTTGTGCAGGTTCTGGTGGGGCTCGAGACTGATCCTCGATTGATCTGTGCCGCGGATATGAACGATCAAAATGGGGCGGATGGTGATGACGTTCAGTTGTTTGTGGATGAGCTGTTGTCGCCGTGAATTTTTCAGGTATTCGACCCCGGGCAGGGGGGGGCGGGGCTTCATTCCTCATGTTGAGTTTCTTTGGCGTGGGTTGTACCATTTAGGCTTTTTAACGACCGGACTCACGACGGATGAAACTCACCGACTATCTGCCGCAAAATCTCATCAAGATCCCGCTTCAGGTTTCTGACAAGACGCAGGCGATTACCGTTCTGGTGGATCTGCTGGCCGAGCAGGGGCTTACCAGCAAGCGGGATCAGCTCTTGCAGGCTGTGCTTGAGCGTGAGTCGCAGCGGACGACCGGGATCGGTCGGGGATTTGCCATTCCTCATGCCAAGTGCGATGCGGTGGGTAAGCTGATGATCGCGTGTGGTCGCCCGGAGGAACCGATCGACTTCGCGGCGATTGATGATCAGCCTGTTCGTTTGATTGCCTTACTTGTCAGTCCGACGAACGAAACAAGCACACATATTCAGGCGCTGGCGAAGCTGAGCCGTTTGGTGACCAATGACAAGCTTTTGAGCAGTTTGCTGGAAGCGAAGGACGCGTCTGAGTTTCACGCCCTTATTTCGGAGAATGATCACGCGTTTTCATCTCAGGCGGAGTGATGGTGGGGGCGCCAGACGGCAAGCCGGGTTGGGGGATTTTTCGCCGTTTATGGGAATTAGCAGAGGGCGTTACCAGCCGACCATGTTGTAGCCGGCATCGACGTAGTGTATTTCGCCGGTGACGCCGCTCGAGAGGTCGCTGCAGAGGTATAGGCCTGCGCCGCCAACTTCGTCCGACTCGATGTTCCGTCTGAGCGGGGACTTGGTGGGGTAGTGTTCGAGAATTTTATCGAAGCCGCCGATTCCGGCCGAGCTGAGCGTCCGGCACGGGCCGGCGCTGACGGCGTTGACACGGACGCGCCTCAGGTCGCCGAGGTCCGCTGCAAGGTATCGAACGGAGCTTTCCAAAGCGGCCTTGCAAACACCCATGACATTGTAGCCCGGTACGAATCGGACGGAGCCGAGGTAGCTGAGCGTGAGCACCGAGGCGCCTTCTCGAAACATGTCGAAGGCCTTTTGGCAAACAGAGATGAATGAATACACGCTGATATCCATTGCCTGTTTGAAGTCTTCCCGGTTGGTTTTCCAGAAACGGTCCGTCAGGCATTCGCGATTTGCAAAGGCGATGGCGTGGACCAGGAAATCGATTTTATCGTAGGATTCTCGCACCTTGCCGAGGAAGTTTTCAACATCGTCGTCTTTGCTGACGTCGCAGGGGGCGATGATTTTGGCGCCGATGGGTTCGGCCAGCTTGCGGACTCGGCGTTCCATTTTTTCGCCCGGGAGATGATTGAAGGCCATTTCCGCGCCTTCAGCATGCAGCTTTTCGGCGATCATCCAGGCAAGGCTATGGTCGTTCGCCACGCCGAATATGACTCCCTTTTTGCCATCCATCAAACCCATGCGATTTCGTCTCCTTCGGCGAAAATCGGGTGTTGTTTGCGATTGCGCCAGATCGAGATCATCTAACATTACGAACGTCGGCTCGACGACGGTTTCGTAAAGAACGGTAATGTAGAGGCGAAACGTTGGAAAGTCCAGCATGCTCGCGGCTCATCGGAGATCGGACGCGTTGTGGCAGCGCAACTTACTGACTAGACTATGCTTGTGCGAGACAAAGCGAATCAGTCCATGGGGGGAATCGAGCCTCGTCGCATCCTGATTTTCGTTCCGAATTGGGTGGGCGATGTGGTGATGGCGACTGCTGCGATGCGGGCAATTCGCCGTCACTTTCAGGGCGCCCACATCGTGCATTTGATGAAGCCCTATGTGGCGGACGTTTTGTCGGGAACGGGGTTGAGCGACGAGCAGTTTTTTTGGCCTGCGCGCCCGGATTCACAGCATTCTGGTCGGCTGGGTTTGATCGGAGATCTTCGGCGCCGTCGATTTGATTTGGCCGTGCTGCTGACGAATTCGTTTCGCTCTGCTTTGATTGCAAGGCTGGCGGGCGTGGAACGGCGGGTCGGCTACGCGCGCGACGCGCGGGGGTGGCTGTTGACCGATCGACTGAGGCCGTTGCGTCAAGGTCGCCGGTTTGTTCCTGTGCCGGCGTTGGATTACTACAACGATCTTGCCCGTTATCTCGGTTGTGAAGAGGTTGAAGACCGGCTGGCGCTCGCGACGTCGATGGAGGATGAATCGTCGATTGACAAGCGTTTGGGCAGTTTGGACCCCGAGCAACCCTTGGTCGTCTTGAATCCCGGTGCGAACTACGGTTCTGGAAAATGCTGGCCTGCGGAGAAGTATGCGGCTCTGGCGGACGCGGTTGTTTCGCGTTACGGCGCTCGCGTCGTGGCTTCGTTGGGTCCGAAGGAGCGTGCGATTGCCGATCGCCTTCAGGCGGCGGCGAATCGTCCCATTGAGGTTTATGTCGATCCTCCGTTGGGGCTGGGGCCTTTGCGGGCCTTGATTCGCCGATGCCATCTGCTGGTCACCAATGATACGGGTCCGCGCCATTTTGCGGCAGCCTTCGATGTTCCGGTGGTGACGATTTTCGGGTCGAGTGACCCGGCGTGGACGGAGACGCGTTTCGGCAAGGAGCGCGTTGTCAAGCTCGATTTGGATTGTCAGCCTTGCATGGCTCGGGTTTGTCCATTAGGTCATCACGATTGTATGCAGAAGCTGGAGCCGGACCTGGTGCTGGAGAAGGTGGACGAATTTTTGGGGATGAGGCAAACGGGTTCGGAGCCAGGGCGTTTGAACGTGGTTCAATAGGCGATTGGACTATGGTTCCGTCTCTTCGTTGGGCAACGGGGCCGTCGTGAACCAGCGCAGGCGATCGACACGGGGACTCGGCCAGCCGACATCCATGTGTTCCAATGGCATGCGTTCGACGTGAGTATCGAAGAACAGCGCGTTGATCCCGCTGGGATGGCGTTTGTCATTTGCGATTCTGGGGTAGGAAGCGAGCGGAAGCTGGGAGGAGTAGAACAGGTCATGGTACTGGCCTGAATTGGTGGGTAACTTGGCATGGGCTTCGGTGAGGTAGATCAACTGGCTGGTGTCCTTCCTCATCCGTGTCAGGCTGGCGAACAGGCGGCGTTCCACCACTTCGTTTGCGAATTGATTGATTGGGCCGTCTCCCGGTGGGCCGGGGTCGTCGGTGAGGGTGTAAGGTTGGATGAACGAGTTGACCACGAAATCGAGGCGTTGCCGTTCTTCGGGAAAATCAGGGCACTGGAATGCTTCGTGGTCGCCGACCAGTTCCAACATTTTCGCTTCGAGGCTGACCGACTGATAAGGTCCTGCTTCGTTGAGATTTCGCTCGCTGAGGGCAGGTAGAAGCGAAGCTGCGAAGTGCATGGAGCCGTCGTCTAGTCTGGATTCTCCGAGGGGTACGACATCGTCATAAAAATTGGCGTAGATTTGCATTCCCTGGCCGAGTGTTCTGAGATGTGATTCGCAGACGATAGCCCGTCCGCTGCGTCTGGCCCCGGTCAACGCGGGCAGCAGGATGCTGACCAACAGCGAGAGGATCGAGATGACTACGAGCAACTCGATGAGCGTGAAGCCTCTGGACCGAGTTTGTCGCAGGTCCGCGATGCGGCTGTTCATTCCCTTGAGACCCTTGCTTAGAATGCTCACCAGAAAGCCATTATGCCTTTGTATTCGGGAAAAATGAAGTGTTTTAGTGAGAATATCTCGGTTGTCCCGGTTGCGGGCCGTATTCGGTGGGAGATCAAAGAGATGGGCCATGAAGTTGAGAAATCGGACAAGGAGTGGCAAGAACAGCTTACGCCCGAGCAGTATGAAGTGACGCGGAAGAAAGGGACCGAATGCGCGTTCACCGGGGCCTATTGGAACCACAAGGCGCCGGGTGTTTACCGCTGTGTGTGTTGTGGTCAGCCGCTATTTGAGTCTGATGCGAAGTTTGAGTCCGGCTCGGGGTGGCCGAGCTTTTATCGGCCGATGATCGAAGAACATGTTCAAGCGGAGTCGGACATGAGCCATGGCATGTGCCGTACGGAGGTGCTTTGCCGGCGCTGTGGCGCGCACCTTGGCCATGTGTTCGAGGACGGTCCCGAACCGACCGGGCTGCGATATTGCATTAATTCGGCGGCCTTGGAATTTGACGAGAAGGCTTGAGCAGGCCGTTGTTTTGGTTCTTGCCGTGCGGTGGAGGTCCTGGTAGTTTCGCTGTGTGGCGTTTTTTTGTTGATCGTGTGGCAGGGACGCTTGGGGTGGGTAATAATACCAAGTGGAGACCCAACGTGAATGGGCTACGAGCGTTGATTTGTGTTTTCGGCATCGCCTTGGGGATCTTGAGCGTTGGCTGCAGTGGTCCGAGAAAGTTCGTGCCGGACGTTCATCCCGACGAGTTGTCGGACGACGGTTTTTATGCATATCTTACAGAGATACCGTTGGTTACCGTCGATGAAGCCTATCGTGCGATGCTCATCCTGGCGGATGGCGAGGACCGTTCTGAGGATTTTGTAGATCGGCAGCGGAAACTGGAAACGCGAGGCATTGCGAAGTCGGCATGGGATTTGCAGCAAGATCACGTGGTGGATACCGGCTCTGTGGCGTATATGGTCTGCCGGATTTGCCAGATCGACGGTGGTGTGAACATGCGTTTGTTCGGTTCGCTTGGCTTAGGGGACCGACGTTATGCTTTGCGCGAACTGATTTATCGCGAGATGCTCGAAGAGGCGGTCGACTTCGAATATATGACGGGCGCCAACCTCTTCGCTTTGTTGAGAAAAGCGGATGCTCATATGGCCGAAAAAGGTTTGTATGAGTCCAATGTTGATCTGAGCGACGAAACCGACCGTGATGAAGCAGGCGAGTTGATCGTGCCTCCGTCAGTGGGGCAGGCTCCCGTTGAGGGCGCCTAGAATAGAGTAAGGCTGAAACAATGGCACGCATGACATTTCCATCCTTTGTATTAATCGCGACAACGCTTCTGTTCCTGGACCAATCGGCGGTGGGGCAAGATGCCGTTGCGAATCCTTCCCCGTCGACGCGTCCTGCATCGCAGCCTGCGGAATCGGCGAGCATGCAGTACGAAGTCATCAATGTTCAGCGCGGTGTTTATGTCTCCACGATCGGCGTTGATCCGAAACTCAAGGCGGGTTGGCGTCCGGTGAAGGTGGGTGACCTGTTGATCGCGGGCGAGCAGATCAGAACGGGAATGCGCGCCAGGGTCAAGCTTGTGGCGCGTCCTGCGACACCTCCTACCGTGCTCATGCTTGAATCCGGCACACTCATGAGCATCGATGAGCTGGCCAAGATCGGCGGCACGCATAAATCCCGGATCGGATTACGCTATGGCGCGGTCAGAGCCGGCGTGGCTGAGGGGCAGGTTCGTAGTGACATGGAGATCACCTGCCCGGTTGCGACCCTCAGCAAGAAAGGGACGGACATCTTTCGAATCGAGTACAACTTGAACGGCCGATTCAACATGTCCTTGTCCGAGCGAGGGCGAGGTTTGTTGCAAGCCATTCAACTGGAAATGAACGCGAAGGGTGATTTGTTGCGGACACGTTCTCGGTTCATGACGCCTGGGCAGTTTGTGACCCAGCGAATGTTGCAGGCGATTGATAATGTGCAGTTCGATCGGGAGATCAACGTTAACGACATCTTTGGGTTGGGTGATCAAGAACAAGTGATCGCTCTGCTTAACGACCGTGGGTTGGGATTTCTGTTTCCTCAGGGCACCAACCTGTCCAATTTCACCGATACTTCGACGACGGCCAATCAGACAGGCATCATTGACGACGGCGGCGACGGGACGGGCGGCATCCTGACGATTCCTCAGGGTCAGATGATGCGGACGTTGCGCGGGGGTGATTTTGGGATCGGCCAGGGCTTGATTCCGGGAATCTTCGGTTCCGGGGCGATGCAGCGTCAAATCTTACAGGCTCGTGGGCGCTGTCAGATGCGAAACCACCCTGCGTGCAAGCAACAGTCTCGGCCACGAAGATAGCCTCTTCGCGCCAACATTCACGATGTTGATGCGGCCACGAGGCGTTCGATGGTTTGGCGCAGGCGGGTTTCTCCGCCGAAGACCATTCCAAGTCTGCGTATTTTCGTTGTATCGATCTGATTCTTAGGGCCTTGGTTCGCGCCTCCGACCTCGGCATGGCTTCCGCTTATCTCCCGGGCGAGTGACGCCACGGTTTGTTCGGCGACATACCTGTCATAACAGTTGAACGAATGCCCTTTGATTTGGTCGGCGTCGGCGTGAAGCAGGATTCCGACGGCTTTGGCCACGTCGGCAGCATGGACCTCTTTGCCGCCTCGGTCGCTATGGAAGGATTCGCCGCGACACACTTGTCGGACGATGTTGTACCAACGGCTATTCGTGACCGGGTGGGCCGTGCCGTAGATTCCGGTCGGTCTGATGGCGCAGATGGGCCAGCCCTCGCCATGGCCGTAGCTGTGGACGAATTGTTCGATTGCCGCTTTGTGTGCCCCGTAGTGAGAGGTTGACCAGAGGGGGTGTGTTTCATCGAGCGGTCGGTCGGGAAGGATGATTTCGTGGACGGCACATGTGGAAATGAAAACGAATCTGGGTATTTCGATTCGTCGGGCCGTTTCAATCAGCGACAGTGAACCGAGTAAATTGACTCGTACAAATTCGATGAAGGCCTCGCGTCCTGCGGCCCGAAAACCGAGACCGGCCGGGCGATAAAGTGCGCTGTGGACGATCGCATCGGCGTCGCGGCAGAAATTTTCGAACCCATCGGTTTCTTCGAGCGAGCCGGGCGTCCATTCGATGTTGGTGTCCGTGCCTTCGAAGTTCGACCGGTCGGACCGTGGGCGATGCCAGCAGCGGCAGCGATGGCCTTGTTCCACGAGGTTCTTGACGATGTAGCGGCCGAGGAACCCGGTGGCTCCGGTGACGGCGATGAGCATGGTTCGGACACTCCTGTGTTTTTGGGCTTTTCGTCTTAGTCTGACTTTCGGAACATGATGGACATATCCGACTTGAAGCTCAACCAATAGCCGAAGATGCCGTAGAAGATGAATTTAGGCGACGTGAGGGCCTTGCGAAGATCGAACGGATCGAAAAATACGTCAAAGGTGCCGTCGACCAGATTCTGATAGTGCTTGACCGCCCGAGTGTTCATTCCGAACCAAGGACGATCGTGGTAGGATCGATCGAAGAAATCGACGACATTCCACTTCAACTGACGCCCCATTTCTTCGACCGCGTCGCGCGTATAAATATGAAGATGATAAGGCACGTGAACCTCGTTTCGATACAGATCGGGGCGACTCAGATCGAGTTTGCGTGCGTTGGGTGTTCCGACCAGGATATGGCCACCTTGGGCGAGGTGGGCGTTTAACTCCGACAGCAGCGCGCGGGGATCTTCAACGTGTTCGAGAACGTCTTGAAGCAGAATGTAATCGAACGGTCCATTCTGCAAGATTGCGGGATTGCCGAGGTCTGTGGGCGGTCGATAGGGGTCGTAGCCGTGGCAGTTTTGGTAACCGCGATCGCGAAGGTGTCGCACGAAGAGGCCGTTAGCGCAGCCATAGTCGAGCAATCGATGATGTTTGGTCAGCCCGTGTTTGATGAACCTTCGGCTGAGGTTTCGGTAGAAGATACGCCACGGCAAGGTGAGCCGAGCAGCCATGAAAGGATATTTCGAATAGTAATAATCGAGATCGACATAATCTAGACAGTGAATCGTTTGACAAATCGGACATCGCCAGACTTCAAATTCTTCGCCCAGAAACGCTCTGGCATGGCAAGGAAACGTTGCCATATTTTTCGTATTCCGCGGGTCGATCGGGTGTTGGCAGACGTTACACTCCACGCGCTGCTTTCCTGTGCGAGCAGCGGCGCTCCCGTTGCCTTCGACGGATCCGAGTACGGCGGATTCAAGATTAGAATTCATAGGACGCCGGTATCATAACGCTGTGAGTGCAATTCTTGAAGGTGGCGACAAGATTGTCACGGATTCGTACGGGGTCAAGCTGATGCCCGTCGGCTCTTTGCTCAAGGCCGTTTCATCTTGAAGGGGGGGGCTGAGATCGTTTCGTAACCTATCATCACGGGCGGGGATTGACATTTTAGAGACTCTTGCGTGTAATAAAACTAGAGGATCGTAACCGGGGCGTAGCTCAGCCTGGTCTAGAGCGTCTGCATGGGGTGCAGAAGGTCGCTAGTTCGAATCTAGTCGCCCCGACCATTTTTTAGAAAAGGCCGTTCGGCGAGAAAGTCGAACGGCTTTCTCTTTGTCATCTCAAGGCTTATGTCCGAAACAGCACTGTTCGAACTTACGCACCAAAGAATGGCAGATCTCTTCTCGGCTACCCAAACATGAATTTAAGCCCAATGAAGTGGCAAGATAAAGGCCTTTTATTGGAAGGAGGAACTTAGATGGCTGATTCAATAAGCCACGTTAAACGACGAGAAATCCAGGCTCCTATTGTGGCTACTCTTATCAACGGATTTGCAAAGGAGTTAGGCCGTGAGAAGGCAATGGAGATCGCTATCCGAACCATACAGGAAGATGCACGAGCTGACGGCCAGAAAACCGGCCTTGAATATGGACGAGATTTGAAAGGGTTGGCTCAAGTCGTAAAGGAAGTTTGGTGTGAAGACGGCGGTGTCATCATCGACATTTTGGAAGAGTCCGATGATACCTTCGCATTTAACGTGAAGAAATGTGGATATGCGGAAGCTTATGAAAAACTTGGAATAAAGGAGTTAGGTACGTGCCTTTCCTGTCACCGGGACGAGCCGTTTGCAGAGGCATTTGGACCCAATATCAAACTGCATCGGACGCAAACCATCATGGATGGCGCACCTCATTGCGATTTCAAATATACTCGCGATTAGACTGGCTACCGCGCGGCTAACCGAGAATCCTTCGGTCTACTCATCACAGGATTCCTTTCCTGTCTTTCGTCGCTCCAGCGATAACCTTTTTGTTTCTCCGAACGAAAAACATGGGAAGGGAATTTCATTGAGGATGGGACCGAGAAGGGATTCTCGGTCCAGCATGTAACCTTTTTGTTTCTCCGAACGGAAAACATGGGAAGGGAATTCCATTGAGGATGGGACCGAGAAAGGATTCTCGGTCCAGCATGAAAGGATTCTCGGTCCAGCATGGCCGGACCCAAGCAGTTCATTCCCAGAGAATCCGCGATCCAAGACTCCAAGAGCGAACTCCACGGTCCTGTTCAGGAATGCGTGCCCTTTCTCGAACTCGCCGAAGAATAATGGCAATGGAGACGCTGCTCATTGGCGAAAAAAGGGGGTGATATTCTCATTATTTTCTTTTGGGAATCTCATTTATTTCTTTGCGCGGCAATGGTGATGGTGAGGGCGGAAATCCCACGCTTCGTCAGCTCGAAACGGCTTTGACGGCGCGCTCCAGGAGCTCGTCTCGGCCTGCGGCGATGCCCTCGATGGTCCGCGTCACCGGAATGGTCGGCCGAATCCCGATGCCGTGGTGTTGCGAGCCGTCGTGCTTGAGCACCTTCATGCCGGTCCAGACGACGTTGTAGCCGCCGGGCAGCCTAAACGGGTTGATGTTGCCGTTGGTGCCCGCCGAGGGCTCGCCGACGATTTCGCCGAGCTTGTAGTGCTCGACGATACCCATACAGGATTCGGCGTAGCTGATTGCGCGGCCGTCGATGATGAACGCCTTCTCGGCCTTCAGATAAGGTGCCTTTGGTGAGATGTTCCACTCACCTCCACGCGTGAACGTCATCTCCTCGCGGTTAGGCCGAAAGATGACCGGGATGTGCCACTGCGGGCTGGTCATGTGCTTCCTGCTGATCCGTGAGAGCCAGATCTCGGGTCCAATTTTGCTGGGATAGCCGCGGAAATCGAAGATGATTCCCTTTGCGGTTTCGAGGTCCGACAACACTTGCGAGAAGTCGGAATCTGAGACGCGCTCGATGTCTACATAATAGATCCCGGGCTCGATCTCTTCGATCTTCTCAGGACGCGGTTCGAGCAGCGGTTGTTCCCGAACGGTTCGCGTCAAGGTCACGGTTCTTGTCCGGCCGTCTTTCCCCTTCAGTTTCAGTTTGACTTCCTCGCCGTTTTTCCCATCGGACAGTTCCTTTAGCGCTCTCCATCGGACCGATTGCGGCGTAGCGCCGGAGATCAGCCGTTTGAGTTCGGCGTAGCGTTCAGCCACCGGTTGACCGTCGATTTCCACGACGACGTCGCCGGCTTCAGGCGCGTCCTCTAAGTCTTCGGCGACGTTCGTCACCACGAGCCGGTTTTTAACCCAGGTCCAATTGATCGGAAGGCTCGCGTTGAAAAGATTCGACGAATGTCGGATATTGCCGTGACCGTCGTGTAATTGCGCGATCATCTCCCGTAGCGTATTAACAAACACTCGCTCATCGTCATCCGTCGCGGCTTTCTTAAGGGCATTGCGCAGTGCAGCATCCCAATCGGTCTCGACGACGTCGAAATAAGGATAAAAGTGTTGAAAGACGTTCCAAGCCAATGCGATGTCCGCCAATCTCGTGGCCCGATCCTTCACGGAGTAGAGCGGCACGACAGGTAGTGGGTCCTCATTCTCACTGTTCTTATCAACAGTCTTTTTTCCGGGAAGTGTGCCCCTCTTGTCGGCGTACAACGAAAGGGGCACCATGCAGGAGACGCCGTCGCCCAGGTTCGCGATGAAAGGATCGGCCGGATCAGGATAGCCTTTGGGTAGCTTGTCGATGACTCGTTTTCGAGTGCGCTTGCTCTTGTAGGGAGTCGGGAGATTGCCGCCTAAGCCCAGGCCCTGATGTTCCCATCGGCGAATGCGAAGCTTGCCCTTCTTATTCGGCCGTTCTAATTCAGCGGGCGTCACCGGTTGCCTGCCCGTGCGAAAGACGCGCACCGTGGGCGCGATCGGCTGGAATCGTTTTTCCAGTTTCTCGGCGAGCGTTTTCGCCGATTCGGCGGACTCAATCTCACGGATGCCCTCGATGGCGAAGGTCTCCCAATTCGCTTCGGCTGCTTCATCGCTTGGATGGAAATATCGCACGTATCCCAACAGGCGCGTGAAGGCGACGATGTTCTTCAGCGCTCTCCCTTTTAACGGTCGAGGCGGCTCATCTTCGGGCAGCGCATCTGCGTCGAGGATTTCGATGGAGACATCATCGAGATCGGCGTTGCCCTTCCTTGACAACATCAGACCGAAGTTGATTGATACGGCGTCCTCATCGACAAGGCCGACGATTTCGTAGTATTTCCATTTGTTGGACGTAATCGGCCGGTCTCTCATGTTGTCGAAGAAGCCCATCTGTTTGTTCGGCCGATCGACACGAAGCCAGAGTTGAGCGCTGTTGTAGCCGAAGACGTCGGCGCGGACCGCCGCACGGAATCGGATCATTTTTCCGCGGAAGGGCGCGGCGTCTTCGGATTGCATCACGTTGCCGAACGGTGATCTTCTCGGGTGCAGTTCGCTGTGCAGCTGGATGTACTGCTCGCCCTCAGCGGCGTCGCCTTCCGCCACCTTGACATTGAAGCCTGCGGCAGAGGCCTCGGGTACCACCCAATTGTCTGGAACGCCCCCGATCTCGTTATCCTCGAAGTCGAATTTTAGCGCGACGTCTTGGGCGGCCAGCGCGGCGGTGCAGCCTAATAAAAGGGTCGTGATCAAGATGAAAGTCTGGTTGCGCATGGAATTAGCCTTTCGGACACGGGGTGACCACATCGCTCCTCCCCATTGTTAGAACCTCTTTCAATCTTGCCTCGACCGTGGTATTGCTGCCGACGGTGCAAATATTTTGACGCCTAGCCTCGCCAAAAGGCGGTTTCGGTCGCTCCTGTCGGTTTGACAGGGGTGGTAGACAGACCTTGAGTTCTTTGAATGGATCAAGTGGCATGGTCGTGGAGCGCGACAGGTCGTTTTTGCGCGTCGTTATGCACCACTATCGTGCAATTACAAAAAAGCGAAGTCGTGGATCGGTTGATCGTCAACCGATCCACGACTCGGAGTTAATGCCTGACGTTGCGTTTGTGAGAGCCCAATCTGCTAGCTTAATTTGAAGTTGCGCGGTTTTCGTCGAATCCGACTCCAACCGAGCAACATGAACGGCATCATCATCGGCATGCCTCCTCCACAACACTCTTCGCCGATCGGCGCCGGTTCACCGCCTGGACCCGGTATGTCCAAACAATCCGGTATGCCGTTGCCGTCGGCATCGAGCGTGTCATCTTCCCCGTTGCACTGATCATTGCAATCGGGGATCGAATCGCCATCCGTGTCAGTGTCGGCCGTACCACAGCCACAGGTGCCGGGTGCAACCTTGTCGGGATCATTCGGGCATTCGTCCAGGTCATCGCCCAGGCCGTCACCGTCCGCGTCGCGAAGCACCCATTCCATGAAACGCAAGTTCGGTCCCCGCAGCATCGTGCGTACGATGTTGCCGTCGGTGTCCATCTCGAACGCCACGCCTTCTCCATCATCTGTGGCCGTCGGTTGGCCGGTGATCATCCAGTGGCCGTTGAGCAATTCGACAAGCCCGATGAAGTTGCAGATCGACGACGGCGCGTGTTGGCCGGCGAGGGTGCCATCGCTCAGAAAATCGAGAATTCCCCGACGAGTGCCCAGCGTAGTCGCTGCATACACGTTCGCGTTCGACGCCTCGGCCAACTGAATCGGAGCACTACCGGGGTTCGCAGCGAAATCCGAAACGAATGCACCGGTTGCGTCATACTCGCGAATGATTTCGGGCCCGCCGGTGACAAACACGCGACCGTTGGTGTGGAACAGAATGTCGCGCGGTTCCGACAATCCGCCGGCGCCGGGTGCGATGAAGTTGCCTACGAAGTTGCCCGAGCTGTCGAACTCGGCGATCGCATGGGCGTTTGCTCCAAGCTGAACGCAGACAACGAGGTTACCGTTCGGCCGCCAGGCCAGCCCCGTGGGGCCGTTGAGGATCGACAGATCGACGCCGCCGGCAGGCGCGAAGATGCCCAAGTAGTTGCCGTCGAGGTCGAACTCCTGGACGACGTCCGCAAGGACGTCCGACACCAGAATCGTATCTTGATTCGGGCCAAGGACCGCGGCAATCGGCTCGGGCAGGTTGACGGGGTCGGACGGGATGAAATCCGGATCAACCAGATCGCCATCGGCGGGGTCGAAGGCCATGACACGGTTGTTGTCCACATCAGGTACTAGCAAAAGACCGACACTCGAGAGCAGCGAAAGCGCCGGGTCTGCCAACCCGCAATCGCTGGCGCCGTCGCCGTCGATGTCGACGTCGGGCTCCTCGCAACCGCAATCCCCCGGACCGTCGGTTTTAAAGATGCTCGCCATGCAGTTGTCGCAGGGGTCGCCGACACCGTCGCCGTCGGTGTCCACCTGACCGGCATTGTTGTCCGCCGGACAGTTGTCGTCGGTATCGGCCAACAAGTCGCCGTCACGATCGACATACGGCACACCGTTGACCAGGAGCACAAAGCGATATTCAGCGTCGTCCGTGCTGCCGTCATCACCGACACGGACAAAATAGGTGCCGGTGGCCGGCGCGGTGATGACACCGGCCACGTTGGCGTCGTCCGTGTCGCTATTCCCCCCGGACTCCAGGATCGTGACTCCATCCGTGTCGATGATGTGGAGATCCGTGTCCGTTTGCGTACCGTCGCCGTCCGGGTCGTCATCCAGGATCACGGCCAGCGTGGCCCCACTGTCGGCGTGAAACTGGAAGAAGTCGGGCGTCCCTGCATTACTGATGGTGCCGCTCATGATCAGCGCCGAGATACCGTTGGCCGTCGCGGCCGTATCGTTGGCCTCCTGCTCGGACTCGGTGTCGGTGGAATCGACGATGACCTGATAGAGGTCATACTCCGAAATGACATCATTGTCGTCACTTTCCGTAATCTGAAAAAAGACATTTCCCGACTGCGGCACGACCGCGCCCGCTACGGCGGAACCATCACCGGGACCGTCGTCGTCATCGGATTTAATCAACGTCCCATCGTCAGCGAGGACGTCGAGGATCGAATCATCGCTGAAGGCCGAGTTTTGGGTATCGATGAAAGCAAAGACCAGATCACCGACGTTTGCGTCGCCGGCTCGCCAGTAATCCAGATCCGTCACCGGGTCGACGGCCCCCTGGCCGAACTCGCCCCAACGAATCGGATTGGCGTCGCCTATCGTGTTGTTCGACTCGGTCTCCTCCAGACATGTCGGTCCCATGCTTGGAACCAACAATCCCACTGCGATCAGGGTCATCCATGCAACCCAGCGACCGTTTCGATTGGGTGAAGTTCGATGAGCGCGTGTACGTTTTCGTGTTCGTCCAGTCATGATTATCTACCTTGAGAGCATCCGATGCCCAACATGACTCCAATCCGGACATCATGCCCAGATCGAGTCTTTTTCTTGTCTAGGTTGGTGCACCGTGCCTCAACCACTTAGGACTCAAGCGTCCTTTCCGCCAAATCACTCACGTGGTTACGGAAAAAAAGGCCTAGGCGTCCGATAGGCTGTCGACCGCAACACGCTTTGCGCAAGTGCGGCGGGCGGTAGACTGGCTCATGGAGTCTGGGATGGCTCGGCCGGAACAGACACAGCGAACCTTGGCGGCTCGGTCAGCGCCGGTGGCTTGCCGTGCAGCGCTTCGATACCAGGCGTGTGGTTGGCTCCTGCGTTGAAATCACCAGGAAGAAGTCCTGGGCCGATCGCGGGGGGCCTTTCGCGCATTGCCCTGGGCTACCTAGCCGCCCGGGGAATTCGCTGCTTCTGCGAGCCGGGCCGGTTTGACCGGATGATGGCCGCTTTCTCACGCTGCAATTGGATCAAAATTGAATGATTGATGGCTAATCTGCATCTATTATTGTAGATTATGCGGGCGACAGTATTCACTGTTACCCACAGCTATAAGAGTGCTTGCCACACTCGATTACGGACAAGGAGCCGTTCCTGCAACAACGTGGTCATCATGGGGTCGCTATTGCCGTGCGATCTCGCAAGAAGATCGTGAAGCTAGCTTACGATTACGAACTTGATTTTCTTAGGGCTGTGGCGCGGCGGCGGAATCATTAGGTATTCGAGTCATGTGGACGAATTTAATGTCCGTAGTTGTGGGCGTTTGCCCATTTGCGTCCAAGAAACCAACACGTGGTTCAATCACAAATCCATTCAAATTCTGAGAAAGGGCAAGATCATGGAGAAACAGTTGAAGGAAATCGCTCAAACGCTGAAGTACCGTCTCGCTGCGGAGTACACTGCGCGGTATCAGAAAATCGTGATGGCGTTGCCGCCCAAGATCCTCTACCACAAGGAGCCTTTGTCGAACAAAGAATGGCAGGATTCGCAAGTCACGAGCGTCTTGCACGCCTATGTAGATTTGTGCGCGGAGGAACTCCGGATGCACCGTTCCGGTCAGATTCCGGACGACGTATGGGAAAGTTGGCGTGAGGGTATTCTTGCGGGATTCCGATTGCCCGCTGTCCGGGGATTGTGGGAGCACTATTACCAGGGCGGGCCTTACACGGACCTTCGTAAGTTCCTTGACGAAGCCCGATAACTCGACGCTCGTTACCGGAGCTTGCAAGCCCGTGAGTAGTGCTGGGTTAATACACTGAGGCGCCTATTCATTTGGCCGGCGCTGATAACCTTTAAGTTATTGTTTATAAGGCGTTTATGGGTTCTGTGGTAAATTTCAAAGGACCTCTGACGGGCAAATTACGCATTACCATCTTTTAACAATTAATGACAATTAAGCCGATGTTGGAAAAAAAACTACTATCTTTAGTTTGATTGTATCAATCAAGACATAGTATTCTTAACGAGTGTAAGCGATTATCTGAGTAGAAAGGCTCAGAAGGACGAGTGAGTGATTCGATGCCGATAAAAGAGAACCACGAATTCATGACCCTGGCCGAAGCGGCGGAGATGCTCAGATTGTCCTCCAACACCGTCTACAAGTTATGTCGTAGCGGAGAATTGCCAAGCAAACAGATCGGACGCCAATGGCGCATCCGAGCCGCGGATCTCGAGGCCTGGCTGGCCCAGAGCCATCAGGACCCGAAATCGCGGCCCGCCACGGGAGCCGACCCGTTGGTGGAGTTGAGGCGCGAGGAAGAGGAAGAGGAGGGGGAAAGATGAAGTCGAGGGACGAGCTTTGGTTAGAAGTCTTCAAGAGACTCCCTGTGGAAAACGTCTTGGGATTCAGTAATGACGCCGATCCTGATGATTTGGAGATATTTATCCAGCGTGCTTTGCATGAGTTATCCGATGCCGAAAGAGAACCTGAGCAGGAACTGATCAAAGACATCGTCAGTTTTGTAAAGCGTTTGAACCGTTGGCCCGGTAGAGCATTCAATGATTGCCTATCGAGGCTTATCCGCATTTGCGTAACCCCGCACCAAGAACAGAAGTCAAGATGGGCTGAGCGTACGCTCGAACTGTTGTTGCTCGCGCTTAATCCGGCCTACGTGAAATACCCGACGTTAACAAAAACAAAAGGTGCGATATTAAGCAATCAACAACGGCGTCTCGTGCAGAGCGTGATGAAGGCCGTGTGGAGGGATAAGGAATACCTCACCTTTGGCGAGCCTCCCCAGGCGGTCAACCTAGCCGTGATGCTAGCGTCGAATTTCACGGCCATTTTTTATGAACATCAAAGAACCGAGCTGATTGATATGCTGGAAGGTTTTGTCGAGTTGTTTCCACAACATTACACCCACCCGTTCATCGCAGATTTGCTGCTGGTCTACAGAAGGATGGGCCTTGATAAACATGCGTTGCAAACTCGGAGGTGGTAGTCCTTCATCGCTCATAATACCAGCGATGATACATTGAGAAGGCCGATCATGACGCCGATTATCGTATCCGTTCACTCCAGAAAAGGCGGAGTTGGCAAAACGTCGTTGGCTGTCAGCGCAGCCTTCCAACTGGCCGCACGAGGCAAAAAAGTTGCATTGCTGGATCTGGACACGCTAGGCACTCATTTGTCCCAGTGTCTGCCAACGGATCGAGATACCCTCGGCCGCCAGAATGATGAACTACTTGAATTCCGACCCGATGCGTTTGAAAGAGAAACTGAGGATAAGGATAAGAAGAAGAGTCAGCCAGGGTACTACGACCGTTCCTATCTAACGTGGCAATTCGCGGGAACCCCGACGGGTGAGGCCCCGCCTACCATTGATGAAATCGAAGCTCACGTGAATTTCGGCATGTCATCATGGGAAAATGCCAGGAAACGAGGTGTTGAGCGGGAATTCGATAACATCGAAAAGAACCTCATGGTGTTCCCCGGCTCCTGCATTGTGCGTGACATCATCAATGCAAACGACGAAATCATCCGCGGGGAAAACCCAGTACCGAGATACGCGCGTTTTCTTGGGCGAGTCGCAACTTATCTTTCTAAGTACAGAGTGGAATTCGCCTTCATTGATAATTCTCCGGGCCTAAGCTTCTTTTCGGGCACTCAACTGGCGGCGGTCCTGAAGATTGTAAATTCTTCGAACATGACGGCGTCCTGGCGAACGTGGTTTGTGACGGGACCGGCCTGGTGGGAGCAGGGTATCGTCCTTTATGAGATCCGGACGTATGCAGGGGAGTTAAGGAAAACCAGACCGACTCTCGTGGTCAACAAGGCACCGGGTGCCTGGCTTGGTCAGGAAGGTTTTGCTCCGGGAAAATCCATTTCGATCCAAGATGCTGATAATAATGGACTACTCGCAAGACTGTTTGATTTGCCCATTTTTGCCGCAACAGGGAAAAGTGGTGAGGACTTAAGCAATGTTTTCTTGATAAATCGGAACATTTCATTCGCAGTCCTTGGAGAAGATTACAATCTTCGCAATATCGTGATCAAACCCGAGGATCGCGGTGAGATTGCACTTTTGAAGCACAAAGAGCGCAACATTCGATGGGCTGAGACTGCGAGTGAATACGCAAGTGAGTTTGCGCTCGGAGCAATCTCCGCCATCGGAAAGGAAGTCCGGACGGAAGATGAGATCCGGGAACAAGAGATTCGTGACGTCAAACTTCGCGAGGCCGGTCTGGTCATCCGAAAAAACTCCTTTCACAGAGACATCCATACGGCGCTTCTTGAGCCTCTTTTGCAGGCAACCTCCTGAGTGTCATGGAGTGGCGCTCATCCAAATACGAAAACACTCATCATTGCATTCTTCGTAGTTTCGGGTGCTCAATAATGCTCTGCTGCATTCAGTCAACTCCATCTCAGATACGCCGATCATCACATATTGGCCTGTCAGGGTGCTTGCAATCTCCATCGACATGATGCATAATCGGTTGCAGTGCTTGAAATCGTTGGGTCAGGGCTGGGACTCGTGTGATATCACATTGCCATTCTGATCAAGCACGCGCTCGCCGGGGCGCAGATTCGTAGACATACTCCACCCTGACGTAGAAACGCCGCCACTTCTGATTTGGTTGTCTTAGGCGGAAGTCGATAAGACCACGGCTTGTCGAGGATTCGCATTGTGGAGAAAGTCAATATTCTAAACCTGTATGTTGGATTACCAAACCAAGAGCACGCGAGCATTCGGGGTAACATCGCCAATCTCGTCGGGCAAATTCTTTCCATTGTAAAAAGAAGAAGTCGTCGAATTCGAAAACACCCGGGGCGGTCGGAGCCACAGCCCCTTGACAGCTTTGTGTCTCTGATACCGGGTGCAACGTTCTACAATTCAGCCATCGGCGCCTGGATGAATAATGCACGACGCGTTGATGATCATGTTCAGGTCATCGAGTTTTTGTTGGAGCCGGATGACTTCCAGGCCTCCGCGCTTCTTATTTTTTCCGAAGTCGTGTTCCCGACTCTTGTTCTCGCGGAACAGGATGAGATTCTAGGTGCTTTGCATCAGCATCACGAGGTTTCAGGATTCAGGTTCGCAAGAAAGGCCGCAGTGCTTCGCCGGGCTAAGCCCGGAACGGAACCGTCAAGAGACGAAGATAGGCGACTCTTGCATCCGATTCGTTTTCTGATGTGTTTGACGGATTTCGCTCTACAAGATAGCGAGAGTATGGACCTGGATCATGAATGGCAAAGCTGGACTGCGCCATGGTGGGAATGGGTAAGCCGGACCGGCATCGAAAAGACGGAATACTGGGACGAATCCATTCGTCCCCACAATTATGAACCCACTTCCGTCTTTAAGGACTTTGATCTCGGGCTCCCGACGGTTTATTTCCGCGTGCTAATTCATACGGCGAGCTGGTGGTTGTTCTACACTTCTTCGGAAACACTGCTCGATTCTGCTGAACACTTTGCGCGATACCTTTTCACGCATCGGGTGGGCCAACGTTTGCATGAACGACTGGGAAAGGCCCTTAAATGGGCCGAGAAGACCTACTTCGATAAAGAAGAAAAAAAGGAAAAAAATGGCTATTTTTCAAAACTTCGAGTAGGGCCTGAATCCGAAGATCCGCTTCCCAATGCGGTTCTTTGGCTCAGCTTTCTCTATGACTACCTTGCGGAGTGGCTAGCGATACACTATCAACCTCCTCGCGCTGATTGGGAAATACGGCAAGGATGGAGTTCGAGGGCGCCCGGCTCGAAAGAATGGTTTTTCCCGAAAATAGCGCGAAAGCTCCGAGTTGCTAAGGAAGATCCCGCGTCTACTCCGGACGATTGGCGACGGTATCTGGAAGTACTTCTCAAAGTCGATGATCGTCATTTTCCGGACTCGCACTTGCTGGACGCCTGGGAAACCTACTTTCGAATTGTCAGTAAGCCGGACAAGAAGGGAATGTGTTGGGCTGATGAAGTCACGGCAGCCCAGATCGACCAGCCGTGGTGGGCGGCCACTTATCGATCGTGGCGAGTGAGCAATCCTTGTGCTCAATTGTGGCTCGCGCCCCTTATGCTGGACGCGGTGCATAGAGCTGTTCGGAAAAGATACAAGTCCAAGTCGAAAATTAATAAGACGTTGGATCTCGATTATCTATTCGATTTGAGCCAGCAAAAGACCAAGAGCAATGGTTCCTGGCAGTGTGATACACTAAGACGCTTGGTTGAAGATGCGTTTCGAGCTTTTCCAATTGATCTGCCAGACGGTGATAGGAAGAATGCCTCAGCTCTTATTTTTGCCATGCAACAAAGTGTGTGACATTGACCTACTAATGAGGTCGGTCGGCGAGAAAGAGGGGGCTGCTCCCGTGGCGGGTCGAGGAATAGATGAGAACACCATAAGAAATCGCTGTTAGGATTGCACAGTTTCGGCCGAACCCCGGGCAGGCCTGCCCGGGGCTTTGTTTGTGTTTGCTTGGTCATCATGGACAGATCGGATCGCTACAATCACCGGGAAACTGCGAGGGTGTCGCCCAGCACAATGGGGCTAGAATTGCGGCGAGATCAAGTGCATTGACGACTCCATCGCGGTTGATGTCGGCCCGTGGAACGGATGCCGTCGCACAGGATTTCCCCCAATTTCCTGGAGCCTGAATTACGGCGAGATCAAGTGCGTTGACGTTCCCATCACAATTCACATCTGCATGCAGGCAGGGTTCGCAATCATCCGGCAGTCCGTTTGCGTTTAGATCCTGGATTGTTCCGGCAGCGATATCGCAATCATCCGGTACCTCGTTTCCGTTGCAATCGTCTTCGCATTCGTCCGGAACATGGTTTGAATTGCAATCGCCCGATATTCCGCCGATTTCGATACATGCCGCATTGTTTCCTAAGCGCTGGGCGATCTCGGCCTGATCGAGTGCGTTGATGATGTTGTCACGGTTCACGTCTGCGCGAGCATTGGTGTTGTTGACAGGTTGGCCAAAACGTGCGGAAACGTAATCATTGTCTGTCGTGTCCACGACGCCGTCGCCGTTGGCGTCGCCAATGAGATAGGCGATGTTCAGAGGTTTCGGTGACAAGTGATAGCGAGTGCTGTGAACGCCTGGGAATTCGATGCGAATGCAGGATTCATCCGTGGCGTTGCTAAGGTCCAGCTGATACTTGTTCGTTCCGAACAGGGTTGCCGATACACAGTTCGCGCCGGTCACCACGACATCCGTGCATGTTCCCGTATCGACTTCGATGTCTTCAGAAAACGTAAGATTGAGTCGCGTCACGCCACCTGAACGGCTTTCCGATTTCCCGTTCAGGACGTCCACCTTGCGCACGAACAGGCCTAAGGTGCCATGCGCCTTGACGGACGACGCAACATCGATATTGGGACGGAGCGATTCTTTCAGCAGGATCACGGCATTTCCAATCGCCAGCGGAATCTGATTGATATCACCATCGACGAACGTCCCCCGTTGACCAATATGGCCGCGATACGAAGACAACGGCGTCATATCGTCAAACGAAAGCAACGGCGTATTGGTATTGGCCACATTTACAACGACGGTCATGTTCTCATATTCTCGATACCAGATGCCCGCCTCCGTCGGATGAGGTTTCTTGGAACTCAACGGTTCGCCAAGGTCCAAATCCCAGTACTCCCAATAGTACAAGTGCGAATACGCCGGAGCGATCGACGCATCTCCGACAGCGTAGTTCCAATATCCGCCGGGACCGGCGCCAAGCAGGAATGAGCCATATGTAAACAAAGCGTTTGAACGAAAGTCGCAAAGGCTTGGATTTCGGCTTCCGGAGCCGGCCAGATATATTCTCACGCTCGATATCACCTCCAGCATTTCAAGATTCTTGAGCCAATCCTCTTCCGCCATGGGAGGAGTATCTGCCCGTCCCCAATGTGGCTGACCGATGAATGCCTCATCCATTGCACCGTCACCGATGAGCGGAATCGGATTTTCCGGGTACGTGGCAAGAACGATGCTGTTGGCGATCAATAGATCCTCGCCGAATGCCGCCTTGGCATTTTCAACCATGCTCACCAGTGCAGCCGACCAATTGTCCTTATAGTAACTTGCAACCGTGGCGCATTCGCATGAAGCACAGTTTTCGGTGCATACTGAATCGCGCTTCGGCTCTCCATTGCAAATCGTTGTGCTCAAATTTATGCCGCCATTATCCATGAAGATGCCATGGGCTTTTGTATTTGCGTTTAGTCGATCGATATTCAGTTGAATCCACATGTTCTGCCAATCCGGGGTTGGAAACGTCATGTATTGTGGACAATTCCCTCTTACGATAATTCGATCAGCTCTGGTTCCTGGATGCACCGCGTGCACGAACAGGTCCTCGATCGGATCAGCCAGGGGCCAAAGCTCTGCATCGTTGCTATTTGCGAAGACAGATCTTGAATCCTTATAGAGAAGTTTTATGCCTGTAAATCCTGAATGTTCTTCAATCGGCAAGCTACTGCCATCTGCACCGCGGATTCCACCCAACGTAAGATCCAATCGCGGTGCGACGAAATCCGCTAAGACATTCACATCGCTGTTATCTATCACTTCGATTGATCCGTTAAGGCGATAGTGAGTCGCACCGGTCATCGAAAACGCGGGAAAGTGGATCTTTGTGACGGTTTCATCTTGCGCATGCGCAACAGACATCACGAAAAGAATTCCAAAAGCAGATAAGGCGGAACGTTGCATCGAATGCTCCCTTCATCAATTTGTGACCTGGTTTCAGGAATGACGTTCATCTACGATCTGATTTTGTTGGATCTGCAGCAAAATCGTTGAATCGAGCTTGGGCGTTGCGTATTATGGGTTGAATCCGACCACCGGCCGGTAGGAGTGCTATTAGTTATGACGTGATCCGGAGAAAAACTGAGACAAGAAAATGATTATTTTTTGTCTCCAACCGCGTGTTTTGGCAAGCCATGATGCAAGAACCATTTGAAATCGTCGGCACATGTTCGAATTCGGCCAGGCAAGATGATGAGCATTTGAGCTTTTATTACGACGAACTTCGCAGCATCGCCGGTTCAATCTTGGGTTTTCACCTTCGCACCCATACGCTCCAACCGACCGCGTTGGCCCACGAGGCTTATCTCCGGCTCGTGCGAAGCTCGGAACCGTTGGGGAATGACCGTGGTTCGATTTTGCGTCGTGCCAGTCGAATCATGCGCCATGTGCTCGTGGATTACGCACGGCGGCGAAACGCGCTCAAGAGAAAAGGTCATCGAATCCCGACGGAGCTTGATGAAATCACTTCCATAGACGCCAAACGCAGCTTTGATTTGATCGATCTCAATGAGATGCTGGAGTCACTCGAGAAAATTGACCCTCTCATGGTCCAAGTCGTTGAGCTGCGGTACTTTTGCGGGCTAACGCTTTCTGAAACTGGAAGGTCTTTGGGCGTTTCCCCTCGTACGGTCTCACGGGCCTGGAGATTTGCCCAAGCGTGGTTGCAGACTCAATTGCAGTGACGGGTGCATTGATGACCGACAAATCCATCGATGTAACGAGGCGCCTGTATGCTGAATTCATTCAAAATGGCAACCTGCGCTTTGCACGGTCGAATGAGGCAGCCGATTCGCAGGAGCTGGCTGCGCTCGCGCGGCGTTTGGCCGCTGGAGATACCGGAACAGGTGAATTTCTTGATCTGCCGGCTGGCAGGCTGATTGAACAGTTGCGCATGCTGGCGATGAATGCCGCGATATCAGATCCGAAGATTGTCGATGATTACCTCTTAGTCGAGCCGATCGGAAGTGGGGGGACCTCTCGCGTTTATCGCGCAAAGCGGTCGGATCGGAGAGATGGCCGTCCAATCGCCGTGAAGATTCTCAAACCCGGTCTGGATACGGAAAGATTTGCCCGCAGGTTTGAAACGGAAGAGCGCGCCTTACGGTCTCTCCAGCATCCCAATGTTGCGAACATCATCGATTGGGGTCTGACCTCTGACGGGCGTCCGTATCTCACGATGGAACTGGTCGAGGGTGAACCGATCACTTCGTATTGCGATGCACATCGTTTATCAATAGAACGACGGTTGAAACTCTTTATTCAGGTGTGCGATGCCGTAGCCTACGCACACGATCATGGCGTTGTTCATCGTGATATCAAGCCGAGCAATATTCTGGTCACAGCCGAAGGCACGATAAAGCTGCTCGATTTTGGAATTGCGAAGCTGCTCTTGGGCAGTCACGAGGATACGGAGACAACGACGGTTCGATCACTCGGGCTCATGACGCCACGCTATGCAAGTCCGGAACAACTCGGCGGTCAGCGGACGACGACGACGACCGATGTTTATTCTCTTGGCATCGTGTTGTACGAATTGCTGACGGGAATGACGCCCTCCGACATCGTCAAGAAGGAGGCTGGTTCGACGGCGCCACAGAATCTCTTCAACGCGCCGCCGCCACCAAGTAGAGCGTGGTGTAGATTGCCGTGCGATCCGAGTTCACAGAGTCAGACATCTCGATCATCACTCTCGAGGATAGCATCATTAAGAGGCATCACGGAGTCCGACCTGGTGAAACGCCTCAAAGGCGATCTTGACAACATTGTGCTCAAGGCGATTCGGCCGGAGCCGTCCCGCCGTTTCACAACGGTCAAGAAACTGGCGACTGACCTGGTACGCCATATTGATCGAATTCCGATCGAAGCAAGACCGGAGGGAATCGTGTATCGCGCATTGCGATTACTCCGGCAGAGCAAAGCGACAAGCTTGTGTGCAATCTTTGCCGGTATCACGATCGGCCTGTCAATCATTACGGCCGCGCACTCGTTATTGACTGCGCACCGTGAAAAACGAATCGCAGCGAAGGCGCTACGGGAAGCGATCGAGGGATTTCCGCCTCCTGGAAGGCCGGTCGAAAAGATACTCGACGGTTATCGCGAAACGGTCGTGACCTATTTTGAGGGTTCTGAGGATGAACAGGCCGATCTTTATCTCTTGATCGGTCTTGCCTATCGCAGTCGCGGTGCATACGAAAAGTCCGAGCAAACGCTTGCAGAAAGTTTGTTGCTGAACAAGGCACTCCACGGTCCGGAATCAGCAGAATACGCGGACACGCTGTTCGCACTCGGAATGTTGAATTGCGATTTCTATCATCGCCCCGTTGTCGCGGAAGCGCTGCTTCGAGAGTCTTTGCGCGTTGCTCACGAATCCGGCGACGCGCGATTGCTTGCTCAAAGCTGGTTTGGATTGGGCGTTGCGCTTTACGACCTGAGTACGAACCCTTGGGCGCCGTCCGACAGCTTAGAGCGTGCGATCGATGCACTCGAAAGCGCCGAGCGTTATGTCGATGGGGCAGTGCCTCCATGGGGCGGGCGTCATTCCATGTATCTGGCGATGGCCCATCAGCGCCTTGGCAACTTGGGTGTGGCTGATGGGCGTTATCGGCAGGCGTTCGAGCTCGCCAGACGAACAGCGGATGCCGTGCTCGAAGCTGACGTCATCTTTGAGCATGCACAACTCTACGAAGAGCTCAACGAGTTTGATACCGCGGAAACGATGTTCCGAAAGGGCCTCGCGAAGCAGCGGCAGATTCTCTCATCAAAGGACCCTCGATTGGCGTTGTCTGCTCACCGTCTCGCGAAGTTCCTGCATTCCTATGGACGGAATCGGAAGGATGTGCGCCGACTCGTGGAAGAGGCCATCTCGATTCTGGGGCCGCGTAACAAATACGTCGGGTTTCTTTTGAGTATCGATGAGAAAAGTTCCCGATCAAGCGACCGTCGCACAAGCGCCTTCGATTGGAAGACAATGACGCGACATGCCGATCAAGGTGATCTCGCCGTAAGAGCCAAGCTGCACGATTTTGTCACCGGTGGACAATCGCCGTCGTCCCATGCAGTTCGTGCAGTCAATAAGCTCATTTGGAAGATCGACTTGCAGCAAGATCCCATGGACCTTATTGAGTTCATCGAATCCGAACAGCCTGCTCCGTTTATAGATCGATTATGGGCCATAAGACGCGCTCAGCAACTTGGAATGAGCACAGCACGAATGAAACAAGCGGTTCTCAAATTCGCCGAAAGAGCGACAAGGCACGAAGAGCAGAGGGATCTTTTGCTCTTGCGGTTTCTCGCGGTCCAAAACGGCATCCTGGAGAGTCCGGATGAACTGCCCGTTCAGCTGTATGGCGCAACCTGGTAGACGTGTCGCTTCAACGGGATGCACGGTTCCTCGTCGTCGCGCGCGATGCACCGTCGTCTTGAATCTCACTTTAGCTTGCAACGCTTTGTAAACAAGGTTTTGGTATTTTTCGGCGGCCAATTTGACCGGCACGGGGTCAGCGGATTTTGGTTTTTTCCGGCGTTACCTCAGCATTCATCGAGTTCGTTCGAAGTGCTGAGTCGTGGATGCGATCCCGCTTGATGATTTTCATTTCAGTCACGTTTCCGGTCTCATCGCACTTGAACTTGAAGCGGAGGCCGCCCGATCGCTCGTAGCTGAAGAGGTTCCATGCCATGGGTCGCAGGCGCGATCGTGCTTCGCCCTGACGCGCATAGTACAATGCCCCGTCCTTCATCGTGATGTGATGCACGCCATATGTGCCGACGTAGCGGCGGAGCACCGACTTCGGCAGGTTGATCGCATTGAGCTTGGCCCATTGGGTCGCCACTCCCCAAGCGATGGGGCTGGTCTCCAGCGTGATCTGGGGCCGACGTTTCGTAATGGCGTTGAACTCTTCGATCGCCGCTCTCAGCTTGACACCTGCCTCCCACATTCTGAGTTTGCTCCGAAGCCGATGCCCCGTTTCGCACGCCGGGAAGTAGGTCTTCAGCTTCTCAAGAATTAGATTCGCTTCGGCGGCGTCGCGCCGGTCCATTGCCTTTTGCGCAGCGACGATCAATCCCCACATCGAGACCATCTCCCACGACTCACCATCGGTCCGCGGTTCGAAATACACATGTTCGTGAAAGTCGCGCATGATGAAATGATTTTGCCCCAGGTAGTCGAGTGGAACATTGCCCTCGCCGACGTTGATCGTGAGCTGACCATCGTCGGCAAAGACGCGCACCGGCGTTTCGTAAATGGCCGGGTATTCGCCCACATATTTCTGCAGTTCCATCGGCGAGATCGCCACGGTCAGGTAGGGCGGTTGGGGATCCGGAATCGGCACGAGTTTCGGATCGCGTTTGGGGGCGCCGGACTTCGCGTCGAGGATCATGCGAATCAGCTCTTTGTGCTCTTGCCAGGTGATGGTGATGAGGTCATCGGTGTAGCTGTCGACGCGATTCACGAAAACCATGTCCGCCCCGGGGATCACGTCGATCGTCTGGCAGTATCTTCCGTAGGCGGAAAACATCCCCAGAGACTTGAACGGCTCTTCATCGTGAAGCCACCACATCAGACCGTATCCGCCGTTCCAGTCGGCCTGGGAGATGCGAGATTGACTCTTCTTAACGTATGTCTCGGAGAGAATCTGCTTGTCCCCCCAGCGGCCGTTGTTAAGGTACAAAAGTCCGAAGCGGGCGTAATCCCGGGCCGACATACGGAAGGGATAGGCAGGGTGCATCGACTTCTCACGATCGAAGTGATAGTAGCCGTGCGAAGGGTCGTAGTCCTGCATCCCGATCGGCTCGGCGATGCGAGTCTGGAATTCCTCGAAGATCTTCGTGCCCGTTTCCTGTTCGAAGATGGTGGTCAGCGCGTTGAAGTCCCAGTTGTTGTAACAGAAGTGCTCGCCGGGCCTGTATGCACCGCGCTCTGGCTTGGGGTTTGTGTCGGGTTCGTAAGCAGCGGGGAGATAAATACCTGAGCGTGCCGACAGCAGGTCGTAGATGGTTGCCGTTTTCTCGGTGTCGGTGAGCGAGTTGTTGACTTCGTCGATGCTTAGATCTGCGAGCGTCTTTTTTGGATCGATCGTGCCCAAACCGATGTGTACACCGTACAGCGCGCTCATGAGGCTTTTGCGAGAACTATGGCTGCGGTATCGTCGATCGGTGTCGCCCCAGTCGACCAGGACCGCGCCACGATAGACGACCATGACCGCGGCCGATCCGATCCGTTCGGCAAACCGGCGGGCCGCTTCCAGCTTTGCCGCATCGAAACCGGCCTCTTCGGGTGCGGTGTATCGCATCCAGCGCTCGCCGGGCACACGATTGCTCGTAACGGCCGAGTTTGGACTGTTGTCCTCTTTCAGGAGTCGGATGCCCCAGAAAAGATGGTCCGGCGGAGCCGCATTCCATGTCATGTATGCATGTGAGTCGTCCGTGACGTAATGTAGTGTGTATTTTCCTGCGGACAGGTTCATGACCTGATTGACCAGTCGGTTCTTCTGTGCTCCGCCGGCGTACCCGGGTTTGCTCCGAACCATTGACCAGACCTGTTCGCCCTTCGCGTTCTCGATCCAGCCATAATCGAATACTCCGTCGTTGGTGCCTTCACCGATTGCGTAGATGCGCACTGCGGTCGGCTTATTCAGGGAGAAGTCGACCGATCGGCGCTGATTGTTTCCAACTTCGGTCAAATGCGCGATCACGGGCAATTCAGCATAAGGATCTACAAACGGCTCGGTGAAATGGGGGCGAATATCATTGAAGAGACGCGCGAGCACCTTGGTGCGCCGCATGAACATGTACATGCCCTGCATGAGTTCAGCTTCGCGCCGGTATAGGTCTTTAAGGCGTGGATCCTTGACGCGCTTAATCCGCTCGATGATTTTCTCGGCAGGCGATGTCCAGTCGATGTCGGGGCCAACCTCTCCAAACATCGGTTCGTATATGAACAGTCGCAGAAAGGCGAGACCGAAACCGGATTTCAGCGAATCGCCCCGCGCCATGTCAAACGCGTCACTTTGGACTTTTGAGTTTGAGAGAAATATGAATGTATAGTTTTCTTCGGGGACTTTGAGATACATACAGGACATTCCGCGCCAGGCGCCGCCATGCCAGATAATCTTTCGGCCGGCGTGCTCCGCACTGAACCAGCCGTAGCCGTAAGGGAAAACCTCACCCGTCGGCGATCGGACCGGTTTCCAGGCTTTTGCCTTTGTGGTGCGAGAGATGAGACGGTCTTGATCGAGTGCGATGTCGAACTTTGCCAGATCGCGGACTGTTGAGTTGAGACCGGCGCCCGTGCCGAAATATGTCGGATAATCTGATCGCGAAATATTGCGCTGTTCATCATAGTGATATGCGCGGGCGAGTTTTCTATAGACTTGTTGTTCCGGTTCGTTGAGCCAGAACCTATTAAACGCTTCTTGGGATGCATCATCGGCCGGCATCGCAGATCGACTCTTATACAATCCGCGGCCGTAGTCGGTCGTTTCCAACGCCCGTCCGACCATCGTTGTGAGCATATTGTACGTGTTTCCCCAATAGCGATTCCCGAAGTCGTAGCCGTTGATCAGCCGGCGGCGCTTGCCCTCTTGATCACGGATATTGAGCTTCTTGCCTTTAGATGACAGATACGCGCGGAAGCGATCCTGAAGTTCGGGGTCTACGGGGTTGGCCGCCGTCCGAGTCATTCCGAGCGGACCGGCGATGTCGTTCATGAACTGCTCGCGAAACGATCGACCGGAAGCGCGCTTGATGGCCTTTCCCGAGGCGCCGTAACGGTCGCCGTCGTAGTGCCAAATAGTGCCGACGGGATTCAGCGTCGTGTGCGACATGACATGTTTGAGTTTGATGTCGTATGCATTGGGGTAGTCATGCCGATACGCAAACGCGTCGTATTTGCTCGCACGATCCTCGAGGCTGATCAACCCCTTTTCCACATTCCGAAAGAAGACGACCGAGGCAAGCGGCTTGGTCACAGAAGCAAGGCCGTAGGGGGTATCGGGTGTGGCCTTGATTTTGTTCTCGACGTCCGCGTAGCCCCATGCCTTCTCCCAGACGACCTGCTGGTCTTTTAGGATGATCGCAGAAAGGCCCGGTGTCTTCAGATCGCGCATTAGTCGCTGCATGATGCCCTCGAATCGTGCGATCCTCGTTTTGAACGATGGGGCAGGGGGGGGGGTAAAGACCGGGCCGACACGGCCCGGCTCGCTTTTGAGGGCGTTTTTGGGCTCCGTTGCTTTCGCCAGGAGGGCGCTGCATAAGGCGACGGCCACGGTCATCGCTAACGACATTTGTTTTACGTGTTGTCTTCTACCTTGCATCGAATGCACTCCATGTTTCGTGTCAACGTCAGGTCGATCGGACCGAGTGCGCCTGCGTTGGTTTTTTCGGCCGAGCATGCCGACACAGCCAATACAAGATCCATCTGTGCACGGAACACAATGCGGGAGCCCGGTCCTGACAAGGGTTCACGAATCTCCAGATCTCCGGTTCCCGGCTCAATGTGAACATTCATGAAGATGTTGAACGGCGTCGGAATGCGGTCGGAGGAAATGCCGTACTCCCGGAGCGCAAATGCCAGTTCGTCCAGGCAGTTTGGATGGTTGGCCTCTCCATACTGCCGGTGAAACATCTCGCGACTACACGGCGCGAACATGAAGTCATGGCGTCCGACACTGTCACTTAGGATTTCAAGCATAGGATTGCTGCGGTTCGAGTAGAGTATGTGTCCTTCGGTGAGCCTGAGCGTTCCGGCATAGTCGAGCGTTCGGCCGGAACTGAGCCACTCGTTTGTGTCGTCTCCGCAAAAAGCGACGAGGTCGGCCACCTGCTTTCCGAGCGGGTCGATGACGGTGAGTTCGCCGCCGGACAACAGGCTGAACGCACGCGCGGTGCTCGGCTCAAGGTGAAATGATTCTATTCCGCTCATACCCTGTCCCTCTGGTCGGACACGCAACCGCCATGTTGATCATGATCCGTCTGCCGATGGATGCGTACGTCAAGATGACCCGTGGCTTTCGGGAAGCCGTCCGGCAATCCATGCGGGACGGCCGATGCCACGGGAGGCTCCGCGCCCAGACTCACGCCGAATTGTCTCGGCCACTTATACGATGGGATTCGCCGGCTGGGAGAAAATATTTCACGATGATCCCGGAAGCGCCGGCGGCCCGGAATCTCAGGGTTTCGTAGGTTTCAGGAGTTGGTTTCCCATGGCTAGGGCATCCGTTTACGAGCCAGCAGCGTGGGGCCGGCTGGCTCGATCATGGTTTGACGGTTGGCGGCAATTTTGTTTGCCATTCGTCCGCCTTGTTCGATTTGCCCCAGTCCTCATACAGTCTGACGAGCGATTTCACGGCTGCCCGGGAGTAGGAATGCCGTGGGCCGACGGCCTTCGTGAGAATCGCGTGGGATTCGATCAGGGTTGCCTCGGCCTCGGTGTATTCCTTCAGTGCGACATGGCAATTACCCAATGAAGTCAGCACCTGGCCTGTCATCCAATGATTCGTCGGAAGGGACGTGCGGGCATCTTTCGCAACTTCGGTCAACAAAGGTTTGGCTTCGTCGTAGCGACGCATGCGCTGATAACAGTTCGCGAGTCCATGCTTGAGCGTCATTGTCTTGAAATGGGCGTCTCCAAACTTCTTGCCATGGCGGTCGACGACATCGATGTAGATGGGGATCGCGTGGTCAAGCCGATCTGTCATTCCATATAGCTCTGCGAGATTCTTCAGGGCGAACAGCGCCGCGGGATGATTCGGTTCGAAAGCCCGGTCCGCGATCTCGACAGCTTCCAGATGGAGCGGTTCGGCCTCCTCATATTTTTTTTGAGTCACGAGTTGTGAGGCGAGATTGCAAAGGGAGGTCAGCGTGTCCGGATGGTCATCGCCTAACACTTCACGACGGATCGCCAGCACTTCCCGATTCACTCTTTCAGCGTCTTCCAGTCGCCCTGGAATCCGAGAATAGGCATGGGCAAGATTATTCATCGTGAACAACGTATCTGGGTGATGGGGTCCGGAGATGCGCTTGCGGATTTCCAACATTTCCTCGAACAGCGCGATCGCGCTCTTGGGATCTCGCGATTGAACGTGCAGCGTCGCGATGTTGCTGAGTAGGATAAGCGTATCGGGGTGTTCCGCGCCCAGGACGCGCCGGTGGAGTTCCAGGGAGCCCGTGTATATTTTTCGCGCTTTTTCGTATTGCCCCTGTTTGTGATAAAGCGTTCCAAGGTTGTTGGTCGATCGCAGTGTTTTCGGATGCTCCTCTCCGAGTGTTCTTCGCCGAGTCTCCAATATTTCGACATAAAGTTTTTCGGCCTCGTCGTAACGCCCGTTGTCCCAATACCAGCCTGCAAGGTTGTTCAGCGCGTCGACCGTTTTGCTGTGTTTATCCCCAAGCGTCTTGCGGCGTAGGTCGACCACGCGAAGGTGCAAAGGTTCGGATTGATCATGACGTCCTCGTTTATCGTAGACTTGCGCAAGAACGTACGTGGCTTCCAATGTGCGGTTGTGTTCTTCGCCGAGATGCTCTCGACTTCTGTCGCGGGCTGAAATCGCCGCCTTTTCCGCATCATCGTACTTTCCCTGATCGATCAGTATGGATGCGACGTTGGCCATGGACTGAAGTGTATCGGCGTGGTTGTCGCCCAGGACGCGCCGGCGGTTTTCCAGCGCTTCGCGGTAATAGCTTTCGGCCTCGGGGTAGTCGCCCATGGACCGGTGTAGCAGGCCCATTCGGTTGATTGAGCTCAGCGTGTCCGGATGTTCATTGCCCAGTTGCTCACGGCGTGTTCGCAGTGCCGCCTCTTGTAACGGCATTGCCGACTCGTCGAGGCCAATTTCGTGGTAGGCATTGGCGACCGTTTGTCGAAGTGCGGCGCTGACCAGCGGTTGGTGGGCGAACTCCTGATCGATCGTCTCCATCGCGCGGGATAAGACGTGTTCGTCAACAACCTCGAGCGCCAGGTCCGTCGCATTGACCAATGTCGCAAGTTTGTTGAACGACGTGACGGCCGCTTCGATTTCCTCAGACGATCGCCCCTCTTTTTCGAGACGTTTCCGGATGTGGTTGCGCTGGTCGGCGACAATACTGCGCCCCATCTGCCTGGCGTCTATTTCGCTGAGCATGGAGGATTGGAAGTCGACGACAACCTGAAGCTGGTCCCGTGCTTCGGTGGCTTCTTGCTCCCGTTCTTCGGCGAGCGTCAAATTGTCCTGGGCCTCGACTCTCGCGTCTTCGGCCTTGAGGTACATGGACGTGCTGACAAAGATGCCGGCAAGGAGGACGATGAATACTGAGACGATGCCACCGACGAGTACTTTGTTTCGTTTGGCGAATTTGCGCAGCCGGTATGCAGCGGTGGTCGGTCGTGCAATGATGGCACGGTGCTCGAGGTGCCGGCGAATGTCGGCGGCCAGCTCGGCAGCGGATGCGTAGCGGCGCTCCTTTTCTTTCTCAAGCGCCTTGGCGACGATGGTTTCGATGTCGCCGCGAAACACGGAATTGACCGAACTGAGACGTGAGGGCTCCTCCTCCCGTATGAGGCGCGCCACTTCCGGAATGGACGCATTGCGCAGTTCATGGGGAAGCTTGCCCGCCAGGCATTCGTAGCAGATCACACCCAAGGCGTACACATCGGACCGTTGATCCAGATGCGAGCTGTCGCCCTCGATCTGCTCGGGACTCATGTAGGGAATTGTGCCGATCAACTGCCCGACGTCGGTCTGGAGCGTTGTGATCTGGATGTCTGCGTCAGTGACTCGGGCGACGCCGAAGTCGAGGATTTTCGGCTGTACTGAAGAAGGGACCGAGGGGCCAAGGGGTCGAGGGGCTGAATGTGAGTCTGCTTCCTCTTCCCCCTTAGTCCCTAGATCCCTTGAATCCTTAGTCCCTTCATCCACAATGAGGATATTGCTTGGCTTCAAATCGCGATGGACCACGCCTTTGGTATGGGCATGGTGAACGGCATCGCAGATGTTTGCGATCAACTCCAGTTGCTGTCGGACATTGAGCTGTTTCCGCGCGATGTAACGATTCAGCGGCAGCCCTTCGATATATTCCATGGCGAAGAACGGTTGTTCGGCTTCGGACGCTCCGCTGGTCGCTTCCATTTTTGCCGTGCCGGCTTCGTAAATCTGCGCGATGCCCGGATGCTGGAGTTGTCCTAACACTTCCGCTTCATTGAGAAAACGGCGGATCAATCGGTCCGACGCCCAGCCCGGACGTATCACTTTCAACGCCACGCGTCGTCGTGGATGCGACTGCTCGGCGAGGTAGACGATTCCCATTCCGCCTTCACCGAGTTTGCGAACGATCTGGTATTTTCCGATTCGAGTCGGTAGGTTCGCCGCTTCGGCTACGGCTTCCTCTTTGAGACGCTTATCCAAATCCGTGACACCCGCCCGTACGTCGAGACCGGGCACTTGCTCCAGATTCAGGTCGTCCGCTTCGCACGCGAGCAGTGATTCGACCTCGCGTTTCAGCTCTCTATCCCCGTTACATGCTTCGTCCAGAAAGGCGCCGCGTTCAGACGCCGGCAGCTCGCGCGCTTCAAGGAACAACTGTCCGATGTGGTCGTGTCGATCAGAGTCCATGTGTTTTTGTTTTTCCTAGCTCCCGGGCCAGCCAGGTGCGTGCAATCGTCCAGTCACCCTTGGCCGTCGTGCGTCCGACTTCCATGACCTCGGCTGCTTCTTCAAGTGAGAGTCCGCCGAAGAAGCGCAATTCTACCAGCCGTGCCTGGCGTTCGTTGAGCGTACCAAGCCGTTCCAGGGCTTCGTCGAGCGCGATGATATCGACGACGCGTTCCTCGGCGACGGCGACTGCTTCATCAAGCGTGACTCTGGCCCATTCGCCTCCGCCGCGCTTGGCCGCGCGACGGTCACGCGCGTGGTTGATCAGCAATCGTCGCATCGCACGAGAGGCGACCGCCAGAAAATGGGCGCGTCCTTTCCACTTTGTCTCCCCGGTTCCGACAAGCCGAACGTAGGCTTCATGCACCAGGGCCGTCGGCTGGAGCGTGTGGTCGGGCCGTTCTCCCTTCATGATGTGGCCGGCCAGAGCGCGCAACTCTTCGTAGACCAGTGGCAGCAGACGTGAAGCTGCCGAGTCGTCTCCGGCGACGAGCTCGCCTAGTATTTGCGTTACCTGCTTCGGCTCGGTCTGTCCCATCAGGCAGGTCCTCCTGAGAAACTCATTATACGCCTTCCGCCAATCAACCTGCTCCGGCGATTTGTCAGTTTGTTCCGTCCCAAAAGATCGCCTTTTCGCCCGTCAAACCGGTATTTACGGCGGCCCATCCAAGATTTCAAAAAAAAAAACGCCGACCCTGTTCTTCAGTTTCCGTGCTGCCTGTGATGAGGAGCGAGGGAATGGCCCTCAAAAATACCAGACACCCAGAACGGAGATGACCATGAATACGCGACATGAAAACAATCGAAGAGGAAGACTTAACAGCAACACACGACCCTTCATCCGGCGCCTCTGCCTGGCGCTGACCTGCGTGATGATCTTCGCAGCGCATCATCAGGCCGTCGCACAGCAGATCACCTGCCCAGTGGATGCCGTGGCTGATGTCCCGGACGGCTCGTTCAACGCCTTCGATTGCGAGATCACGGCGGCCGGAACGCTTCGGCCTGCCGCAAACGGCACGTTCACCAATCTGGGCGCCCCTGACAACGCCGTGCTGACCATCAACGGCGGGATCGAGCAACTATCGGGTGGTGGTATCACGTATATCAACGAGGCCGGCGCGACGATCGAGAACAACGGCGCTTGGAACACCATAACTAGCTCCTTGAGTTCCTCCGTGCTCCAAAACGCCGGCACGACGGACAACAATAGCACCGGGTCTGTACGTTTTGTCGTGCTTGAGAACACGGCGACGTTCAACAACGCCGGCCTGTGGGAGGTTATCACCAGTTCCGATTCGAACACCAATTCCGGCGACATTTTCAACCTGGCCGGCGGATCGATCTCCTTTCCCCGGTTCGAGAACCAGGTCGGCGGTATGGTGGAGAATGCCGGCATGTTCCAGCAGGGTGTGAACAGCACTTTATTACAAGAGTCTTCAAACGCTGGAGACATCTTCAACTCCGGCACCTTCCTCAGCGAATTTGGTGATCCGTTTCCTACCACCGACGTCTTCAACAATACCGCGACCGGGACCTTCACCAATCAGTCCGGCGGGCAGGCCACGTTTGTGGGCGGCGTCGAGAACCGCGGCACCATCACCAACGAGGCCGGCGGTACGATGACGCACGACGAGGGCAACGGGGCCTTCACCGTCCTCGACGGCGGTCAGCTCATCAACGAAGGTACGTTCAATGCCAACAGTAATCTGACCGCCACCGGCGCGGGCACGACGATCACCAACAGCGGAATGTACATCGGCGGGATTCGATTTAACCGGTTAGATATCAGCGCAGGCGCAACGCTGAATAACCAGGCCGGTGGAACGATCGTCGTAATATCTGAAGTGACTGTTGGCACGGGCGGGTCGGGCACGATCAACAACGCCGGGGTGTTCAACGTTGACGACCCCGGTCGGTTCAGCATGATTGGCAACAGCATCTTGAACAATGCCGACTCCGGAGTGATCAACTTCGAGTCCTCGTTGGAACCGCGAGTCACAACGTTGGACAATGCCGGCGTCGTCAACGTCAACGGTTTACTTTTTTTGCGTGGCGACTTCATCAACCGGCCCGGTGGAACGTTCAACGTCAACTTCGGCTTTGTGCCGAATTTAGGGACGTCCATAGAAAACGCCGGCGCGGTGAATATCAACGTCGGCAGTCTCTTTGACTCAATCGGCGGTCGATACACCCAGACGGCCGGGAGCACGCAGGTGGAATCGAGGATGCAACTCGCCGAGATCGACTTCCAGGGCGGCACGTTGACCGGGACCGGTTCACTGGAAGCGACGGGCGGCCCCCTGACCAACACCGGCGCCTCGGTCGAGCCCGGCGCCTCGGCCGGAACCCTGACCGTCACCGGCGACTACACGCAGGACCAGAACGGCACCTACGTCGCGGAGCTCGGCGGACTGACGCCGGACACCGAACACGACGTCCTCGTCGTCACCGGCGACGCGGTCCTCGCCGGACGCCTCGAAGTCCGACTCATTGACGGCTTCGTCCCGCAGGTCGGCGATACCTTCGAGGTCCTTCGTGCCGGCAGCATCAACGGCGAATTCGACACCGTCGTCAGCGTCCCGGCCCCTCTGGCCGTCACGGTTGACTATACGGTCGATACCGTCACGGTGACGGTCACCCAAGGCTGTGACTCCGATGACGACGGTGTTTGCGACGTCGACGACCTTTGCCCCGGCGGCGACGACAGTGTCGACACCGATGGTGACGGCGTGCCGGACCTTTGCGATCCGTGTCCGCAGGACAACCCGGATGACGCCAACGGCGACGGCTTCTGCGACGGCACCGGTTTGCCTGTGATCGACAACCCGAACGGCCAGACCGTGCCGGGGACGGAGTGCTGCGGCGGCGGCGTGCCGATGATGATGCCCTTCATGCTGATGGGCTGGACCTGGAAGCGTCGGCGGAATCGACGCCGGCGATGATGCGTCGCTGAAAAAGAGTGAAAGCAACATGCGTTCTGCCATGCGGTTATGGCAGAACGCATTTTTTTGGCGACCACTCAAAAAAACCAAACCAAGACCGACCCCATTCCGCTTTTTCCGTGCTGTCTGTCGTGAAGGCCATGAACGAGCGTTCAGGCCGGAGACAAACCCAAAGATAGCCACCGAGTGTGGCAGAACATCTAAGGAGAACGAATCATGAAACGCCGAATGACGCTGATCAGCCTGTTGTCGCTTTCGATCCTGGTGCCTCTCATGGGGCAGACGTGTGCGACCATCATTCCTTTGACGGTGCCCCCTGATCCGTCCGACCCCACCGCGCAACCGATTCCCGGTGCGGAAGGTCCGGCCGGTCAGATGGGCGCGATGGGCGACCCCGGCCCTCAGGGACCGATGGGCGATCCCGGGCCGCAAGGGCTGATGGGTAACCCAGGTCCTCAAGGACCGATGGGTGATCCCGGGCCGCAAGGTCCCATGGGTGTCCCTGGACTGCAGGGACCACAGGGTCCGATCGGGGATACGATCTGGACACAGAACGGAAGCGACATTTTCTATAACGTCGGCAGTGGCAACGTCGGTGTCGGGACCGATCTGCCCGATGCGAGGCTTCATGTCGCCGGCGGACCCCCTCGTAACGACGTTTTGATCGAAAGTGGGTCCGGCGAAGGAACCTGGCTGAACCTCGCCAGCAACTTTTCTTCGACGAGCCGGACGTGGAGCTTCGTTTCAAATCCGTTTGGAGATTTGGTCATTCGTGACAACGAGCAGGGCAATGACGATTACGTCATCAGCAACGAGAGCATCCAGTTTCCGGATGGAACCAGGCAGATCGGCGCCGCCCCGGCGAGCCTCGAGTCCGAGATGGGGATCGTGCGGGGAACGGTCGACAACTTGGGCAACTTCTTCCCTCAGAACGCCGGGTTTACCGCCACTCGGACCGGCCTGGGCGAGTACTCGATCGTCTTCGATCCGCCCTTCGCGTCCTCACCGACCGTGACGGTGAGTGCGAACATCACAACTCCCGTAAGGTTCTTCACTGTGGGAACGGTCAACATACTGGAACGCAACAACTGGACCGTCCTCGCCTTCGAGCTTGCCGATAATGGCGTTGGCGGGTCGGTGACTGGAGTAAGCCAAGCGGACGCGTCGTTCCACTTTATCGCCATCGGCCCGCGGTAATGTATGCGGCATCGGGCGACGCTTAAAGAGTTCGTTAAACAGAACTCGCAAACCACGGATCAGCCCGGCCTCTCAGCAAGGTCGGGCTGATCGCTGTTATGCAGAACACATTTTTTTGGACGCCGATTCAAAAAAATCCCAACCAAAACCGACCCCATTCTGCCGTTTCCGTGCCGTCTGTAGCGGAGGGCGAGAGCGATTGTGCTCGAAAACGATGACCGTCTGCTGCCTTCGCAGACCAGGTTGATTACAGGAGACATGATCATGACCGCAACGAACAAAGACATTTTTCGATCACGGATCGGTTTGGCATGCTTGCTCGGTGGACTTCTGGCCGTTGCAGGCCACACAGGGACCGTCGAGGCAGCGACGTTCGACATCCCTGATGGCGATGTGGTTGCACTCATTGAGGCCATGGACACGGCCAACGTGAACGGCGAGGCCGATGTGATCGTCCTGGCCGTCGACGGAACTTACACGGTGGATTCAACGAATAACTTCTCCGACGGTACGAACGGGCTCCCCTCGGTCATCAGCGAAATCACCATCGAGGCTCGTGGCGCGACTATCCAGCGGGACGGCGCTGCTCCGGCCTTTCGTCTTTTGCACGTGGGTATCGACGGCGACCTGACGCTGGATGACCTGACCATCACCGGCGGTCGAGCGGCGGACGGCGTATTTGCACCCGACGATGGCGGCGGCCTGTTCAACGCAGGCACGCTGACCATGACCCGTTGCACGGTCACCGGTAATGTCGCCGGCAACGGCATCAGCTCCGGGAGCCAAACCCGCGGCGGCGACGGCGGCGGACTCTATAACGACGTGGGGATGCTGAATATGACCGACTGTACGGTCAGCGGCAACACCGCCGGCAACGGCACCGCCCCGACTCGCGGCTTCGGCGGCCGCGGCGCCGGACTCTATTCCAACCTGGGTCAGGTCACGATGACCAACTGTATGGTCAGCGGCAACACCGCCGGCGACGGCTCGGCCGGCTCGTCGCCCGGCATCGGTGGCGACGGTGGCGGACTCTATAGCTTCGAGGCTGTGGTGAACATGACAAACTGTACCGTCACGGGCAATACCGCCGGCCAGATCGTCGACGGCGGCGGCCGCGGCGGTGAAGGCGGCGGTATCCATAACGACGGGGGTACGCTGACCATGGCCGACTGCACGGTCAGCGACAACACCGCCGGCAACGCCAACGGCGGTCAAAGTGCTTCCGGCGGCAGCGGTGGCGGCCTCTATACCGACGAAGGAACCGTGACGATGACCAACTGCACGGTGAGCGGTAATGTCGCCGGCGATGGCACGAGTCCCCTTATTAATGTGGGTACCGGCGGCGACGGCGGCGGCGTCTATGGCCTCGAAGGAACCGTGACGATGACCCACTGCACGGTGAGCGGTAATGCCGCCGGTGATGGCGAGGGCATCGGTCGCGGTTTCGGCGGCGAGGGTGGCGGCCTTTATAACTTCGAAGGGACCGTGACGATGACCAACTGCACGGTGAGCAGTAATACTGCGGGCGATGGTGACACCGGAGTGTTCGACGGCCGCGCAGGCAACGGTGGTGGCCTCTACAATTATGAAGCCAGCACATTGTCGATGACCAACTGCACGGTGGAGGGCAATTCCGCCGGCCAGGTTGTCGGCGGCGCCTTTTTTAACGATGGCGGCCGCGGCGGCGGTTTTTTTAACGAAGGCATCGCTAATCTGACCGGTACGACGGTGAGTGGCAACGCGGCCGGCGATGGGAATTTCGGGGGCGACGGCGGCGGAATCTATAACGAGGGACGTTCCTCCGACATGCCCGCCACCATCACGCTCGTGAACTGTACGATCAGCGGCAACATGACGGGGACCGACCTGGAGGGCAACGCCCATGACGAGGGCGGCGGCCTCTACAACAATGGTCAGTCCGATCCTGCAATCGTGTCGTTGACCCACTGCACGATCAGCAATAACACCGCCACGACCGGCGGCGCGCTCTTCAACGACGGCGGAACCGTGGAGTCCGAAGGTACGATCTTCGACGGCCCGGTCGCTTCTCCGGTTTGTGCGGGAGACGCCATTTCATCCAATGGCTTTAACCTCGATACTGACGGCACCTGCATCAGCGACGGAGTCGGCGGCAACATCACTGACCCCGACCCCGGTCTGGAGCCGTTGGCGGACAACGGCGGCCCGACGATGACGCACGCCTTGGTAGCTGATAGTCCGGCCGTAGACGCGGTTTTTAGCTGTCCGATCTTCGATCAGCGGGGCGCGCCGAGGCCGATCGGCCCCGCCTGCGACATCGGGGCCTTCGAGTTCTTCGAGGATTGCAACGCGAACGGGCTTCCAGATGACATGGATATCGCCTTCAACTTCAGCACCGACTGCGACCAGAACGGCATGCCCGATGAATGTCAGGCAGACACGGACGGCGACGGTGTTGCCGATGTGTGTGACAACTGTCCCGACGATCCGGACAAAGTCGACCCCGGCCAGTGCGGCTGTGGCATGCTGGATACTGATTCGGATAACGACGGGGTCGCCGATTGCAACGACGATTGTCCCAACGATCCGGACAAGGTCGATCCCGGCCAGTGCGGTTGCGGTGTCGCCGACACCGATTCGGATAACGACGGCGTCCCCGACTGCTTCGACAATTGTCCGAACGACCCAAACAAGCTCGAACCCGGTCAATGCGGTTGCGGCATCGCCGACACCGATTCGGACAACGACGGCGTCGCCGACTGCAACGACGGCTGCCCGAACGATCCGAACAAGCTTGACCCCGGTCCGTGTGGTTGTGGTGTGCCGGAAACGGACAACGATGGTGACGGCGTGCCGGACTGTCTCTCGATCGACTTGTGTCCAAACGATCCGAACAAGACGACCCCGGGTACTTGTGGATGCGGCGTCCCTGACACCGACGCCAATGGCGACGGGGTTCCGGACTGTTTGACGATTGACTTGTGTCCGAACGATCCTAATAAAACCACGCCTGGGACTTGTGGCTGCGGCGTCGCTGACACGGATGCCGACGGTGACGGGGTGCCGGATTGTCTGACGATTGACTTGTGTCCAAACGATCCTAATAAGACAACGCCCGGCACTTGCGGCTGCGGCGTCCCTGACACCGACGCCAATGGTGACGGCGTACCGGATTGTTTGGCAATCGACCTGTGTCCGAACGATCCGAACAAGACCACACCCGGTACCTGCGGCTGTGGCGTTCCCGACGCAGACGACGACGGTGACGGCGTACCGGACTGTTTGTCAGTCGACCTGTGCCCGAACGATCCTAATAAGACCGTACCCGGTACCTGTGGCTGTGGTGTCCCGGACGCGGACGATAATGGTGACGGCGTGCCGGACTGTCTGTCGATCGACCTGTGTCCCGACGATCCAAACAAGACGATCCCCGGCGCTTGCGGCTGCGGCGTCCCCGACGCGGACGACAACGGCGATGGCGTGCCTGACTGTCTGGACGACAATTCGAATGATGCGAATCCCGACCAGACAGACGGCGACACTGTCGGTGACACGCTCGACACTCCGGCGGGTCAGCCCGACCCGTGCGCCCAGGGCGCCGGCATGATGATGATGCCGTTGATGTTGATGGGTTGGAGCCGGAAGCGTCGGCGGAACCACTTCACACGCTGAGTCGCCGAGTCCTGGATTCGCCAACATGCGTTCTGCCATGCAATGATGGCAGAACGCATGTTTTTTTGGATATCTTTTAAAGACCCCAAACCATCCTCTATCCATCTAACGTACAACATACCTGATGGTGTTGCCTGAGATGACGGTAATGGGCAATTCCAACGGACACTCGGGTGTCGTTCCTTCGACGATTCCGCCCACTACGAAGACGACGTCACCAGGTTGATGTGTTCCCAGGTTTTCGAGCTCGTAGTAGCGATTTTCTTCATTCAAAAGAATACAGCCGCCAAGATTGACGATCGTGCCGATGAGGCTTATGCACTTGCCGAACTCGTTGTCAGGAATGCTGGGATAGGGCGGGGCCGGGAAGCAAAAGGCGTCGTTGTCGTCAAGGGCTCCGCGTACCCAGATGAAATCCCCGATCTGGAAATTGCCAATGTTCCGGACCGTGAGCATCTCGCCGCAATCCGCCCTGAAGTGAATGCATCCGCCCTGCGTTACTTCCTGGACCCAGCCACAACCTGAGAACTCGTGACATGCGCAATCGAGCCCGATCGTCATGAAAATATCCAGATCGTTCTGGTCGACGTCACCGTCGAAGTCAAGATCACCGTCGCGATACGAAGTCAGATGATTTTGACCGAGATTGCCCTGAAGGATTGCAAGGTCATCGGCATCGACGCATTTGTCCAGGTTGATGTTGCCGTAGGACGTGACGCGGCGGCCCGCCGTGACTTCACTTGTGCATTCGCTTTGGGACGAAGGTGGGCAATTGCTTCCGCCGGGTGGAATGGTGACGCTCAGACTGGGGATAAACGGCTCATACAGGCCAAATCCGAGCGGGAAGTGATCTTCATAAGGGTGATAGGTGACGATTCGATCGCCATAATCATTCACGGCACGGACGACCCAGATGTAATCAAGCGGACTGTCGTTCGCCGGCGGCAGCGCGCACGTGGGCTGTTCGAAGCCGTCGGCGAACCGAATTTCCTCATTCAGGACGATCTGGAAGCCCGGACTTCCCGTGGCGGTTTCGTGTTTTCTCAGCAGGACGAGTTCGTAGTGATCCACATATTGCGCGTGGCCCCATTCGAATCCGATGCACGTATCGCGATCCTGCACAATCGTTGCGCCATCCTGGGGCGCTTGTAAGGCGAACTCGCCAGGTATGACGCCAACCGGTGTCGTGGTTTGGTACACGAGATTAAGGCGGAACACCCGTTCCCTGATGGGCCCCGCCACGCGAATCGAGAGTGCGGCATTGAACGTTGCCGGCCAGATCGAATTCACGGTCACGCGAAATGCCCGGCTGGCGCCCGGCGCCACGACGACGGGACAGGTTGAACAGTCCAGGACCTGCCAATCCGCGCCGCTTCCGGCGGTAAGCTCAACATCCATGGTGACCGGGCAAAGACTCTGATTCGTGTACACCAAGGACGCTTGCGCCGGCGTTCCAACGATGACGGGCGACGATGTCATCTGGACGGTGTCGCCATCGTCCACTTGCATACCGTTTGCCGTGACGTGTGCGGTCCGGCCCACGTCGGCGGCGTCGAAGACGCATGCGTTGTCGAGCTTCGGCTGCAACAAGTCGATCTGGCATTGGCCGAGTCGATATCCAAAATTACAATCGCCATTTGGTGAATTGAAAAAAAGCACCATGCAGTTATCACAATCGTAGGGCGGTTGATCGCAAACGGTCTGGAATCCGCTGTAGCCACAAATCCTGCCACCCCAGATCAGTCCCATGATGTGGGCCACACCGGTCACACGCCGTTGATAGGTATTGCCGCGGCTGATCACACCGTAGCAAAAATTGGGGTTGCAGATGGAATTGTGGTAAGCGGCATTGGCCGTGTTGTGGGGGCGATAGGCAAAGATCAGTGCCGCGGCAAGGCCATGTTCCTGAGACGTTTCGACCCACTCACTCCGCAGGGCGCTCAACCAGGCATACGCGTTTCGCTGGTCCAGGGGATACGGATCACTCTCCGGCGTGCGCAACACGATGCGGCCGACGACGTGTGCGAGGCCGGCGTCGCGCTCGTAGTAGTAGTTTGCGGCATTGATCTCATGCTCGATTTCGCTGATCGCGTCGCAGAGGTCGCCATTGCCGACGTCCGCGAGAAGAATGCTGATATGGGCAGAATCCATGTCGGCGCCGATCTCGACGTAGCGAAGCTCGGGTTCGCACGGGAGCGTAGGCACTTCGGTCGAGACGCCACAGGCAAAGTTCTGTGAAAATTCCGCCTGCCCGGGCACCGCCTCGGCCGCGGCCATCCCACAGCTTCCGACTTCCGATCCCGTTCCCGTCATCCCGGAGTAGCCGGTCCATACGGCGATCACGTCATAGGTGCCGGACGATCGTTTGCGTGCGAAGGCGCGTGACCCCGGATATCCGCAAACCGTTCCGCGATAGGTGCGCACAGCGCCGGCCTCGACCGGGACCTCTCCGGCGAGCGTGGTCTGGACAACGTGGTAGTTGGGTCCGCGGACGGAGTGTTTGTAAAGTTCAAGCGTTTGCTCGATCGAGGACCCGATGAATCGGGCCCGTACATAGACCGGCGTTTGAGCTGACGCGACCGTAGATAACAGAAGTGACGTCCCCAGGGCGGCAGACGTCGCAAGAAATCGGGAACGCCGGTTCGCTGGGACCTGATCTCGCCGAACGGTGGATCGTGGATTCATCGATTGCCCTTTCGTCAAGAAGCGTGAATGAACAACATCGTCAAGGCTCGGCAACGGACATTGGACGGTCTTGGGCTGAGCGCGAATATCCACCGAGTCGACTTCCCTCACCAGGTGGTACGAGTGATCGGCGCCTATCTATCCATCTTTTTTTAAGAGCAGCTTGACGATCTTTTCTCCCGTTGTCCCCACGGCGCATAGGGCTACCTGGCCTCAAGGGAATTCGCCGCGTCGACGAGCCAGGGATGCTTGGTCGGACGACGGCCGATTTTTTACGCGACAGTCGGATTAAGATCGGAGACGAGGGTAGGACGGCCGAGGGCTAACATATGGGCGGCGTTGAAGGCGGGGAGATTTCACGCGTCCACCGCATGTTTCATGGCGGTTTCTCTAGTGACACTCGTGTCGGTCCATCATTGTTTCGGAGTGCAATCTCGCACAGGCTGGCGCAACACCGTTTTCAGCTTCTCCGGAGCCACCCGGTTTGGATCATTCAGGTATATTTCATGGTGATGTCCATTGGGTACCAAGTTGCGTTCAGGCAGAAACTCCTTGTGCATCCTCGTGATGGTTGGTACTTCCTCGCTATTGGGGCCGACATGCATGATCTGGACACTCTTGCCTTCATCATAGTGTTCCAGCCTCAGGCTGGTGGGCACGTCGCCCAGCCTTTTTTTCGTGGTGGCGACGGCCTGTTCGAACATTTCATCGTTCACCCATTCGGGCGTGACGATCATCATCCTCCACTTCAGCTTGTCTTTGTTTCCTAGAATGAAGTCCGTCATGTCATCCGCCCACCAAAGGCCTTCGAGAGGCGGCTCGACGAAGTCTTTTCCCATTCGTTCTTTGGCGATGCGTTTGATCGGATAGACCACCGAAAAGAGCCATTTGACCGCGATCTCCGGGCTTCCTTGGCCATCCATCATGACAAACTGCATTTCAGGGACGTCCACGAGGACGAAGTCGTTTGGCGACGGCAGATAGAGTTCTTTCAGTTTCGCCCTAAAGTCTTTTTCTTTCATGGTGTTGCTCCTCATTCAAGCCAGGGTTTGCTGGTCATGTAGTCCAAGGTTTGGGTTAGCCATTTCGCCTCAGCCCTTAGCTGGCCGAGCGAGTATTCAAAAAGTGCCTCAACAAAATCCGGCAATGGCTGTTGAACAATCTGGATGTCGGCGAGACGGGCCAACTCCGCTTCAACTGCTTTTCCTCGGGCCTTCAGCGCCTCCAGTGCCTTATCCCGTTTGAGCACTTGCCAGTTGACCATTCCCAGAAGAACAGAGGAGTAGGTTGGGCGGACCTGCCTAAGCGCTGAGAGCGTCTGTTTCACCAATTCCTTACGTCCTGTTTTTGTCACGGTGTAGATCTTTTTCGCCTTTGCCTTTTTGCCGGTCGGTTTTTTCACTGTGACGAGTCCCATTTTTTCGAGTTTTCCCAACACGAAATAGATCGAGGAAAATCCGATTTGGGTCCATTGGCGCATACCGCGTTGCTCGATCACGAGATCAAGCTGATAGCCATGGCGCGGCATTTCGGCGACCAATCCGAGCAGCAATAATTCGGCGTCGGTCAGGTTTTTGGTGTTCATATTCTAGTACTAGAATATTGAGGCGAGCATGTCAAGCTTCCGTCCTGAAAAACACGAGCATTTGGACCGGCCAAGCGCGTTATGGTGGGTTGCGGGATTCGAGTCTTTCGATCCGAGGCGGGTCGAACGAAGGGATGATGAAGTGAAAACATCGACTTGGGCAAGCTAACGACACGCTCGTTTCGGTCGATGCCGTTACGCCACTGATCAAATGCATGGATGACCGGGGTTGACAATCTGTCTTGGAGGGATCATACTTTGTGTTATGTGCAGAGGACCGCTGTATCACCATCATCATCATTGGTATTGCCACGCGTAAGCGGGGTCCGATGATGGTGTAGTTACAGCGATCAGATTAAATGACTCACCAACGACGTCGGCCTCGGCCGGCGTCGTTTTCTTTTAGAATCGACGATTCATGCCGTCCGGGGTCTTCAGAAGGGATCGACCTCGATGGCGGCCGTTTCAGAATCCAATACGCTTCGGATAGCCTTACCCAAAGGGCGCATGGGGCCCGGTGTTCTCGCATTGCTTGCCGATGCCGGGGTCCGGGTGCACGTCGGCAGTCGAGCTTATCGCCCCACGATTTCGCTTCCCGATTTTGACGCCAAGATTCTCAAACCGCAGAACATTGTGGAGATGCTCCACCTCGGTTCTCGCGATATCGGATTCGCGGGAGCAGACTGGGTCAAGGAACTCGGGGCGAATGTCGTCGAGCTGCTCGACACGGGCCTTGATCCGGTTCGCCTCGTTGCTGCCGCACCGCCGTCACTTCTCCTGGACGGCAGGCTTCCCAACCGTCCTTTGGTCGTCGCAACGGAATATGAACGGCTAGTCAAGTCCTGGCTTCGGAAACGGGCCGAGTCGGTGCAGGTGGTGCATTCGTTCGGTGCGACCGAAGTTTTTCCCCCGGAGGACGCCGATTTCATCGTGGACATCGCCGCCACGGGTTCGACGTTGGCGGCCAACGGTCTATCCGTCTTCGACGAATTGATGTCCTCGTCGACGCGTCTTTACGCCTGTCCTCTTGCGCTTGAAAGTCCGGCCAAACGGGCTGCGGTCGGAGGATTCGTCATGCTTTTGCGTTCCGTCCTGGAAGCCCGTCGCCGTGTGATGTTGGAGGTCAACGTTCCGTCCGATCGACTCGAATCGATCATTGAGATTCTGCCTTGCATGAGAGAGCCGACGGTTTCCCGATTGCACGGTCAGACCGGTTGCGCAGTGAAGGTTGCGCTGCTCCGTGACGAACTTCCTGTTGTGGTCCCCGAGGTCAAGCGCCGTGGAGGGACGGACATTGTGGTCAGCGCGCTCTGTCAAATCGTGCCATGAAAGGAATCGGCTCCATGTTGATCGACGGAGAATTACAATCGACGTTGCGGCCTGCTCCCGGCGTCGGCGAAGTGGAGCCTTATGCGCCGCCGCGTCCGCAGGCGCGGATTGATCTCAAGCTCGACGGTAATGAAGGGTTTTTGCCCGACGGCTCGTTGTTCGATCGGTTGGCCGAGCAGGGTCCGGAGTTGCTGCAGCGATATCCCGCGGTCCGACCGCTTGAATTGTTGATCGCCGAGCAAGAGGGCGTTGAATCCTCTCGTGTTCTTGTGACGGCCGGTGCGGATGAAGCGCTGGACCGTATATGTCGGGCCGTGTTGGCTCCAGGTCGTCAGGTCCTCTTTCCCACGCCGACCTTTGAAATGATTCCTCGTTACACTCGATTGGCGGGAGCGCAAGTCGTGTCCGTGCCCTGGCATTCCGGGCCGCTCCCTGTTGGCGAAATGATCGCGAACGTTTGCGGCTCGACGGCGGCGATCGTCGTCGTAAGCCCCAACAATCCGACCGGCGCCGTCGCGACCGCCTCCGATCTTGCAATGCTGGCCGACGCGGCTCCTCAGGCGTTGGTGATCGTCGATCTGGCCTATGGCGACTTTGCCGATCATGACCTGACGGCCTCAGCATTGGCGCTGCCGAACGCCATTGTCGTTCGTTCCCTGTCCAAGTCATGGGGTCTTGCCGGGCTTCGGGTCGGCTATGCGATCGGCCCCGCGAGGATGATCCGATGGCTTCGGGCATGCGGCAGCCCTTATTCCGTTTCTGCGCCATCCATCACTCTCGCCGTGGACTGGCTTCGACGGGGCAGACCGCGAATGTTGGACTACGTGGAGCGTGTTCGGCATGAGCGCATGGAACTGGTCGGTGTTCTTAACGGCCTCGGTGCGAGCGCCCTTCCTTCGCAGGCCAACTTCGTCCTCGCTCGTTTTCCTGCTGCCGGATGGGTCTGGCAGTCGCTGGTGTCGCTTGGCATTTTGGTGCGCCGTTTTCCGAACACTCCGGACCTTGGTGACGCGTTGCGTATTACGTGTCCCGGCGATGCGCCCGCTTTCAACCGGCTAACGGCGGCGTTGGGCACGGTCTTGGCTCCGCAATCCATTCTTTTCGATCTCGACGGGGTTGTGGCCGATGTTTCCGGTTCCTACCGACGTGCCATTGTCGACACGTGCCTCGCTTTCGGCGCGAACGTCACGGCAGGGGAAATTGCCATCGCGAAGGCGCGTGGCGACGCCAACAACGACTGGCTCCTCACGCAGCGGTTGCTGCGCGACCATGCAAAAGAGGTGTCGCTTGATGCTGTGACCGAGTGCTTTGAGACGCTTTATCAAGGGACCCCGGAAGCTCCCGGGTTGCGACGGCACGAACGACTGATTCCGAATCGAGCGTGGCTCGACACGCTGAGTCGCCGCTTTCTTCTGGCCGTCGTGACGGGGCGACCTCGTATGGACGCCGAACGATTTTTGCGCGAGCACAACATCCGACACGTGTTTTCTTCGGTCGTGTGCATGGAAGACGGCCCGGCCAAGCCCGATCCGGCGCCCGTGCGAATTGCGCTTCGTCGTCTGGGAGTCGATCGTGCCTGGTTGATCGGCGATACACCCGACGACGTGGTCGCGGCTCGGTCGGCCGGCGTTGTTCCCATCGGCATTCGCGCCCCGGGTGACGGAGACGTGTCCTCGCAAGCGCTGATCGATTCCGGTGCGGCGTGTGTGCTCAATCGCCTGGAAGAATTGGAGAGACTGATGCCATGACACGGAGAGTGTCCCAAATCGAACGCGTCACTCAGGAGACGAATATTCGCCTTCGACTTGGCCTGGAGGGTGAAGGCCGAATTTCGATCGCGAGCGGGATCGGGTTTCTCGACCATTTGTTGACGGCGTTGGCTTTTCATGCGCGTTTTGATCTCGACCTTGCCTGTCAGGGCGACTTGCAGATCGATGATCATCATACCGTGGAGGACTGTGCTCTGGCGTTGGGGACGGCGATCGACCGGGCGCTGGGTACGCGCAGCGGCATCACGCGCTTCGGTTGGGCCTACGCACCTTTGGACGAAGCATTGGCGCGTTGCGTCATCGATTTGTCAGGTCGTCCTTGCGCGGTCGTCCGCGTCGATCTTCGTCGCGAGCGACTTGGTGATTTGGCCTGCGAAAACATCTCGCATTTCATCGTGTCTCTGGCAACGACTGCGCGAGCTTCCGTTCATGTAGACGTTTTACGCGGCGAGAACGACCATCATCGGGCGGAAGCGTCATTCAAGGCGTTGGCGCTTGCGCTACGTCAGGCCGTCACGCTAACGGCCTCCGCTGATGTTCCCAGTACGAAAGGATGTCTCTCGTGACGAATGAGGTGGTCATTCTTCGTACCGGCGTTGCCAACATCGCGTCGGTACAATCCGCGTTTGCGAGACTCGGCGTGGCGGTGCGTCTCTGCGATGAGCCGTCGGACATCGTGTCTGCGGCCTTCGTGGTCCTTCCCGGGGTCGGCGCGTTCGGTTCTGCCATGCAGTATCTGCAGACCAGGGCGATGATCGACCCGCTTTCCTTGAGAGTCCGTCTTGATCGTCCGACGCTTGCCATTTGTCTTGGACTGCAGTTGCTTTGCGCGGCGAGTGATGAGAGCCCCGGCCGGAACGGCATCGGCATCATTCATGAGACGGTTCATCGTTTTCATCCCCGCGTACGAGTGCCCCAGATTGGCTGGAACAAAGTCAGGCCATTGGACGGGGCCGGTTTTATCACGGAGGGCTATGCCTATTTCGCCAATTCGTACTGTCTCCGGCAGGCTCCGGATGGTTGGCTGGCCTCCCGTACCGATTACGGTGAACCCTTTGTTTCGGCCTTGCAGCGTGGGCGCGTTCTGGCCTGTCAATTCCACCCGGAGCTCAGCGGCACGTGGGGTCTTAACGTTTTGTCACGCTGGCTTGCGGGTGAGGACGGAGCACCGGGATGTTGACCACACGCATTATTCCATGTCTCGACGTGAAGGATGGGCGCGTTGTCAAGGGCGTACGGTTCCAGAGTCTGCGTGACGCCGGCTCACCTGAAAAGCGGGCTGTCGAATATGAAGCACAAGGTGCCGACGAACTGGTTGTCCTCGACGTTTCGGCGACGGCTGAAGGTCGCCTGACGAGGCTTGAAACGATCCGGCGAATCCGTCGCTGTATTTCCATTCCCCTTACCGTCGGCGGTGGTGTTCGGGCGGTTGAGGACGTCGCGGCTCTGCTCGATGCCGGAGCTGACCGGGTTTCCGTCAACACGGCCGCCGTGCTGAGTCCGCAACTGATCAACACGCTGTCGAAATGTTTCGGGCGGCAATGCATTGTTCTGGCCATCGATGCGGGACAGACGACACGACGTAGCTGGCAGGTCGTGATTCACTCGGGCAGGGAGCGTACCGGAATGGATGCCGTTGCGTGGGCGAAGACGGGTGAGGAACGCGGCGCGGGGGAGATTCTTCTGACAAGCTGGGATCGCGACGGGACTCGCAGCGGGTATGACCTTGACCTGATTCGCGCGGTTTCGCGGCGCGTCAACATGCCGATCATCGCCTCGGGTGGTGCGGCCCGGCCCACCGATCTTGTCGAGGCGGCCCGGTCGGGCGCAAGTGCCGTCTTAGCCGCTTCCGTTTTTCATGATGCGAACTGTTCCGTGTCCAACATCAAGCGCGAATTTTCAAGCGCGCAACTCAAGGTGCGAATATGATTATCCCATCGATCGATCTTATGAATGGTGCCGCCGTTCAGCTTATCGGGGGGCGTGAAAAGGCCTTCGATGCCGGCGACCCGATTCCCCTTGCGGAGAAGTTTCGGCTGGCCGGGGAAATCGCGGTCATCGATCTGGACGCGGCGACCGGCTGTGGTGAAAACTCGGACGTGATTCACAAGTTGCTGCGTGTCGGCCGTTGTCGTGTGGGCGGGGGGATTCGCACCGTCGATGTCGCGCTCGACTGGTTGGATGCGGGTGCGGAGAAGATCATTCTCGGGACCGCTGCGGTTCCGGATGTTCTGCGTCATCTACCGCGTGATCGTGTGATCGCTGCGCTCGATGCCGACTCCGGCGAGATCATGACACACGGTTGGCGACAGCGTACGGGTCGCCGTGTCATCGACCGCATGAAGGAGCTGCGCGACCTGGTCGGCGGTTTTCTCGTCACGTTTATCGAGCGCGAAGGCCGAATGACGGGCATCGATCGGCGTCGGGTTTCGGAGATCGTCGGCGCAAGCGGCGACGCACGGGTCACGATTGCGGGTGGGATCACAACGCCTGGTGACATTGCCTGGCTTGACGGCCTCGGTGCGGATGCGCAGGTCGGCATGGCCTTGTATTCCGGACGGCTTGATCTGGCGGACGCCATCGGCGCGCCTCTTGTCTCTGATCGACCGGACGGTTTGTGGCCCACGGTTGTTGCTGACCAGCACGGTCAGGCGCTCGGGCTTGCGTGGTCGAACCGTGAGAGCCTGCGTGAAGCCGTGCGCATGTGTTGCGGCGTTTATCATTCTCGTCAGCGCGGATTGTGGGTGAAGGGCGCGTCATCAGGCGCTACGCAGGAGCTGCTGCAGATCGCGCTTGATTGTGATCGCGACTGTCTTCGGTTCACCGTTCGACAGCAGGGCCCTGGTTTTTGTCATCTCGGCACGCGAACATGCTGGGGGCGTACCGGTGGGATTTCGGAGCTTGCGGGCCGGCTTCGGACGGTGCGGGAGATTCGGCCGACGAGTTCGTACACCTGTAGGCTTTTCGACGACCCTCAACTGTTGCGTGCCAAGCTGATCGAAGAAGCCGGGGAGCTTGCCGATGCGATCGATCGCGGTCATGTGATCTCGGAAGCTGCCGATTTGATCTATTTCACGCTTGTTGCCGCGACACGAGGGGGCGCTTCCTTTCCGGCCATTGAGGCTGAGTTGAATCGCCGGGCCCTGGCGGTCCGTCGCCGGCCAGGCAACGCAAAGTGTTCGCGAAAGGAATGTTTATGACTCCGATACTTCATCAATTATCACCCGACGAGTTGCCGACGTTACGTCGCGATCCGGTGGATGCGGACACCCTCGCCGAAACGACGAGTATTGTCGAAGACGTTCGTCTTCGTGGTGAGGTTGCCCTTCGCGAGCACACGGTTCGTTTGGGCGATCGGGAGCCAGACCAGCCGTTCATTTATGACCGTGATGCGCTCAACGATGCTGTTTCGCGGGTTGATGTGGATGTTCTGGAGCTTCTGGAGCGGACAGCCGATCGAATTCGTCGGTTTGCCGAAGCTCAGCGTTCCGCTTTTTCGTCGATGTCCTGCGAGGTGCCGGGCGGTCGTGCCGGCCATGATCTCGTTCCCGTCGAGCGTGCCGGCTGCTATGCTCCTGGCGGACGGTATCCGTTGCCTTCGACCATTCTCATGACGGCGGTGACGGCTCGTGTCGCGGGTGTGAGCGAGGTCTTGATTGCCTCGCCGCGTCCATTGCCGGTCATGCTCGCCGCCGCGAGGATTGCGGGAGCGGATGCCTTTGTTGCGGTCGGCGGCGCGCAAGCGATCGCCGCGATGGCGCATGGGGCTGGTCCGGTTCCGGTTTGTGACGTCGTCGTGGGGCCCGGCAATCGGTTCGTGACGGCCGCGAAGCAGATTGTTTCCGGTGTTGTTCGCATTGATATGCTCGCCGGCCCATCGGAGGTTGTTATCGTTGCCGACGAGACCGCCGATCCGGTTTTTGTCGCCGCCGACCTGTTGGCTCAAGCCGAACACGACGTTGACGCCCGAGTTGTCTTGGTGACGACCTCGCGGCCGTTTCTTGTCGATGTCGAACGCGAACTCGGTGCTCAGTTGGCGGTGCTTCCTAACCGTGACGTTGTATTAGCGTCCTTGCGTGGAAGCTATGCCGTGATCTCAGACACGGCCGAGGGCATGGCGGACATCTGCAACCGGATTGCCCCCGAGCACGTGCAAGTCGTGACTCGATGTTCGAAGGCGATGGCTGCGAGGCTTCGGCATTATGGCTCTCTTTTTATCGGTTCGCGATCACCTGTCGTCCTTGGAGATTATGGCATCGGTCCCAATCATGTCTTGCCGACTGACGGGACGGCGCGAAGCTTTGGCGGTCTTTCGATCCTGACGTTTCTTCGGTTGCGTACGTGGCTGGAGATGAGCGATCCGGGCGACATGGCGCCGATCGTTGAGGACGCTGTTCGTCTGGCTCGGATGGAGGGGCTTGAGGGGCACGCTCGCTCAGCCATCCTTCGAATGTCTGAGCTTCGCTCTCGGGCCATTGAAGCGGAGCGTGCGCATGGCCAAGACTGAGGAAGTTTGTCGTATGAATGAGGAATCCGTGTCCCTACGTTTTTGGAGATACAACGATGCCGATTGTCGAGAAGTCGGTTGAAGCGACTTATGAAAAGATGCGTACGATGCTGATTAACGTCGTGCCGAGCGTTGAGTTACGTTACAAATCCGAACTCGTGTTCGAAATCAACCGTCTCAAGGCGGAACGCCAGGCGGTGATTCTGGGGCACAATTATATGGAACCGGCTTTGTATCACAGTGTCACCGATTATGTGGGCGATTCGTTGGAATTGAGCCGTGTCGCGGCTCGCACGGATGCGCCGACGATCGTCTTTTGCGGCGTTCGGTTCATGGCCGAGACGGCCAAGATTCTCAGTCCTCAAAAGAACGTGCTTCTTCCTTCGCTCGATGCCGGCTGTTCGCTGGCTGCGGGCATCACGGCCGAGGACGTCCGTCAGCTCAAGGCGTTGTTTCCAGGTGCCCCGGTGGTCACGTATGTCAATACGTATGCCGATGTCAAAGCCGAAAGTGACGCTTGCTGCACGTCGAGCAACGCGGCCGAGGTGATCAAGTCCTTTGATACGAAGGTCGTCATTTTCTTGCCGGATGAATACCTGGCCAGGAACGTTGCCCGGCAGCTTGATCGGCCGATTTTTTTTCCCGTTCGTGGTTCAGAGGGCCTTCGTGCACCGGACGTGGAGATCCGGGATGCGATCATCGGGTGGCGTGTGAAGTGCGAAGTTCATGAGAAATACACGGTTGACGACGTGCAACGCGTTCGCAGGCAGTTTCCGGATACGGTCGTGCTGGCTCATCCCGAATGCAGTCCGGCGGTCGTGGCGTCGTCTGATTATTCCGGCAGCACCTCTGCGATGATTCGATACGTTCGGGAATCCGAGGCGCCGCATTATCTGCTGTTGACCGAGTGCAGCATGGGCGACAACATCGCCGCGGAGAATCCGAAGAAGGAGATGCTTCGGTTGTGCAGCGTTCGTTGTCCTCATATGAATGAGATTACGTTGGAGCAGACGCTGGCTTCACTTCGGGACAATCGTCATTCGATTGAGGTGGCTCCGGATGTTGGACAACGGGCGCGGCGGGCGATTGAGCGAATGCTTGAGGTGCAGTGAGAATCAGGACAGTGTAACTCCGGGCAGGGCGGCCCGGGGCTTTCGTGTGTGTGGTGAGTTCAGCGCTGATCGGTGGATTAAATTTATGTTATTTCTTGACCTGTATATTAAGAAAATGTATCGGGCTGCGTATTAAGCGGTAATGATGGGTGCGTTAGTTTGGAGTGATCATTGTTCAAGTTTTCGTTTTTTGATTTTCGTCCCTACCCCTTAAGGCTGGTTGGGCGGGCGGCCGGATTGCGATCTGGTCGTCCTGCCCACCGGTTAGGTTATGGTCTTGATGTTATACGCTTGGTTGCTATGCTTCCTTTTCACGCTGCTTCTTATAGGAGCGGTTAGCCAAGCGTTTTTTCTTTGAGCCCACGCGATTGAGTCATTTTAACGACTAATTTCATTTTCCAATTTGGAGACTAGAAGAATGGGAAAGACCGTGATATCGGCCTTGGTGGTATTTGTCAGTTTGATCATCGGATCAAGCTCGGTTGCGGATATCGTTTGGGACAACGGCGATTACGCGACCGATGGGACAAGTCTTTCGTTTGCATGGAACCAGAGTTTTCCAAGTCGATTTTCACTGCTGGGTCAATTCACGTTGACGGAATCGACGGCGCTCGATCGTCTGACGGTGTTCGGTTACATGTGGGGGAACGTTGACAACCGGCCGCAGCTACGCGGCGCGTATGTCCGAGTTCTTGCGGATGAGCAGGGCGATCCGGGGGTTGTGTTGACAGGCGATATGACAACATCGCTGCAATTCACGGAGGTCTTCACCGGTGATTTTTGGCAGCCGATCCTGTCAGGGCCGAGTCATCCCCGGCCGATTTACCGTGTTGAGATCGCGCTGCCGGATTGGCGGCTCGATCCCGGAACGTATTGGGTGGAGTTTAACGTCGATTGCATCGACATTCGTCCGTCGGACGGTTCCAATCAGGGAAACTACTTATCAACGCTCGTTACGCCGACGCCGTCCGGCGCTCGCGGTTACCAGCGCAATCTGTTGGGTAACCAACTCTTCCTGCTATGCTCTCAGGCTGCAGGCTGCGGGGAGGTCCCCTTCATTCTGGAGGGTGGTCCTACAGGGTGCAGCGGGCCGGGCGACATGAACGGTGACGGCGCCTGTGATACCGCCGACATCTCTGACTTCATCACGGCGGTTCTTTCCGGCGACGGCGATTCGTGCGCGGACATGAACGGTGATCGTCAGGCCGACGGTCATGACGTCTCTGGTTTTGTTGCCTGTCTTGTCCAATAGAAGGCAGAGCGCAAGGGCAGAGCGTGATGCGATGATGATCGTTAGTCGAGTGGTCTTTGGCATGATTCGATCGGTATGCGAAGCATGCTTTGACGAATCGGTCGTAGCGCCATAGGGCGGAAGAGCGGATGCGAACGCGAACGCCTGTGAGAACCCCGGGCATGCCTGCCCGGGGCTTTTGATTCTTTGCGGTATTCAGTCTTTTTTTTCATGACTGCTCGCGCATCGTGATGGCGGCGGACGTTTGGGCTATGATGTGGCACAAGCGTCATGACCTCGCGAACATGGAGAGATGGATGAAGTCTCGTCGTCGCCTTCTGATTTTGCCACCGGTGTTTCTGGGTGGTGTTGTCTTCGCATGGCTCGTTTTCAAGTCGGAGCCTCCGGAAAGGGTGTTGCCTCGGGAACACGCGCGAACGCTACGGGTGATTTCGGCGCCCGAGGTAGACGTCATACCACGGGCAATCGGATACGGGATTTCTCAGCCGGCGCGGGTTTGGCGGGCGGTGGCGGAGGTGAAGGGACGGATCGTCGAGGTTCATTCCGAGCTGGAGCCCGGTTCGTTTCTGAAGAAGGGTGAGCGTGCTGCCCGGATCGACCCTGAGGAATATGACCTGATTCTCAGTCAATTACGTGCCGAGATCGGCGAGTTGGAAGCGCAACTGGCGGAGCTTGCGGCGAAAGAGGTGAATGATCGCGCATCGTTGAAGATTGAGGAAGCCTCGCTGGAGCTGGCTCAGCGGGATCTCGAGCGGCTTCAACGACTGATCAAGGACGCCTCCGCTTCCCCCACCGAGGTTCGCGAGGAGGAGCGCACGATGCTCGCGCAGAAGCAGAAGGTGCAGAACCTGAGAAACAGCTTGAATCTGTTTCCTGCGCAGCAGGACGCACTTCAGGCATCCTTGAGTCTTCGCAAGGCACGGCTGGATGAGGCCAAGCTCGATCTTGAACGGACGAAGATCGTCGCGCCGTTTGGTTGCCGTCTTCGGGAAGTGAGTTTGGAGGTCGGCGAATATGTCGCAACCGGTGAAGTGCTGTTTGAGGCGGATGGGACCGACGCTACGGAAGTCGAGGTGCAGGTTCCGGTCGACCAGGCCCGGTTGTTGATTCGGTCGGAATCCGACGCGCCGCTGGGTGTTGTGCCGGACAGTGCGACGATTCGCAAGTTCGTCGACACCAAGGCCTTCGTCCGCCTAAACACGGGGAACTACACCGTTGAGTGGGAGGCTCGTTTTGAGCGCATTCGCGAGCGACTCGATCCTGATACACGGACCGTCGGCTTGGTCGTGGCGGTCGATTCGCCCTACGAGAAGGCGATTCCGAGCAAGCGTCCTCCGTTGTTCCGCGATGTTTTTTGCGAGGTGGAATTTCGCGGCAAGCCTCAGAAAGGTCGTATTGTCGTGCCTCGGGCTGCCGTTCATGACGGTCATGTCTACGTGCTGGATGCACAGAATCGGCTTCGGCGGCGTATGATTGGCGTTCAGTTCGAGCAGACCAATTTTGTTTGCGTTGCGGAAGGTCTTCGAGTCGAGGAGACGGTCGTGGTTTCCGACCCGACTCCGGCAGTGGTCGGTATGCTCGTCGATCCGGTTTCGGACGAGGTGTTGAGGGCGTCCCTGATTGCTGAGGCGACGGCGCAGACGCACGTACGATGATTTCCTATTTCACCCGACACCCGACTGCTGCGAATCTTTTGATGCTCATCCTGCTGTCCGCGGGAATCCTGAGTTTGCGTAATTTGCGTCGCGAGACATTTCCCGATTTTACGTCGGGGGAGGTGCGCATCACGGTTGTTTATCCCGGCGCGACAGCGGAGGACGTGGAGGAAGTGATCTGCAGTCGCGTCGAGGACGCTTTGGACGGCGTACGGTTTATCGAGGAGCTTCGCTCGGAGGCTCGCGAGGGCGTCGGTGTCATCACTGCGGAGATGGTGGAGGGGGCCGACTTTCGAACTTTCAAGGACGAGATCGAAACCGAAGTCGATGCGATTGACGATTTTCCGGAAGACGTTGAAGACCCCGTGATTGAAGAGTTGCACACGACCGATCCTGTGCTTTCATTGCTTGTCTCCGGCCCGATGACGGCGCCGGACCTCAAGGCGTATTGCGAGGATTTCAAGACGCGGCTGCAGGCGCAGACGAATGTGAGCCTTGTGACGATTCAGGGATTCGCCGATCACCAGTTTCGGATCGAGCTTTCGCAGGAGGCGTTGATGCGGCATGGATTGAGCGTTGCCGACGTTGTTGACGTCGTGGAGCGCCAGAGTGTCGATCTTCCGGTGGGAACCATCGAGACGGGTGAGCGAGACATCCTTGTTCGGTTCGTCGACCAGCGAAAATCGGTCCGCGAACTCGAGGAACTGGTCGTTGTTGGAGGTCGGGCGGGGGGTGAGCTGAAGGTCCGGGACATTGGTCGCGTTGTCGATCTGTTCGAACTTGAGGAAGACCGTATTATTCTGGGAGACCGTCGCGCCGGACTTCTCGCGGTCAAGAAGACCAAGGATCAGGACATTCTTCGGGTGGCGAACACCGTGAAGGATTTTGTTGACGACGAGCGCGCGCGTCATCCGAAACTGGATATTCGCATTACGCAGGACCATTCGACGCTTGTTGCCGATCGGTTGACGATGCTGACCCGAAACGGTTGGCAAGGGATGATCCTTGTTTTCGCCGTCATGTGGTTGTTTTTCAATGCAAAGCTTTCCTTTTGGGTGGTGATGAGTCTTCCTGTTTCGTTTTTGGGGGCGTTCTTCTTTGTGCCGCATTTCGACATGACCATCAACATGCTCACGATGGTCGGTCTTTTGCTGGCACTGGGTTTGCTTATGGACGACGGCATCGTCATCGCCGAGAACGTGGCCTCCCACGCGGCCCGCGGCAAGCCGGCGATGCAAGCCGCGACGGACGGCGTCGTCGAAGTCGGACCGGGTGTGATCAGCTCTTTCGTTACGACGATTTGCGTACTGGGTCCTCTTGCGGCGCTGGAGGGCAATATCGGGAAGATTCTGAAGGTCGTCCCGATCATGTTGATTCTGGTGTTGGCGGTGAGTTTGATCGAAGCGTTCATGATTTTGCCTGCGCATTTGGGGCATTCGTTGGACGGGCGCGAAGGTCGGCCGGTGAATCGCTTTCGGCGCACGTGGGACGGTGTGATTGACCGGCTCCGTGAGCGGGTTCTCGGGCGGTGTGTCGATGTGCTGGTCCGCTGGCGATACCTTTGGGTCGGTTGCGTGCTTTTTGTTTTTCTATTTTCGCTGGGCCTCTTTGTCGGCGGGGTCGTGAAGTTTCAGGCTTTTCCGGAGCTTGACGGTGATGTTGTGGTTGCGCGCGTTCTGATGCCTCCGGGGACGCCGTTCGATCGCACGGAGGCGACCGTACGCAAGTTGACGGAGGGGTTGTCCGCGGTGAACGACGCGTTTCGATCCCGGCAGCCGGGAAGGCAGGACCTTGTGCAAACCGTTTACACTCGATTCAACGTGAACGACGACGCATTCGAAACCGGTCCGCACGTGGCGACCGTCTTCGCCGATCTTCTTACGGCTGAAGAACGAGATGCGCGCATCGATGACGTTCTTCAGTCATGGCGATCCGCCGTCGGCAAAGTGCCAGACGTGCATACTCTCAACTACACGGAACCGACGTTGGGCCCTGCGGGTCGCAACATCGAAGTGCGGCTGTATGGCGATGACCTTCAATCTCTGCGTGATGCGGGCATGGAGATGCAAGCCTGGTTTGCTGAGTTTCGGGGAGTGAACAATCTCACCATCGATTTGAGGCCTGGTAAACCGGAACTTCGGATCAGACTCCGTGAGGGTGCATTTGGCTTGGGGCTCAATGCGCGAACCGTCGCGCGTCAGCTCCGCGGCGCGTTTCAGGGGCTCACCGCCGACGAGATACAGGTTGGCCCGGAGTCTTATGAAATCGACGTGACGTTCGCCGCTTCAGAGCGTGACAGTCTGGCCGATCTTTCTTATTTCCATTGCACGCTGCCGAACGGTCGGCAGGTCCCGCTTTCCGACGTCGCACGGATCGAGCCGGGCATTGGATGGTCACGGATCGCTCGTGTCGACGGGCGTCGTACAGTCACGCTGCGTGGCGACGTTGATTCGTTGCAAACGAATACGGCGAGCGTCATCGGTGTTTTTCAAGAGACTTTGCTGGCTAAACTCTCGGAGCGCTTTCCGGAGATCGACGTTTCGATCGAGGGTGAGTTGGAAGAGGCTGCAGTGACCCAAGACTCCATGCGATGGGGAATGGTGATCGGCGTCATCGGCGTTTTCGTACTTCTGAGCTTTCAGTTCCGCAGCTACGTTGAACCGCTGGTGGTGATGGCCGCGATTCCGTTTGCCTTAATCGGTGTCATCTGGGGGCATCTGCTGATGGGGATCGACATTAGTATGCCGAGTCTGCTCGGATTTGTTTCGCTCGCCGGGATTGTGGTGAACGACTCGATTCTGCTGGTGATTTTCCTGAAGCTGCGCAGAGCAGAGGGAATGAACGTTGAAGAAGCTGCAGCACAGGCGAGTCGTGAGCGGTTCCGAGCGATCATGATTACTTCGTTGACGACGATCGCGGGTCTTTTGCCGCTGCTCTCCGAGCAGAGTCTTCAGGCTCAAGTGTTGATTCCGTTGGCGATCAGCATCGTGTTCGGCCTGCTTGCGTCGACCGTGCTCGTGTTGCTTGTGATCCCGTGCCTTTATGCGATTCTCTCCGATGTACGTACGGCGATTGAGAGTCGGCGTTTGAAGACGCGTTGATATTGCACGGCGTGCATCATGCGTTTTTTGTTGGGTTCGGGTGGTGGGGGCGTCTCGGTAAGTGATTCCATGTGCGCCTCGGACCCCGGGCAGGGTGGCCCGGGGCTTTCGCTTTTCGATATGGACCGGGGCATTTTTTTCGATGGGGCGATCGTCGGAGGTTAGTGGTCGGCCAGGTCGTAGTGCATCAGGATGGAACTTGGCGCCGGAGGGTAGGGGATCATTGCGCGGAAAGCACGGAACTCCGCAGGGTTCCAACCGGTTCGCTGAAAAACGGTGTCGACGATTTCGACGTGCTTGGGAATGACAGCGGTCTGCACTACGGGCGGCTGTCCGAGATCCTGGATGGTCTCTTCGAAGGGCAGAGCCATGCGTTGTCTCCCCGGCACTCGGAATTCCGGCCCACCTTCGAGCAAGCTGTAGATGTGCAGAGTCGGTGATAGAAAGCTCAGGTACGATTCGTGCACGAACAGGTCGAAGATGAGCGTCTCGACCGGCGTGCGCATGGCGAGCATGATTTCTCCGAAGGTGTTATTTTCGCTCTTACGCATCGACGACATTTGCGGGATCAGTTCAGCCGTGATGCAGGTGACGGCGGCGGTGTTGCCGACCGGTCCTTCCACGAGCTCATCGTAGATGAAACCGTCGGCGCCGTTGAATCGCCTCAGATCCGGCAGTGGTTGAGAACAGAATTCCGGAAGGAGTGGCGCGCTTTCAGCCCCGACGTAGGCCGGGTCGAGCGCTCGCCGAGTTCCGGTGGGCAGCAGACTCGTTGCCGTGTCGTCGATACAACGGTGTCGGCCGATCAGCCAGGGGACGCCTGATCGCAGTCGCTTGAGTTCGATGAAGCCGGCGACCCATGCCAGGTCAAATAATTCGGGGTTCGATTCGTTTGGTGCGATGAAGTCCGCCATCAACTGTGCTTTCGCCTGGATTCCCCAAACACTGCTTGCGCCCTTGTACAGTTGTTTCCGATGGGCGATGAGGATGTCTCGTCGTCCCTCACGCGCCAGCCCGCCGACCATCATCTCGAGTGTGGCGCGATCACCGGTGTGCCGTTCGATGACTTGGTTCAGCTCTTGAATCGCCTTTCGAGCGGTGGTGATCAACTTGGGATCGGTGCCGCGTTTTTCGGCGGCTTTGATGAAAATCTCGATTCCGCTTGAGCCGGGCAGGTGGAGAAAGGCGCTGAAGGGGTCGCTTTGTTGAATCACTTTGGTGATTTTCCAGGCCAGGTTTTTGTCGATGCCAAGTCCTTTGGCAAGCAACTGGGGTTTGGGAGGGGCCAGGTTGAGTGAGCAAAGTAGATCTTCGAAGACGCCTCGAAGACGCAGGAGCGCCTGTTGAGATTGCTCATCAAATGATCTGTCCTTGCTGTCCGGTGTCGGGGACGAAATTGAGGTCGGCATTGCGCGGAATCCTGACTGTGAAGCGGCCCTCAGGTGACCGAGCGACTGATTTTTTCGGGCCAAGCGTATGCCTTCATCGGTAGGGTTCGTTCGTGAGCGGTTCCGCTTTGCCCGGGTGTTCCACTTGTCTTAGACCATGATAGCACGTGATCCTCGACGCCTCCAGTGTCTCTAAAATTTTCTCTACAAATACTTGCAGAGAAATATTTGAATCGTTATCATAGTAGAAAATGAGCGTTTTCGATGGTTCCCGGCCCGGTTCTTTCCTGTCGACCGCACGCACGTGTGGTGGGAAACAGACCGGGGCCTTCCGCGTCGATGGTCGGCGTACTTTCTCTCAAACCGCTACAGGAGGATGGAAACATGAAGAAGACAATCTCTTTGATCGTCGTGATGGCCGGGCTCGGACTCGGACACGATGCCAGCCGTGGTGACACGATTAACCAGTTCGTGGACTACGATTTCAGTCTGGGCAACCCGGCGCCTGTGCTCCAGATCGATGCTTTCGACACGATGGGCGGCCAGCGCAATCTGACAGGCGTTCGCATTGATCTGGAAGGGAGCGTAATTCTCGGTGCTTATGCAGAGAACCTGGGCAATTCGCCAATCACGGACTGGACGTTGTTTTTAGACGCGGGATTCGGGATCGACGTCGGCGCGTTGAGCATACCGCTGGATGGGAACTCATTTCCAGCGCTCACGGCTGATCTGGCGGCGACGGACAACATCGAGCTTAGCGGACCGGACTACATTGAATTTGAACCGGAGTTCGCCCCGCTTGACGCCTCGGTGAATATCGCTCCAGGTGATCTGGGTGTGTTCATCGGTACGGGACTTCTGGATATCGAGACCGTGCCGGTTGCGTTGGCGGCACCCGGTCCCGGTTTTGTTGCATTCGGACTGAACACGCATGATCAGTCCGGTGGGCTGTTCTTTACTTATGAGTTTGAAGTTGTTCCTGAGCCTGCTTCGTTGTCCCTGTTGCTGATGGGTTTTCTGGCCATTCGCACGCGACGGGCGCGTTGAAGGCCATCACTATCGAAGTTGTTTGTTTTTCGGTGTTTGGTTCGTATGGATTGATTTCATTCCATTTGGCATCCCCTATTGTTAAGAGGCGCCCCGCCGCGTTCGCCGAGGGCGGGGCGCCAAGCGTAGAACCGTGACGGAAGGGGTAGCTTTTTGGCTGTGTATCGGGGGGGGGTGGGGCCGTGTGGGTGAGAAGAAACCAAACCCGGGTAGGGTGGCCCGGGGCTTTTTTTGCTTTCCTCAATGATCGTTGTTCGCGTTCGGGTTTTCGTTTTGACAGTGCGGCGGCGCTTCGTTTTGGCGGTCCGACTTCATATAGACTTCGCAAAGAATTTTGCGTGATACGTGCGTATGCGGATGATCCGGTCCGAGACGAGCAGACAGACCTTCGTAGCCCTGCCTGGCGTATTCCTCCGCTTCTTCGAATCGTTTCTGCGCGGTATATATCCTTGCGAGGCCGCTTTTTGAGATGAGTGTCGAAGGGTGGTCCTGGCCGAGTGTTTCCTGCTGGATCTTCAGTGCTGTTGACCAGAGGGGTTCGGCTTCATCCAACCGTCCCTGTTCGCGATAGGAGGCGGCCAGGTTATTCATTGCGTTAAGCGTGTAGGGGTGTCGTTCACCAAACTGCTTCTTGAGCGCCGCGAGCACTTCCTTCAGGAGCGGTTCGGCCTTGTCGTACTGACGCCGTTCGTCGTAGACGAGTGCGAGGTTGCCGGCGGTGATGATCGTGCCGACATGGTCTTCGCCGAGAACTCGGCGTTCGGCCTCCAAGACTTCGACAAACAATGGTTCGGCTTCATCCAGTCTGCCTGTTTCCTTGAAGACCAATGCGAGGTTGTTCATCGTTCGAAGAGTGTGCGGGTGTTCCTCGCCCATTTCAGGCCGCTGTATCTCAAGTAGGTCCTCATAGAGTTTTATCGCTTCGGCTGAGCGAGCCTGATGGTGGAGGACCCTCGCGAGCATGTAGCGCGCGGTCATTGAGGTGCGATGCACGGTGCCGACGAGCTGTTCGGCAAGGCGAACAACCTCGAGAAATAGATGCTCGGCTTCCTCGAGTCGCCCCTGTTGCGCGAAGACGCCACCAAGGCCGAGCTTCGCGGACAAATATTGCGTGTTTTCAGTGTATTCGGTTGATTCGTAGGATTCCACGCATTGCGTCAATTGCGATTCGGCTTCGTCGTAGCGCCCCAGTCGAATCATGGCCGTCCCCAATGCTGAAAGCGATTCAAGCGTATCCGGATGCTTCGGGCCTAGTGCTGTGGTTCGCAGGTCGTAGGCTCGGCGGAGTTGCGTTTCAGCTTTTTTATTATCGCTGAGTCTGTAGTACGTTCGTCCGAGCGTAAATCGAATTGCAGATTCCACCTTCGGTTGGCCGCTGAATCGGCCTTCGACGGCCGCGGCCGCGTCGTCGAGGACCTGAAGCACGGTCGTGTCACGTCCGCCGATTTCCGGATCACCTGCGGCCAACAGATCGTCGTTGAGAAACTTGTTGACCGCCTCGGCGATGGCGGCCTGGTTCGTGGCTTCATCTCGGGCTTTGACCGCTGCTTCTCTTTCGGCGGATGCCTCGATGGCCTGCCACATGGCGAACGCGGAGCCGCCGATGATGCCGAGGAGGGCAACCATCGCTCCCGTCGCGATTGCTCGATTGCGACGGCCGAACTTATAGATTTGTCGCCATGCGGTGGCCGGGCGAGCCAGGATCGGTTCATCGCGCAGATGGCGGCGAAGATCCGCGGAGAACTCGGCGGCGGAGGCATATCGGCGGTCGGGGTCTTTATCCATCGCTTTTGCGATGATGACCTCGATATCGCCGCGTGTTTCGCGATTCAACGTGCTCAGCGGGGTCGGATCTTCATCGCGAATGATCCGCGCCGCATCGGGAATACTTCGTCCGCGGACGGAGAACGGAAGTGAACCGCTGAACATTTCATAGAAGGTGACGCCCAGGGTGTAGATGTCGCTTCGCGTGTCGAGGCCGCTCGCATCCCCAGCGGCCTGTTCCGGACTCATGTAGGGCAACGTGCCGAGTAACTGTCCGACATCGGGCCTTAATGTCGTCATGTTGACATCCGCGTCCGTGAGTCGTGCGACGCCGAAATCGAGGATTTTCGGCCGGCCGATCAAATCGGCGGCATTTATTCCGATCACACCGGACTCCGTTCGCGTGGCCGGCATTCTCTCTCGATCTTCGCCGCTCGGCAGTTGATGCACTGACGAATCTTCGTCGTCAACGATCATGATATTGGCAGGCTTGAGGTCACGATGGATGACGCCACGTTGGTGTGCGTGCTGAACCGCGTCGCATATGCGGGCTGCGAGTTCGAGTTTTTGTTCAATGGAGAGTCCGGCGTTTTGAAGATAGGCGCCCAACGGAGCGCCGTTCACATGCTCCATTGCGAAGAACGGCAGTCGCATTGTTCGTGCGGCTTTGTCTGCTGCATCGGTGGAATCGTCAAGCCGCGGCATGGCGATTTCGGCCATGCCGGCTTCGAAGATTTGGGCGATGCCGTGGTGATGCAGTCGGCCAAGGATGTGCGCTTCATGTTCGAATCGTCGCAACATGGCCGGTTTTGCCAGGGCGGGTTTGATGATTTTGAGGGCGACGGTTCTGCGCGGATGTTCCTGCTCCGCCAGAAAGACCACGCCCATTCCGCCTTCTCCCAGGGGAGAACCGACACGGTATCGTCCGATGCGTTGTCCTTCGTGCAGCCACGTAGTAAAGGAGGCATCCGGCACGTCGTCACCGAAGCCTGCGAGGACGGGGCTTTCGAGAAAACTATCGGCATCGGATGATCGGCGTAGAAGCGACTGCACTTCGGCTTTTAGCGACTCATCGCTTTGTGCAAGTGAATCGAGTCGGCGGGTTCTCTCATTCGGATCGAGGTCGACGACCGCCTGATAGATTTCTTCGATTTTTCGCCAGCGCTCAGGCGTCACGACGGATCTCCCGGACTCATCTCACTCTTCAACCAGGCTTTGGCCAATCGCCATTCGCGTTTGACGGTGGCTGATGACTTGCTGAGGATCTTCGCCGTTTCTTCGACGCTGCAGCCGGCGAAGAAGCGGAGTTCAACGAGTCTCAGCTTGTCAGGGTCCATCTTGCCTAGTTTTGAGAGCGCGACGTCCAGCGAAATGAGATCGACATCGTCGCCTTGAACGCTCGCGATGATATCGTCGAGGGGGATGCGCTCCCAGGCACCACCGCGTTTGTGGCGGCCACGGTCGCGTGCGTGATTCACGAGCACGCGGCGCATCATCGTGGCCGCTACGCTCAGGAAATGAGCGCGGTTCTGCCATGTTACTCGTCGCTGATCCATGATCCGCATGTATGCCTCGTGGACGATGGCGGTGGTCTGAAGCGTATGGTCGGAACGTTCGCGTTGCCGGAAGCGGCTGGCAATGGCGCGCAATTCGTCATAGACCAGCAACGCGAGTTCATCGGCTGCCGATGAATCTCCCTGGCTGGCGCGTTCCAGCAGCTTGGCCACATCGCCCGATTCACCCAAGATCGTTGCTCCCGGAACCTTTGCGGCGCGCGTATCAGTATCGCCAAGTTCCTTCGACAACACATTTTATTGGATTGCGCGTGAATCACAAAAAACCTCATCCCCGTCGTCCGAAAATGGGCCTTTCCAACATCGCCGCATCCAGAGATGGCGCGTATTAGAACGCACCAAAAACGGATCGGCGGGATCAATTTATTCATTTTTTGGTTTTGAGTTTTTTTTAATCGTATGCGTGATCCCCGATCGTCACGCACGGTGCGTATCGATTTGACGAACATCCGCAGGGGGTTCACAAGCATTGAAGTCACTCAAGGGAGTCCGCTTAGATGAAAAAGATAATCCTGATGTCGGCCATGCTGATCGCATCCTGTCTTGGAATGGAGATTCTTTGTGACGAACCAACGATCGAGGACATTATCAACGCCAGCATCTGCCTGCCTGACGGTGAATGCTCGACGGATCGACTCGATCTGAACGGGGCGGCATTCGAAGTGGATTCGTGTGCCGATTGCGACGCGACTCAGATTCAATGTTGCAATCGGGCCACCGGGCAATGCTCCACCCGATCCTACGGCGATTGCACCGCACAAGGAACCGGATTTGTCGTTTCCAACTGTGACGAATGTTCCCCGTCGACCGAATTGGGCGCGTGCTGCGCCGGCGGCGACTGCGCAGACGGTTTCTTGCCGTCGGAGTGTGACAGCGGGGATTTTATCGCTTTCAGAAATTGTGAGGACGTCGACTGCCCGGAATCTGATGATGATTAGGAAAATAGACTGATCAGAGATAGGAGAATCTCAAAGTGAAAACAGCACGTTTATTTCTGGTCGGCTTTGTGATTGGCGGGACTTTTGTCGGTCGTCCCAACACCCTGTTCGCGGCGGACGACGGACAGATCGGGTTCATCGTCAACAACGAGTTCAGTTCGTTTCTTTCCGTCAACGGCGAAATCGCGTTCGATTTTTTTGCGCCGCTGCGCGATCTGCCGGGCTTTAACGGTTTCATCAACCTCAACTCCCGGTTCCTGCAACAAAGCGGATTCTTCAGTTTATCTGTCTTTGCTCCCCCCACGTTCGGGATTCTCGCCAAATTTGCGAATATCAATGAGGAGACGGACTCCTTCAAACTCGTTTTCAATCCCGACCCATTCATTATCTATGAGCTCAACCTTGAGAACACGACCGACGAACCGATGACAATCCAGTTTTCCGTCTCACCCCCGATTGTTCCCGTCGTGGGCAATACGAATGTGATCTCTCAGCTCAATGTGAACCTGATCGACAGGAACAATGACGGGACTGTGTTCATCGATGCCGGTGGCGCAACGCTCCAAGACTTTTTTCTCGTCGATGACAGCGGGATTTTGCAAAACGCCGGTGTGGATCTCGGTGGTGATATCAATACGGAAGGCTTGTCGTCATTTTCGATTGCTGAAACGGCCGGACCTGTGTCGCCTTCGGCCACCGGCTGGGAGTTCATGGATGTTTTGGTGTTTTTCAAGCTGTCGCCGGGTGATCAGGTCATCATGACGGGGATGGTCGGCGTCGGCTCGCCCGGGACGCTTTTCCCCCGTCTGGACGAAGTCGCCTTCGCGGTTGTGGACGATCTTGAAGACTGCTTTAACGACGGGAACGACGATGACAACGACGGCGTGCCGAATGGATGCGATCAGTGTCCGGGCGAGGACGACCTTGTCGACGAAGATGAAGACGGCGTGCCGGACTGTGCAAATGACGCGCCGCCGAATCCTGATGATGGTGGTGACGACGAGCCGTCTCCGGTTGACGGTGACGATGGTGATGACGATGGAGCACCGGTCGTTCCACCTGCGACATTTTGTGCATTCGGGACGCTCAACATGTTGCCGTTGACGCTGTTCGGTCTGGCGGCGTTGCGAAAGCATCGAAGTAGGGCGGGCTCATAGATATACACACACATCGTCAGTTACGGCGGGTGAAACCCGTTCTACATGGTTGAGGACGATTTACGAAGGCGAGCGATTGGAAAGCATCGCCGGTCTTAAAGAACAGGAGAATCAGAAATGAAAATACAACGTTTCATCCTAGTCGGCATCATCTCTTGTGCGGTCTGGGTTGGCAACTCGAAGGTGACGCGCGCGGCGGACGATGGGCAAATCGGGTTCATCGTCAATAATGAATTCAGCTCGTTCCTGAGCGTCAACGGTGAAATCGCGTTTGATTTTTTCGCGGTACTGCTCGATATCCCCAGCTTCGAGGGTATCGCCAACCTCGACTCGCAGTTCCTTTCATCCATCGGGTTCCTGCCAGCCATCTTTTTCGGCGCAGATCCGTTTGAGGCCTTCGCATCCTTTCTGGATTTCGGCGAGGAGTTCGGCCTATTCAAATTCGTTTTCAGCCCCGATCCGTTTATTCTCTATGAGTACAACATTGAGAATACAACCGATGCGCCGATGGAAATCCTGTTTTCGATTTCGCCGCCGATTGTTCCCGTCATCGGTGATACGCGTGTGATCTCACAGCTTAACGTGAACCTGATCGACAAGAACAACGACGGGACTGTATTCATCGATGCCGGTGGTGCAACGCTCCAGGATTTTTTTATCGTCGATGACCGCGGCATTTTGCAAAACGCCGGCGTGGACCTCGGTGGTGATATCAACACGGAAGGCTTGTCCTCGTTCTCGATTCCTGAAACGGCCGGGCCTGTGTCGCCTTCGGCCAGCGGTTGGGAGTTCATGGATGTTGTGGTGTTTTTCAAGCTGTCGCCGGGGGATCAGGTCATCATGAGGGGGATGGTCGGCGTCGGCTCGCCCGGGACGCCTTTTCCCAATCTGGACGAAGTTGACTTCGAGAGTCTGGAAAACATTGGAGACTGTCTCAACGATGGCAACGACGATGATGATGACGGCGTCCCCAACGGCTGCGATCAGTGTCCTGGTGAGGATGACCAGATCGACGATGATGAAGACGGTGTGCCGGATTGTGCGAACGATGTGCCGCCGAACGGTGATGACGACGACGACGGCGGAGACAATGACGTGCCTCCGGTTGACGATAACGACGATGGCGGTGCTGATGATGGCGGAAACGGAAATGGGGATGGAGACGGCGACGGAGCCCCGGTCGTTCCACCCGCGACGTTCTGCGCGTTTGGGACGTTTAACATGGTGCCGTTGATGCTGTTCGGATTGGTTGCGCTGCGAAAACGTCGCAACAAGTAAAGGCCTCAGCCGGAGGATGAAACGGACGAAGTTCTGATGGATAAAAGCGCGCTGGCGTAGATGATGATCGCGGACAGCGCAAACGTCCCGGCTGTCAGTGAATTGTAAAGGAGTCCGCCGACCACTAACCCCATGATGCTGGCGAGGCTGCCGACACTCGCCCCGAGCCCTTGAATCATGCCCTGGGAATCTTCGCTGCCGACCTTGGAGAGTACAGACATGTAGGACGGCCACATCAGCCCGTTTCCCAGGGCGAATAGAACGGCGGCTCCGTACGTCAACGTTGTGTCACCGGCGGTCAGGACGACAAAGCTGGTTCCGAGGACGACCCCTCCTCCAACAATAAGTATTGTTGGTGAGTACTTTGAAGACAGCCGGGCAAGCAAAGGCCCCTGAACGAACACCATGATGCCGCTGAGAATCGTAAAGAAGATCCCGACACGACCCACCGTCCACTCCAAACCGCGGACGGCATGGTTCGGAAAGGCCGTGTAGAAGAAGTTGAATCCGAGAAAGATCAGGAAATAGAGCATGAGCATGTAGCCGACGTACGGCCTGCGCAATGCTTCCTTCCATCCGGCGCCCTCGGCGGCCTCAAAGCAGTTCTTTTGCTCCTGGCCGAGAATCTTGCGAACCCCGACACACCGGCGATGCTCCTCATAGGCACACGGGTTCGATTCCGGCAGATAGAAAGCGACGAGGAGCGTCGCCAGGAGCGAGACAAACGCGGCGGCTGCAACAGGTAGAAGTTCGCCCAAAGCGGTCGAGCCGAGAAGGCCGGCCAACGCAGGCCCGAGGACGAATCCGAGATTCGAGGAGATGGCCATCTTGCCGAAGTTCTTGCTTCGCTCTTCTTCCGGCGTGATGTCGGTGAGATAGGCGTTGGCAACCGAAATGTTGCCGCCGGTCAGCCCATCCAGGGCCCTGGCGACGAACAGAACCAGAAGCGGCAGCGTCAGGGTGAACGTGCCGATGATCGTTGACCTTATGTCCAAAAGCACGTCCTTCGGCAGGGCCATCGCGCCTGCGAAGATGAGCCAGGACACAAACGTGCCAAGCTGACTGACCAGGAGCACGCGCCGTCTTCCAATACGGTCGGACCATCGTCCAAGAATGGGAGCGCCCACGAATTGAAACGCCGGATACGTGGCAGCGAGCAGACCATAAACGAACGCATTTCCACCCCACCGGGTCACCAGAAACACAAGAAACGGAATCACGATGCTGAATCCGAGCGTGCCGATGAAATTGATGAGGAGGACGGGAAAGATCGAGATGTGTCGCGTGCCGGATGCCATTTTCTCTTCTTGTCTCAAGTCTATGTAGTCTAAGTAGGGCAGGCTGTGCATGCTACGGGGTAGTGAGGGATATCTGAGAATGGCATGCTCAGTATGCGCTCCGGCATTTATGTGCTCCGTGGCTGCCCGTCGTTTGCTCGGAAGCAAGAAGAGCGCGTTTTTCGGATCGTTTCCGTCGGTGGTTACTTACTCGGATCAGGACCCCGGGCAGGCGTGCCCGGGGCTCTTGTGATTTCGTTGGCAATCCCGCAGGGAGGAATCGAACCTCGCACACGACCGCTTTATAAGAATGGCGCCGGCGCGACCAGCCGGCATCCTGCGGGCGAAAAAGGGAGAGAGGCGCCCTCCCGAACACTCAAGGGGCACCTCCCTCCGACCGATACGGATCACCTCCTTTCTTCAATTGACAGACGCCTTTGTTAACCATCACGCGCAGAGTGCCCTAGCAATGGCACTCTGTGCACAAATTCCCCGGGGCGAATTCACGATCCGCAGTTCAAAAACAGGCAATAAAAAAAGCCCCGCAGGCTTGGTGGCCTACGGGGCTTGACGATTCAACAGACGTTGCGTCAAAAACTCACCGTGGAGGCCCTCCACCTGGCGTATCGAACATGCCGTTATCGGTTGGGGATTCCTGCCTGTGCGCGGCGGAGGCGCTGAGGCAACTCCCTGATCCGTCGAGACTTATCTCGTGGGCATACGGCATTTCGACGACGGGCGATGTTCCTAATCTCCCGTATCGTTTGCAACCAAGTTGTTCCTTCACGTGCGACATTGAAAACGCAACTTTCAAAAAAGCTTAGATCCGATTTCGCGTTAATGCTCGGCCGACTCGTCCATGTCGATGTCGCCATCGCTATGAACGTAACACCAGAGGAAAATATACACCCGTTTTAATGATAGTCAAGTCATTTCTTGTTTTTTTCTGACGACGTCATGTGTATTGCTTTCGTTGTTCGTTGTTGGGATTACTTGGGTTGCTCAGGATCTGCTCAGGACCCCGGGCACGGCGGCCCGGGGCTTTTTTTTTCAGACGGCATTTGATCCTTTTTTCGATTTCTTTGCGGTGGATGCAATGGGGCGACCTTTCCCGCGACATATGTCATTGCCGCGGGAAGACTCTGAGCCATGAGTCCGCGCCAATCTTTAAGGAGCAGTCATGAATGCGCTCAAAAATAGAGCCGGGCTTAATTTCTGCAAGTACTCCTTCGGGGCAGGTATTTTGTGGCTTGCGATCGTTTCGTCGTCTTACGGGGGGGCTGCACAGAGCATCCAATTCCGAAAGGTCGCTGAGACCGGCATGGCGGCACCTGGCACGGAGCCGGGCGTTGTCTTTGGAGCGCTCACGACCGGTCTCAATCACAATTTACTGATACCGAAGATCGACGAGGCCGGCCGTGTGGCGTTTATGGCCATGCTTTCGGGTCCTGGCATCGACGTGTCGAATTTTCAAGGCATGTGGGCCGAGGAGAACGGCATGCTGCGTTTGGTGGCGCGTGGTGGGCTCCCAGCGCCCGGGACGGAAAAAGGCGTCAACTTCATTGGCGTGCCGAGTCTGGAATTGCCGTTTCCTCCGGAGGGCGGAGGGTCACATATCGCCTTCCACGCGGAATTGACCGGTGACGGTCTCGATGTCACCAATGACCAAGGGTTCTGGGCGGGTGGCCCAGGGAGCGTTCGTCTTGTGGCACGTGAAGGCGGTCCTGCGCCGGGATTGCCCGGGCTCAGGTTCAGTATTCCCTTTGGCGTCGCCAATGAGGCGGGTCACGTCCTTTTGCGAAGCGATCTAAGCGGCCCGGGCGTTAACAATACGAACAACTCGAGCTTCTTCACGGATCGCTCGGGGGTACTGGAATCGTTTTTGCGCGAGGGGGATGCCGCGCCTTCGACCGAGGCAGGCACGGTTTTCGGCGGCAACTTTCCATTCCGGGCGTTTTCCTTCAACGACAATTCAAGTGTCGCCGTGAGTGCCAAGGTCGAGGGTCCGGCGGTCAATGGCTCAAATGACCAATTGCTTTATGTGGAACGGGATGGCACGTTGGACCTCGTTCTGCGCGAAGGCGAACCGGCACCGGGCGCCGGCCCGGGTGCGACGTTCGGCGGAAACTCGGGCGACTGGTCATTGGACTTCGTTGGGCTCAATAACAACGAGCGGGTGGCTTTTCTTGTGCGATTGGGTGGTGCATTATCGACGCAGACTGCGATTTATTCCGATCACACCGGTGTACTCGCGCCAGTCGCGCTTTTCGGACAGCCTGCGCCTGGGCTGGATTTTGACTTTACGCTGTTTGCAACGCCGGTGCTGAACGATTCGAATCAGATTGTCTTTGGCGCGGCGTTTCCTCACGACGGCGGTATTTTTACGCCTGCGCCGTTTGGTGTTTTCTCGGACATGAGCGGTTCGATCGCACCGGTGGTTTCGCCCGGCGACACGACGCTTGAGGGTGAAGTGATCGACGATGCGCGAATCAGCGGTTTTAACAGTGCGGGTCAAATACTCCTCAGCGTGCGCATCGATTCGCCGGCGCCTCGCACGGGTTTCTGGTTGCGGGATACGGACGGTCTTTTGCATCGCATTGCGGCGATCGGCGACCAGTTCGACGTCAGCGGTGACGGTCGCGATGTGCGCGATGTGGTCCGTGTGGTGAGCGGCGGAATGAACGAAGCGGGGCAGGTTGCGATTCGAATCGACTTTGCCGACAACTCAAGCGCCCACTTTGTGGCGGGGCTGCCGTGTCAGGGCATTTCACTGGACATTGATCAACTCATCACTGCACTGCTTTCGGCGAATCCGGATGCGGTAACGATTTGCATGCATGACGGCAATGGCGATGGTCTTCTGGATGCGCGTGACATTCAGTCGATCGTGGAGAGTCTGCTGGAGGAGTGAGCCACGACACTGCTCGGTTTCGTTCAGACTGACTGAAATGGCATCCCGGCATTTCTGCTTGACATTCGTCCCTAACCTGCTCATAAGATCGTAGCGTCGGAGTCATGGCATTCATTTTTTGGAGGCCGACGTGGCTGTTGGTTTGCGATCTGTTCAGTCTGATGACCGGTCATTTCTCTATGAACTGTATTGCAGTACGCGCGCGGATGAACTGGGGGCATTGGGTTGGAGTGAGTTGCAGCGGGAGGTTTTTCTGAAGCAGCAGTTTGCCGCCCAACAACGGGCTTTCGACGGGTTGTCGCATGCGGATCATCAGATCATTCTGAAAGACGGGCGGCCAATCGGAAGGATGATTGTCGTTCGAAATGATGAGGAGCTTAGGCTTGCCGACATCGCGTTACTGGCAGAGCACAGGAACCATGGTATCGGCACTTCGTTGATCCGTGAATTGCTCAATGAGGCGCAATCCGTTGGAAAGCCGATGAGACTGCAGGTTTTGAACACGAATCGCGCCATATTGCTCTATCAGCGTATGGGTTTAGAGATTCGCAGTGAGCGCGGTATGTATCTCCAGATGCAATGGGATTCGCGCAGGGGATAGTCGCCAGGCATGATTCCGCGCGCGCTTCGATTCGGTGGATAACTCCACGCGACTCTTGCTTCAGTTTTGCTAATCACTTACTGGAAATGATCTAAGGACGATCATATTTGTGTTATTCAATGTTTGCGCATTTTTTCTGCGCAAACGATGGTTAGATTGCGCTGATGTAATATATGGAGATACATTTTTTTTAGTGTAGAGGAGGGACTCGCATGTCTCTGTTTATACGACGAGACTTGGAGTGCACCGTTTTGTTGGCGATGTACGGTATGTCACAATAAGAAAATGTTTTAATGTAATTGATTGCAATTCAATTTGCGTCTTGTTTATAATCCGAATTGCATTGCTCTCGGGCGACTTACTGCATCATAAACCGATTAGACATTCCGGGCGCGAAGGTGCAATGCTTCGAAAGGAATGGAGGACGAAGGCATGACCGGAACAAAGGTGGCCGGCGGTATCGCAGTGATATCGGTTGTTTTGGCATTGGCCGTAGGGTCTGGATCAAATCCCGGGCTCGTCATTGACTCAGTTGTGCAGTTTAGCGATTTGGATGGCAGCGCATCCGACAGAGACGGTGTTGCGGACGGTACGCTCACTGTCAAGCGTCTTCTCGTCAAGCGGCACGGCGTGCTTTTGATCGACGTGTCGGATGCGCGAATCGTTGCCGATCGGAACGTCCAGCTTTCCAGGGACGGCGCTATCAAAGCCAGTTCATCGTTACAGGAGGCGCCTGCGCTCACGATTCAGGCCGGTCGAAAAATCGAACTGAAAAATAATGCCGCCATCGATATGGATGGTGCAGGTGGCGGTGGGGTCGTCATCCTGTGTTCGTCGCGTGATCTTCGGGTTCGAAACCGCGCGAGGATTACGGCGTCGAGCGCCGACGGTGACGGCGGTTCAATCCTGCTTGTTTCAGAGCGGAATATCGATATTCAATGGACCCATGCGGTCATCAAGGCGAACGGCGCGAACGGCGGAGACGTGACACTGGCGTCCTGTTCACATAGCAATACCGCGATTCACATCAAGCGCGCGCGCATCGAAGCGAAGGGGAGCGACGGAATCGGCGGAACGATCGAAATGGAAGCCCGGTGCGGCGGCGTGAAAATCGAACGGATTCACCATCATCACGGTGGCCACTCTGCACGGATCAACGCGACCGGCACCGAGGCGGACGGTTCGATCACGATCACGGCTGCGAAGAACGTCCGTCCGAATCCGCCGAATACGGCCCCGCCTGCCTTGGTTATGACGCAGACGCCATCGAACGAGCCGTGTGATTGTCCGGAGCGTCCCGATGCTCTTGATGATCTCGCTGTGACGGACGAGGACACGGCCGTCACGATCGACGTCTTGGCCAATGACACCGATCCGGACGGCAACATTGCACCGAGCAGTGTCAGTGTGGTTTCCGGACCGAGTCACGGCACGGTTTTGGTCAATGCCGTCAATGGTGCGATCACCTATACGCCAACCGCCAATTTCAATGGATCAGATTCCTTTAGTTACGAAGTCTGCGACGACGGCCCTCCGATACTGTGCGATACAGCGTCTGTCGCGATTACCGTTCATCCGATCAACGATCCACCTGTCGCCGAAAACGATACGGCCGTGACGGATGAGGATACATCGGTGACAATTGCGGTCCTGGCGAACGACAACGATCTGGACGGTCATCTCGATCCTTCGAGTGTCGTGGTGACCACGGGGCCCGGCAGCGGGTCGGTCACGATCAACCCGGCCAACGGCGAAATCACGTATGCGCCGAATCTGAATTTCAACGGACAGGATTCGTTCATTTATCAGGTGTGTGATGACGGAACACCGTTGCCGTCGTTGTGCGACTCGGCCACGGTGACAATTTCCGTCAATGCGGTCAATGACGCTCCGGTGGCGACGGACGATCTGGTCACGACGAGCGAAGACACGGCAGTGGCCATCGACGTGCTCGCGAATGACGTCGATCTCGACGGAAACCTCAACCCTGCCGCCGTCGTGGTCGTTGCAGGCCCCGACCATGGCAACGTTTCGATCAATCAGTCGACGGGGGAAGTGACTTACACGCCGGAAGCCGATTTCAATGGCACGGACGAGTTCACCTACGAAGTCTGCGACGATGGCACGCCGCTTCCGGCGCTCTGCGACACGGCCGTCGTTTCCATCACGATCGGCGCCGTGAATGACGCTCCGGTCGCGGGCGACGATGCTGCCGTCACGGATGAGGACACGTCCGTTTCGGTCGACGTGCTTGCCAATGACAGCGACATCGACGGAAGTCTTGATCCTTCCAGTGTGGCGGTCACGTCCGGTCCAAGCGACGGCTCGGTGTCGATCAATACCATCACGGGCGAGATTACGTATTTGCCCGATTCGCATTTCAACGGCATGGACTCCTTTACCTATGAAGTTTGTGACACCGGTACGCCGTTGCCGGGTCAGTGCGACAGCGCGTCAGTCTCCATCACGGTCAACGCCGTGAATGATCCGCCGCTGGCCGTGGATGATGACATGGAAATGACGAACGAAGACACGGCCGTGGTCATCGATGTGTTGGCAAACGACAGTGATGTGGACGGCAACCTCGATCCCGGCAGTGTCGTGATCATCGTTGAACCTGACCACGGAACAGCGTTGGTCAACGCCGCGACGGGCGAAGTCGAGTATGTACCCGATCCGGATTTCAGCGGCATCGACATGTTTACGTATGAAGTCTGTGACGACGGCACACCGTTGCCTTCCGAGTGCGATGCGGCCGTGGTGACGGTGACCGTGAAGGCGGTGAACGACGTGCCGATGGCGAACAATGACACGGCCGTTACGAATGAGGATGTTTCAGTCACGATCGACGTGTTGGCCAACGACGACGACTTGGACGGCAATCTCGATCCGAGCACCGTCACAGTCGCGTCCGGGCCTTGCCACGGCAGCGCTTCGGTCGATTCGTTGACCGGAGAGATCACATACACACCGCCTCCCGACTTCAACGGGACGGACGTTTTCGTTTATGAAGTTTGTGACGAGGGTGTGCCGGCGCCGGTGGAGTGCGATACGGCCACGGTGACCATCACGGTCAACGCCGTCAACGACGGGCCGGTTGCAAACGACGACATTGCCACGGTGGACGAAGATGGATGTTTGACGATCGACGTGCTCTCGAACGACAGTGACGTGGACGGCACCCTTGTTGCCGCCAGCGTTATTGTGACGGTCGATCCCGGTCAGGGAACCGTCTCCGTCAACAATCTTACGGGTGAGATCACCTACAAGCCGAACGCAGACTTCAACGGTTCCGACGGATTCACCTATGAAGTCTGCGACGACGGGACACCGCTCCCGTCACTTTGCGCGTCGGCCGATGTGTCCATCACGGTCAATGCAATCAACGATCCGCCGGTCGCGATGGACGATGCGAATGTAGAGACCGCGCCGATGACACCGGTTGTTGTCGACGTCCTGGCGAACGACAGTGACGTTGACGGCAATCTAGTGTCCGGCAGTGTTGTCGTCGTGTCCGGACCGGACAATGGTGGAACCTCGGTCGATTCCGGCACGGGCGAGATCACCTACACGCCGGACGCCGGTTTTGCCGGAATTGACACATTTACGTATGAAATCTGCGACGACGGAACTCCGCTCCCGTCCGAGTGCGACACGGCACTCGTGACCGTCATGGTCTTCGGGCCGCCGACGGCGGTGGATGATCACTTTGCTACGCTGTCCAACACGACATTCGGCCCCGGCCCGAGTGTGCTTTCGAATGACACGGTGAACGGCGCAACGATCAGTGCGGTCAACGGCGATCCCGGATCGGTGGGCAGCCCGACTTCGACGACCGCAGGAGGCACGGTCACTTTGAACACGGACGGGACTTTTACGTACAACCCACCTGCGGATCAGGCGTTGTTCGACACGTTTACCTATACGCTCAGCAACCCGGCGGACACCGACACGGCCACGGTGACAATTCAGGTCGGCGAAGCCCCGATCGCGGCGGATGATGGCTATTCAGCGATCGGAAACGTGCAGATCGACGTTTCGGCGGCGGGCGGTGTTTTTGGGAACGATGTCGTCAATTTCGCAACGTTGAGCGTTCCGGCTTCGAGCGAAAACGGTGGAGACGTGACAGGGCATGCCGACGGCAGCTTCAGTTATAACCCGCCGCCGGGTTTCGAAGGCAGTGACACCTTCGATTACACATTGAGTAATGGTTTGGGGAATTCGATCGGGACGGTGACCGTGACCGTCGAGGGAATGATCTGGTTCATCGACAATAGCGTTTCCGGAGGCGACGGCCGGTTAACATCGGCCTTCGGCAGCTTGGCGGCGTTTGATGCCGTCAACGGCGGCGGCAATCAGAGCGATCCGGAGGAAGGCGACACGATCTTCGTGGCGTCCGGTGCAGGGAACTACGGTGGTTCCGTGACGCTGGAGGACAACCAGCGTCTCATTGGTGGTGGAGCGTCTGTCTCTCTCGAATCGATTACGGGTCTTATCCTGCCTCCGTTCAGTGCCGCGCTTCCGGCAACCGGCGGAGCTTCGCCCAATCTCGCAAGCGCCGACGGTAACACCATCAATCTGGCCGTGAACAATCTTGTGCGCGGCTTGGACGTCGGGGATACACCGAACGGCGGTTTCGGCATCTCGGACGGCGGCGCGAGCGTCGGTCTGCTTGATATTCTGGAAGTGTCCGTCAGCGGGTCGGGCGGTGCGTTGAATCTTGCCAACGGCGGCACGGCCAACCTGGTCGCCTTCGATGAACTGTCCTCCACGGATGCATCGGCTCAGGGGATAAACCTGGTCAACGTGAACGGCACGATCACGGTCGCGGCCGGAAGCATCCTCGATGCATCCGGCGCTGCGGTAAGAATCGACGGTGGCAACTTGACGCTGGCCTATCCCGGCAGCATTTCCAAGACGAATGCCGGCCGGCTCATCGAGATCGTCAACACGGTGACCGGAGCGATTGATTTTAATGGCAACGTCACGGGCACGAGTCCCGATTGCACGGGTGTTCGAGTTGCCGATTCTTCAGGTTCGGTGAATTTCAACGGCGCGTTGGATCTTGGTACGAACGCCAGTCGCTTGGCGCATGACGGCATCACGCTCAGCGACAATGCCGGTCTGGTGAGCTTTGCCGACATCGCGGTGTTCACAGCGGGTGCCCGTGGCCTGGTCGCGGAAAACAGTAGTACGGTGACGGTCACGACAGGTTCCTTGGACTCGGGCAACGCAACTGCGGTGGACGTCGATAACTCGGATTTGAACATCACATTGACCGACGTTTCTTCGAGCGGAGGGTCTTTACCGGGGATTGATCTAAATATCACGACGGGCATCTTCGTCGTTTCCGGGGACGGCGCGACGGCCGGTCCCGGCGACCTTGATGACAACAACGGCTCCGGCGGAACGATTGCCGACAAGAGCGGTAACGGCGTCATTCTGCACGACGCGGTCGGCGTTTCTCTTAATTACATGAATTTCGACAACTGTTCAGACCACGGTATCAGGGGCACTGCGATGACGAATTTCACCATGTCGCGGTGCAATCTGACCGACAGTTCCAATCAGCCCGAAGAGGCGTCTATTCTGATCGAGGATTTGCAGGGCGCCTGCGCCATCACCAATACGCTGATGGACAATTCATTTAACGATCATATTCGGGTTGTCAATTCCAACGGTGTTCTCGACTTGCTTAACGTGCAGGCCTGTTCGTTCATCGGGAATCCCGTATCCGGACAAGGAAACGACGGAATCCTGTATGTCGGCAATTCCGGCAGCAATGCGACGGTGGTCATTCAGGGAAGCGAATTCCTCAACAGTGACGGCGATCATGTTCACATCACGATGCACGGGGACAGCACCGCGGACGTCACGATCGGCGGGCCATCTACGGCCGACGGAAACACGATGAACGCCGACGGCACGGTTGACGTTCTGGGTTCCGGGATCACGCTCTCCACCGGTGACGCCTTTGCCGGTCGGTTGGACTACCTGATCCAAAACAACGACATTCAGAATGCCAGGAGTTTCGCCGTCAATGTCAGCCTCGGCAGTTCGCTATCGACGTCCGTCAAGGAAGGCACCGTGTCCGACAACACGATCGGAACGGTCGGCGTCCCCTTCTCCGGCGGTATGGGCTTGCGTTTCAATGCGAACACGGCGGGGACGACATCGGCGGTAATCGAAAATAACACCATACAGGAGTTCAGCGGTGATTTTGGTCTGCACTTCAAGACCAATGACGGAAGCGCCGGCATGATCGCGAGTGTCTCCGGCAACACGATTGGGAATCCAAGCGATCCCGATGCCTTGAGCGCGATTCGACTGGACATCGGGACTGTGAGCGGAGATACGTCGGCGCTGTGCGTCGATCTGCAGGGCAATACGTTCGACGTGCCCAATGCGCCGGCGAACTGGGTCAATGACCTGACGCTGCGACAGCGGAACAACGGAACGCTGTCTCTGCCCGGTTACGTCGGCGGCGCGACCGATCTCGCGGCGATCGAAGCGTTTATCCAAGGCAATAATGTGGGCAATCCCACGGTCAGTGGAACATTCACGGGCAGTCCCGGCGTTGACGGCAACGCCTGTCCGTAGAGGTAAGGTGTGGGTCTAGCAATGGCCTGAGGCGTTTATTGCAGTCGCTTGATGAAGGAGAGATAATCATGGCAACTCGCCGTGAATTCTTGAAGAAATGCACGACCGTCGCCTGTGCGGGAGCGGCCATCGCCGCCGAACAGGCCGCGGACGAGGCGAAATTGTTGAGTCAGTCAGAGGACCGGCAGGGCACGGAGTCTTCCGTCATGGAGCAACTGACAAAAGAGCGGTTTTCGCAACAGCTCAATTCGAGGTTTCGCATTCGGGACACGATGTCCTCGGATGCGATTGACGTGGAGTTGGTTCGCGTCACCGAGGCGCATTCGACGGAAGCGGTCGAGCAGTTTTCGGTCGAGTTCCTCGGACCGGAAAAGCCTTTTTTCGAGCAGCGGATGTATCGGATCGAACACCCCGACATGGGGTCGTTCGATCTGTTTATCGTGCCGATTGGTCAGAGCCAGGATGGAACCACTTATCAGGCGGTCTTCAGTCGTATGCGTCAATAGCGGGCCGTGCCGGCCGGTAAAGGAGCTTGTCCGATGTCGGAGCCTTTTCTTGCAGAAATACGTTTGATCGGGTTCAACTTTGCGCCTCGGGGCTGGGCGTTTTGTGACGGCCAGATTCTTCCGATCAACCAGAACCAGACCTTGTTTTCCCTGTTGGGTACGACGTACGGCGGCGACGGGCGAACGAGCTTCGCGTTGCCCGACATGCGCGGTCGCGTTCCGATTCACACGGGTAACGGGTTCCAAGCCGGCCAGAAGGACGGCGAAGAGACCCACACGTTGGCCGCGCAAGAGATGCCGCTTCATGAACACCGGCTCCAAGGTGCGAGCGTCAACGCTGACTCCCGCGTCCCCGACGACAACCAATTCGCCAGGGCGCTCAATGCCTACACATCCCCGCAGAACCTGACTCCATTGGTATCGGGGACCGTGACCAATGTCGGAGGCGGGCAGGCGCATCAAAACATGCAGCCGTTCCTGGTGCTCAATTACGTTATCGCGCTACAAGGTCTTTTCCCCCCGATGAATTGAGGAGGCTGATATGTCCGAACCGTTTGTCGGTGAAATTCGAATGTTCGCGGGTAACTTCGCTCCCAACGGCTGGGCGTTTTGCGATGGGCAGCTTCTGGCCGTTTCACAAAACGATGCCTTGTTTTCGCTTTTGGGTACCATCTACGGGGGCGATGGTCACACCACCTTCGGACTTCCGGAAATGCGAGGCAGGCTCCCGATTCACGCGGGCAGCGGCCCCGGCCTGTCGCCAAGACTCTTGGGTGCGAAGGGCGGTGCGGAAAAAGTCACGCTGACCGTCAATGAGTTGCCGTCTCACACGCACCCGATGCACGTCTCGACCGCGGCCGGGACCGTGAACGATTTGCAAAGTAATCTCCCTGCCAATTCACAGAACTTCGATATGTATATCGAGGACATCCCCTCGGTGAATTTGAATTCGAGCACGATCACGAGTGTAGGAGGCAGCCAGTCCCATACGAACTTGCAGCCGTTCATCTGCATTCATTTTATCATCGCGTTATTCGGTATCTATCCGTCGCAAACCTAGGCGATCGAGGAGTATTGACATGTCCGAGCCATTCGTCGCTGAAATCAGGATCTTCGCCGGCAACTTCGCGCCAAGAGGCTGGGCCTTTTGCGACGGTCAGCTTCTTCCGATCTCGCAAAACACGGCCTTGTTCGCCCTCATTGGTACGATCTACGGGGGCGACGGTCAGTCGACGACGGCGCTGCCGAACATGCAGGGGCGAGCGCCGGTGCACCCTGGACAGGGACCGGGCTTGACGCCCAAGCAACTGGGCCAAAAAGGCGGCGTCGAAATGGTCACTCTATCAGAGGCCCAGATGCCCAACCATACGCATACGATGCGGGCGGCGCCCGACCCGGCTGATTTGAGAGTCCCGAACAATCTGCGTGCGTTCGCCCGTGCCCAGGACCTGTACTTGGACACGTCCGTCACGCCGAATGCCCCATTGGTCGATATGGCCACTCAGGCTCTGCCCAGCGCGGGCGGCAGCCAGTCGCACAACAACCTTCAGCCGTACATTGTTCTGAATTACATCATTGCGCTGGAGGGACTTTTCCCCAGTCAGTCTTAGCGCCGGCGCGGCCTGTCTAAGATCTTACAAGGATGGAAAACCAAAACACGCACGAAGGTGACGTTCGATTGCGCCCCGTCGAGGCCGAAGACGATCCGTTTCTGCTCAAAGTTTATGCAAGCACCAGAGCGGCGGAGCTTTCTCAGACGGGCTGGGATGCGGCCCAGAAGGAAACGTTTGTTCGAATGCAGTTCAACGCGCAGCGGCAGCATTATCAATCGCGCTTTCCCGACGCCGAACATTCCGTCATCCTCAAGGGTAATCAAACTGTCGGCAGGCTCTATGTCTCGGACTCGGCTGAGGAGCTTCGGGTGCTGGATATCACCGTTCTGCCCGAGCATCGCAGCGCCGGCATCGGAGGCGCGATCCTCCGAGACCTTCTGGCCTCAGCTCGGAAGGCAGGTAAGCCCGTCCGAATCCACGTCGAGGCTGACAGTCGTTGCACGGGTTTGTTCAATCGGTTGGGCTTCACCGTGGCACAGGAGAAGGAGTTGCACGTTCTGCTGGAATGGGTGCCGAGGGGTGAATAGCGGGGGGGCGTTTGGGTTGATGGGGCGCCGGGGGAGGACCCCGGGCAGGCTTGCCCGGGGCTTTGAGTTAAGAGCGATCGCGACGAAGTTATTTGGACGACAATGTGACCGCGGGAAGATCTAACAATTTCAATGCTCGTTGGACCAGCATCTGACGATAGACGGGTGAATTTTTTTGGGTTACGGGAATCCATTCATCCACGTTTGCAGGGTTGCCCTCGAGCACTTCACCGTTCGGTCGAATCGTATGTCCAATGGACCACATGAACCGGACAAGCTGCTGGGCCGTTCCGGGCAAGAAGAGGTTCTCCTTGTGTTCCCAAGTATTGCTATAGCCTCCGGTCGGCATTCCGATCGTGGTTGCGAGCGAATTGTCCACAATGATGGACGCAAACTGGTCCAATTGTGATCCACCATGGGGGCCCAATAAGACGATGGCGCGCCCCCGAAAATGCGGCTTGATCGGAAATAGAAACCCCTTGGAGTTGCGCGGCAGGTGTGCCAGTTTGAAAGGCACCTCGTTGGAGTATTCGTCTCCTCGGGCGATCGCAGGCTCGACATCCATTTCGAGCCACTCGACTAACCAGCTACCGTCACCCATCGCCCTGGGAAAGCCGGCACCCGTGGCTGCACGGTCTTTGATTTCCCTGCGTATGTTGGCGATCAATAGAGGAATCGCGTCGCTTATTCGCACATTGCAAAACGTCGTTCGAAAAGGTTTCGGAAACAAGCGTTGGAGTGCGTGGGGGCTGAGTGACCCTCCGCGCGATGTGGTGCAATCGATGATTAGGGGGCGATCGAGCCAGTTGCGGCGCTGGGCGTATTTGACCAGCGTGTTCAGGTCGTCGATGAGTTCTTCTTTGAAGGCATGCCATGCGATGAGAAGGACCTCCGGGCCCCGTCTCGGTGCATAAAGCGTGAATGTTTTCAGATCCAACAAGGTTCGCCAACCGGGGTATGGAGATTTCGATTCGACCATCCATTTAAAATTGCGGATGTTTTCAACGAGTTCCACGTCAATTTCCAACGTTTTGCCGCCTGGCTTTCGGAGCTTGTAACGAGCTCGGTCAGGGTTCAGTTCGGCCGGCCAGAAGCGACTGCGGCGGCTAAGGGCGCGAGCCAGTTCCCACCAGAGTCCAATGTCCGTCGAGGAACGAAGGTACGGAGAAATACTTCGTTTCCAATCGCGGAACGCCTGTCCGTTCACTTCAATGACCCGGTCACCGATTTCCACGCCTTCGGGCGCGTTGTTCACGGGCAAGTCGGAAACGAAACAAAAGGGGGCGTTCATGTTTTCGAAATCAGCGGCAAATCGTAGCGGAACGTCTGCGTTTGCATTCGGGCAATCGGCCTTCAAACCCCAGGGGACCAATTCTATTTTCAAATGGCGGTCGCGACGCGCACAACTCAATTGATGCAATGCGACGATCAGCTCGTGCTCGCTTCGCGCTTCTACGACATCATCACGGCATGCCAACATCGCCTGTTTTACATCAAGATTGAGGGCTCGGTTCTTCGGGGCGGAGAATGCCTCGCGCTGCATCGTTCGTGAGACGATCCAGTCGAACAGTTGCTCGCGTTGCTTTCGGCTTCCGATTCGTCCGGTGACTTCCTGCGGCGGGACCGGCTCCGCTTTCTGAGGGGCTGCGCACCCTATGATAAGACATGGAAGGGCGACTGCGAATCCGATTGTCAATCTGGCTTTCTCGTGCGATTGCATAGGAAGTTTGAATGTCAGGTTTTGGGCATAAGATGTTCGTGTCCGGGTCGTTTATCGATCCGTTCATTATGCATAAACGCCGGCCATTCGCCAGATGGAGTGATTGTTAATCCAGGCTTCCGGTGAAGATTCGATAGGACTCGCGTGTGGCGCTCGCATTCGTTCGCAGACCAGTTTTGTCCGTTTTGGAGGATCGGGCGATTCATGGAAAAAGCGGCACCACGATTAAGGAGAACCCGGGCAGGATGCCCGGGGCTTTTGTTTGAATGACGCCTTTTTGGAATTCCTGTTTATGGGCAGGTTGTTCCGTTGCCGGTGAAGCCGTTGGTTTGGACGGTTGCGCTACCGCTGGGCGTGCCGATGTTGTTGCCTTGCACGAAAGTCACCACGGTGGTCGTGTTGTTGGCTGCGCCTGCGTAGCCGGGCAGATTGATCGTCGTGTCGAACCGTTGACGAAGCCGGAAATCAGATGCGCTGGCGCTTCCGTTCTCGCCGCTGCCGGTCAGTGTGTTGTTGTCGATGTCCGCGCAGATGATGTGCCTATCTCCAGAGGCGGCGCCGGCCTGTACGAGCAGGCCGTTGAAACCGTTGGGTTCGGGATTGGAGAGCGTGTTGCCGGATACGGTTGCATTGATCGTGCCACCGCAGCCGTTGCAGTCCCGGGCGATAATGCGAAGCCCGTGGTCGGAATCGTATTGGCGGATGAAATTGTTGGTGATCGTTGCGTTGATGTTGCCGGCGCCGTTGGCGCTGATGTCCATTCCGGCGCCACCGGAATCCATGATGCCGACTGTGCCGATGGTGTTTCCGCTGATCGTGCCGCTAAACATCCCGTTGGACGTCGAATTGGTTCCGATGTTGACGTTGATGGCTTTGTTGGCCGCGTTTTGGATGTCGTTGTTCAAAATGTCGAAGGTCATGGTGCCGATGAAGCCCGCGCCGCTGCTGAGGGTGAAGCCTGAACCGAGCACGCCGGGGCCTCCGTCCGTCACGCAGCCGGTGATGTTCACGTCCATCGTGTCGGTGAGATTGACGACGGCTTGAATATGATCGCCGTCACTGTCGGCGAATCGGGTGTCCATCACGTTCAAGGTCATGTCGGTTCCGCCGGCCCCCTCAAAAAGAATGCCGTCGTTTCGATCTGCGTTACTGATGGCACTGTCGCTCAAGCTGACCGGTGCGGTCGTCCCCATCACGGTCAGCGTCAGCGCCGCCGTGGCGTTGTTGAAAACGCGGACGTTGTTCATTTCCGAATCGCGGATCGTGGTGTCCGTGATGGCGCAGGTGCCGTGGAGGTTGAAGAACCGGACACCGTCCTCCTCGACCTCGTCGCCGTGCGACGCAATGTTGCTGTCGATCAGCGAAAACGTGGTGACGTTGTTGCCATTGATGCCGTACTGACCTCTCAACGTGTTGATGTTATCGAGCATCACGCCGGTGACGTTTTGCAGGAAGATCGCCGCGTTGCATCCGGTGTTGCCGGTGACGTTGGTGCCGCAGGGCCCTGGTCCGTTGGCGGTCGCACAGTCGGTGAAGTTCATGTCCGACAGCGAGATGTTGGCCGCGTTGATGAAGCTGGCGCCGTTCCCGGTCTTGTTCTGGATTGTCCCGCCCGATCCGTCCGCGCCGGTTCCCGCCACGGTGAAGTTGCCGCTGCCCGTGTTGAACAGGGCGATGCCGAGGTTGCTGCCGCCGTCGGACGAAATGCTCTGGAACGTGACGCCGCTTGCGCCGATGGTGGTGTTTTCGATACGAGCACCCCTGCCGGTGGTTGTATCGATCGTGTTGCTTGTCCCCGTGACGTTGAGCGTGCCGCCGCCGGTGGCGCTGATGCCGGTTCCGCTGGTGGCATCAATGTCGAGCCCGCCGTCGAAGTTGATGGTACCGCCGGCGTTGTTGATCAGGTTGACGGCGGTCGCTCCGCCGGTGTTCGCCGTGATCATGCCGTTGAAGTCGACGGTGC
>JAKSDK010000809.1 GCA_022360095.1 Phycisphaerales bacterium
CCCCCCCCCCACTCCCGTGATATTTTCTAGCATGTGTCACTGGGAGTATTCTAAAATTCATTAGACAGGCAATCATATTATCCAATAGGAATTTGATTAAAATGTGTGCATGTACCCGATGCTAAGAACAGGGTTAAACGCTAAAAGTAACTCTGAAAAATATAGTTTTACAGTTAACTAATTAATCTGCTCTTACTAGCAAGCTACAAGCTACTCATGTATGGTGTAGCTTCATGGTAAGCCATGATGCCGGAATTAAAGATTTGATTAAAGATTTTAAACAGTATAACCCTCAATTTGAATCGACAGAACAGAAGCGACTGATGCAATGGATGGTTTATTCTACTATTTTAGCCATATTTTTATTATTTTTGTATGATCCCAATAAATTAATAAAAGTGTGCAAAACTTCTACCCAAAACGTTTCAGTTTGTATAGTAACTCAAGAGGTTGCCGTCCGTAGATTTAAAAATTATAGAGTGACAAGGAATTTCGCTATTACATGGTCTTGAGGTGAAAGGCGTCAACTGTTTTTATCCGTAAACAAGAGCGTTTATGACATAGTCTTCGGACATGGTTCTCAGAAGGTCAGTTTACAGAGGGTCCCTGTGAAATATGGACATGAGTGAAGTTGGGAGCCTGTATGTTTAGTTTTTGCAGAATGCAAGTTTTTTTTTTGTCTTTTAATTACTACAGTTGACAGTTGTTCTTTTGACCATGGGTCAAATCAAAAGGTCTTAAAGATCAATGAATCACTGTTAAGTAAAAAGGTAGATTAGTAAAAAGTGGATGAGTTAAAAAATGACCAATTGTATCCTTTTTTATTCTTACCTTTAGCGCAGTCTTGTTCCTATTCAAACCAGCTCTACATCAATAATTTTTTCAGTACTTTAAAAGGGTCAGACACTGTAGGAAGTAGGGAGGCATTCATTCGACTTTGAATGGGAATTTTGGTTGTTGCAGATATTGTTTGTTATGTTGTAGATGTCTGGTTTCTGAAATAATTGTTGGCTGTTTACCCCTTTCACTGCCAGAGTGCTTGAGGGAGTTTTGAAAGGTGACTGTAACTTTTGCATTTGTGGATGAAATCCTATGATGTGACCATTCAAATGAAAGCTCC
>JAKSDK010000829.1 GCA_022360095.1 Phycisphaerales bacterium
CATTGCCGCGCCGGTTGTCGTTGGACTTTCGTGACGTATTTCAGAAGGGTTTTCGTTTTGACAATATAGGCGGCACGTTTCGTCTCGATGACGGCGATGCGTACACCTGTAACTTGTCACTGCAAGGGCCGTCCGCCGATATCGGTATCTTAGGCCGCGCCAATCTGGTCGAACGCAGCTATTCGCAAACAGCGGTAGTGACAGCCGACGTTGGCAGCACCTTGCCGGTAGTCGCCGGTTTCACGGCCGGTCCGCAAGCCGCTGCTGCGCTGTTTTTGTTTTCGCAAATATTCAAAAAGCCGCTTAAGGATATCGGTAAAGTCTACTATTCGATTTCGGGTTCGTGGGATACGCCCGCTATTGAAAGCGCGGACGCGGATGCGCTTGCGGTTAGCGGGCAACTTGCGGGTTGCCTGGAAGAAACGAGCTAATGAGGTAACGGCAGAGATCGTTTACCCGCTCGACCGATTAGAATTAGACTAGTTATATGACTCGACTTGCCGCAATCCAAATGAACAGCGGGGCGGACGTCGACGCCAATCTCGATGCCGCCGACAGGCTGCTGAGGGATGCCGCGGCGGCAGGATGCACCTTGGCCGTGCTGCCTGAGAACTTCGCCCTGATGCCGGAACGTGGCCGGGATAAGGCTGCGCATGCCGAAAGCCCCGGAGACGGCCCGATTCAGGCGTTCTTGTCGAGCGCGGCAACCCGGCACGGACTTTGGATTATCGGCGGCAGCATCCCGATGGTGTCTCCGGAGCCGGAGCGCGTGTTTGGCGGGTGTCTGGTTTTCGATAAGCATGGCGCGCTTCAAGCGGTTTACCGCAAGATTCATTTATTCGATGTCGACTTGAGCAACGACCAGGAATCGTATCGGGAATCGCATTCCATGTATCCCGGCGATGAAGTCGTCCACGTGGAGACACCGGTAGGGCGCGTTGGTCTGACAATTTGCTACGACCTGCGTTTCCCGGAGCTGTACCGTCGATTGGCGGATGCTGAAGTCGAACTATTTACGGTGCCGTCGGCGTTCACGGTGCCGACGGGTCGGGCGCACTGGCACACGCTTCTGCGCGCTCGTGCGATCGAAAACCTGGCCTACGTCATTGCAGCGGGCCAATGCGGGCAACACCCGGACCAACGCGAAACCTACGGTCACTCCCTAATCGTCGA
>JAKSDK010000379.1 GCA_022360095.1 Phycisphaerales bacterium
CATGCATTCAGCACTCGCGATAATGCCCCCCACCCCCGTTTTAAAAAACCTAGCTACGGCCCTGTTATCATGAGAAATTAGATGCTCATCACTGAACAGGTCTATTATAAACTGATATTGGGTTTCTGTTGCTTTTTATATCTTATAATATCACCTTCATATTTTAAGTGATATATCATTTTACAGCATAAATGAATTTTTAGGTACAAAGGCTTTGAAGACTCTTTAGACACTTTTATGCAAACTTTACTGCCAATAGTGTGTTTTCTTTTTCCGTACCTGTGACTCAGCAGACTCAATATAGTTTTGATTAACATGTAACTTTAAATAATTTGTGCATTTAACGTTTGGGACACAAACTGATTTCAATAGTCTGGAGTAACATGAACAAAGGCCAATTTAAAAGGTCTAAATTCCTTCTTGGGCTAGGAAGCAAGAAAATGGCTGAGCGATTTTATTGAATAGCTGATGTTAGTTTTATACATTCAAGTGCAAGACTTTAAAAGTACTTTTTAGAGGCAGTGTCATCAAGGTTTGTTGCTACTTCAGAATCAAACAAATGCATGTACATGTATCATTATGGGTCCACTTACATGTAGTAGTAATCTTGGCCTTTCTAGAAGTCATTAAAAAGAGTTTTATGTTAGAAAACTAAAGTGGGCTATGAACCCTTATAATCGTTTGCCGATCTGTTTTTGATTTAAATCATATGTCAAATGGAGTTACATCATTTGGAAAGTCTTTCACCTTTCACAACTTTCATTTTGTGTAATTCTGCATGAATCAGTGTACCTTCATACTGGCCTGTAGCTTACACAAAAAGAAAAACTTGAGAACATTCTTGATACACTGCCCCCTGAATTAATTGTCAAAAAATTCAGCAGGTAAACTGGCCTTATTTATTACCAAGTATGTGATTGCTCTAGAGTCTACCTAGTTTGCACATGTACAGAACAGTATTCAGTTTTAGGGTTGGTTATTAAAACAAAGCCTTACTAACAAAAAGAAGTTTACAGAAAACTCTGGGCCCTAAAAAGTAGATAATTAATAAAGTGGTTTTCCAGCCTGGCCTGGAAGCCTTTTTAATGCTGTTAACAGCAACCAGTGTTTAAATGGAGATGTTTGCACTAAAAAATAAGTATAGTAAATTAACTGAAAATTGTTTAGAATGCTGAAGTTCTGTTAAACACTGTCTAGAATATGTCTAAAGAACCAGTCTTTAGCTTTAATATCTAGATTCACGATTACTTTAAAGTTTTA
>JAKSDK010001149.1 GCA_022360095.1 Phycisphaerales bacterium
GTACCCGTTGGTCAACGTAATGCATATAGCATTCAAGAGTTCATATACGTTTCTTTAAAAACGTACTCTCAAATCTTAGAATAACCAAGAGCCGATGGCATAACTGAACTTTTTGCCTGTTGGTAAGCTATTATCAAATTTCCACGGAGATGTCAGGCGTGTAGGAGGAGGGTTCGACGGGTTCGAATCGAACCCCCTTGCAGGTCAATGATGGAGGACTAAAAACACAGGCTGTTAATTTTCAGCTTTTAGCAAATAGTGGAGGATTGGAAAACAAACTTTGAGTGTCTTAGCTCAGTTTAAATTACCCTGTAAAAAAAAGTTAACAGTATCGGGAAAGTCTTATGCGCACAAATAAAAATTGTTAGGAGTTTGAGTACAAATGAAATTCGAAAGTCTTACATGAAGTATAGATATGCCTATCGATCTGGACGAAGGTCTCCACCAAAGGATGATGCAATTGCAAAGTTTGCTTTACGAAAAGGAATAGCCCTGTTGTGTTGTCCTGTTGTGTTGCCCTGTTTTTCTGTTAAGTAGCCCATGTTGTGGCCCCAGTATATCCTAGTGACCTAGTATTATATGTAGTCAAAATAATCCCGCCATTGAAGATATTTCCTTAACAGGCGTTCCGGATTTGACAAATGGAGTCTCGAAAGAGGCAAAGGGGAATACGATTTTGGGGGACCTAAGTAATACGTGTTTAATACATATATTGACGTTTGAAGCTGCTTTCAGTAATAAGACAGCGGAGCCGGGGAACTCGAGGGCTCAAGCTTTTGCTCCGACATACCTTGCAGCACACGTCGAGTTTTTGTAAAACGTTTCGTGTACGTACTTAACCGGTATGTATCACTATGTATGAATGTTCCAAGTCAAACGGAAATATCGTTGTTATGACTAAAAAAACCTGTTATTTTAGACTTGATCGAGTTTGAAATGTTCGCTTGGAGACCGCTGAAAATAGCATTTGCAGGTTTCTAGATTTCAACATTTTCTGGGGGAGCAATTAGCCCAAAGAAACCCCTAGAGGCTCGCACCTTTGGCGCTAGCAGTATTTCCCGCTGTTAAGAAATATTCGTACCAGTA
>JAKSDK010001732.1 GCA_022360095.1 Phycisphaerales bacterium
GTCGCGGTCGCGGAGCGCAAGAATACCAGCATGATCAGGACAACGATCGCCGTTGAGATCAAAAGCGATTTCAAAACCTCGGTAATCGCCGCACCGATAAACACCGCATCGTCCGACGTTACCTCCAGGGTGACATTGTCCGGCAGGCTCGGCTGAATTTCCGCAACCGCTTCGGCGATGCCCTTGGAAATATCAAGCGTGTTGGATTGTGCCTGACGCACTACACCAAGACCAATGCCTGTTTTGCCGTCGTTTCGGAGATACGACGTGATCTCATCCGGCCCATAGGTCACGTGCGCCACGTCGCCAATTCTCGTGTGATCGTCCAGGCGAAGATCTTCTATATCCGCGACGGTTTTCAGACTGATTTTTGTCCGCACAAGTATTTCGCTGCCGCCGGTGGACAGCGATCCCGCCGGCGTATCGGCTGAAACCCGCTGGACAGCAGACTGAACATCCGCCGGAGAAAGACCACGGCTGGCCAGTGCATTCAGGTCAAGTTCAATGCTGAAAACCGGCTGCCGGTCGCCATAGACATCGACGCTGGCAACGCCGGGCACCGCCGCAAGCCGGTCCGTGATCTGATCGTCGACAATCCGGGTCAATGCCTCCACAGGAAGGGAGTCCGTCGTTACGGCCAGGCGGATGATCGGATCGTCATCATCGTTTGCCTTCACGACAACCGGCGTTTCGGCGGTGTTGGGCAATTTCCGACTTTCGGAGCTGATGGCCTCTCTCAAGTCGCTCGCAGCGGTGTCGATGCTGACCGAGGGCAAAAATTCTACGGTAATCCGGCTCGAACCGTAACGGGAGGCGGAAGAAATCGAGCTGACACCCGGTGTTCGCGCCGCCGCGGCTTCCAGGACCGCTGTGACGCCTGTATCGACCGTCTCAGGCGTTGCGCCGGAATAGGTCGTCCGAACAGTCACAACCGGTCTGTCGGTGCTCGGCAACTCCCTGACTTCCACCGCAAAGATTGCAGCGAGACCGGCTATGACCACAAGAAGGTTCATGACAACCGCCAGCACCGGACGCCGGACGCAAAGTGCGGGTAAACCCTTCATTTCTTCTGATAGTCTGGACATACTGCTGCTCGCTTGATTGTTCTCCGCCCTGCATGTGCTGGCGGTTATTCTATTTGATTGAGTCGGGGTGGCACCGGCCTATGCGCGACTTTGTCAGGGCAGCACCGCGGCGGAGGGCCTCGCCGAATCCGACGCCGCCACTGCTTCTGAGGGAAGCCGATAAGCCATTCCCTGCCTGACCGACGCCGTACCTTCGGTCACGACATTGTCGCCAACCTCAAGATCGCCGTCGATCAGGACCCGGTCGGATTGACGTCCGACAATGCTGACGCCGGACCGGACGGTGTGTCCGCTCTCGACCTTCCAGACATAAGAGCCGTTGCGATCCCATTGAATGGCGAGGGCAGGCACAGCCGGCAACTCCTTGCCCTCGAAGGCCAGATTGACATCGAATGACATGCCCGGACGGGCAAGATCCGCCTCATTGTTCAAGGTGCCCTGCACGAGCAGCGTTCTTGAGACCGTATCGACCCGGCTGTCGATGCCGCTGACCGAACCGACCAGTTCCACACCCGGAAGCGCGGTCGTATTCAGGTCGATCTGTTGTCCCAACCGGACCTGATTTGCAAAGCGCTCAGGCAGGCGAAATTCGATGAGGAGCGTATTCCTCTCATCAAGATTCGCAACGGGGGTCGTGGGTGTCACATAGTCGCCTATCCCGACATCGATGAGCCCGATCTCACCGGAAAAGGGAGCGCGGATGGCACGCCTTTGCA
>JAKSDK010000422.1 GCA_022360095.1 Phycisphaerales bacterium
ATTCTGTTATTCTGTAGTTAACTGTGTCTTTTTGGTTTCTTGCTCTTTCATGAACAGTTTTGTTTTCTGTTACAATTTGACTGAAATCCATGTCACTGCCAGTGTTTGGTTCTACTTCCAGTCGCTCATGATGAATCCTGAGAAAGGGATGAAGAAAAAAACACACACTAAAGTGAAGCCCTGTTTGGGTTAAATTCCTACAAGGGACATAAAGATGTAGTTAAGCGGGGGACAAAAACGTGTGATGTTGCACATTTTACCACACATAAATTAGCCTCCGTGGCAGGCGTAAAAAGGGGAAGGGGGAATTTGGGCACGTGAGAGCGCGCAAGGGAGAAAGGAAAGGAACACCCGCAAGGAGACCATTGTTTTCTTCAGCATTCCTTTCCTTTCTCCCCTGCGCGCCCAAATTTCCCCTTCCCCTTTTAACGCCTGCCACGTAGGCTACCCATGAATCAAACCTTGTCATGCAACAAATCAGGTTGTTGCAGCTTGCTTCAAAAAGTAGAGAGTACTTCTACAAGTTGCGCGTTATACCAGCCCAAGGTAAACTTGTTTTGCAACAAGTGATGTAACAACTTGGTCACAACTTTACGGTTCTCGGTGCTAAAGAATGCTATAAAATCTCACAAACGTTAACCATTGTTGTTTTATGACAGAAAAATCGTGCTTCATGGCTGCTTAGTTAGAGAATCCATCAATGAAATATCCCATACTGCTTCATGGTTCCAACAATGTTTGAAATAGGAATTTGAAATAGCTGTACGTTACCCGCTATTTTTCCCTTGCTTTTGGAATGGTGGCTGTTCATCTCTGTCTATCTTCTGTTCATTTGGACTTGCACTCTTTTTTGAGGGCAAATTATTTCTCAGTGGTTTCACCACTTCTTTTACCTTTAAAAACAATAAAAACATTATTATTATAGAGAAATAAAAGCAAGATGTCACAATGGCAACACCAAAGCAGGGGGGGGGGGGGGGGGGGGCGGTACTCTGAAGTTAAAGTGAAGGGGATGATTGCAGGATTTTCAGGGGCTCCAAATTTTCCATTCTGTGATAATTTCTTAGGGTAGGAAAATTTAGCAAGTATGTTTTTGGTTTTCCTTAGCATAAGTAGTGATTTTTTTGTGCATAAAAGAATCTGAAGAATGGTGTAGTACTACCATCTGAGGAAAAGATAAACAATTCAGATGGTTTGATCAAAAGACAATCATAAACATTCAATTTGCGATAATTATTTTTTGCCTGTTTTATCAATAAACATTAATTCCTTTATACAAAATTTTTACGGCATGGAATTAAATTCAGCATTTGGATATTTCTGGGGGGGTTTGTATTTGGTCCAGGGAATTTTTGGGTTTTCAAAGAAAATCCTAGGGCTTTTTTGGTTTTAATATTTGCTCCTTTTTATCATCCCTCACTTCAAATCTGGAATGCCCCATGGGGATTAAGGACATTTGGGGGGGGGGGGGATGTGGGGTGGAGACTTTTCAAACCAAATTACACGTTCCCCAAAACAGTCTGTTGTTGTTTTTGATCATAGAGACTATGCTTTGATGTAGGATATAATGTAAGATATTATGGCATAACAATTTAATCTTCTACCTTGGGCATTTCTATGTTGAGATGTCCTGTTGTCTGAGATCTTTTTGCAAAGCAGGAGTCAGGGTTTACTTCCTCTGAGAGAGCCAGCTGAAAGACCTTCACAAAACAAATGAGGAGGTGTAAGAAATGAGTGCGGAGTAATACGTGAATGTGAAGTGAGAAGTGGGTGAGAAATGAGGTGTCATGCATGATTAATAGTTACATGTATGAACTAAAAGAAACAGAGAAAAATGAAAACCATTAATAAGGGAAAATCA
>JAKSDK010000185.1 GCA_022360095.1 Phycisphaerales bacterium
CGCTCGTGTTTCGCAACAGTTTCGCAGATACTGTTAAGCGTTTCTAGAGTCTTTATCTCTTCTTCATTACCTTCTGCGATAAGGCTCCATTCCTCACCAGTGGTTTTTTCTGCGAGAGCATTAAGAAGCTTCTGTCTGTAAGATGGTCTCTCACCCACATCTTCCTCTCCATTTTCGTTTATTTCTCTAACGGTGGTGTTTATACTTCTTAGTTGTGACAAAAAATTTCTCACTTGCACTTCAGTCCCGTTCCTTACTGCGTTAAAAATGTCGGTATACCTTGAGTTGCTGTCTTCATGTTGTTGTTCGTTTTGATCAATGGTGGAAGCTTGCTCCATGTTTTTTTTTTTTTTTTTAACGAAGCGTGCTGTTAGCACAGAAAACTCGGTTTCCCAGTTTTGGGTTCGAGCTCAGTTATTTATCAGGATTGGAAGTCAATTCTTAGTTAATCTGCTTTTCTTGGAAAGGAAGTAGGAGTTGACGTGTTATCTGACCACCAGAAAAACACTTCACTGACAGCTATTTACATCTCAAATCAATTACAATAACTGAAACACTTCGCAAACCCCTTTCATGGAAAAAAGGTCATGCATGAAAAAGAGCAAAAATGCGGTCGACTTTGTTTTGAGAGGGAATGGCACCTTTTCAATTTGTGCAGCTAGAACTATTTAATGCTCTCCGCTATTCTTCGGCCAGCTAACTATGCTTACCGCTAGACGCTAAGTACACCGACGTCTACGCTCAACAAGAGATTGGCAACGTTATTTTGATTTTTTAGATTTCGTCAAAATGTCAAGAATTCTATTATTGATGATAATAATAGTGTTATTAATTCCTGACGTTTTATGATTGTATTACCTTTCACTACTACTATTTAATTAATGAAGTAATACTTTTTATCTAAACCAACTATTTCGTCATTATATTTTTAAACTTCCTTCTGCTCGTATTCTAGATCTTGAACTACTGGGTTAGTTCTACGAACTATTTAGGCGTCCCACTGACTCAGTCTGCACAATTATCAACCTAAAATTGAAATAATTTCATATCCTTTCTCACATCTTTTTTATTATTTCATGTTGAAAAGCATTTAATTGTAAATAGTACTAATATTCTGTGTGAGTTAAATAAAAATTACTTGATATAGCCTACGAGCAGCCTCACTTATGCGCGCGAGGGAGAAAAAGCTTAAAGGAGCTGTGTCACG
>JAKSDK010001372.1 GCA_022360095.1 Phycisphaerales bacterium
AAAGATGTAGCCGACTATTTCAAGTTTTTGAAAGAGGACTACCAACTTGGGACACAAAGATTGTGCAAACTCATTAGCCATGTTGGTTACCAATTTGGTAATCAGTGGTATATAAATGAAAAGGTAATTATAACTTTCAAGTAAAAATATTATTTGTTAGTTGGTTGGAATCTCGAATTGTTCAGGTTACAGGGAAATGGTGGGGGGGGGGGACGGTGGGGACAACAATATTAATAGAGCTGTCTTTTGTAAATTCAATGTCATGATTTATGTCAACTCATGGTCTCAAAATTAGTATTTTGTTTTTGTATCAACATTCCGTAGTGTCTTTATTTTCATAAGAATTTTTCTCCTTACAACCCTACTTTATTTTGAATATAGGATAGGAGGTATAGCATTCATTTAGTAACAGAATTTAAAGCATAAGTTTGTGACAGGCGGGCCACTGTCTTCTACACAGAAAATTTTTTCCTAAATACTGTGTTTTGTTACATTTTGTGTAAACAGTTCGTGTTGTTGTTTGTATCGAGGGCAGTGTTTTGAACTAACTCAGTGTCATGATTTGTTGAAGGTTCAACTTAGAAATGGTGATTTGGTGCCAGATGATGCAAAGTGTTTTTACTGCACTGATGTCCAACTGAAGGACTATTCATTGGACATCAGCAGTGATATCCTGACCTCTACCAAACAATTGACATTTGTTTTAAACAGGTGATAAAATTAATGTTATAATAGAACAACACCAATCATTTTCCAGCACTGTGCTTGTTTTCAGATATTTTGTAATCTGTGTGCACATTCTGGTTGGTATCAACACTGAAAATTAATAGGCAAATTTGGGATTCCATTAATGTCATTAATAAATAGACAGAGCTAAGTTTCATTGTCAGGATGCTGCATTCTTGGTTTTCTCTGGTGACACACACACATAATTAGGTTAAGATTCTATGGCAACTTGATCACTAAGCTCATTCACAGTCCCTTGGACCTATTTTCAGTATTTTTTTGCTTTTCTAGCCGAAGGTTAAGGAGTCTAGGTGTGCCATGTAGATGTATAATTTATTACTAAAAAATATTGTAGTGGAATTCCAAAAGTAGCCAGATAATCAAACATCAAGTAGGTCTGGAACCCAGCATGTTACTGTGTCAATGTTACTGTCACTTTCATCTTACGTTATTATACCTTGTATAACCATAGTTCAGGTCATCCTTGGTGAGCTTTGCAGGTTTTTAAGAGGCGGTATGTACCTCTCTTAACAAGTGTTAGGATTGGCTGAGAAAAACAATAAACAAATAAAA
>JAKSDK010000855.1 GCA_022360095.1 Phycisphaerales bacterium
AAACAGTGAGTTGAACATTCAGTTATTCTTCTACCTCAGCATGCAAAGAAAGAAGTGTCCGATAGCCTGGGACTAGTGGATTTTGCTATTGGGCTAGTGAATTCTGTTCTCAACTTGCCCAACAGGCATGTGAAGTTTTTTGGGGAGTTCAAATTACAGAAGAACTGTAACCAATCCTACTAAGCAAAAATTGTCTTAGACTAGTACATGCTAACTACAGCTTGCCCGAAAGGCAAGCTGTAAAACTGACTTTCTTTGCACCCTGTACCTTCTTTTAGATATTATTTCTGACTGGTTCACTACATGTACCCACAGGGTTTGTACCCTTTTTTGAAAAAAAAATTCAAGGACTTTTGAAGGACTTTCAAGGACACATTTTCCCTTTTTCGAGGCCATTCAAAGCAAAAAAGAGCCTTGACTCTTATGTCTTTTTTAGTTCTTCTACAATGTGAGCAATTTTATCCTGATGGTCTTTTCTGTGTTTTCTCCTTTCCTTTACAGTTCTCCTTAAACTATTTGATGAAGTTAAAGTTAATAGCGCCGAAATTCAAGGACTTTCCAGCCCCAGCTGCAATTTTTAAGGAATTTCAAGGTTTCAAGGACTTTCAAGGTGCATTTGAACCCTGTACCTTGCAATTAAAAATATGGTATTAACTGATGTTAATTATTCAATAACAGTAGCACAGAACAGTTTTCTAAATGCCAAACAGCTGGCTCTTGAATCCTTTACTAGAGGAAAACTGACTGACTTACAGACTCGTTCACCAGCCAGCTTACACTTAGACTCAATTTTTTATATCAAACATTTAAGATAAGGACAGGTTAATACTGACCTCCATTCATGGCAGTTATATCTGGATCACTGAGCCCATCAGCAGCCCACAAACTACCAATTACCTGAAGAAGTAACACAAAAACCTATCAATCTTTTACTTTAATAGTTACGGTACTTAGGTTTTACTTTTGTTGGAAATACACATGTAGTTAACAGTCAGTGAAAAAAAGTCTTGGTCAGCTTTATTTTAAGCTGACTATTCCCAAACTGTTACATGACAAGCACATACCAGTAATTCAAATTATTTTCTTCTAATTTTTTCTTGTCACATGTTGACCAACCAAAGGAACAAAATGGAGCATAATCTTTTAATTTAATGTTCTATAACACCGTCTGTAACTATACCTGAGTTGTACATGAATACCCTTTAGGAAACAAAGACCTCAGGGATCTGTCTAAAAAAAAGACAGTCACATATGATC
>JAKSDK010001154.1 GCA_022360095.1 Phycisphaerales bacterium
CGTCCCAACTTTTTAGCTGTGCGGTCATGCACAATAACTGTGCATATCCTGCACTTTTGCGCAACTCTTTCGATCCGTATATCCGGCTGTGAAGACGCCCTTTCACCAATATGAGGAGATTCCAAATGGAGAACCGCGTGAAAACAATCCTTAAGGTCAACAGTTCGGGCCAGCGCGAAAGTTCGGTGTCCCGGCAACTGGTTGCAAAGGTCGCGGACAAACTCCTGCGTGAGAACCCGGGTGCCGGGCTGGTCGAGCGCGATGTGTCCGAGGGGCTGCCGCCAGTGAATGAAGCCTGGATAGGCGCGAATTTCACTCCAAGGGATCAGCGCAGCGATGAGCAGAAGGCCGTTTTAGGGACATCCGATTCGCTGGTTGAGGAATTGCGCGCCGCCGACGTGATCGTTGTGGGATTGCCTATCTATAATTTCGGCATTCCCGCCTCGTTGAAACTCTGGGTCGACCAGGTCGTGCGCGCCGGCGAGACATTCAGCTACGACGAGGCTGGCCCGGTCGGACTTCTCGAAGGCAAGCGCGCTATCGTGACGGTCGCTTCCGGTGGCGTTGAGACCGGTTCTCCGGTGGATTTCGCCAGCACATATATGAAACAGGTCCTCGGGTTCATCGGCATCACGGATATCACGGTCGTGTCTGCCAACGGCCTGGCCATGGACGCCGACACCGCGATTGCCACGGCCCATCAGGCGATCGATGAATTGCAGCCGGTTGCAGCTTAAATCGGCGAGGCCGCTGCGGTGGACGCCACCGCAGTCGCCGCAAACCGCGCAAATCAAAGTCCCATATTCATCAGACAGTGGGAAAGGGAATGGAATCTCGGAAAATTGCCGTTATCAGCGGCGGGAGCCGTGGGATCGGCCTGCGATTCGCGCGTGCCCTACTCAACGATGGCCTTAAGGTGGCCATAACCGCGGTGCGCGACAAAGCGGCGCTGATGAAGACTGTCGAAAGTCTTGATGCTGAATTTGGCGATGGCCGGATAATCGGGATCGTCGCCGACGCTGCATCATCCACCGACGCCGGAAAGGTCAGCGACGAAGTTTTGGCCGCGTTCGGC
>JAKSDK010000106.1 GCA_022360095.1 Phycisphaerales bacterium
ATCTGCTGCAAGTGTTCGACTATTGACTAGATTTTGGCAATTAGGGGCAATAATGGCTCTGGCGATGATGAATTCATAAAGTTGTCTCTCCACTTCTTTACTTAATAGGTCTCTCAAAGACTAAACCTACTCCTTTACTTGGTTTTCCAATAAGAATACTTGAATCTCCACTTAGATAAAACCCACATCTTTATTTGGGTCTACCCTAAGAAGAAACCCGCTCCTGTCCTTGGGTCTAGCCGCACTAAGATGAAACCTGCTCCTTTACTGAGGTCTCCACTAAGATGAAACTTGCCCCTTTACTCGGGTCTCCACTAAGATGAAACCCACTCCTTTACATGAGTCTCAATTAAGATGAAACCTGCTCCTTTAATTGAGTCTCCACTAAGATGAGACCCCTTCTTTCCGTGAGTGTTACCTAAGAGTGAAACCTGCTCCTTTACTTGATCATGAGTCTCTTCCTAAGATGAAACCTGCTCCTTTATAACTTGCTTTTCCATTAAGATAAAACCAACTCCTTTACATGAGTCTTATCTAAAATGAAACCCACTCCTTTGCGTGGGTCTGCACTGAGATTAAACCCAGTCCATTACGTGCGTCTCCACTAATATGAAACACACTCCTTTACATGAGTGCTACCTAAGATGAAACCTGCTCCTTTATACTTGCTTTTCCACTAAGATAAAACCCAGTCCTTTACATGTGTCTTACCTAAGATGAAACCCACTCCTTCGCATGGGTCTGCACTGAGATTCAACCCAGTACATTACCTGCGTCTCCATTAAGATGAAACCTATTCCTTTACTTAGGTCTCAAGTAAGATGAAACCCATTCTTTTGATTTTGATGGATCTCCACTAAGGTGAAATCCACTCCTTTACTTGGGTCTTCACCAAGATGAAACCAACTCTTTTGATGGGTCTCCACTAAGGTGGAATCCACTCCTTTACTTGGGTCTTCACTAAAATGAAACCCACTCTTTTGATGGGTCTCCACTAAGGTCAACTCTACTCCTTTACTTGGGTCTCTACTAAGATGAAATCAACTCTTTTAATGGTCTCCACTAAGGTAAAATCCGCTCCTTTACTTGGGTCTCTACTAAGATGAAACCCACTCCTTTGATGGAGGAAGGGGAGCTCAGGTGTATCCTCGGCCCCAACGGCTGCGGCAAAACCACCCTGTTCAATCTCATCTCCGGACGGTACAAGCCCACCTCGGGCCGGGTTTTCTTCAACGGTCAGGACATCACCGGCAAGGCGGTCCATCTGATCGGCAGGGCCGGCATCGGCCGCAAATTTCAAATACCCAGTGTTTTCGGGAGCCTGACCCTTGAGGAGAATCTAAGGGTCTCCCTTTTCTCGGCCAAACGCCCATCCCTCTTCACCTCCAACAGCTCCTTTGGCAAGGGCCGGGAAAAGATCACCGGACTGCTCGAGCTCCTGGGTCTGTCGGATAAGGCGAAAGACCGGGCTGAGAATCTGTCTCACGGAGAGAGGCAGTGGTTGGAGATCGGAATGGTTCTGGCCAGCCGACCAAGACTGATGCTCCTGGACGAACCGACCGCGGGGATGACCGCGGTGGAGACGAGCGGCACAGCCCGACTGATCCGCAAAATTTCAAAAG
>JAKSDK010000284.1 GCA_022360095.1 Phycisphaerales bacterium
AACAGTATTTAGCTTCATGCTGTTGAGGTTAACCTGCCAAAAATTGGCGAATCCTAATAAAAATAAACAAAATAAAAAATTTTGTCTCCTGATCAATATTAAGTCACATGAAAAATTTTTAGGGAATAAAAGTATGCCTATATCTACCGTTTAAATACTAAAATACGTTTAACAATGCTATGTTTAAGTGGTTTTGAACTATATTCTCGTTGGGTGCCCCTGTTTTAACCTTTCCTATGAATGCGTGCAACTTCGTCAAATGATTAAGAATGTTGCCATCTTTTTTTGCGTTACGATAAGAAATGACAGCAAAAGGTCAACGCGGGACACATAGTTACCCCAACATGTCCTTTTTATAATGCGCTGCAAATGGTCTAGTCTCCTTTGCAGCCGTAAGATCGAAGATTTTTTATTTTTGGTGACATTGCGTGGGAAGTCTTATAAGATCTGGGAGGAACCTCAGAAATTTATTCCATGACCGCTCTTAAAGTCGATAAATTGTAATAACAAAAGCATCATTTATATGGAACTTTTAAAGAACAACAACTCGAAAAATATTCTGTTTCCTCACTACGTGTGTTGCAGATTTCGTGTCATTTGCCTGGAAAATGAACACCCTTAGTCAAACAGATCCTGTGAACTACTTCGTGCACATCGCTTTGTGTTTTGTATTGCAGAATCGAGAAAACCGTCATTCGATCGTCTTATGAACCTGGTAAAATACGCCCTTCGGGGGACTTTCATGGACTTTCTTTCCCACCGAGCAATAGATGATAATTACCACAATCGCACAACACTTTGATCGGTCAAGTTCATGGTCGATTCTACAGTAAACAGAGGCGACTCGTGCGATCGGCTGTGAAATTTTCGCTTCAGTTACCACCGCCAATAAGCCCTCTGCACCCTGTGAACGATGCTGATGTCTTCACAGGAGTTGATTTGGAGAGCAGAAATCTGTTATACAAATGTCGTGGTTTCTGGACGTATTTTGAAGATTAGAAGTGAAGACACGCTTCTTGAGAAAAGACGTATTTCATTGCCTTTTCAGCCAAGCATTTTGTTTGTCATCGAGAACCATCGACGAAAGATTCCGAAAAATGGTTATCTTTGTATGCTGATTGACTCCGAAGTATACTCTATTGTTACTTACTCACTTTCGGAAAACTAACTATGCCGGATTGGCTCTGAAGTATATTCTATTATTACTTACTTACTTTTAGAAAACTGATTCGATGCCAATAGTGACTCCTGCGCATGCGCAGTAGTCACAAAAACCACTAATAAAAATTTTAAAAACTAAACGGTGAAAAAAATTCTTTAGAGAAAAGGCATTCTTTGGTAACTCAAACTCAAACTCAAACTCACCTTTAATTCAAACTCAAACTCAAGCTCGTAACTCGATAAATAGGCGATCCCCGTCAATAGTTTGATGCAAGCAATTCCAAAACGGGAACGTACACCGGTAGGCTTTGAAATGTCAACAAAACCCGTGGAATATCACGCTTCACTTCAGAATAACAGCGCCAACTATTTTTGTCTAGAACAGAGTTACTTCGAGCCATTTTGGATATCTTTTCCGATCAAGACACCATGCATATGGTAATCAGCCACTTATAAAACAATATCAGTAAAATTAACGTATACTTAACTTCTTTTAGATGTGAATGAGTGTACTCCAGTGTATGTGGCCAGCCTGAACAGAACTATTATTCCTGCCGGATGTGATCAGCTTTGCCACAACACACAAGGGAATTACTCCTGCAGTTGCAACCATGGATACCGTCTGCTCTACGATGGCAAAAGATGCCGAGGTATTTAAGGTGTTTCGATACAGTTTTTCAGAGGCCATACCGATATTTTTCAATCGCCTTGAAAGTTGTTTTTTCCTTGTCCGATTGCTATAAAATTTTCACCAGTAATTGGCTATGGAT
>JAKSDK010001441.1 GCA_022360095.1 Phycisphaerales bacterium
CTATTTTTATGAGTTGACCCATTTTTTAAACTGAATGAAGAACACTCTAATTTTCACCTACTGATAAACACTCTGGTACGTTTGCTAACCGTAAATGTGAAGAACTGTCTTACCCTCCAAAATCCGAAGGTGTGTGACCCCATTCTAGTAACTCGATTGAAAATGCGACCCCAATATAGTCAATCCAGTCATGAAAATGCGACCTCATCCAGTGGCACATCCCCATTAGCCTCTTATAAGGAAGTACCCCCGGGCATATATAGGCCCCTATTTGCGGGGAAAATAAGTCAGGGTATTCGTAGGAAAAGCCGCAGTCATTAAGCCTTTAAGAAATGCTACATAATAGATTTTTCTTTACGAAATTTACATGCATGTGATCAAATTATTCAAAAACAGAAGCACTACCCAGATCTGGGTGCTGATCAGTATATAATTTCTGCGCTCGTTTTTCAGAGTTCATTTCCTCGGGGAGGCCCGTGATGGCGTCGCGAAATGTCGACTGTTTCTCCCCTGGGTGTACTCCTGGAAATTCTTGTGGGAGTGTTCCGCCCGGCTCTCCAAATCCTGACCCTATTTCAGACCAAAAAATGTGATTTTCCACACCCGTTTACTGGCCTCTAAAATCCATACCTGTTTTGAGACCTGGGGATAGTCAGCAACTCATCATATATCATTGCTGAGACTCAATCCAGAGAGAATGAGCGAATATATTCACACACTGTCGTAGTTCCCTCAAAAACCATACCCGATTCCAGGCCAACATGGATAAAGTCTATCCCCTTTTTCAGACCAAGAGGGGGAAAACCCTACCCGTTGAGGTGGCACACACCAATATGGCTTATGTAAGGGAATACCCACCGGGGTTTTCTCAGGTTACATTGTTGAGTGTAAGTCATGGTTACTGAATTCTGTGTCAGGGTTAGTTCTGTATCTTATCTTTCCAGCTTGAGACCTATAATCCTCCAATGTTTTTTATCTGTAATGTTCTCTCCTACCAGCCCC
>JAKSDK010001473.1 GCA_022360095.1 Phycisphaerales bacterium
ACTTTATTATCTTCTGCATCAGTAAGCAATATGTGAAAGAACATGATAGAAATATGCAGGTACAAAATTTTGAGCGTCACACTCAAAGACAGCTGCACATATTTTTAAAACAACACCAAACATGAAACAATTAAACTTTTTCTCAATAATCTAGGGAAAACAGGAGGTCCATCCTCGGCAACTCAACAACCAAGTGTGTCAGTTAACGGCATGCTCAAAAACAGGGCGACAAAAAATGCATACATCCTGATATTTGACATCGCTTTGGTAAATCAAAAGAGAACAATCTTATCACATATAACTACTTTAGGTTAACAGCTTCACTGCATATCATCCTCCGAAAGAAAACGAGTATTCTGTACACATGACTATCCACATAAACACCTTACCTCTGATCTGTACACCCAAATACAAACTTGGGCATGGTTTATGAATCATTAAACAGTAGAATTGCATGTATTTGTTTGATATTTACTCCTGTTTAGCAAATAAATATGCATTGAATTTTGATACAGATCATTTCTGATCGCTCCATTTCACAAGCACCATAAAATATTCGCGTCCTAAATACATCTGATCAAACTCATATTGAAGCAAATACCAATCAGCTTACTCAGTAGAACTTTCCGAAATTTTTTACAAGATTATGCCTATGATATAGTAAATAGCTTCAGACATTGTGTACTTTCTAGGAACAACACCCTCACCTTCCTCGAGGAGGCCAGCCAACGCACCAGGTAATCTGCCAGAAAAGAGAAAATACAACTGTTACTCGTATTCTGGGTTTCTGTTTTACGAACACTCTAAATTAATGTGCTCTCAAAACAAATCGCAGTTTTTGAATTTTCATTCATTTAAAAGCATGAACAAAGATTGTATGAAGAAGGATAAATCTGTTTAATAAGCATTCTAAAGTTATCTGTTTACTTTTATTTCTGTTATGATTAAACTTTATAAGTAGAATAGGGGCACCCAACGACAATTTTCGGAAAAATATCTGTTCGGAAGACGATTTGAGATCTAGAATTTTCGGAACATTTGTTGTAAAATTTCTTGCTTGCCTGCCTCTCCTAGGATTTTC
>JAKSDK010000876.1 GCA_022360095.1 Phycisphaerales bacterium
TAAAATCAAATTTAAAAGAAAAGGTTTTTTCATTGGTGAATAAGTTTATTGGTGGTAATTAATTCAAAAATTTATTCATAGCGTCTCAGCGATCATTTTTCCAACTTTCGATGAAAATAACCTTGCCGCATACGATAAGCCCGTCGCTGGCCTTTGCTGATAGTAGGCACGCCGAGCACTTCTCCACACTCAGGACACACCAAATTTGGCACTTTATTTATTTTTGAAAAATTACCGTTTGTATTTTTGATTAAATTTTTCGGCGCTGCAATATTGGAAATATACAACCGTAAAATTCCTTTGCCTGCACCGTGTTTATGATAGGTTAAAACATAAGTAAGTACATGGACTGAATTAAACTGATAATAAAAAGTTCTTTGAAAAATTGATCTGAAATTGAGATCCATAATTTCTCAAAATATTTAGAACCGCTTGTTTGAGAATAGCAGGGGAAACAAAATGCTCAGGTTCCAACCATTCGTATTTTATTTTCCTCCAGAATATTTCAACCAGGTTCAGCTGCGGGCTATATGTGGGCAAAAAGAAAATAAAAAGGTTCTTTTTGCTCCATTGTGGAATTTTTGACACCACCTTTTGGGATTTATGCCATGGGGCATTGTCGAGTACAACGACGGTCGGCTTGCCAATCCTGCCTGTGAGGTCGTCAAGGCACTGGATGACAAATTCGCTGTCGATGTTTTTATCGTACCAGTGCATAATGCCTTGTTGTTTGACACTTAGCAGGCCAAACACATTGCCGACATGTTTGTGCTCTGAGCCGATGCCGGTCTGCTTGCCTATTGGCAACCAGCCATAGGGAATGTTGGGTTCCAGGCTAAACCCTGTTTCGTCGCCAAACAACAGGTCTATCCAGCCAATTTTCTCAAGCTTTAACAACTGTTGAAGCTCTTTCAGCTTCCGGTCATAGACTGCAGGGTCGGGTTTGCCTAAGGGGCTTTTCCTGAACCGCTTCCACCTTCGTTTAAGCTTTTTAAAAACCGTTTCAAGGTCTTCTTTGACATGGCAGTGCCCAGTTCCTTTTTGACCTTTGAGAGTGCCTTGTTGATATTGCTGGGCGATTCGTCGACAGCATCGATGACTATCTCTACATGCCTGCTTTTTGAGGGATCGAGAAGGGGTTTGCGCCCCCTGCCCTTTTTGTCCGACATGGCATCGATGCCGCCTTTTTCCCACCGGTCCAGCCAGCTGTAGACCGTGACCAGGCTGGCCTCAAAATGGGCAGCCAGTTCAGAACATTCCCAGCCTTCATGGCTGAGCAGTATGGCCCTGCATCCGCACCGATAGCTATGGCTTTTGCCCTTTTTGTAACCTTCCTGCAGGGATGCAATTTCTGTTTCGGTCAAGTTTTCAATGAATCGTCTTTTTCGGCTCATTTGCCGAAATTACATAAAAATTCTATTATCAAAATATTTTTGTCCAATTACTTAGCTTGAGAAGAAACATTAACAGCGGAAATGTCTGCAAGGTTTAAAAGCATTACTGAAGTTATATTTTTACGAATTCCACTTTTCGAAGTTTGGTCACTTGTAAAGTAAAGTATGTCACTAAAAATTGGTAAGCCACCTTCACCTGTGCTAACAACACCGAATTTATCATGATGCTGTACGATTGATGTGATAAGGGCAAACCTATTATGTTTTGAATCTGAATATAATGAGTCATCAGAATATCTTAATGATTCTACGAGAGCCTGTTGTTGGTCTTGGTCATAATTCCTAATTAAATTCGCCCCGATTTGCGGGTGGTTTGCTCTCCTAATGTGCTTACCTAGATCATGATATAAAGCAGCAAAAGTCAGCAGCTCTGTTACTTTTACTTTTTCATTATTCGCTTTTGACTGTTCATCTAAATTGATTCCTAAATTTTTCATTATATCAGAATACTTTCCTAAGAATACATCGATCGA
>JAKSDK010000882.1 GCA_022360095.1 Phycisphaerales bacterium
AGCTTTACAGGCCGAAGGAACAACCAAATCGCAGAAAAAAAAATGTCAATTGACTTTCATTGATGTGATCGTTAATGTTTTCATTCGACATTAGCGGGTTAGTATTCAGACCAGGGAGATCGCAACGTAAAATTTCCCGCCAGCGTGATCGCTAGAACAAGTTAGATTGAACTTAAAAGCTAATTAAAAATTACCGTTTCTATCCAAGGCAAACGCATCACAACTTAATGAAATTTAAAAAGCCCTCAAGGCACTCATTATTGTAGTCCTTTATCCCAGAAACAATTAATTGACCCATGAGTTGAAAATAGATTAAGTCTGTTGGCGGGCGCCACAGTATGCGAACATAACGCAATTAGAATGACGCAACACGAAACCAAAGTCCGATTCCTCAAGTTATATGGGTGGGTACTCAGGAAGGTTTGTGGGTGGTTAACCGTTAATGTTCCGCCACAGCATTATGTGGACCTGGTTTCAGATGCACTTTGAAATTGAAATTCAATTCGCTGCTGATTTTTGCGAAACTTTCGTGCGTCCCAGGAAACGTAGAGTACATGATTATTCGTTTAAGAAAAGAAGTCTTGAAATCAGGACCCTGTTGAGCGAGAGGGACACCCCCTCGGAACTTAACAGGCGGTAGCTTTTCCGGGTCCAACATCGGTTCACAGACCTTTAAAGGTAAGTCAGGAAAATAAATTTTAAAAAGAAGAGCTAACTTGCCTGGAGGCTCTGACTAGGCTGCTGGGAATTACCATTCACATTGACATTAATGGATTTTTCTCAGGCAGCAGATTTAACACATTTTAGAGAAGACTGGTGAGTTGATTCCAGATGATTGAGCTGTTTATTTCTTTGATGTTTGTGTGGAGAAAATACGTGATTACTGTCTTTTTTAATCCGGGACTAGAGGTTTCGCTGCAGTCGTTTCTCGATAACCGATCTGTGCAGTAACATGACTCATCTCATCCACTCGAGCAAAGGCAAAAGGAAATTCTAATACATACTGTTGACTCTGATCGTCTCCAGTTGATCCCAGCAAGAATACACCGCTGTTCAAAAAAGTGTTTTTATTTGGCCTGCCATCAGCAGACACTTGGGGCCAGTTATTTAAACGGAGTTTAGCCCGTGTTTAACAAAATTG
>JAKSDK010001588.1 GCA_022360095.1 Phycisphaerales bacterium
GCAAATCCGAGCTGTACTTCGCGGCGGCCAAGGACGTCCTTGTCGACGGTTACTCAAGACCTCTCGTCCGGGACCCCTATCCCTGCTTCATAGATCGTGGAGAAGGGTGCTGGATCTGGGATGTCGACGGCGTCCGCCGTATGGACTTCACAAATAACTTTACCGCCTTGGTGCACGGACATTGCCACCCGAAGATTGTTGCGGCGGTTGAAGATCAGGTCAGGCGATCGATGTGCTCGCACTTTCCAAGCCGGCTTGAGGCTGTCTTGGCCGAGATGCTTGTGCGCCGAATCCCATCGCTCGAGAAGGTTCGGTTCTGGAATACGGGAACGGAAGCCGTGATGCTCGCCGTCAAGATGGCTCGAGCCATCACCGGCCGTACCAGGATCGCCAAGCCCGAAGCAGGGTATCATGGCCAATACGATCTCGTCGAGCAAAGCGCTCAACCGTCTCCAGAGTCCGCAGGGCCGGTGGTTCGCCCGAGAACGATACCGCGGACGGCAGGGACGCCGGCAAGCCTGAGTGAGAATCTGGTGATTTTTCCGAACAACGACGTAGAAAATACGAAACGGATACTCGCGGATGCCGCCGAAGACCTTGCAGCGGTGATCATTGATCCACTGCAGGTGCACCTTGGATACGGCAATGTCGACCCGTCGTTTCTCCGAATGCTCCGTGAAGAGTGTACAAGGCACGGGGTCCTATTGATTTTCGATGAAATCGTGTCGCTGCGAGATGCTTATGGCGGACGACAAGGCGCCGTCGGCGTCATGCCGGATCTGACTGTGATGGGCAAGATCATCGGCGGCGGTCTGCCGGTGTCCGCTGTCGGCGGGCCGGAGCATCTATTGTCGGTCTTCCGAGTGACCCCCGGGTCGCCGCGTGTAGCACATAGCGGAACTTTCACCGCGAACCCGCTGGCGTTGGCGGCGGGTATCGAGTCCGTCCGCTTGTTGCCCAAAGAAGAGTACGCAAGGCTACGGACGCTTGGCGACCGGCTTTGCAGCGGCGTCAATTCCCTTCTCAATTCGGCAGGGCTTCCCGGCTACATGGTTCAGTACGGCACGGGA
>JAKSDK010001293.1 GCA_022360095.1 Phycisphaerales bacterium
GGTAAAAATCCTTTAAAAATGGGCAATTATACCACTTTTTAGATGTTCGAAAAAAATCTTAGGAGAGGCAGGCAAGCGAGAAATTTTACAACAAATGTTCCGAAAATTCTAGATCTCAAATCGTCTTCCGAACAGATATTTTCCGAAAATTGACGTTGGGTGCCCCTGATCTACCGAGATCCGGCAGTGAACCTTGTTTCTACGTGAGCCCCTGTTATCGCTAGGAAGTTGTCAATCAGTTACTATACCGTTCCACAAAAGAAGCAAATGGGACTTAACCCGGCTTACATGTGTGGGATGCACCGACGAGCGTGCGGTGTACGTTGCCATCATAACCAAATTTACCGGAATCCATGGGTTTCCAATCTATAGCAATTAGGGCTCTACGGAGCTCCGCTATAATCTTTAACGCATATGGAATAATATATTTTATAATGGACTTGAGGCTGGAAAGTGGCACCTTCTTGCTTTATATACAACCCTGCAAAATGACAATGCATTTGGGGTGGTCAGGACTGAAATCGTTTCGTGGATAATATATAGATTTGGCCAGGGCTAAAAGCGAAGCTCCCACTAATAAAAAAATAAACTTGTAATCCACAAAAGTTAACTTAATCACATATGTGACTTTTGAGGGAAACCTAAGGGTAAGTGATTTTGGAGTGAAAAAAAATCTTACGTCGATTTGATAGCCTTCTATGTACACCCAAAAAATAGCAATCATCTTCGATCTCATTTAAGAGCCGTAATGGCTCTTGATCACAGTAGATTAGGCCTGGAAAACAAATTCTCGGAAAACAAATCAGGCCCAATGTTTTGCGTTCGACAAGTTTACAATTTATTATACAAAATCTTGCTAACAAGTCTGGGGACGTTTCGCGCGGAGGAACGTCTGCGACTCAGCGACAGAAATTCCATACTGATGACGTAAAATCTGTCCAGAAACCGGTCAGAAGCGCTGATTGGTCGACGGAGAAGTTACATTGTTTTAGCTATTGTTTACAAATGACAGACAAAAGACAAAAGGCCAAAAAGGTCAAATGTAAACACGAAGAA
>JAKSDK010000799.1 GCA_022360095.1 Phycisphaerales bacterium
CAGCCGTATAAATTCGGATAAAAGGCCGACAGGGCCAAAGGCCGGTCCCTCTGGCAGCCTCGACGATCCTACCACAAGCCGTCCGGGGTTACGAAACGGGTTATCGGCTTCGCCTAACCGCAGGCCCTTTGATTTACGATCCTGAATACCTTTGGGCCCTTGACAATGGTCCGGATCAGACCGATTACCCTTGATATTCTTGACTATCGCCGAAGTCGTGTGTTATATGAAATTGGGCCTGGAGTCAACCGAAGAAAGCAGATTGATGGATACGATTTTGGCCATGGTTGCCGGAATGCGGATGCACGGGAGAGGATCCAAGGCCGTTTGAGCGGCCTTTTTTTGTTTCCATACATTATACCCGTCAACAGCCTGTAAAGGAGGTGTAATCAGGAAAAAAGAACGATAAAGGGTGACGAACGTTCCCCCGAACAATAGTCCTTTTCATTGTTGAAAGGAGTGGCCGAACATGAGTAACGGAAAAGAAAAGATAGATTGGTCCAACCTCTGGAAGAATGAGGACTGGTGGTCCTGCTGGATCGGCTGGTTCATCCTGATCCTGGCCATCGGCGGCCAACTGCCGGCGCCTCCCAAGATAGGCACCTGGACCAGCCTGGCCCAGGCCTTCCCCAAGGGCGCCGGGCCGACCTTCAGCAGCGCCCTGTGGTTCCTGGTGACCACCGGCGTGCTGACCCTTATCGCCGGCTTTTTCATGAAGCTGGACTGGAAAAAGTACATCCCCGGATTCATCATAATCTTCATCATCTCCTACATCTCCATGATCATCTCCAAACAGGCCTTCATGAAAAAATGGGGCATCTCATACGTCCTTTTCGCCTTGGTGATCGGGTTGCTGATCAGCAACCTGGGCAAGGTCCCCAAATTCATGAAGGAGGCCGGCCAGACCGAGTTCTTCGTCAAGATCGGCCTTGTCTGCATGGGCGCCACGATCATGTTCTCGGTGGTTCTCAGGGCCGGGTTCATTGGTGTGGTCCAGGCCGTCCTGGTGGCTACCACGGTCTGGTTCATGACCTACTGGA
>JAKSDK010001831.1 GCA_022360095.1 Phycisphaerales bacterium
CTGTCGTCTGCATGAAAGTGAGATTCGAGGCCAAGGTAACCAGAGGTTTTTCTCTCTCTCCTCGTCGCTTTTGCGACTCGTTGTCGCCGCTTCGCGGCTTGCTGTTGATCTCTTTCGCGAAGAAAAATCAAGAAAAACCTCTGGGACCAGGGTAATTATTTATACTCCGTTCTAGAAAGTTTGTAAATTGAAATAGCCCTGTTTTTTAAAAAGATGTTTCTTTATTTGTTTGACTTATACTTCAAATAAGTGCTTCTTCATAATCAGCAACAATTTTAAGCAGAAGATAAAGCCGTGATCCACAATTTTTTATACCCCGTTCTAGAAAACGCCACTGAAATGGACACCCCGTTCTAAATCAGGATCTTCAAAATCACAACCCCGTTGGGCGGCACATACCCGTATAGGTAATGTAGGGGAGTACCCCCCTCCCGGGCATTACGGCAGGAAGAGTGATATAAAAATAAAGGAAGAAAACAAAAATAAGAATAAAATGGTGAATTGTGAATTGCATAGTTCACCATATTATTTTTGTTTATATTATTTATTTTTTCTATCATACTTCCTGCTTTACATGTAAGAATTAGTTTACTGTTTTATAAAAACCTGATTTATGACCTGTGGAGTGTGGTCTTGTAGAATAATATTATACCTGCTGTAAAATAAACTGTAAACATATGAAACTGTTTATAAATGTTGTTATGAAAGGAATTTACTTATTTTACACTGTAGGCTGAAATTACAGAAAGGAAATAGGATTGCCAGTTTGGAAAAACGAAAATTTCGTAGGCCTTTAAGCACACTGGAAGTGTGGAAAAAGTGCTCAAGCCAGTACTGCTACGTATCACACATCTTTTGAAGAGTGGAGTGCTTTTTTCATTGCCCAACCTTTATCTGCCCTGGTCCCTGCTGGTCAGGAGTGGGCGTGCTACTAGACAAATTTATTAAATAGTGCTTTAATTTTTTTAGCATTTTTTGTAGAAGGCTAACAAGCCGGTGGTTTTGGCCAGCTACCAGCCCCAAGCACTTATTGACAGCCCTGTCCAACTGCTGTACATGTATCACCTCACCTACACTCCTCTTTGTGCCTCATAGC
>JAKSDK010000290.1 GCA_022360095.1 Phycisphaerales bacterium
CCCGGTTTTGCCTTTTCCTCCCACTGCGGAACATGGTCCCAGGCTATGTAATAGAAAACAACTCTCTAATCAAAACTTTAGTGAGGTGTACCTTTTAACTTTAAATGTTTCAAAGTAAACGAAATATGAATGTTTTAGTAGTATAGGATACTAGGAAAAAAAAATATTGTATGTAGGTACGATGCTGGCTCAAGTTGTTTAAAGGGCGGATAGCGCTAAAACGGTAATAAGTAGGACATTTGCACCATGACGTCATTTTACTACTTCGACCAGAATCCCTCAGGGTTTCGCTTTCTTGTGCAAATTAGGGCTTTTGCTAAACCCCACTGGGATTACCAAATTTAAATTTGAAAAAACAAAACGACAAGGATTCTGTTCCTAATAGCAGAATTACGCCATGGTGCAAATGGCCCATTGCTATCCAGTGTGAAGTAACGCAATTAATTCTCTTAATGATTATGGGAAGTGATTTATCCGGTAGATAGCGCGGTATATCTTATGAAAGACTTGGGAGTGCTCATCTACAAACATTGACTCTCCTATGCCTTGACTTGTTTACTTGGACAAAATAAACAGGGGACTTTCCAATTACACAGTTTCGTATATTTTCTGAAAGGGATCAGGCTAGAGGCAAAATTTTTGGAAAGAACTTCTTCGCCCCCTTTAAGTCCACTTAAAAATGAAGTGTCTTCTAGTTTGTGTTTGATTAACCTTTTTCGGGAATAAAATGTCTTATAATCAGGAGAAACTACGGCTGTCGGGCTTCTAATTGTGTTGAAAATAATAGCAGCGTCAGGAGAAAATAAGCGTTAAAAAGTCAATAAAACCACTGATTGCCTGAACAGATACAGTAGACTCCTTCCATAAGACCACGTTGTTGTTTCGGCCACTTTGCGTTGTCCTAACAAAACCATTTTCGTATAACAAAACCCCGTTAACGCGGCCGCCTCGTCAGTTTAGCGTGCGGCAGATAGCCCATCGTAAAATCCACTAGTGGCTTCTCTTTTAAAAATTCACCTTGTAAGGACTTCCACTCGAACCAAATGTGCAAATTTGTGAAGGCCACACAAGTCACACTAAGAAAAACAATCTCTTAATCGACTAAAAGCGCCTATGAAATGTCGGATTATTCACTCCTGAAACAGAATGGCCATTTATTACCTGAAAATGACAACCTCTGCAATTTTAAGTGAGGAAAGAGATCATCCACGTCTCTATACCGGTAGGACCACCCCGTTC
>JAKSDK010001424.1 GCA_022360095.1 Phycisphaerales bacterium
AGACGAAATGCAGAACAGAGAATGCGTTGCTATTGAGCGAACACGAGACACAGAACAGAGAATCCGCGCAAGCCGTGTGAATGCTTGTGAGGCCCGAGTGCATCCCTCTTTATTTGCATTTGTATTGGCAGCATATGCGTATGGCTGCGCATTTGCCCGCTAGAATTTTTTATTGCTTGCTGCAAAGAAAAATAATAACGCCATAATTTTTTGTGTCTTTGTAGCAAATAATTCGGAAGGCCTCATTAGCGCACCATAAATTTTTTTAACTTTAAAAAGAGACCAAATATAAGTCTGTACGTTGAATATTTGTGGACTTTAATATGATTTTTCGAGGATTTTTTAAGTTTGCTTATAAGACCACTAAATTTTACGCAAAATGACTTGCCTACAACTTCGGACAAAAACACGAACTTCAATATCTCGAAAAATTTGCCGCATAAATCCGGAATTTCAAGTTCTTTATGCGGCAGAACAGTTTTCACTATTCTCAAAACACAAATTAATGCAAGGGGTACACATAGAACAAACCCATGATCCGCCTTCCCCGCGCATGCCGTGGGAGAGCTCCCGTGCGGTTCACAGCAGCCAACAGCTCCCATATGTGTTGTGCGGAACTGGCACTTAAAGTACTCGCCTCTGCAGGAAAGGGTTTTCCTCGGTCACTGACCGACAGCTATGCCATGCTGATGAGCCCCAGTATTGGCGAAACCGCTGTCCATGGCTACCGCTGCCCGCGTAATATGGCTGTGCGCGTGCGTGAGGTAATGGCTAGGCCGGGGGTTGGTGTATGTGGGCCCCTTGCTTTACTTTACTGGTAACTCGTGGTCCACCTTCCCCGCGTATGTCGTGGAGGAACTGCTGTGCGGTTCCCAGCCAACAGGTGCCACATGTGTTGTGTGGAGCTGGCGCTTGATAGACTGCTTTGCACTCATCTCGACAGTAACGGGGTTTTTAAGACGCGGGTTTTCCCCGTTCATTAACCCAACGGCTGTGCCACGCTGGTGTGCCTCAATAAGGGCGAAAAAGATATCTGTGGCTGCCACTGCCCCTGAAATCTTTGCTCGTTGGCACTTAGCGATAGCTATAACTAGTATAATATATAGGAGACTAAACTTAAATAATTAGTATCAAGCCAGAATAAAACCATTCTACCCTCAATTTCATTTTGAATTGCAACATTTCCATATGAGTGTATTTAAGAGGGCAAAAAAATCATTTGTATACAAAAAGTTAGACAATAATTATATTTAAAAAAACTAGTTTGTAAGCAGACAATTATATTTTACATTTTAACACAATTGCCTGTTCCCAAACTACAGCTGTAGGTTTAGTTTTCGTTTTTTTCTTTTTTTAAATTGATGAAAACTAATGAAATACATGTTCCAAAATTGAAATTATTAAAAACTGAAATTAGAATTGAGTCATTATTACTTTTATTCCAAACAAGAGGACATACTCAGGGGCGGATCCAGGATTTTTTTTAGGAGGGGTTGCACTCGTCTTTTGCTCTACTTCAACACCAATAAACCACAT
>JAKSDK010000135.1 GCA_022360095.1 Phycisphaerales bacterium
ATCTTTTCTTACGTTATTGTGCTGTTCAAGACTTTAAGCAGTACCTCCCAAATTGTTTCTAAAATAGAGATCGAACCCACGAAGGTCCTGCGAAAGACACAGTAACAACTCTGAAAACTCGAAAACAAAAACTTTTTGGTAATTTGGTGACTTATTGTATATTAGTATATATAGATTTAACAGATTTAAAACCTAATATTCTTTACCCTTGAGATTGGGATGTTAACAGGATGCGATCCCTAAATTCCAGAGGGAAGTGGTTCATATGTTGTGAAAATGCAGCTTCTTCAATCACTGGGATAAAATTGAAATCTCTTTAGGACTTAAAACGTCGGCGGATGATCCTATATCCAGGCTTAGTGTTAGGTTGGTGTTGAATGGACAAAAAGTGAATACAAATTCATATTAGTAAAGGAATGCACAATGTGACCCCGAGATTAAGCGTGTTTGCCATGTCTTGCTTATCTTGTTTTGCACTGCAGTGCGCGGGATTTTCGTGGAGCTTTTAATTAATGGGACGATAAATAATTTTTTCCCATTTAGCTTGGCCACTGTTGGAAAAGGTAGATTTTATTTCTTTAAAACTATTGTTAGGTTCTGGCTCAGCTGGCTTGTGAGCTGGGTTACACATCAAGAGCTGCATATGTCAAGAACCATCTAGAATTTATCATTGATGACTGGCTAAAACATGGCTTCAAGATTACTGACTTTCCCTGTCAGATGCTAGACTTCAAAAGAGTTGCTGACTTTTTCCAGTAAGTGTAATAAATTACTTGAACTTCCGTTGGAGTAGCTGGTACTTAAACCTTTTCACTTCCAGATTTGATTGATGAGCCGTGAAAAGTGGTTCTAACTTTTGTGTCTTTCGACAAAATCGTATGGTGTGACCATTTAAATGAAATCTGTTCAGTAGTTTCTTCCCATGGTGCTAATGATGCTATTTATTTAGTATGTTGTTCTTACTTGGGTGAGTCTGTGGATACAATCCTATTGTGTGGCCATTCAAATGAAACCTTTTCAGTAGTACTTTCACATCGTACTATTTATGTAGTGCATGTATATAGTTCTAACTTTTAAGTCTGTC
>JAKSDK010001776.1 GCA_022360095.1 Phycisphaerales bacterium
AATAGATAAGGGATTTTGCAAAAATCTCGACAACCTTCTATTCAATGATGATCCATCATGTGTTAGAGACAGCACCCTAGATACATCAGCTGGAGGGAAACTCAATGTTACATTTAAAGACATTGCTGGTGGCCTTCAAGCATGGGCCAAACATATTGATAAGGATTTTCCTGTTTACTAGTGCAAATGGCTCAAAAAGGCATAATATATTTAAGGGTGAAAAACCATGAAGCTAATGGTGTAGAAATTTGGTTCTTAGTTTCATCATATGACTTGTATTTTCAACAAAAGTGTGATTCATCTTCAGTTAAGAAACACTCAAAATATTTCTGGCGTTTGCTTTTTTTTATCATTTCCAATGTGGGATGATAAAATTAAACTTCCTATGATTTGCACCATACACAGCGCTGATTATCTGTTCCAGTTTTCAGCCATCTCCTTAAGTTGCCAACTAATAAGAGAGTGTGACTCGAGGAGACTGCTGAAATAAAGGCTCAGTCAATTCCAACCCTTGCAACTTATTTATAGCACAGAGGCTAGTTAGGCTGGGCAAATGACTGACACAAATTTCTTTAAAAATGAAACATACCGGTAATTGAGTTAAGAATCCCAGCTGGCTGGAGGCAGCCTTTGCCACAGATAGGCCTACCGTGGACAATGAGTGGCTCATAGGGCCCCCAGCTGTGTACCAGGATTTAGGTGCATGCAATGGTTGGCCTGTTAAATTGCCATTGTTTGATGTGCCAACCAGGTTAAAGAAAAATTTGAAACACACTTCTGGGAATTTGTTGGGTCTGTTGGGAGCCCAGAAGAAAGAAATTGGTGCTGCTTTGCAGACATTACTAGGTAGGGTTAGATTACACTGTTTGATATTTCTTATAGAATATCACCTCAACAGTTACTAAGTACAATTGTCACGCATCCCTGATGGTTTTTCCGTTCACCATTCATTACCAGGAAGCAAACTAGTTACTGTCCAAAGATTTGAACTTGGGGCTCACATGAAACAAATCAATTCAGTGGTCAGGGCCAGATGTTAATCCAGGGCCTCCAGATTGTAGCTCAGCAATCCAACTGCCTGGCTGGACTGCCTCCTTAAGTAAAGACTCTGACTGTAAGCTAAAGTATGATAACACTTTTTGTTTCAATACCAACTGAAAGACAGCTACAGGTACATAATTATACCAATGCCTTTAATAACATGAAAAGTATTGCAACTGACTTCAAGATAAAATAGTAATAATAATTACTAAAATTCTTTACAATAAAATGTCTCTTTTGATTACTTTGTGACCAGATTTATGTAATGCATGTCCAAAAATCTCTTATCTTTAAAATTAAAATTAACAGAGGTGTGAAAAATGACATGTATGCTGCATGCATAAATTATGTAAAACAAAAGATGTTAATAAAATGATGTCACGTAGAAGAGAGAGAAATTTAATGTTACAACAACATCCATTTCAGGGGAGGTCCTATATTCAAATATTTAAATCACTACACTATTTTTATTACAAGTAGCTATGGCCATGTTGTTTGAAGCCTGCTAAGTAATACCAGCCTGAGATCAGTAATAATTATTGTAAAAGGACTAAGATA
>JAKSDK010001914.1 GCA_022360095.1 Phycisphaerales bacterium
TGTTGCCAACCTGTATCAAACGGACACTTGTAATTAAATTCCACAACCCAACATGCCAGACACCGGAAATGCGAAAGATTGCCTTGAATTGCCACCCACAAATTTTTCGATTTTTACATTAAAAACGTGACTTGACGAACTTATTTGATTAGTTTCATAGTACAGGATTGTTTTCTATTTCGTTTTGTTTGTATAAAGCTTGTTTCACTCATCTGATTTCTTCAAATTTGAGTTTCAATCCATGTTTATGGTACTAAGATCAATTAGTTCACTTTGATAAAGAAATTAATGCAAATGTCTATCGTCATAGTCTCTGGGAGTATTATAAACGCTTCCATTGTTCATTTGAATGGCATTTGACACCTCATATGACGTTATATATCGAAACCTGTATTAGTATTAAGCGGACACTACAGCATTCCCAAAGGGTGTCCGCTTAATACAGGATTTACTGTATCTGAATTAGAGGGAGGGATTAGGATGTGACTCTTTTATATGTTTTGCCAAATTTTGGTGCCAATCTATTGCTGTAAATAAAAACAGATCGATGTAAAACATTTATGGAAGGCAATGTAAGCAATTTTTAGTAAATCCACATTGATTCCTAGTATAACATGAATAGAGGCAGAGGACTTCGATCCAATGACTAAGAATCCCTTAGAGGGGTTTATTTGGTACCTGCGATATTTTCTACAGTATAGTTTTTATGCCAATTGGTCATTAAACGCGCCACTTTAAGTCGTCAAAAATAAAGTGGAGTACAGTGCAGACAATTGAAAGATACTAAGACTGAAATTATATCTGCCGCTATTTTGCACAGTTTTGGCACTTACCTGTGTTGCCCACACAACTAACACGCCTCTCGCATATATATCCACCTCTTCGTTTCGTACAGGGTAAGTCATTAAACAGTCCATAATACTTTCTATAATTCCTGTACATTTCAATACATTCTCCATCACCACTGGGTTGGCTTGGTGACCAAGGAGTTCTTCCCCGAGACACATTTACTGAACTGTTGTTACTTAACCATAACCACCGTCCGGAACCTCGCTCCTTCTTTAAA
>JAKSDK010001095.1 GCA_022360095.1 Phycisphaerales bacterium
CTTTTTAAAATTGTTTATACATTTGTCTGTAAGAAATTCCCAGGAAAAATTACAGACAAATATATGGAAAATCTAAAGCCAGCCTCTGGAGAAATTTAAACGCAGGTACGTATATACTCCCCAAAATGCAAAATGTTTAAGTACAACCCTTCGCTTTGTAGCTTTAGTTTACAATCGATATTTTTTTCAGAAAAGCCGATTTACGGAAATTATTCCACATTAGATTCTCATATAAACACTGTAATTTCTCACATGTTTGCCTACTCGCCAAGATGGCGTCGAAGACCGTGACAAAAAGGTCTATTATTCCACGAGTGCGCGTTGGATATGAGATGATGAATAGTCACCGAGGCGCGTAGCGCCGAGTTGGCTATAATCATGTCATATCCAACATGCGCGAGTGGAATAATTGTTTTATTAAAAACGCTCTCAAAATCTCGATGAATCTCCCGACTTTACTTTGTTGGAACAAACCCAGGAAACAAACAAACCTGGAACAAACCGGAAAAGGCAAGGGACTTCCGCTTTTCACATGTCAGACGTCTATGAAAACAGTCAACCCGCGAACGAACTAGATGAATGAAAAATCAAAACATTATATATAGCGATGAACACTTTTTTGAAAAACTCATCGGGACTCTAGGATTTTACACAGCAGGATAGCTAAAAAACTCGCAGATGATGAGAATAAACAGAATTTTGAAGTGCAGCCGTCGAGATTACTGTGAATTTGGATTTTTGGTGCAGTTACAAAAGTAAGAACAATGGAGGAAAACTATTCCCTCGGTCGCCATTCAGAAACTCATACAAAGCTTGTTATGAAGTTGTTTGAAACTGCCAGCTGGTTTTGATAAAGGAGAGATCGGAAGCTATATTGACGCCTGGATTGCTGTAGCGAATGGCTGTAGAGCCTGTATTTGTAGCCAGTTGCTTGTGCTTTATATTCTATATTTCGAATGAACAGGCTGGAGCAGTTATCTATCGGCGACTGGCTTCAAGATCATGAGCAAGCAATACTTGTCTTCTTTCGTAGCTGGTCGAGGTATTTTAGTTTCATATATTTTCATGTGTTTTTCCATAAGCTTTTAAACAAACTCTTGTGGCTTTTTTGTTTGTTTGTTTCTTTTTTCCCGATGAAATTGCATTTCCTAGTATTCTAAGAATTTTAATTCTATAAAATCGTTTTAAAAAACGA
>JAKSDK010000590.1 GCA_022360095.1 Phycisphaerales bacterium
ATCTGAATGCCTGAAACAGGCTATCTTTACCAGGATTCAATTTTTTGAGTTTTGCATCAATCGCCGCCATACTAACAGGTGCAGTGAAAGCAATGTCTGACATTTCGCCTCCCAACGTGATCATTGAGCCAGTACAGCAACCACGAGCAAGTCACCGTTGATTCAATTAATCAATCAATCAATCAGTCAAAGACTTTTTTGACTTTTTACTTTTTATTGACTGAAGTTTGAATTTTTAGATAGCAAAAAATGACAATATCTCGGAAATAACAAATGAACTAATGATTCATCTCCTGTAACCGAATTCAGGGTACCATTTGTCATTGACCTCTTGTATGAACTGTATGAAGACAGATGCCAAATACTCTGGGGCTCAGTTGTTTGAAGGCTGATTTGCCCTATTCCAGGGTTAAAATTTAACATGTTTCTTTTTCTTTTGTTCAAAAGCTTTTTCGTAGATAATTTTCTCTATTCTATCTAGACCATCCTCTCAACAATTTGTAAGAAAAGAGAATTAAAACTGGATTTGCTATTTAAGCTGTCATTTCTGGATTCAAATTTCAGACTAACCCTAGGTTATTGCCGACGAGGCAACTGAGCTAGGAAGCGAGGTTACCTTGGCGACAGAATTATAACGCCACGCATAGTAGGCAAAAACTCTCAAATTCTGCGTAACCCTCTAAAATTTGCATTTTTGACCATATTTGGGTAGTGACGTTATGGTCTTGTATTAATTTACACCTCATGGTCCGAAATTGGGTGATGCTGTGTGCAGCTGTTCGTTGTCTGTTCAAGAGGACCTAACAAGTGAGCAAGCTTTAATGTGATTTCTAGTTTGAAAGGGCAATTAGTGCTCTGGTTTGCTTTCTAAATTGTGTTTAAAGCAGCATCTGATCAAGGAATAGGGTTTTATGCTCAAATTTTTGTCAGAACCAGCTTGCTCTTTGCAGCTCGATTTACATTGAGGTAGCGTGTTTGCTTCTCAACTCAGAACCAGGGTTTTCAGTGTTCTCTTTTTCTTTGTGAATTGAATTTTAAGCGGTAGTTGATCAAGGCATAGGGTTATATTCTCAAAACTTTTATCAGAACCAGCGTGTTCTTCACAGGTCCATTTACATTGAGCCAGTCCTCACCTCCCTTGAGGAATGCAACGTATTTGCGGACCTCTTGTTTTGAAGACTATCA
>JAKSDK010001720.1 GCA_022360095.1 Phycisphaerales bacterium
AATTTATTTTAGGCAATAGCACTACTTGTAAACAACTCTTAGTCGGAAAACTTCTCGGAAACAGTTTGTTTCTACAGTTCTCTCTCCATCTCAATTCTCTCATACCCAGGCTTTTCCTGTTGTACATTGTTAGGTCAACTGTGCAGGCGAGGTTACATAAATCATGGTTCACTCAATGACGAATTTCTCTTTTGTAAATTAAAATCAAAACCGATCATAGCGTTCAATTTTTAAAATGCCTACAACAATGATAAGAAGTAAAGTCAAGTACAAGAAGATTTCTAACGATGATGGTTACATTGATGCTCAGGTTAGTAAGTTTTCACTCGTTTGAACCCTAGGTGCATGTTGTCAGTAGAGAATCAGTGGTAGTTGATTCCTTCTTCAGATTAAACCAGAATTTCCTATGTCTCCTATGAAAACTCATGTCTAGGAAACAAAGGAAATTGCTACAGCTGTAGGTTCACTACTGGTTGAACCTAAGTATAAATTTTTCCTACAACATACAGTATGGTCTATTGCATTTAACATCCGTACCCCTTGTTTGACGACCAATGAAATTCTTCGGGAGTATATTATGAAAATTGAGGATTTCTTCAGGTGTAGAGTAAAAAAAACTATGGTACTCTTCAGGGGTAGATCTTTAATTTTCGTGAAATTTTTCATGTGTAGACCCATACTCTTGAGGATAGACCCACATTTGTCAGCAATAGACCCATACTCTTCAAGGGTAGACCCATATTCTTCAGTGGGTAGACCCATGTTTTATGGAAGTCTTCAGGGGTAAATACAATTTTAATATATCTTCAGGGGTAAGAAGAAAAGGCAACTACTCCATAACCCTTTAGCCGGCAAATGTTTTTTGGAAATTTTATCACTGCAGCTGTGTTGTGAAAATATGCTGACAGCTTCCATACTATAACTCCCAGGGTCATTAACTATATATCAAAATGTTCGTCACAGAATGCTCTTCTGAATGCAGCAATAAAAATTTGAAACAAGGTTTATTGTCAATATTTTACCGAATTGTTTCCAATTTCAACTCTCAGAGTTGCTTCATACTATCGAGTCAATTGAGTCAATCGCCAATGTTACGAATCATTAGGACTTGTTTTCCTTTGCTTTAAGATTTATCTTCAGAATTGCAAGTTTTGATCTATGTTGAAGGTCAGTTGAAGAGAATAACACCCAGTACAATTCATTAAAGCTCCACAGATGACAAGAACAGGGATTCTACAGCTAAGAAAATTAGCAGATTTTGTCACAACGACTACCTCATATAAAAAGCACTGAAACAGTCCAGGGGCCAAATCACAAAACTGGGGAGATACATGTTCATGTAGTTTACCCAAGGAGGGTCCTTTCGTGTGAGATCGTACAAACGCTAGTTAAAGGGTTAACCGGGGAGGGCACAGGGTCTAGTATAAAATGCAATATCCCTATCATCTCTGACAATATATCTCAGTGAACTCAAACTCATGACCCCTGGTCTGTGAGAGCAATGTGGACACTCAGTTTCTTCCACAAACAAACACAGATAAAATATGGATTATGTCATCCTTCCCTTTGATATGAAATACTTTTAAAGCACTAGTAATCCAGAAGCAATATAACTCTTTTCTTTCAGTTTGTCAAACCACCTCCCAAGGTACCATGGAAGGCTGTACTGTTGGCAATATTTTTATTCTCTGTGGGAACTGTTTTGCTTGTGGTTGGATCTTTGCTGTTTACAGGCTATATTGACGTGAAGGTAGGTACACTGTAAATACCACAGGCAGATCCAGGGGGAGGGTCCGGGGGCTCTGGATCCCATAAATACACCCTTCAGACTGAAATGTTTATTGAATTTAAATGACTGTACTTAAATCGAAGGGTTGCATGTATACTAGGTAGGAAATGGCTTGTAATAGGCTGTAAAAAAGTCCAAAGAGTGAGGACATGCTTGGACCCCTCCAATTATAAAAAATTCCTGGATCTGCTTCTCTAAATACCAGGCTGGGCCCAAACAGTACTCAGTGACCCTTGCAGCCAACTTTGTCTTGGGGCAACAAAGAAATCTTTGATTTTGCATGCAGCTTGTATGCTAAACACCTTGGATTTCATAGGTTCAGAGCTTGTCGCTCTAACTAGTAAATCCTATGGTGTTACTA
>JAKSDK010000288.1 GCA_022360095.1 Phycisphaerales bacterium
GTAGGCCGCGAGGTAGTCCCGGCATTCTCTGCAGATCTTAAGATGAAACTCGAAAATCTTCCTTTGCCTGGCGGGTAACTGATCGTCCAGATAATCGACAATAAACGCCTCGAACTCGCGGCAGGATATCATCAGCGGAAGCTTGAACATCACACTGTGAATGCGGCGGCGGAGCGATCGCTTGGCTTTGGTCATAGGCTCTCCTCCCTCATCAGCGGTTCCAGCAGCTTTTTCAAGGCGGCGCGCGCCCGATGCAGGCGTACCTTCACATTGGCCTCGCTCATCTCAAGCATTTGTGCAACCTCCGCTGTGGAGAGTTCTTCAATATCGCGCAGCAACAGAACGACACGGTAATTATCGGGCAACTGGTCGATCAGATCGGCAACGGCTTCCTGAAATTGGGTGACCTGCATCAGCGATTCAGGAGAGCGTTCACTCGTCCATTCGTCCATTACCCGGCAGTCGCCTGCATCGAACTCCGGCAGCAGGTCGTCAATCGACTCCTCCTTCCGGCGCTTGCGTTTTCTTAGTAACATCAGAGCCTCGTTGATCTGAATGCGATGCATCCAGGTCTTAAGCGACGAGCCGCCCTCAAACGTTTCCAGGTTTCTGAAAATGCTGGCAAAGGCATTCTGGACAGCATCCTCCGCATGGCCCTCATCCTGCAGGATTCTCTTCGAAACGGCCAGCATCCAGACGCCATGATGCCGCACGAACCGGCCGAGCTGGGTCCGGTCCGCGCGCCGAAGCTGCTTTATAACCTCATCGGTCTCGACCAGTTCCGACTTGGGCGTCTGCTTATCCAACAAATTCTCGCTCACACCGGAATAACATCGCCGTCACCGCCCAATTCCACACAAAAACAGAAAAATGAGTTCAGGCTGACTGTAACCATAGTAAGCTTCCAATCATCTGACAAAGGGAATGGGAGACCTTTGATCATGAATCGGAACACAGTATGACACTTGGCCTGCTCTTGTTGGCTTTGTTTACGGTCTGTTTTGCAATGGTCGCAAAACGCGTATCTGCATCGGTGCTGACAGCACCGATGCTGTTTCTGGGCTTCGGCTATCTGCTGTCGACGACCGGGTTGTGGCCCCATGGCGAGACGGAAGAAATCCTGCACCTGACCGCCGAGATTGCTCTGATCATCCTTTTGTTTCTCGACGCTGCCCAGATCGACCTGGCTTCGTTACGCCGTCAGCACACCTGGCCCAGCCGTATGCTCGTTCTCGGACTTCCTCTGTCGATTGCACTTGGCACACTGGCGGCTTATCCGTTCCTTCCCGGCTGGCCTCTGGTTGCGGTCGTCCTTGTTGCAGCCATTCTTTCACCCACCGATGCTGCGCTTGGTCAGGCTGTCGTCACCAATCCGGCCGTTCCGGCACGGGCCCGGCGCGCGCTGACGGTTGAAAGCGGTCTCAATGACGGGCTTGCGCTGCCGGCCATCCTGCTTTTTGCCAGCCTCAGCGCCGAAGTCATGGATCAGGGAACAACCAACTGGCTGGTATTCGGCGCCCTGCAGTTGGTGCTTGGTCCCCTGGCCGGCATCCTTGTCGGCTCAGTGGGAGGACACGTCCTTCTTTTTGCCAAATCCCGCGATCTGACCTCCGATCCATATGAGGGCGTCGGTGCCATCGCAATGGCCGGGATGGCCTACCTGTTGGCGGGTGCGATCGGCGGCAACAGATTTATCTCCGCTTTCGTGGCAGGCCTCTGCTTTGGCAACA
>JAKSDK010001498.1 GCA_022360095.1 Phycisphaerales bacterium
CAGCAGCAGCAACAACGACAAAACACGCTAACAATTATCGCAAGTCATAATAACAGTAACAAAATTATGTAGAAGTTCAGACTTATAAACGAGAATGGCAAAGGAGGCCCTCTTAAAGTCTGCACATGTCGCAAAAATCACAAAAGTAACAAGAATTTTACTTGCATAAAGAAAAACACTTTAACAAATATCGAATAAATACCAAGATGGCCCCTCAGAAACTTCAATAGAGGAGTTCCCCCGGAGACGGAGACAGATTATTATAAAGAGGTGCCTTAGGGAATTATATAGTCCGTTCGCAGATCACCCTGGTGTTTATTTGGTCAAACAAAGTCAATTTTAAAAAGCCTGTGCAAGCTTTCTGGGAGTCCCGCGGAGACCGGGAGTTAGAACAAAACAACAACAACAAAAAAAATTAGAAAAATAGAAGCCAATTAAGCTGCAGTCTAAAAAATACTTTGTTACACCAATTATCTTTCAAGAAGTTTTTATTTTTATTTTCGCATTTTTGTAAGTCGTGAATACCGTATTCATGACTTACAAAATTTTATATGGGCCACATAACTGGTTTTGAATATATTTTTCGAGAAAACATGGATAAAATGAAATTTGAACTTGTTCTATGACACGGTTGTTTTACCGAAAAAAATAACTTCTTTACTTTCAAAGCAATGCATTCATTTTTTTTGCAGAGAAAGATCTGAGCAGCCTTTTGCTCAGTTGTTTAAGTTTGATTCTAGTTCAAGTTTCAGAAATATTTCAATCAATAAAAAAATAGAATTTCCTATTACATAACATATATGGTCGTTTTGGGGAGAAAATAATTATAATATAGATAAATATACAAATAGAGTAAATAAATAAAGAATGGACCGGTCGAAACCGACCAAAGAATCGAGAAACTCATGGCCATCAAGGTTAACATAAATACTAGTTAAAAACTAGGGTATCTAAAAGATAGTAATGCTGCGGCACATTCTGTTGATACTGGCATTAGTTAGGCAGTGGGACTTA
>JAKSDK010000410.1 GCA_022360095.1 Phycisphaerales bacterium
ACTCACCTATTGTACACATGAATCCACTCCCCAACGCCCACACACGTCTACATTTTCTCCGCTTTGTGTTAGAAAACTGATTTTAACCCAAAAAAGGCTAGTTTAGTGTTCTTTGTTCTAAAACGTGTGGTATCAAGGGTTATCGTTTTTGACGTCGTACCAAAGAACTTATCAAGAAGTGTGCGAGTTAACTAAAGATATGGTTCAGAATACTTGCGGTGGGTAAGTTGAACCTGTTTCAAGTTGTAGAACTAGCATTAGGAAAATAAAAATAAGCCAAACCTTAAACCATCAATGCAAAAATAAACTGATCAGTCGTCCTTATTAAAGGAGTCGGCTACATTTATGCGTAGAAACACTGATCACCAAAGCAACGTTCTCAGTTTCCTTGAGTCACAGACTTTGGTTACGACCGGCAGTTCGGCACCTTTTTGAACAGTAAAATTCTGGTTGACTGTCAGATGCAAAAGGTTAAATATGAAGTGTCTTTTATTCCAAGGAAGGATTGAACGATGAGAAAGACCCTGTTGCCAGACAAGAGCTTCAGGCTTTAAGCACCTCCATCAAGAATTTACTGGCTCAATGGTTTGCAGTTGGATTGTTGGATCTTAAACAAGTCACGTGGGATTCACCTGGAAGCATTCTTGAAAAGGTCCTTACCCGAAATCGATCGGTGTTTTTGTTTTTCTTGGTGTTGTCATTGTTTGCGAATTAACGTTGCATAATTATGCTAAAACTCAGAACGCCAGAACAGCACAGAAATCCTGGCAATATTTAAAATGACCACAGCGTACTAATCTGGACTTAGATGCAAAGTGTGAATAGAAATTTACTCGGGTCCAGTTACGGGGATAATGCATCAAGGTGCCGTTGCTAGTCATTGTTGATCACTTACTGAAGCAATCAGTCATACTGGGGCATGCGCAGACTAAATTGTAATCGACTGTTATGTCCAGAAATACTCGCTAATGAGATTCTTGCCCCTTATGGAAGACATCTAGAAGTGTCCCGTAACCTTAATCCTCACCTCAACGCAAGCAATTCTGTCAAACATGAAATCATATGAAAATTACAAATAGTTGTGTTCAATATAAAGTATTCACGTAAGTGTTGTGTGTATTTCTGCACAAAAGTGACTCGGGAATAATGCATCAAGTGATATCGCTTCTAGTCATTAGGGTAAGACGTAATTGTAATAGAGTGACACGTATTTTACCCTAATGACTAGAAGCGATATCACTTGATGCATTATTCCCGAGTCACTTTTGTGCAGAAATACACACAACACTTACGTGAATACTTTATATTGAACACAACTA
>JAKSDK010001081.1 GCA_022360095.1 Phycisphaerales bacterium
CTCAGTTTTACCTGCTGTACTGTTGAACGAACCTTAGTTAAGTTCTTGGCCAATTTTGGTAAAAAGCTTCCTTCGCAAGAACGCACACACTTACCTTGCATTAACTTGTTTCTTCAATAAGTTCCTTCGCTAGCTAAAACGTACAGTAAAATAAAACAGCCACGTGATAAGCATTGCCTTTTAATAAAAGAGAGAGCTATATCTAGTCCAATCAAATAAAGAGCGGAAAATGTTTTCTTGTGACGTTTAGGATGTCTATCGAGCACCTTCAAGTAGGTTTACATTTAGTACACTTTCGCTAAGTCTTACACTTCAAAGGCGAATCACAGTTGCACTGTTTAGTTTAGATCATGTGTTTACCGAATAATTTTATCATTGAGATCTTCAGTCGCGACTTTCCATAGCAGCTTTTCTTTTGTAGTAATATTTATGTCGGCAAAACAAGCATTGGGTTGATAAGGAACATTTAGTTCGAAATTTGTTTTGCTTGAGTTAACTCTTCCTGTTTACGGACGGTCCAGATTCCAGATACTGAGTAGTTTACAAACTAGAGCTAGCTTCATAGTAATTATTGGTCCTCATTTAGATGTTGGTAAAATCAGTCTGCAATGGACCTAGAAGTTATATCCACTGAATTTCGGTTTACTGACCAAAAGGTAACAGTCCTCAGTCTTGCCGTCTCAACCGCAGATTATTTATTTGTAAGCTCAAGGACTGCATTGATTAATTCCGTTTGTTCCGTTCTGTATCCGTCTTGTAAACTTTAGTTTCCGAATAGTCCTCTAACTTAAATAAAGTCGATATGAACCAATCAAGAAATTTTCAGAGTAAGTTGCAGCCAACAAATGTTTTTCTTGTCCGCAGTTTAAATTGTCTGCATTTCCTCGCTTTCTAATTTGCCTAACGTTTTAAAAAAAACACGCGTGCTCAATAAAATTTGTTATTTGTTGTTTTTTGTTTGTAGCCACCTCACTGAGTCTCATCAATATATCCAAGGTTAAAATTCATAAC
>JAKSDK010000101.1 GCA_022360095.1 Phycisphaerales bacterium
ATTAACCCACAGCGTAAAATAAAAGTTCAATAAACGAGATCGGCCCTTGCTCGAACTCATTGTATACTAGATAAACTAAAGTACAAGACAAAGTGAAAGTGACAACATTGTTCCCTACTGGAATACATTGTAAACATAAGGTAATACATACACTAGGAAAATGAGATTGACACCTGCGCAAACTCATTATAAACTAAAGATAGTAAACAGGATTGAGGAGGCTGTAATGAGAAAATCACGTGTGCAAAAGTTTGCATGTGAAAACTGAATCTAAGGGATGAGAGTAAGGCGTTTACTGAGACGGTGGCGGGTGGTCCATTGATGAAAGTGAAGTGGTTACAATGTAGCTCATGAAAGCATTGGATTTCCATCGCCCAAAGCGCCTAATCTGTGAGTCAAAGAAGCTTTGAGCAGCTGCCCACGAGGCAGCCCCTATTTGGAAACTGTACGTTTGGCACCGAGGTGTCGAGACCTCAAAATGTGAGTACCTGATTGAGTGTTGATCCGGTCGGGGTTTTAACCCGCGACCTCCCGCTCGGGAGACCGGCGCTCTACTAACTGAGCTAACCATACGGCGGTTAATCTCGTTTCCTTGTAGGAATTGTGAGTAAACTTCCCAAATAGTTTTAAAATACAGTTGATTTAGTGCTGGTGAGTAACATGACTGTGTTAATTGTCCTTAGCGTGTGTAATTTGTACAATTCTTTTTGCATTTCCTTGATTATTCCAAACATATTAAGGCCACATTTCATGACAATGATTCGCTGCGATTTGTACATAAGACACTTTTATGTCTTTAATAGTATATAATAGTATTATCGATGTTTTCCCCTTTTTTTGATACAAAGAAAGAAATGGGAAGAGGAAAAAATAAAGGAAGCAAGCAAAATCTTAAACAATATAATGTTTCATGTGGGTCTTCTTTTAACAGTCTTAGGGCCAAGTCGCACTAGAGGGCAATTTTACATTTGTTCTGGACAAATTCGACTTGAAATCGGCCAGTGAC
>JAKSDK010000099.1 GCA_022360095.1 Phycisphaerales bacterium
GTTCGGTCAGCAGGGTGATGTCGCCTGATAAAGTCTGGCGTTCGAACCAGCGGTCGGCAATTTTCAGACCGGGCATGGGCCTTCTTCCCTCAGGCGGCGATGCGATTTTCAAGGGCCTTGCGGTCCGCCTTCGGCAGCAGGCTCGCACGGGCGGCCTGGCTCATAAAGTGCTGCAGCTCTTCTTCGCCAAACCCGAACGCGCCGGACACTCTGATCAGTTCATCGTTCAGCGTGGTACCGAACATGGGCGGATCGTCGGTGTTGATGGTGACGTAAAGCCCCTGGTCGACGAGCTTAGGCAGAGGATGATCCTCTAAGCGGTCCACCACGCCCAGGCACACATTGCTGGTGGGGCAGACCTCCAACGGGATTTGCCGGTCGCGCAATGTCTCCACCAGCTTGGGGTCCTCTACACAGCGCACCCCATGGCCGATACGCACCGACTGCAGCCGGTCCATGGCCCCCCAAATACTGTCGGGGCCCATGGTTTCGCCCGCATGCACAACGGCAGGCACATTATTCTTGGCGGCACGATCGAAGGGCACCGCAAAATCTTCGGGCGGAAAGCCCACTTCATAGCCCGCAAGCCCCAGGGCGATGACGCCGTTGCCGTGATGGTCCACCACCCAATCGCCGATCATCACCGCGTCTTTATCATCGGCCCAGTCCCGCGGAATGTCGATGATGAGGCCCATGGAAACCCCTAGCTCTTTTTCACCCCAAGCGCGCGCTTTATTGAGCGCCGCGAGCTGTTTCTCGAAGGGGATCTGAGTGTTCTTCCAAATCGTGTGGGCCGTATAGGTCACTTCGCTGTGCAGCACGTTTTGGTCCGCCTGGCCTTGCAGGAAATCATGGGCGATCAATTCGATATCGTCGGCGGTTTTGATACAGCGGGAGAGCGTCTGGTAGATCTCGGCGAAATGGGGGAAGTCGGTGAAGGTGTACCACTGCTCCAGCCCTTCGATCGTATCCGCCGGCAGCGGTTCCTTATTGCGCCGGGCGAGCTCCAACAGGGTGGCGGGCCGAATGCTGCCTTCCAGATGCACATGCAGTTCCACTTTGGGCATGGCTTTGATGAAGGCATCGGACGCTGCTTTCGGCTGGGTCATGGGGGCACCTTGCGTGAATAAAGCCGGCCTTTATGACGGAAAAGGGCGCGTTTGCCAATCGATTTGTGCCGTCAGTGTTACCGTCATTGCGAGCCGCCGGAGGCGGCGCGGCAATGTAGGGTGCATTAGCGAAGCGTAATGCACCGTTTCCAAACCTCCAGCGGCGGATTGCGCTTCGCTTAATCCGCCTACATCGTCGCGCCGCCGTTCCGGCGGCTCGCGATGACGATACTTCAATCTATCAGATCGAGGTGATACGCCAGCAACCTAA
>JAKSDK010000002.1 GCA_022360095.1 Phycisphaerales bacterium
AGCGACAACAGTGACAACAGCTACAACGGTGATAATAGTGACAACAGTGACAAGAGTGACAACAATGACAACAGTAAAACAATGACGGTAAAACAATGACAACGGTCACAACAGTGACAACGGTGATGACAACAGCAACAACAGTGACAACAGCCACAATGGTGACAAGAGTGACAAGAGGGACAATGGTAAAAAGAGTGACAACATTGACAACAGGGACAACGGTTACAACTGTGACAACAGTGTCAACGGTGACAATAGCAACAACATTGATAACAGTGACAAGAGTGACAACAGTGTCAACAGTGATAACAGCGACAACACTGAAAACATCAACAACGGTTACAACAGCGACAACAGTGACAACCGTGACTAGAGTGATAACAGCGACAACAGTGGCGACAGCGACAATGGTGACAACAGCGACAACAGTGACAATGGTGACAACACTGACAACAGCGACAACGTTGACAAGAGTGACAACAGCGAGAACGGTGACAAGAGTGACAAGAGCGACAATGCGGACAAGAGTGACATCAGTAACAACGGTGACAACAGCGACTATAGTGACAAGAGTGACAAGAGCGAGAATGGTGAGAAGACTGACATCGGTGACAACAGCGACAATGGTGTTAACAGCGACAACGGTGACAACAGTGAGAACAGCGACAAGGGCGACAACGGAAACAACAGTGACAACAGCAACAACAGCGACAGCAGCGACAACAGTGACAAGTGTCAACAGAGAGCACAGTGACAATTGTGACAACAGCGACAACTGTGAGAACAGCGTTAACAGTGACAACGGTGACAACTGAGAGAACAACGTCTCTGCATAAGCATCACACCTTTTTATACCGTTACTGAACGACTACAATTTGAAAATGCCTCAAATCTCGTTTTGTGCAGGTCGTGAACACAAGGCAACGGGTTGCTTTTTTTTCTGAATTCTGTTAGAATTCAACTTTAGTAAAAATTTCCAACATTTAACGAATTGAAGGAGGTGGAATAAGCGATATAAAGTTTGAAGCAGCGCGACCTCACTTTTTAAGTGACTTTTTCGTAGCCGTCGCCATCGATGTTGCCTCGCCCGAGGTCTAACCCGTCATCCTTTTATATACCATTTTTCACGAAAAAGTTACCCCTTTGATATACCTTCTACTGAAAAATGGTACACCTCTCACATATCTTTGTTAGAACTGTGCATTCCTTTAACTGCTGATAATGCAGTGTCTTTAAAATAGGAATTAATCACAAAAATAGAACTTTTTCTCGACTTTATAAAGCCATAAAATTCATCTGTTGGCTCTTTTGGGCCCTTTCACAGACTCAAATGACAGATTTCCCTACCCTTTTATATACTTCAACCAGTGAAATCCCTACCCATTTTATATTCCTGAAGCCTGAAAAAGGTACCCCTTTCAGGCAGAGCCTTTCCATATAGGCTATCATAGGG
>JAKSDK010001884.1 GCA_022360095.1 Phycisphaerales bacterium
CGCCAGTTCATCCAGCACCAGCACGATGAGATGATCCATGCTTTCCACGTGCCGATAAATGGACATGGGAGAACTACCGAGTTCATCGGCGATACGCCGCATACTGAGCGTTCCGCCGCCCCCGTCTTCTTCCAGCATGCGCTTTACAACGCTGACAATCTCCTCTCGAGATAGTCTCGCCGGCCGTCCGCGCGTGCTGGTCCGTGATTTCTCCATAAAAGGGATGTATCACGGTGGTCCGTCTCGGCCAATGCCACGATCGTGCTTGCATCGAGGTCCAGACGTCCAACCGGCCTGTCCATGAGCCGGGTTTCAGGATTCAACTCATCAGGCATTTCCAGCGGCGCGTATGGAAGCAAGATCGACAATCATCTCGGTGGCGGCTTCTGCCGTTTGCGCCGGGATGCTAGCGGGCGCTTGAATGAGAAGCCCTCGATCCAAATAGGCGATCGCAAGGTTATTCGTGAGTTGCCGCATTTGGTCGTTCGGCTCTTTCGCCAGAAGCCACCGCAAATAACTTTTGCACGCCGCATCTTCGCCAGACTGGGCTTTATTGAAGACACGAAGCAAGGCGCCCTCATCCAGCGTGATCCCAATGCAGCCGGGCATTGCGACTGTCACGCGGCGGCGTCCATCATTTCCGAAGATCCGCGCCAGTCCGACCATATCCTCCAAAACAAGCGGGCCCTGCTTGGGCCCAAATATGCGTTGGAAACCGCCTACAAGACACCCGCATTGGGAATGGCCAAGGGCGCACGCACGAAACCCCCCACATCATCGTTGCTGCACCAAAGCCAAGGTCGGGCAGACGTACGTTCTGCAAGAAATCAGGATTGGCCATGTAAGCGTCCTTGTACTGAAGGAAAAACGGGCTGCGGCGCGCGGTGCAAAGTCTAGGGAGGAATCGCCATTCGATAACATTTGCCGCCGCTGGCACTCGAGAGATGCCGAAGGGCACCGCAGCCCAAGCTGTGTATTTCTAGTTTCGGGAAGGAGTGGGAC
>JAKSDK010000231.1 GCA_022360095.1 Phycisphaerales bacterium
GATTTTATTAAATTCGTTAAAACAGGTAACTTTCTCACTAAGGATCACAAGTTGCTAAGATTTCCGTATAACCCCAGAAAATTTATTATGCATGCAGCAATTTCATCCTTTTCCTCACAAATAGGTTAATATGAATAGAGTCGAAACATGTATGCATAATAAATTTTTGGGATCATACGGAATATAGTTTTTACACACACTTTGCAAAGCTGAATTTTTTAAAAAAGGCAGTTCATTTATTTTTTTCAATGAATTTTTAGTAAGTAAGTAAGTAAGTAAAAGCTTTGTTCATGTGTCAATGTATTTAGTTTTCACAACTAAGTGCTTGTTTGTAGAGATAAAGAAAAGACCTGATGTTCCTCCTCCTTTCAAAACTTTTGCTTATGGTAGGTACATCTATGTATAATGATGTATTGCTTACATAGTACCTAACAAGCTATATAACCTGTTCATTGCGTTGCAGAGATTCCAACCCCTTTTTGAGGGAAAACAGGGAGTATTTTTTAGCACTGAAGGTGCTCACACAAGTGCCCAAGGCTCTAGGGAAATTTTGCAAGCTGAGTTTCTCTCAAGTGGCATTTCCTGTATTTTGATATCATTTCTGTGGTATTCCATAAGGTTTTTATTCTTATCACAAATATCTTTGGGCTTTTCTTTGCTGTTGTTAATCCATCGTTTTAGAATCAAACGGGGAGATTTCTTTCACTGCTTTTACACCATGGCCACTTTGAAAAATCATGAATGATTTATTGTAAACTTAAGGTCCACAAGGTATAAATGCTGCATTCAGTGGGGAGCCACACTGGTATGAGCGCCTGTTATACTCTCTACTTTTGTCGCAAACACTCTAAACCTTCCGTATTGTCGTGAGCACAACACGCAGTGTTCAGTGGAGAGATGATGAATACTTAAGATAGGAAATTTTTCCTTGTTTTCATAACTTTGTGATAAATCGGGAGAATCTGATAAAAATCCGGAGAGCGGGAGGCAACACATCAAATCAGGAGACTCCTGATCACATCAGGAGGGTTGGAATCTCTGCCCCCAAAGAATTCCATAATTTTTTATTCTACCTCTAAAGAAATCCTCCATTTTTATAACTTACCCCTGAAGAATTCTATTGGTCATCAACCAGCGTGGTATGGATATTAAATGCAATAGATCAAACGGATTTCCTATACAAATTTTCTTGGCTTAGTTACAATGTTATCTATGTCACAGAATTAAGGAATGCATGTTGTTATTTTGGGGGGAATCCAGATGTACAGTAGAACCCCCGTAACTCGAACTCTGAAGGAAAAAGAAAAACAGTTCAAGTTAAAGGGGGTTTCCAGTCACTGAGGTTGATTGAATTTTCAATTTGTCGTGTAAATAATTGAGATTTTACTGATATTTCAGCAGGTCAGTAAACATCAGAGTGCAATTAAAACTTATCTCATCAGAAACTGTAACACAACTA
>JAKSDK010000370.1 GCA_022360095.1 Phycisphaerales bacterium
AATTGTCTTTGAACATCCTAGCTGAAAGTGAACGGGATCGTTCGTTGAAAGGCCTCTAATGACAAATATTCCAACCGATGAGTCAGTCCTGTTTTCGGTGGACGATGGCGTGGCGACCTTGATCCTAAATCAACCAGAAGTACTAAATCCGCTAAGCAATTCGATGATCGATGGCATCAATCAGTGTTTGGAACAAATTGAATCGGATCACAGTATTCGAGTACTGATTATTACAGGAGCGGGGCGTGGGTTTTGTGCGGGATATGATTTGTCCCAGGCTGCTGGGGTTCCCGTAGAAGAGTTTGAAAGCCGAATTGAAGCCGCTAATGAAGCATCTGAAGAAAAAGCGGATACTAATTTCGATCGCGCGATCAAGACACTGTCACGCTGTCCTGTGCCAACAATTACAGCGATAAATGGGCCAGCGGCAGGTGGTGGTCTCGGGCTTGCTCTACTTGGCGACGTGACGATTGCGGCGCGGTCGGCGTTCTTCGTGGCCACATTTAACACTGTGTTGGGAATTGTCCCTGACCTCTGCGTATCCTGGAATGTTCCCAGACGGGTAGGGCGCGCTCGTGCGCTCGGTTCCGCATTGTTGGGACATAGGATTACTGCTGAACAGGCCGAAGACTGGGGCCTTATATGGAAGGCGGTGGAAGACGACGAACTCATGAGTGAAGCGAATCGAATAGCCGGTGAGCTAAAGAGAACTAGTCCGGAAACTGTTACTCGCACCCGGCGCTTGATTGACGCAAGTCTATCCAACGAATTCGATGCACACTATGAACTGGAAATAGAACATCAAAATATCGTCAGACCAAAGAATATGAAGATTGGTGCTGATGCTTTCATGGAAAAGCGGAAGCCGGTTTTTGATGGAACGCGAGAATGGTGATCTGACATCTGTCCGGTACCTGCCTTTCGTTGATGTTATCGCTTTGGCAGTAGTTACCGAAACGAGGGTAATAGCGATAGGGCAGACCGCGTTGAAAGGATTGCAAGATGATCGAGTTGCT
>JAKSDK010001232.1 GCA_022360095.1 Phycisphaerales bacterium
TAGAGTTGACCCGGTGGCCAGTGCTGGTGGCAGATCTGCCCATAACACCAAGAGAGGATAATATACATTGTTTGCCTCCAGAATTCTGCATAAACAATGTCTCCAGTTTCTCCTGGCAATAATTAGTAACGGCCATTTAGCAATTAATGAATCACAGGAGCCCATCTGTGAATCAGCATCAGCAAGGTACCCCATGACACAAGCAAGCAACTGGAAGTGCGTGCATCGCAGAACGCACCAAAGTTACTGCACCACAGTTAACGCTCCTCTTAATTGACATCTTTACGCCCTTTCTTTGTGGTTGGCAAGCGAGTGAAGAATTATCACCAACCCTGACACTCGCATGTGTTCTCTTGACTGCCAGGAATCACAAAATAGTCAGCAAAAATAAACATGAACGGTGTTAAAACGTTTTGATGGTTTTCTTTATGCGTACACTTAATTACCAAGTGGGCCTCTGTTTTCGTGGGAACTGCTAAGTGCTCTAAAAAGTGATTTGTGGAAACGCAGTCCTCGTCCCCAGGGCTTTTCACTAAAAATATAAGCCTTGGGGACGAGGCTGGAAACGTGGTGAGAAGGGCTTGGCGCGAAGGTTACAGTTTGCTCCGAGTAAAATCCAACTATCCATCGGAATTTTAAGGCCATTGGAATGCAGGATTACAGGGCAATTACTAACCTACCGATTTCTTGACTTCGCCCGAAAACTCTTTGCGCTTAATATACTGTAAATACTGATCTCTCGGTACCTCTGCATAGAATCTCTCCGTAACGTGAACGTAATTGACAAGAAGAGATTTTCTGAGTAACTTTTGTTATACTATTATAACGGAACCCGGCCTTGCAAAAACCGAAGTTTATGATAAAAAACACCTTTATTTTTTAAAAACAATAAATGACTGGGGAGAAAATCAAATACAGGAAAATTTCTTATGTCTTGTTTAATAAGCGAGACTAAATGATAAAACACTTTTTCCAATTCATTAACTTATTCGCGCGCCCTTAGCTATGTCTGAAGAAATGTTTCAGTTCTATTTAAGA
>JAKSDK010000513.1 GCA_022360095.1 Phycisphaerales bacterium
ATGGGGAAGACAAGACAGTACTGCTTTGCTTGTAAATTTTTGTTGGTTCGCCATGTGTGCATGTTTTCTGTTTGTTTGGTTTTCTCCTGTTCTGGTAGGTATTTTTCCTGCCTGTTCCGGTTGTTTGCATTTTTTCACGTGTGTCTGAGTAACAACTTTAAGCGATATGAATCATTATCTGTCAACGAAAAATTATTATTTTTAGCTTTCTGTCCTGAAAACCTTAGTATAGAGCTAAATCTTCAATTTACACCCCTATAACTGAAGCGAGACGACAAGAATTCCCGTCTTAAGATAAGTAGCTTAGTATTACAGGATGGGCTGAGGGGTAGATTCTGTATCTAAAGTTCTACCCATGGCGATACTGTTTAAGACTTACACAGATGTTAGAATTTGTACAATTTTAGGATTTGATAACATTCCCCACGAAAAAAGGGCAAAAAATGTCTATTTGTCAATAGGCTGAGCGCGGCAGCGAAGTTTCATTCGCGATTTCCAGTTTCGGTCAAGTTTTCATAGCTTCGCCACTCGTCTTCCCAAGATACCAGAGGGTTTATCTCGCGCTCGCGTGCGTGCGACCGAAACCGGAAACTGCTCATGAAAAGCCTCTGTGTACAGATCACCCTCCACCTCTCCGATTTTTCCTGAGGGAAGGGGGTTCTAGACACAGGCTACAAAGATGAGGCCAACACCGACGGATACTGCTGCACGTGAGAAAAAAACGTCTGGAACCTGGGGAAACTTGCCAAAAGTCAAGGTGTTGGAAAACGGTGGTTTCGATACAAAGTCGAAACCACGGGTAACCACGGTGTTAATGGCAAGTTAGCACTGTTATACTTTAATGTTCCACAGGGCTCAATTCGTGGGCCCGTTCATGTGAGAATGATATGCAAGATTGCTTACAAGATGGCTCCTCTTGCTTTCAGTACGCTGACGACACAATGGTGCTGCATCACCCCACTCCCGAAGACTTCGATGTAGACGGATACACTCCACCTCTCACCTTGAAAGACAAGACAGTTGATAGGGTAGAGAAATTTAAGTTGTTAGGGACTTGGATTAGTGAGGACATTAAATGGAAAGAACATGTAAATGAGGTCACGTCATCACGCTATAAAGTACTAGCCACTCTAAGAAGGATCAAGAACATGACACCACAAGAGACTGAGAAGTCTATTGGTCAAAGCCTCGAGCTATCCAAACTTAACTTTAATTACTACGTCACTTATCCACCACATTTCTGCAGAAAAGAGTTCAATGTGTTCAGAATGCTTGCTGCTGGTTTTGTCTTGAATCGTTTCTGTTCAGAAAGGGACGTCCTTGAGCTTGGCTCGCTACCTACGCAATGCACAATTAAACATTCTTAACTTGGACATCTAGCTCTTTTAAGTGAAGCTTGGCTTCCAGGACTCGTTAGCGACTTGTAATTCAATGTCCTACGCGCATATGCGAGGCGGTGTCCAGACTTAAATACTTTGAATCAAAGAAAGACTACCGTCAACTCGTGGGAACCAGCGGGGAACGTTGTTTAGAAAATAATCAAATAGTTATCAACTCTGGTTTTCCCACAGTAAATTGTAGGAAATAATAGAAATTCAGATTGTTTATCCATATAATTATTTAATATACCATCTTTTCTCTGGAAACACATTACTTTTCTTCCTGTTTATTGCACTTATATATTTATAGAAAAACAAGAAAACAAATAAGCAAAAAAAGACGAAACAAACAAAAACGGGAAAAAAAGAAAGAAAGGAGATAAGCAGGACTCGAACGCGGCACCTTCGGCTCTGCGGAGATCAGGGGCACCCAACGGCAATTTTCGGGAAAATATCTGTTCGGAAGACGATTTGAGATCTA
>JAKSDK010001820.1 GCA_022360095.1 Phycisphaerales bacterium
CATGCATGGGCAGGATACAATGATGACTCAGTTGTTTTCGAACAAAACGCACGACCCTAACGGATAGGCTTCTTAATCACAGACAAAAGGACATTTCGACGGAAATTTTTAGAGCTTTGTTCCGTTTCATGCAGAGTTGAAGGTGGACAGTTCTCGTCGCCCCAAATGCATTAAGACTGTGTTCCACAGCATCCAATGAACTCGATGGCCATGAAACACGTACAACGGTAGTGCATGCGAACTATAACAGATTGTCCGTTATTCGTACTGCACTAACCGTGGGTGTAACTCACAGAGTTCTGACCTTAATCAGTTATTTAAAGCAGCTTTCATAACTTGTTTTCGTTTGGGGTCTGCATAACGTTAACTGCATTATCAATGAATTTTAACCCAGACGGATATACACCCATTCCGTCAATAGTCTTTACCATTGCTGGGCTCTTGTGCACTTTGATACGTTCATCCCGTACATCCAGATTCGATCCAACAGTAATTTAAAAAGTTGTTTTGTGTTTCTTGACTTCTACCATGACATGATGTTTGTTGATGAGTTCACTACGAATGGGTAGCCGCTTGAATGGATGTTGAGAAAGGATTTTCTGAAATCTGTGGTAATATTGAATCAGTTGTGTAAGAGCAGCCTGTTGAGTAAAAAATAACATAAAATAAAAATAAAAATGAAAAAAGGGGAAAACACACGCGTTCCTATCTGCATCTCCTTTCCGTCCCCCAGGGCAGTTGTGAACTTACACAATAGAAGCGCAGAGGAAACGAGACGACAAACCTTGTGTGACAAACGTGACAATAATTACGTTTGGAACATTTTCCCGCCAAACTTCACCCTCTTCTAAACAGATATTATTGTATAAGACCAGAACACAGAAATATTAAGTAAAGGATCTCGAAAAACCACGCTAGTAATAGCCCTGTCACGTTTGTCACACACAAACGTTTATCCGTCCTCTTCTTCCTGCCGTTCTGTTGAGTAAGCTCACTAGTGTGGAGAACGAACGGGAAGAGGAGAGAGCCTGGAAACTGGGTTGACAAGAACCAGCGTACCTGAAGAATGGCGGTTCCATTTTTAAAG
>JAKSDK010000687.1 GCA_022360095.1 Phycisphaerales bacterium
ACTATCGCCCCGAAATTTATGATAGAAAAACATTCACATTTTACTCTGTGGAAGTGTGGCCAAAACAAAACGCAAGGTGCACGTCTGAGATTCCCTCCCCTACCCTACTGAGGTTTTGTACCCCTACCCTCAGCTTCTGCACGGACGGTCTCTCAGCTATACGCTAACTTGATAACCATATTTCTCGGATGATTCCTTCCCAATTTCTCTAGCTATGAGGATCCGCTGCGCGCGCGCCTCTAGTGCAAACCTCCGCTTTCACTTCCGGCGCTATAATTATCTACAGTGAAAGCAACTAGCATTGAATACTTGAGGTGCTGGAGCTTACACGGAACGTTTTTGGAATAACATGCATCCAAATTCCCATGGTTTCTGGATCCATGTGGTGTCCAAGAGGAAAAACTTCTGGTTGATCAAAAGCTTCGCTTAGTACATATGATTTCCCTTTGCGGTACGGACCAGCGATCGACACTACACAAATGGGTCCTGAAAAACAAGCGAACATACAACTTAAATTTTTTTTTATTGAGAAAACAGTCAACATCTCGCGACGCCATCACTGGTTTCCTAGCGAAGTGACGAGAAAATTTGCTTCAACCAATCGGAAGTACTACCCAGATCTGAAAGGTCCTCCTGAGGAAAACTTCTGGCTGATAACTCGCTAAGCCTCCTGATATACACCTATTCCAATTAAGTTTGCTCCGGTGAACCATGTTTCATAGCCTACAGTGCACTATGGTAACCGGTAAACCCTTTTGTAGCAGGAAGTTCAATCTTGTTCACGTTCATTGAAATAATGGAGACCAATTGGGAAAAGGCATCCAAGAGAGCTTTCAAGTCAAATGGCTGCTAAAATTCTTGAGCTTGAGCGAGCTGATAAATTTCATTTTTAAAATCTCATAGTAAAAATTAGAAGCCTCTTCTTTCAACAACATTAAATGAATGGGGAGTTTACTGCCTGATTAAGCTGGGTTTTTGCATGGGCCAGAATGCTGATTATTTCAGTAAAGCATATCAACTTTTCTTCTATTCTTTTTTTTTTATTCAGTTTTAAAAAACTATTGCCTCAAAAATAGATAGACACGTAATGTTAAGTTATTTATTGTTGTTAAACAAACGCCTTGAATTTGATTTTTTTTTTTTAAACGCCATCCACAATTCCCACTTGCACG
>JAKSDK010001182.1 GCA_022360095.1 Phycisphaerales bacterium
AATAATTACTACGTATGTAGTTCTACCTTTCTAGTCCGTGGATGAAATTCTATGAAGTGACAGTTGTAACTTTTGGGTTTGCGGATAAACTGTGGTGTTAGCATTCAAATGAAACCGTCTCTCCAGCAGTACTTTTGGAATACTCTTTGGAGTTAAAGCATAAACTCGTGCTTTTTGATGTTTCACATCAAGAGAGCCGTAGAAATGATAACTACAGACGAAAGACAATGAGATTAACAAACCTGAGGAATTGACATTCCTGTTTTTTTGATGACTGATGTGACGCAAGCTGAAAGGTAACAAACTCTTAAAGTTAAAAGTCATCTCTCACAAAGACATACGGTCATTTATCTTAACAAATACGGTAAAAAACGGCGAGTAAGAATCTGGTTTTGAATAACCCGTTAGGCTACAATTTGCCAGTCAGGCCTTCTCTATACAAGAACCTGTTTAGCCTAATATATGAAACAGGTTCTTAATGAAAAGAAATTGTACACAAGGGCAAATAACACACATGTTAGTCAACATTCAGGATCCTTACTGGAGACATAGGTGCCTTATCACTTCAACGGTGCAATGTATTGGTAAGCAGATTTTATATAAGTCACAAAAGGGATTAGCTGAATGCCACTAAATACTCGTAGCTAAAAAGTATTTTTTCTTCAGAAAAAACCTAAGAAGCTAAATAGCCTAAATTTGTGCTGATTACCATTTACGAAAGAAGCTGTTTTGGCTAACTTAGGAAATGCAGGTTCTTACTCACATGTATGTTCATGGAACGCATGATTATCAGTATTTCATTTAGATAGTTTCCTTGTTCATTCATTGGAGCATCCCTAGTGGTGCCAGGGCAATTTTGGATGCCTTTATCTCTATTGTGTCTTTTAACAATTTGATGTAATGGTCGCGTAGTAAAGGGTAATAAAGTTTAATATTGGTTCGTCACTTCTCCATCACATGGAACGCATTAACGTTGTCAAAGGCTTCAAAGACGTTGTCAAGTGGTTACAGTATCACGATCTTCGAACCTCACTGGACACATACCTTGTCCATTCTAATACAGTCTTGAATTTAAACGAGAACTGTCTTGTAACACATATACCCTTTGCATAAGATTACACTCACCATTTAAAGTTCTTGTTAGCAGCAAATTGGTAGATTTCCGCACTGAATCACCAATCTCAGTTTGACTAGAAAAGAA
>JAKSDK010000349.1 GCA_022360095.1 Phycisphaerales bacterium
CAACGTGACCTCTCCGACCGGCGTGTTGAACACCGCCGTGTCGAAGGGGCCCACCATGTCTCCGCGTCCGAACGTCCCGAGATCCCCACCGTTTCCGGCCGTGTCCAGTTTCTGCAGAAAACGGGCCCGCAACCGGTCGGTGTCCAGCTCAAGCAGCATTGCCTTTACCGGACCGATCGATGAAGGGGCCATTGAAATCGAGCGGTAGCCCATTGCCAGCAGCGCCATACATTCAAGCGGTTTGCCGGCCAATTCGCCGCAGAGCGTCACCGGTATATGATGCTTGTCGGCTTTTTCGACAATCAGTTTCAGCGCGCGCAGAAAGCTGACGGACAACGTGTCAAACCGATCCGAAAGCCGGGTATTGCCCCGATCCGCGGCCATGAAGAACTGAAACAGATCATTTGATCCGACAGACACAAAATCGACCTCTCCCAGGAGTTCGTCAAGCTGAAAGAGCAGCGAGGGCACTTCAATCATGACACCCAATTGGACTTGTTTGGGCGTCATGTGCCGGTGCCTGCGCAGGTGTTTAAGTTCGCGTTCGACAAGGTCCCGCCCCCGGCGGAACTCGTCTACATTCGTGACCATCGGAAACATAAGCCGCAATTCACGACCGGCCGTTGCCCGCAGCAACGCCCTGATCTGTGTCCTCAGCAGACCCGGCCGGTCAAGCCCCAACCTGATGGCCCGCCAGCCCATTGCGGGGTTTTCTTCCTGAATGGCCCGCAGGTACGGCAGAACCTTGTCGCCGCCAATGTCAAGCGACCGGAACGTCACCGGCTTGCCGTTCGCACTGTCGACAATCTTCGAATAAAGCGCCTGCTGTTCTCCCATTCTGGGGAAACTGGATGCGACCATGAACTGCAGTTCGGTCCGGAACAAACCGATGCCGGCCGCACCGGATTCTTCCAGATGCGGAAGGTCGATCATCAGCCCGGCATTGAGGCTGACTGTAATTTCCTTCCCGTCCTTGGTCAGGGTCGGCTTATTGCGCAACCGCCTGTATTGTGCGTGCCGACGCGCTCGAAACCGCACCTTTTCGGCAAAAGCCATCTCCACGTCCGCCGCCGGACGAATGTGCACCGTCCCGATATCACCATCCAGAATGATCGGGTCGTTGCTTTCGGTAAATGACGTGACATCCTCAACCTGCCCGACGGTGGGGATTCCCAGTGCACGGGCAACGATCGTCACATGACTGGTCGGAACACCTTCTTCAAGCACAAGGCCCCGAACCCGGGTCCGGTCATAGTCCAGGAGTTCGGCAGCACCCATATTGCGCGCGACGATAATAGCATCCTGCGGCAAATCTTCCGCGACGGCCCCGGAGGGACGGCCCATGAGCTGCCGGATCAGACGATTGGCAAGATCGTCGAAATCATGCAGGCGTTCTCTCAGATAGGGGTCGGTCTGGCGCATCATGCGCGCCCGCATATCGCTCTGGACTTTTTCAACCGCCGCTTCTGCCGTCAGGCCGTTCTGTATCGCCTCGCTCATCTTGTGGCCCCAGCCCCGATCGTGAGCAAACATGCGATAGGCTTCCAGGACCTCCCGGTGCTCTCCGTGCTGTGCGACTTCGCGCTGGTTCAGCATATTGTCCAGAGAGAGCCGCAGTTTGTCGACGGCGTTTTCCAGGCGCTGCA
>JAKSDK010000401.1 GCA_022360095.1 Phycisphaerales bacterium
AACACACTTGCTGACAGGCTATAAAAGATAAAGGCCGAAACACTTGCCAACACCCTTAATCATGTGCATTGCAAGGCACTATTGTACACGATGGCTTACACGCTAGCTGAACTGCATGTTAAGCAAAGTGCAGACACACTATGTGATGTGAAAGCCTTGGCACCGATAGACCTTCTTGCATACATGCTAGCATGCAAAAAAAGAACAGACACATGCCGCGACACCCGCAGTGATGTGCAAGTTAATGCATTGCTTAAGACGCTGGCTGACAGCCTAGCCGTAGTAAAGGGCAAGAAATTTAGTGACGCACTAGGGCCTGTGCAGGCTGCATTACTCGCCAACAAACTTGCTGCCACGCTAGAATAGATGAAAGCCAAGACAATTGCTGGCAGACTGCACGATGTGGTTGGCGAGGCACTGGTGCATAGAACCGGCTAATACGATACCTAAGGCAACGGTGAGAATTATGCCGACAGATTAAAATGTGTAAAGAGAAATCGAAGTGTAGGCCGAGGCACTGCTGAATGCGCTGCCTTACACACAATCAGAAAAGCAGGCCGAGAAATTTGGCGAGACAGTCGCCGATTTTAAAGGCATCGCTTATACGATACGATAGTTAAAAGCTAACACACTTTTCGACGCACTGCGTGATGTGTAGGCCGAGGCGCTGGTCGACTCGCTGGCTCAGATGGTAGCAGAGTTGCAGGCCAACACACTTGGCGCCACATTCTGCTCTTTGGAGCCCGAGGCAACGGTCGACACCCTAAGTGACACCTGCAGAGGTGGTTTCCGAGACTGATTACAAGACGCTGACCAACTGAAAGTTAAGGCATTTGGTCATAGCCAGGCAGACCTGATTGCACAAGTAAAGGCCAAAACATCTAGCGACACACTGTTAGATTAGGTGGCTTAGACACTTGTGAAAATGCTGCCGGAACGAAAGCAGAAGTGCAAGCTGAGACAGTAAGAGACTGTGACGGATGTAAAGGGCGAATTACAACTTTAAACGCTGGCAACCTCGCTTGCAAAGATTCAGGCCAAGACGAATGGCAAAACACTGTGCAACGAGAAGGCCGCGGCACTGGTCTACACGGTTTCTGACACAATATCAGAGTTGGTGGCCAAGACAATTGCAGACACACTATCTTGTGTACAGGCAGAGGCACCAGTCAAAACAGAAAGCCCACTGTTGTTGCAATAAGCGCTTACACAGTTGTCGACACGCTAAACGAAGTTGAAGCTAAGGCACTTGTCTCTACGCAGGCTTACAAATTTTTACAAGTAGAGGCCAAGAGTGTTACTGTTACTTTAGTACAAGGTATCAGTTACACTTTAAGCGTGAGACAGTAGAAACTCACTAGCCGTTGTAATGATAGAGGCACTAATTGATGGTGTGGCTGACACGCTAGCAGAGGTAAAGACTGAAACACTACTTGATGCTGTGTGTAACACGGTTGCAGAGGTCGAGGCTTAGACACTGTACAAGACACTGAGTTATATAAAGGCTGACACTCTGGTCGAGGTGCTGCATCACGCGCTAGC
>JAKSDK010001360.1 GCA_022360095.1 Phycisphaerales bacterium
ATAAATTATCGTCAGTTTTTGTTACAGATCTTTATGAGGTTTCTGACTATTGTTTTCAAGTTTTATCTGCACACATTTTAACTGAACTCTGATCTGTAAAAAAACAATTTTTTCTGAAAACAAGAACCAGAGAACACTATTTTGTTCTAATTTCAGGAAACTTTGGTTGTAATAACATGAAAATTAAACAGTTCCTTGTTTCAGTCAATTGGATATTTTGTCACTTGATCTGGTACAGGTAATAAAATTATAGTCAATCTTCATCTACGGGCAATAGAGATGGGGGCTTAAATGAAGGATCATCATCGCAGTTATATGCACAACTTTTGCAGCTGCAAAAAGAAAGCCTGAAAGAAATTCAAGCTTGCACGAGATTCAAACCCTTGACCTCTGTGATACCGGTGCAGCGCTCTACCAATTAAGCCAACAAGCCAACTGGGAGCAGGTCGCTGAATTGGTTCATTATAAACCCGTGAAAGGATGATGATCAAGTTGTGAATATGAGATGGGGCCTTATGTATTTAATCTAGCAAAGACGCTGGTATTAGTTCCCCACCAAAAACAAAAATGCCAAGTGAAAAAGTCCACGTACAAGAAGGTTGGAGATCAAAAAAAAAAAAAAAAAAGCAGCCGAGGATCAGAAACAAATCCGAACTTCCACTTGGTGAATAAACCATCCCGGATTGGTCCACTCAAAGTTTTACAGTCGTCGTTGATTTATACAGTCTTTTATTTATTAGTGAATAATAATAAGGGGAGGGGAGGTGGCATGGGGATTAAAACAAAGGAGGGGGGGCTTATTGTTAAAGCTTTCTTCCTCTGAAAAGGAGGGCTTATTAGAGAGAGGGGCCGGCTTAATAGAGGATTTAAGATATTGTTATTAATGCCGGTTTTTTTGCCTCTCAGATGTCAAAAAAAGTGAAGAGTGTTTCCATTGTTGGCAATATAGCAATCCAAAATGTATTCTCCACTTTGAAATAGATTTGATTTTTAGAGCCAAAACTTTTTTAATCCCTGACCATGGTTTATTTTACATATTACTTGGGGCTGCACTTTGCCATGTCAATGTGCAAATTGACTAAAGGCTAGACTCCAGTTGTTCAAAAATTTGATAGTCCTATCTGAGTCATGTGCACTGTAAAAGTTGCTATCTCACTTGGGGATAATAGGTCTTTCAAGTCAAACACGCTTTGCTCGTCAGATGGGCCCTTTCGTACTCTAAAATTGAAACATGACTTGGTAGAGGTGTGTTGATTATGGATCATAATCTATCATTGATAGAAACCTAAAGCAACGTGAGTATTGCTTGTACAAATGTTCAATTGATTATTGTGAAAAATTAACAAAAAAGTTGTTGACAAATAATAATACTACAATCCCAACCACTACTTCACCTGGTCCACAGACCCTCATTTCAAGCACCTATTTAGTGACAAGGACAACACGCTCACTTAGCCCACAGTAGTTAGAAGCTCAATTGACAGGTTTTGGTTTGACAGAAAACGTATTTATCTTGGGGTCACTGTCGCCCAATGTAAGGGAATCCGGAATCCAGGATCTTGGGATCTGGAATCCTGGGCTTTGGAATCTGGAATAAAGGTCAAGTATTCTGGATCCCACTTATAATAATATTGGAATCCAGAATACAGTGTCAGATTCCCCTGCATGGGCTGATCTCTGTTTTTCAACTTGATAAAATAAAAGACATCATGTGCTTTCATTATGTTATTTTTACAACTAGAAAGAATTCCCACAAGCTTCAATACACTACAATGCAA
>JAKSDK010001253.1 GCA_022360095.1 Phycisphaerales bacterium
CTTTCAGTTTCATTAGTAGAACATAATGTTACAAGGGTCCATGTCACTTTATAAAAAATGATCAAGAGGGGTTTTTTGTGTCCGCCATCCCTCACTGAATCAATTGGAATTTAGATATGTTGGTTTTTCATGGGAGCAGAAGAAAGCCAGAGTACCACAAGGTGACATGAAAATTAAAGTAGATGCTTTCTTTTTGGGCAAGCTTTTGCTGAAGTTTATCTTTGCGGAACAGTCATGTTGGCCTGGACCGCAGTTTTGTTGCATCGTGGCATCTGGAGAAAAACCTCTTAGAAACCACTGTCCAGCCCTTTGCTGTCCCCATAGCTCTGATAGTTCTCCTTTGGAATAAACCATCACTTAATATTGTTCCTGTTGATATTTCATAAACTTAAGTTCTAAATGAATGAATACCTTTCTCTTCCTCTTTTTACAGTGCCCTGAGGGATACCCGATTTTCTCCTGTAACCAAAGAGGAACTTTCTCTCCTATACTGTTCTGTATCCGTCTTGACCAACTTTGAGGAAAATGTGAACTGTCTAGACTGGGAAGTAAGTGCCCTCCATGTCCATGCTATAGTTCACAATGGAATTCAGGTTAAAATGGTCTCAACCCAGGTTGATTCTCAATTTCTTTGTTTCTCAACCAATGTTAACAAAATAAACTTTTTGACAAGTGTATGTGTATGTTTTATTTTCTCAAGTCACCCAATACCACAAGATGTTCTCAAGGAAATTTGTATCTTTTGTTTACATAATGGGTACATATGCATGTGAAAGAGGTGACATTTGAAAGAAACAGTTCTTTGGGAGTTACATCATGTGGTTTTGAAATTGGGTAGAAAACATATAAGCTGAAAAGGTCTATTCTATTTTTAGTACCATAAGAAATTCATAAAGTAAAGTGAGGAGAAACTTTATGCGTGTTATTTTATAAGTGGTATAATCTTCATTCCATATCAGTCGGAATCCAAGTTTTTACTCCACACTACAGGGCTCGAAAGGTCTCACATTTTACTTGCCGGAGGCCACTTCTTGCTTGTCTTAGTTAATGATTTTGTTAGAGGATGACTTGCTGGGACCCTTGTCCATTGGGCAAGGATTCAAGCTTTAAAAGACACTCTCCCAGCAAGAAAAGCAACTTGTCCCAGACTACCAGACATGACTTTGCAAAATA
>JAKSDK010001513.1 GCA_022360095.1 Phycisphaerales bacterium
AGAACAGCCGTTTTACGGAAATTATTCGACATTAGATTCTCATACAAACACTGTTATTTCTCACGCGTTTGCCTACTCGTCAAGATGGCGTCGAAAGCCGTGACAAGGTCCATTCCCCAATACCTCGGACCCTGAAAGACGGAATAGAAAAGAAGTATTGAATTAAACACGATTGTAATCAAAAGGACAAACCCAGAGAACGTAACGTTGATAACACAGTTTCACTGCGGAAAACATCAAAGACAAATACTTCACAGTTACGACTCAAGTTCGTGCCCGGTATAATGTCACAGTCAACGTAGAAAACGCAGACTGTACCCAACTGGAAACCGAAGTCAATGGAACAATGATTGAGGTGTATGAGTTGAACCCCGATGTAGGAAACTAACATCAATTATACTCTTATGCTTAACTTTATTCCAAGTGTTTTTATTATCATTCCTACTATTGTTGTCCTCATATATATATATACATAAGAAACGCTTCCAGCGCTTCTAAGACTGTGATTTTTTATTTGGCTCAAAGCTAGTTCTGTAGTGTTTTAGTGATGTTTGTATTGGCTGACTATGGCAATTTATAAAGAAACATGCTAAGTTTTGAAATGATCTCGGTCGTGATTTTTCCCAATATAACAACAATTTAGCATTTAGGCACTATTAGATTGCATTGCACATGCATAGCTCTCACTGACTTGCATGATTTATAGCGCGAAGCGCGCGCGTGGACGGAGCCCCATAGCTAAGGAAATGTGGTAATCTACCCATCCGAGAAAATTTGGTAATCACGTGACCATACGCCTGACCGTCCGTCCGCACCACAGGGAAACCAATGTTTACTCTCACATTTTCTAGCTAGTTTGGGAGCCCAATAGAAAACTAATTGCACATCAATGTTGTGATCAATTGACAGCTGTCAAAACAAGATATCCGCTGACCAGTATCACCTGACCGTAGCGCGGGCTCAAGTGTCGACCCATCGAGGTCGAGTACTTTTTTGAAGTTATCCGCTGACAAATTACCAGTTTCAAATGATCGCAGGCTCAAGTCTATTTTTTCCAATGA
>JAKSDK010000373.1 GCA_022360095.1 Phycisphaerales bacterium
ACGGAAAGCGAAGAATAATGAGAAAACAGGGCAAGAAGATGCAAGCTCAACGACAGACACCTTTTGGGGTCATGACGGACAAACTGACAATTTAGATTTAAAGGTTTGCCAGATTTATGCATTAATTTATATAAAAACACTGTATTTCTAGTGAAAGTTTGGTCACATATTTACATTATGCTACAACAACATAACAGCAACAACTTTAACAGCGTGGCCGAGTGGTCAGCTCGTCTACTTTAATACTGGGTTTGTTCGTGGTTGTCCCGAGTTCAAATCCTCGGCCTCGCTTGTAAATAGCCAAATGGTTGCCTCCTACCAGTTGGGGTTTTTAATCCATTTATGTTGTATTTGGATTATTTGAGTGGAGAAGATTGCCTGTATTCTAGCTGGATAAGCTCAGTGCACCTTCCACTTAGTCTATAAACAAGCCTAATTTAACCTTCTTAACCTTTTATTACTTACTAGTGACCAATTAGAGACCTTTAGAATGCCAGGATGAGAGCGACTACGAGTACGAGATTTAACTTAAAGTTTTTTCGTGTATAATAATAATATTCTAAAAAAATAGACACCGGCACGGAAATCTTCATTGTACTATTTTCATTAGAAAAGATAGCACTGTTATCTGTATTGAAGGAGGTTAAGCCCTCTCGTGATCGCAAAAGGGTAAAACTTTTGACATTTGATAACTCGCTTCTGCCACTACGACATCCTTGCTGAAACTCATAGTACTATGACGGCTACCAAGTTTTCCAGCCAAAATGATGCTGGTTCACACGCACGCACAACTTAGTATTGAATAGAATCTAAAGGTCTCTATTAAGAGCTGTTTTAAGACTCCTGGCCAGGGAGTGGTACATTATTACTATTAGTAAGCTTACATGTACCTAATACCCAATAGACAACGGTCCAGGTAAATCATCCTCTAACAAAATCATTAACTAAGATGAGTGAGAAATGGCCCCGGGCAAGAAAAATTGTGAAAGCTGGAATTCATTTTTTTTTTCAATCTTTGAACACACAATCACATACACAGTTTGTTAACGTTGAATTGTAAAATGTAACTTCTCATCATCTCATTTTGCATTGCTTTTCTACACTGTATGACACATCATCATCATCTTGATTGGGTTGGTAAAAGCCATCAGTTAGGCAACACACCAACCACTTACAAATATAAATTAAAAAGTGAAAATTACATGCAACAATTAGTATTCATAACAAAAAATAAGAAAATTAACTAAGGTAGTTCTTAAATGCTTCACTTAACAAAGGTCCATAAAAGTCAGCAATATATATTGTACATGTACTCAAATGGTGTATATTAATGTATTTCATTTTTCTGGTCACTTACAGTATTTACATGTCTGGTC
>JAKSDK010000817.1 GCA_022360095.1 Phycisphaerales bacterium
CATGGAATATTAGGCTTTACAGAATTAATAATAACTCCAGATGAACCTATATTTATTCCATAACTATCCGCATTAGCAAAGTCATAGACCTCACTAAAGTATAATCTGTACAAAGCATTTTTAGTAAAAGGAGCTACTTCTTTTACTAATGCAACTGTTGTAGCACTATTATCATTTTGTCGGTCAAGTTTGATATTTTTAATTTTTTTTTGATTTGCATTTATATCAACATTGTACACCACTTCTGTTGGTTTGATATCAAATGCGGTGTGATAGTCGTAAACTTTATCTGGGTCGATATTGCTAACTGTACCCCTAATACCATAAGCAATCATGTAAACTCCTGAAACGTTAGGTGGAAATATAGCCTGTAAATATTTTTCCAGTGGAATATTAACAAGAATGTGAAGAAAGGAACTAACATCAGAATACAACCTCCGAAAATTAACTATTATTTTATGGTAGAACATATATTGTGTTTTTCCCTTTGAATCAGTATATTTATGGGAGAACTTCCTTATAAAAACATTTCCAATTGATAATCCTTTTGATGTTCCTTTATCAACACTTATTTGAGTCTTTTCCCAAAGGGTAACATTAATTCGTGTTGAGTATTTCCAAACATAATGTGTAATTAGTAGTTCCTTCTAATCTGTAAAAATTGATTCCCATTTTATACTTATAACTACCCTGAGAATTCTTATTTATAGTCATGAAAATTACTTTGTGGTTATAGTCATGAAAGTTTCCTTGGTTTGGTGGTAAGTTATCTATCTTATTTATAGCAAAACTAGTTTTATTAACTATTTCATCAGTCCATTGAGACCCACTTGACATGAAATAGGCTAACTCATCTTTATAATGACTTGGTTGAGCTGTAGTGTGAACTAGTTTGTCAACATAATCTTTGGTTATCGCTTCATTGTCTTGGGTTGGATTACTTAGATTTTTTATTTTATGATTGTTAAGATTCAAGTCTCCAGTCATAGCGACGGTACCATCTTTTTCCAAATAATCACTTAAATCTGGACTTCCAGTATTATCACCAACATACTTTTTGGTTGCAGCATCTGTGTTTGACACTGGAGTTGCGAGACCAACTATTTTATTATTACCAACATTAAGGTCTCCAGTCATAGCGACGGCACCATCTTTTTCCAAATAATCACTCAAATCTGGGGCAGCTGTGTTATCATCCACATATTTTTTGGTTGCAGCATCTGTGTTTGATGTTGGAGTTGCGAGACCAACTATTTTATTGTTGTTAAGATTCAAGTCTCCAGTCATAGCAACGGTACCCTCTTTTTCCAAATAATCACTTAAATCTGGGGCACCTGTGTTATCATCCACATACTTTTTGG
>JAKSDK010001302.1 GCA_022360095.1 Phycisphaerales bacterium
AGTCAGTTATCTGCTAGCAGATAATTAACTACAGTCAACTCCCGCGGACTGGTCCGTAATAAAGAGAGTCCGTAATAACGGGGTGGGAGAAAAAAACGTGCTGTTAATTAACAATTAATGAATGAGGCTGACTATCTTATGAAGACTTATGGAGATCGAGGAGGGTGTTACGGCCTCGACGGATAACACCCTCCGAGATCTCCAGAATTCTTCATAAGATACTTACCCTGGGTTCCAGAGGCTTTTAATGCGCGGTTTCCGATTTCAGTCAAGTCTTAAAAATATATATCTGCTTTAGGTCTTAGAACAGTGGCAGCATTTTTTACAGAGATGAGAGAACCACCAGGAACACTTTTGTAACATCTTAACAAAACAACTTTAACTTTCTCTTGACTTTCACTCGCATCGGAAAAGTACACATAACCAAGATCATCAAATTACATATATAGGGGTTTTTTTTTTTTTTTTTACAAGCTAATAACTCACCATTCTTCACTGTGTGTTACAAAAGATCAACAGGAAGATCAGCACGTTTTGAAAGTCTGGTTCTGATAAGCTCTGGAGGGTCCCTAATGCACTCTTTTGGAGTCCTTTCCGTTCTTTCTCTCTTTTTTTTTGATGTGGTTCTTTGGTTCGTTGTGCTGCTTGCAGTATTCTTTGAACTAGACGCGAGACCAGCGGTAAGACGGGGAGTGTTACCATCACTGCCCTCTGATCTGCGAGCTGTATCCTCAGAAGATTTGAATATCTTGGATTCTGATCAGTGGAGGGAAAAAATAATTAACGATGAGTTAATGATAATAATATTATAATAAGAATGTGATGTGCTAGTGGTTCAGCCAAAAAGAGCCCATGTTGAAAGGCAGTTACAAGTAAACCATCCCCCAGCCTTGCATGTACAGTATTAACCAAACAAAAGTTGTGCCCCTCCCAGGGTCTTCCTAGTTCTAACACCCCCACCCCCACAACCCCAGAAAAAGAAGGCACTCTTAAAGTTAGTCCACAGGTAACCCAGGCTCTGTGATAGTACCACAGTACGGTTCCAGTAAAATTACAGTGTTTGTATGGGGTAAAAATATCATCCTAAAATTTCTAGGAAATACTAAATAAAGATCAATGAAAC
>JAKSDK010000213.1 GCA_022360095.1 Phycisphaerales bacterium
GACTACGGCAGAGCCGTCTGAAGGGAAGGGCCGGATTCAATAATTGTGCCACAGGATGGGAATATCTCTTCATGTAACACCGTGGCCATGTTTAGTTCTCCGTCCATCGCTCTCTTTTTCGTAAAACTGTCAGTCGGTTGAAAGGAATGAATGAATAAAGGAAAAACGGCTCATAATTTGCCGCTGAATGGTCGGCCCCTGATTCAAGGCAATTTGTGTGCTTTTTATACTAAAAAACGACGCGGTCTATCCAGTCTTTCGCTCGTTTCCTACGTGAGACCCGTACGTCTTTATTAGTACCTTTGGTTCTGGTGAATGGATTCTAGAATATATTCACGATGGAATGAAGAAATAATATAAAGTAGACAAGGGAGATGTAAAGAGAGAGACTTGTTAAACAATAAGCAGGTTTGATCAAAGACAAAGATAATTTATGGGCAAATAACAAAGCAAATAACAAAGACCTTTGGCCTGAAGAGACAAGTCAATGAATAATCCAGTCTCTACTTTGAATATACTGTTACGTCGGTTATCACAATTTAATGAGACTTCCTTGTGTCCCTTAAAAACTTTTAGATGCAACTAATCATGTTAATTTCGAATGACTAATGAGCTGACAAACCCTCTGATCACTTATAAATCATGATACCCAAATATACTGTACTCTCCTCTTAAAGGCTTTTCAGGGATACTAATTAACAAATAGTTGAAACTAAACATATCACGTCTAAGAATCCCAATATAATGATTACAATGATGATGGTAATGATGATGATGATCATTGTTGTCTTGGAAGCCCGAAAGTTGGAAACTACTATACACCACAGGAGCTCTTGTCAGTTGGGATTCAAAGGAAGACTCCCTTAAGTGTGCCCTTAATTATTGGAATGAATGGGGTTAAAATGAATAATATAACCAAACAAGCGAAGTTAATATATACAGAAACAACGCCCAGGACATAGCAGTAAGGGGGCGTTCATGCTTTAATTAAGTCCTTTTTTAATTCATATATAAATGCTCACTGAGATCTAAGCATAAAACCGATTTGTGGAACGATATTTAACTTGCCTGAAAATGTGCCTCCCC
>JAKSDK010000244.1 GCA_022360095.1 Phycisphaerales bacterium
CTTACTGGACTGGTGATCCCTTCACGCAAGTAAAATCGGCTAAGCACATGGTTAAATCCAAAACAAAATCCATCCCAAGTCTGGGTGCATTTTCCAATTTTTCTGGAACTGCACGTTCAATCTATAAGTTTTCCAAAATCCTGCATGAAATTGAAGCGGCGGCTATTTGTTTTGTTATGAAGCGTGGGCGCAGAAAGAGTCAGCAAAACTCCAGAATATGCGTGCATGCACAAATAAAACTAGTTTATCCGGTATAAAACTTGTCTGACTCATCCAAAAAGCTGGATGATCGGCAGATCAATTAAATGATTTAGAAGATGTCTGCAGAGTCGCTTCCTCTTTCCCGACTTATCTAGGAAAGATCGAAGCGACTCTGCTAGCAGGGTACCCTAGTGGTGGTACTGCAAAATATTATGGCTGTTTTCTCAGGCCTAGTCTCACACTAAATATCGTAAAATTAATACTGGAAATAAATACAATATTACTGTACCACCAGGAATATTCTATTATTGTTTTTTACTAATCAGTACACTAATGATGGCAATAAGCAATTTAGGTATTGAATTTTTTTTTGCCGTGTCCACTAATACGGTTTACATATAAAGACAAACAAAGACTAAAAAAAGTAGAATGTTACTCTGACAAAATATTTAAAAGTTTAAAAGCCTGAAGTTTTAGCTTAATCTTCAGTCTTCATTACGCAAATTGGCAAAACCATTAACACCTTCTAGAATCATCAGAGATGGCATTCATTTGTGAGTGGCAGTTTGACTGTTTAAAACAAGGGTTAATTAGGTAACAATTTGCACTGTTCTTAACATGCCTCTTGTTCTTTGTAAAAATTCTTATTACTTCCCTTTGATAAAGGGCGAAGCTTTAGCTGGAACATCAGATATCTGCATATTTTTTTCAACCAGTGCCAAATTTTGTTAATAGGAAAAAGACCAGAAAATCAGTGGGCTCTTCACAACTTTGTGAGGAGGGATGGGTAATTCAGCCAAATGTACTCACTAGTATCCAACATCCCTACAATTAATGACCAAAGTTGCAATAGTCTCACATTGCACAGCGATCACATTTCCACTTTAAGCTACATATAAAGGTGTACCTATTTTTAACCATAGAGATTACCTTCTTCGTCTGAGTCTTCAGCCACATCTCTCCTTCTGTTTGTTGCTTGTATGAAAGGTAAAATGGTTTCCCAAAAACTAGAAAAATTAAAGTTAATTTTGAAATATTTATATGCAAAAAATGCCAAAGGAACTATGATCAGTAGCAGAGTTGTCATGAAAGCAAAAAAAATTATAGGTAGTCATTAGCTGCAAGTTCAAACTCTGGCTTTGGTGTGAGCATTAATTACCATACAGCAATTATTAATGTTTGTGAATTCAAGGGAGATTTTGATTGCAGCTGTATTTTTTACATTAAGTACCAGCAAGGAACTGACCCCAGTGTTTGGACGTCTTTTGGGCTTTAATTAGTACATGTGGAATTTTACCTTTCATTTTTGGGTCAAAAAAAAAATCAAAACATGACAAGTTTGACAGCTCCACCTTTGAGTTTGTTGCACGTGAAACACAGGTGTGGGAAATGTTGCATCAAGTTTCATTTCACCATAAAATTCACGAAGTTTTGAAAATAACTCAACACATTAGCACTCTTGCAAATAAACAAGAATGTATTACTCGTATTTTCTTAAACGCAGCCCGTATTTATCCTTTTCCCAGTCTTTTGAACCATCC
>JAKSDK010000953.1 GCA_022360095.1 Phycisphaerales bacterium
GACATTTAACGAACAATTTCCAAAACTCAGAGCAACAATTTCAAATTAATGAAATATTTTGTTCAAATCACTTGAGCTTCATTTGTGACATAAAAATTAAGATTCTTTAGTGATTGGTTTAATTGAGGTTGTTTAGTACATATCTGTTGTTGTATTATGTATTCAGACTCCCCTCCTGGGAATACATAACAACCTTTGTGTTATGTATTCGAACCTCCAGGGTTCTCCAGAAGCTCTGGCGATGCGCTAAAATTCCCGTCTAGTTGATACAGAGGAGCCGGCTACTCACAGAAACCATCATATAATTCACTTTATTATGGTTCCCTTACTCTTCTGTTAAGTTGATGTTAAATGTGGGTAAATAAAGGAGTTGGATACACCTTCAAGGCTAAATTTCTTTCCCTGATTGCTCTAACTCCCCCAATGAAAGCGGGGTAGCCCCTTTTCAACACCTAACCGTACAGAAAGTTCTGTTATGCAAACGACATGTACATGTATCTCTAACTCAAGTTGGTTGCCGCATACTTGATGTTTTTCTCTTTCCTCTTCAAATTTTCCCTGACCTCATTTTACATCGCTGATTAAGCCTGAGCTATTCAAACGAAATAATAATAGATTAGTTTGAAATTTTTGATCTGAGTTTTGGAAATGTTAAACTAATATTAAATTGTGCTTTACAGCAAAACCTCTTGAATATCATCACCAAAGGGACTGAGCAAGACAGAGGAAATGTTACAGTGAATATAGAGAAGGAATGTTAACTTGTGTTGCTGGCGGGATTCTTGTGCCCGGTGTACTTTCTTGGCAGCGGAGTGTGAGGGATTACAAATTGACTTGTAACCACTCTTCTTGCAGCTCTGCCGCCAAAACAATATAGCACTCTAATACAAATCCTGCCAGCTATGCAGCCTAAAGGAATGTCTTCTGCTGCTTACCAAAAGTCAGAACAGCCTAGCCAGTGCAGTCATTTTGAAAACGAAATAACCTTCTTTTGAGAGTTTTTGCTAAACACCATCACCTAGCTTAGCTTACTATCCAGGATTACACTAATAGACAGAAAAAAGGGGAAATCTCATTCCCTGTTAGTAGAAGCCTTTTGTCCCTAGAATTCAGTGGGCAGATACCAGGGAAAGAGGCCTCTGCCAGCAGGGAAGAATTCGTGTTACCAGTTCAACATTAAATAATATTAATTCAGACCTCTCACATTAGTTACTCACCTAGAGAATTAAACTTTGTGAAGAACGTTGGAGATTTTACACTGCATAGTGGTAAGAGGATGGCAATTAAAAAGAATGGTACACTCTTCTGTTGACTCCAATACTTGAAAAAGCTAGAGGTGCTGGCCCTGACTAACTGATCAGTTGCAGTTGAGTTTGAACTATGGCCAGCAGGACAAAGCACTGAAAATCAGACAAAATTATATAACTTTCAGACCACAGTCATATTTTTACCCAGAAAATATCTATA
>JAKSDK010000891.1 GCA_022360095.1 Phycisphaerales bacterium
CTCCGATATCCACGAGGCTTATTCCAAATAATCGGATATATCCCTCAGAGCGCCCTTGGTAATCCAGCCCTAATATGATGTTATACATCTGAGGGGCAGCAATAAATGAGAAACCAGTTGTGCAGTAGGCAAACAGCGATGACCACTGGACGAACTTTTCCGTTGTTGTCATCGACTCACTTCGAGGGAACGAGAACGCGAACTTAAGCCAGTCCAGCAATATCATTAGAATATTCATCTTCTCTATTATAAAAAAGCAAAAGACCAAATATTTAAGATATGTTATTCACTTGAAGTTCACCCTTGAGAGTAGCCTGCAGTGCAGGCGTATTTTTGGCGGGCGAAACCTTGTTCGTGTTCGTAATATTGTTGTAGCCGCTATCTTTGATTTTATGACAGTGGAAGATATAGTAACCCTTACGCCATCTCCTCCTCTCTTCGCGAAGTTTCGACATTGCGCTTTCGCGAGCAAATTGCGCGCTCAAAGAAAACGCCTGCACTGCAGGCTACCTTCAGAGAGACGATTTCATGTCTCTTACTCAATATTAAATTCTGCTTTCATTTTACCTCATTAAATCGTCCAAAGCATGCAAAGTAAAACACGTCCATCTGATCAGGAGCAAATGTAGAAAGAGTTTTTTTCATGTTTTAAAGTTTACTTTTTTACGTTCCAATTTCCCCAGGGAATTTACTTAAGTACACACAGCGAAACGACAAATGTTTTGCAGCCAATCAACTTTATGATGTAGCGAACTTACTTTCCAACTTTCGTCTTTGCATGCAGCAAATCGACTTCATTACGCAGCGAAACGACTTTGCAGCTTTTCAACTTCCATAGTAATCCTACAAACAGGGACACGTAAATCGATGCTCTTCTCAGCAAAGTGGAAAAGTGTATACACATATTACGAATGTGCAAGAAGTATGGATATAGTCTAGACTCTTTACACCATCTCTTCCACAGTCTGATTATACCTCTTTTTACCTATGGCATTTTAGTATGGTGAGTTGCAAGTTACGATAAGTATCTTTCTAAAATTGGTAAGTTTCAGGGGAGAGTAGTTCGGTTTGGCTCAGTATCAAGGGGGCCCCTCCCATTTTAAGCCTTCTAGAGCCAGAGGCCTC
>JAKSDK010000541.1 GCA_022360095.1 Phycisphaerales bacterium
CAATGGCGACTATAATCTCTAAATTACTAAAGTACAAAACATCTCTTAAGAGGCTGTAATCTGCCCGGGTCATGATCAGGCATTCAACACGCTCAGATCGGGAGGAGGGCTTTCATTGTAGAAAAACTACAGCTGCAGCTCCAGGCCGACAGAAAACATCGGTGTAATTGATAGTAATTCACCAAAGAAACAAATAAAAACGACTGAAAAATGTTAAATGAGTCTGCGGCAGTGAGGAGGCAGCAAGGCCGAGTCGTTAAGGCCGCTAACTGGATTGGTCACGGTAGTCCCGAGTTCAAATCCTCGGCCATGCCTGTAAATAGCCAGCTTGTCTGCCTCCGGCCAGTTGGGATTCTTAACCTTGTTATGTGGGACTTAATTATTTATTTCATGTATTTGCTCGGCCCCGCTAGCATTAGTGCTATAAACACTACCGAGGGTACATAACAGAATTTTCTTTATTCTTTCTTTCTTTCTGAAAAGTGTATCAATGAGCGTAGAAAGCTGTAGACCAAACTAAGAGAATTAGAATAACGTGCGTTACGCGTCCCTAGCTCAAATCCATTAACAACGAAGTTGCTCTTTTAAACCGAACCGTACATATAGCGAGGGCAAAAGTCCCAAGGAAGCTGGGCTTTTTTTTTCAGTAATACCATTTTTCCTAGAAAGTGAAGAATTTTTCGGTCTGCTTTTACTTTTTTTTTTCTGGAATACTTCTGTTTGGAAGGTGGGCAGCCTGAATAGTGATTATTTGCATAACATATGGGTTCGATTACGAAAGCGACCCGTTGCGAAAAGTTTTAGTGCCTAATTATTTTTGAGAGCTGCAAGGGTATAATCCGTCTACTTTCTTGCCCAATCAACAGATTCTCACAGAACGTCGACCTCGCTAATGTTTACACTTCAGTTTAAATTGTGTGCGGTAACAGACCTTTCCGTATTGAAAAAAAAAAGACCTTCCGTTCATAGCATGTCGATGCGGTTCTCAGGGACAATTTTAAACTATTTTGGCTTTAAGCGACTTCTGGTGACTTATGCAGAGAACGGTTTTAAAAAATAAGTAACATATAGATGAGCTGAGTTTTTAGTGGTTCCGTGGATTTAGTCTACGAAAACAAGGCTTTGTGAAGATTGGAGATGTTTAAGTTGATAATACCAATGTCCTCTTTTATTTCTTTTGTACTTTGTTCTAATAAAAGGTGTCTTTTTGAGAGCATGGCCCGCTTACACTTTGTATGGCCCCTTCAGTGTCCGTCAGTATTAACGGGGTTTGACTGGTCGTGTTCTGTCAAACAGACCGAGAACATGAGGTATTAAAGTAAAAGTAAACTGTCGGCTGGTAATAATCCGGTCCGTATAAAACACGGAGTGCGGACTGCG
>JAKSDK010000954.1 GCA_022360095.1 Phycisphaerales bacterium
TATCTGGCAACAAAGAAGGGTAAATTTGACAAGAGAAAAGTAAAATTTAACAAGGAATCTAAGTTAGATGGTAATTATTATTATTATAATAATGCACAAACAGGTTTGAATTTTCTTTCTTTGGCAATAGCATGATGTTGAGGAAAACCAACTTCTCACACAATGAATGCTATTTTTTTGCCACACGACACTGCAAAAGCACTTATAGCAAGCATTCTTCTGTATCACAAAAGGCTGTGAGCTTTGTAGGAATTCCATGTTTCGCTATTCATGCTGGCTTCCCACCAAGTGAGTTTAATATAAGCTGGTGGGAAGATTAAAAACGAGAGACTCTTCTTCGCGTCAGTGAGTTTTGTCTCATGGCTTTGCCACTCCCAAAAACACTCTGTACTAGAGAGCCAGCTGTAACAGCCTTGTATCACTCTCGCTTGGATGATATGATCAGGTTCTAAAATGCTATAACTTACTGCTGGATTTTAAATCAAGGAACTGGCAAACACCATGAACCAACAATCTGTCAAAACTGCAACATAGTGAAAGAAAAATAATTAGCATTACTTTCAACAAAAATGCAAGCCAAAATAAGCATAGCACCAGTATTTAGCTGTGAACACACCTGGATGGTATGTTTGTGATCATAACGGAACTGGGGTCATCAGAAAAGTAGGAAACCACTTCCTCTTCATGGTGCTTCAGCCCACCCTGTATAAAAGGTTTTAAAAAAAACAAGCAAAATGTAAAAAAAAAACGAAAAGAGAAATGAATGAGTGATACATCTATATACTTTTAAACACACCCATCTTTTTACTCAGCCCACCCTCTATTAAAGGTAAAAAAAGCAAAATGTAAAAAACGAGGAGAGAAATGAATGGGTGATACATCTATTACTCTTAACACATCCATCTTTTTACTCAGCCCACCCTGTATTAAATGTAAAAAACGAGGAGAGAAATGAATGGGTGATACATCTATATACTTAACACATTTTTAATAAAGCCTAAAACGAAAACAAGAAGAATCACTGACATACCAGAGTTTTCGATAAAAGGTCCTTGAAAAATGATAAAATCTGCTTCTAAATTTGTCCAAGAGTACTGTTCATTTATGGTATGTGGAGATAAATTTAATGTGAAAAGGAGTTTTTCACCTGATTAAAAAACAATGCCCAGCCATGTGTCTTGAGTCTTCAATATGACTGATTTGGAAGTGCGTTGCTCAAGACATACTTATTGCTTATCAATAGAAAAGAATATCTGCTAACTTGAAAGTAAAACATACCATTGAAAATCGCTTGTTTAGAAGTGTTCCCCTGATTCGTCCTTCAATTTTGTTGAAAGACCTTTCTGCAGTTACCACAGCATCTACAGATGCAGTGAATTGAAATAAGATAAGACATTTTATTTACATAGTGCTAAAAGTATATTTATATTCTAAAGCCCTTATAAGAAACTGACAAACACAAACATGACAAACAGTACACCGAGAGAAAATACTGTAAAAATAAAATACCTCAATCACTGTACAAAAGCACAGTTCAGTGGGCAATTGCCAAACAAAATAAAAGAGTGTTTAGAGCCTTCTTTAAACCCTGAACACTACGGATACTCCTGATAGCTGAAGGAAAAGTGTTCCATGGTGAAAGGCCAACATAAGCGAAGGCCCTGTTCCCAAGGGACATGTATTTTATGGTGTGATACAAGTGGTCAGAGTGCTGCAGGGCTGTTTATAAGGGCGGAGGGACAAGGATTTTCCGTGGCTATGATAAGCACAACCCACAGCTACTTTGAGGAGAAACAAAAGGAAAACTGAACATGAAGAACTTAATAGCTGTTCAGTTTCCTGCCAAACAATTGCATTGACCTAGGAACTTCAGCGTGCAAAGAAAGTCGTGTCCGATAGCCCAGGGCTAGGGCTATTGGGCTTGTGATTAATTTTTGTTCTTAAGTTGCCTGATGGGCA
>JAKSDK010000884.1 GCA_022360095.1 Phycisphaerales bacterium
GCCTTGCAGCCGGATTTTCCAGTCGCCCCCTATTTTTCGCCAACTCCCCCTACTTTGGTCGCTCGCGACAGGTTCGCTGGGACAGTATTCCAAATAAATAGGTTCAGCGTGATACATGCTTAGTTTAGCGAGCTGATCGAACGCCAATAGCTCCAGGTGATGCGCTGCATGGCGAAACGCGGCACCGTGTCCGACAAACAGCTGCAAGGTATCCTTGGTTACCTGTTGGGCTAAGTCCGCCATGGTGGATTCCAGGTAACTGGCCACCCGCTCCCCTGCTTGCAGCAGCGATTCCGCGCCAGGCAATGGCAGGCAATAATGACTATCGGATTTCCACCCCGGCGGCGGTGTGGCAAAGCGAGGGTCATGGGCTAGAATCGAATCAATCTGCTGGGTTGTTAAATTGGCCAGGCTGCCAACCCCGCGCCTGATACTGCCCCATGCCTGTATGACTCTTGCCGTCCTGGAAGGCTCGCTCCACGAAGTACCTCGATCCCTGCCAGTGGGCCAAACGTTTCAGGGAGGTACCTTTGGGCGCGTTGCTCAGGCTGGTTTTCACACCTTCTTTTGTGCGCCGCACGACCAACCAGCACTCGCGCGGCTCCTCACGGCCCGCCGGCCACACCCACACTCGTTTGCTCCACATCTCGGTGCGCACCAAGCCGTTTTCTCCTTCTCGCAGATCGACCATCCGCCCTTTTCTCTTCGCCATCTTCTTGGCTACTTTGCCCACCCGCTCGTCCATGCGCTGCATGTTTTTGCGTGCAGCGCCGCAGACCAATCCGCATATGTAGCGCCGTGCATGCTCCTCCACACTCGGTCCGCGCCCTGTGGCAAAGAGATTTGCCGCTACCACCATCGTGCAAAACTTCTCGAAAGCTTTCGCCACTTTTCCCAGACCTGCAGTCCCGGATTCGGCGGGCTCGCTGCACGCGGGCACAGTTGTGGTGACTTCATTTTTTTTGAGGGCCGGTATGACCCGGCTTCGGGCGTTGTTGTTTTGGTTCTAGTGAC
>JAKSDK010000023.1 GCA_022360095.1 Phycisphaerales bacterium
AAAAAGCTCATATAATCAATGGGCAGCATTCTACTTCCTAGGATTAGCACAAAGTAGAACAAGTGTAGCATGCGTATCAATCAGTGTAACCAGCCTATTAATGCAGCTCAAATTCGTCTAACATGAAGCAGGTGGTTTTCTACCACAAAATAGGGATTCTGTGGTACGCATATTCGGTGCGAAAAAAGCAAATCGTAACAAATCTCACCAAAAGCGAATTACTAAACAATTAGAAGAAATGGAACAATAAAATTATGTAAAAACCCGTAATTATGTATTAGCTCTAGAAAAATTTTATAAAAGCAAAGGCCGACTGTAATAGGACTCCCTGATCAGTGATGGACAAGTATAAAACTATCTGTGGCCTCGAAAAGCTCCAGTGAGATGCGCGGTCTGGGCAAATCTCGAGGAAGGCCCCTCTCGTCGGTAAACACAAGCAAATATAAGAATTCTATGCAGAGCATAGCATTTGGTCTCCGAGCCAATGTGCAAATTCCTCTGCCCTTAGGGCATAGAATTCCTCTCAGAGTAGAACCTCCATAATATTGTTAGCATCATTTTCAGTACTCTGAGCAAATTGTTGAAAAACCCCTGAAATTTTTGTAAACGCCCATCTAAAAGCTGTTGCACTGCCTGCCGTACCTCCTGAGCATCAACTGCCCCTTCTGGGCATCGTTGAATTCCTCAAGCTGTCATGCACATAACAAAAGGCAATAACCCGAGTGATCAAATTGGCAACTCCAAAAAAAGATATTTGGAGCTAAAACAAATTTATTCAACAATGGAACCCCGCCATAGAAGTAAATTAAAACGCCGACAAACCGTATAATAGATGCAATACCAGAAGGCACATCAACAAGATGTAATATAGAATCGATAACATCACATGTAGCACCCATAAATTTATAAGCCAGAAATGTAAAAAATCGCCCTACTGTCTGATAAGCCCTCGAATTCATATTTTCATTACTCTCGGAAACCTTGTAAATAATTAGATATATTTTTTGCTGAAGTTGTTTCATTTGTGCATCAATGCGAGCAATTCGCTGGAAAAACTCAGTAACTTTGGCAAATCCGGAATCAACAGTCTGTACGACACTCTCAACAAATTTCTGTAAATCTTGTACTTCGGAAAGAACAACAAATAAGCAATTTATAAAAAGCAAAATTGCTCCTCCGAACTTGAAACTGTTTCAAAAT
>JAKSDK010000103.1 GCA_022360095.1 Phycisphaerales bacterium
TATTTCATATCATTTCAACTTAATCACTCTCTTTCACTTGTATTTTGATCTGTAAATGACCAATCAAGGTGTGTTTGATAAGACATGTCTTACCTGTTACATTTTGTCCGTAACCAAACAGACAAGAAATGGCGCCTTCAGGATTGAAGCGGGAAAGCATTGGAAAGAGACAGCAGATATCTCATACATCAGGTTAGAACTAGACATTTAAAATATTTTTGACTAGTAATTTGTTTCTTTAAAATACTATTCTGGGTCAGTGGTTCAATCACGTTGGCCTCATACATTATCTGGGAAAATTGTATTTCTCCCATCCCATCCCTTACCATTCTAAGCCCAATATGCACATGCAAAATCTCCACACTGATCACCATATATTTCTCATAAGAATTGATTAAGAGAATTGGTAAAAGGTCAAAGCTTTTCCTGTTTGGTGATCATATAATTAATTCTCGTAACATTTTCTCTTTATTATTTATTGTCATGTTAAATAGCTGGAAATTTCTTCCCAACTGCTCGCACTCTCAGTGGTTACTTTGAGGTCATATAACATCTAACAATGAAACTGTTTCCCTCTTAAACATCTGACTGGGTACCCTGCCAACTATGCATTGGACAAGCCATGCAAACGACTTTGTAAATGCTAAAAGCCATGCAAGTGAGAAACCTCTGCTTGCAAGGTACTGAGTGGGCTGTTGCCCAACAAGGTTAAATGAATTTCCAGCCATAAAATTTCCAGCTATATAACAAATCACTTAAAGACTGGTCGCTCAGGAAACAGTCAATGTAGTTTCCTGAGAACCTCAATGTTTCCTGAGGCAATTGTTTCCCTCGGAACCAGTCATTGAGTGTTTAATAATTGTTTGGAGAAAATTGATGATGGTCACCAAGGGTTTAACTTAAGAAATTTGGCAAATGTTTTATTCACAATTTAATCTATGCTATGAATTAGCCTTTGGGTATTTCTAAATGTTTAATGGTGATGTATTTGATAGTCCTCATTGTGAAATAATAGTAAAAACATTGATTTACCTCA
>JAKSDK010001213.1 GCA_022360095.1 Phycisphaerales bacterium
GCTTTGGCAAGCGTTTTGCCCTATCTCAACAGCCTGTCTGACGGCAGCCGGACCGAAGCCCTGAGCAACCACGTTCTTCAAATGACGAGGACGGCATGATCGACGCCCATCACCATATCTGGCGCCAGAAGGATCTGCCGTGGCTGTTGGGGCCGGAACAGCCGCGCATCTTCGGCTCTTACGGCGCCATCAAACGGGATTACCTGATTGAGGAATATCTGGAGGATCTGAAGGGATCGGGGATTGAGAAGTCCGTCTATGTTCAGGCGAACTGGGCGCCGAACTGGTTTGAGGATGAGGTGGCGTGGGTTCAGTCCGTTGCCGATGAGCATGGCTGGCCGCATGGCATTGTCGGTTATGCGGATTTCACGACCAGGGACGTCCGTCCGCAGCTTGACCGGTTGAAGAAATTTCCGCTGATGCGCGGGCTGAGGCAGCAGCTTCACTGGCACGAGAACCCTGCCTATCGGTTTGCACCCGAACCCGATTTGCCGAGCGATCCGACGGTGAGGCGCAATATCGATTGCCTCAGCGATTATGGCTGGAGTTTCGATCTTCAGGTCTTTGCCCCGCAGATGGAGGCCGCGGCCGGACTGGCAGAGTCCTGCCCGGATGTGACCTTTGTCCTTCAACATGCAGGCATGCTCGAAGATACGAGTGCAGAAGGGCGGAAGGCTTGGGAAGCTGGCATGAAGCGCCTCGCCAAATGCGACAATGTCGTCACCAAGCTGTCAGCCTTCGGAACGTTTATTCACAGGAACGACCCGGAATTCGTCTCCGACATGATCGTGACGACCGAGAAGATTTTCGGCGCAAAACGATGCCTGTTCGGATCGAATTTCCCGATCGAAAAACTCTGGACGACATATGAGGAACTGTTCGACGCCTTTCTGACCGGGGCATCCGGACTTTCAAAACCCAAGCAGAAAGCGATTTTCAACGATACGGCAGCCCGGATTTACCGGCTGTGAGGGACCTCGTGTCCGACAAAGAATGATCTGAGGGAGTGAGACAATGGCATTGACCATTCATGTTCTGGATTATGGTGATATCGAACTGGAGACTTCGTTTCTGGTTCTGGGCCATGAATGCGGCCGCGTGCGCCGGGTCCCCGTTTACGGGTTTCTTATTCTGGGCGGAACCCATCCGGTTCTGGTCGATACCGGCTATCGGGACAACGCAATCATGGAAAGCCTCGGGATGCGGGGGCTGCAGTTCCATGACAATATGATCGAGAACCAGCTTGCAAAGCACGGCCTGAAACCGGGCGATATCCGCTACATTCTGCATACGCATCTTCACATCGACCATGCGGGTAAAGACGACCTGTTTCCGATGAACAC
>JAKSDK010001345.1 GCA_022360095.1 Phycisphaerales bacterium
GTGGGGTTCTCAATCAATACGATACAGGATAAACATGTCAAAAATCCAGGATTGCTAACGTAATTCGTCACCCATGATATTAATAGGTAATCAAATAGTATACTCATGAAATTAGGGAATAATTTCACTTGGCGCGTGAAATTGTTCCCTAATTTCACTTGTCACCATTTGATTACACATACAAATTGCCTGATGTATGCTGATGATCTGTTCTTAAGTAATTAGTAATTCACCAGAAGGATTGCAACATTTGCGTGATGTAATTTATAACCATGCTCAAAAATGGAAGCTTAAAGTAAACACCAAAAAGCTAATATGATCATATTTAGCGGTAATGGACATCTGGTTGTTAAGCTTATGCAAGGGAAATTCTTAACACAAAGCTACTAAAATGGTCTCCACCATTAAACGATTATCCCCGTACATTAATCCTCCAGCAGTCCATTTGGTCAGTCAATGAGACAGTCACTAAGCAAGTCAGCCAGTCAGTCAGTTAGTCATTGAGTCAGTCAGTAAGCAAGCAGCCTGTTCATCAATAAGTCAGTCAGTTGATTGGTCAGTAAACTGTAAGTCAGCCATTTTAGTCAGTCAGTGACTCAATTAGTAACCCTTGTAGAATCAGACACTATGTAGAATCTATACAAATGGTATGGCACAAAGTTGTGTAAAACCTATGTCATTGCTTTAACCAGTGAGTCAGTCAATCAGTCAGCCAGTAAGTCAGCAAATCATTCAGTCAGTCAACAAGTCAACCATTAAGTCTGTCAATGAGTCAGTTAATTAATCAGTCAGTTGGTCAGTCAACAAGACAGTCAGTCAACAAGTCAGCCCATCGGTCAAACAGTCACTCAGTCAGTGGGTCAGTTATTAAGTAAGTCAGTAAATCAGTCAGTCCGTTAGTCAGTTTTGTAGTTGGTCAACCAGTTAAATGAATTGAACGGACCACTCTGGAAATCGGGATCTTGCATAATTTATGCAGCCCTTGGTCGACATAGCGACTGACCTATAAACTAACACTCTGTTGACATATCGGTCGAAATATTGACCGAAACGCAACCGATATGTTGGTCGATAAATCGACTGGTATATTGGGCGACATGTTGACCAACATATCGACCAAATATCGGTCAGTATTTTGCCAGTATGGCGGTCGACACTCGGTCAATACAGTGACCTTCAAATGTCAGCAGAATATCGGTCAACTGTCGGTGGTATATTGATCAACTGTCATAGAATACAATGAAAATGTTGGTGAAAAATAGACTTAACATCCTTTTTATTATTTTGAGAGCCTTCGAAAAAGCCCATTAAATGTGGTCTCTCAGAAATGAACAATTTTATTGAAACGAACAAACCTCCGTAAGACAGCTTTCCGAGACTTGATTAGATATTGGGTTCCGTTTAGTAGGATGCATGTTTACATTTGAACAAATGGTTTGACGCATGGGAAAATTTTTGAACAGACTTTGGTGGGTGGGCGTTTTTGACGCTTTTTGAAGGGTGAGCTGGTGGGGCATTCAACCATCTAAACTACCAACATACCCGGGAATTTGACCAAAATTTTTCAAAAAAGTCAAATGCCTGGCGTCTTGCGTGGGGGAAGCATGGGCTGTTTTGGAGTCGGTCATCACAAAATGCAGACTACAGACAGCTGCAGACCATTGTTTTCACCACGCAATCAGAACGAGACAAAAATAGTCCCACTGATTGTTTTCTAACCCTGAAAACAATGGTCTGCATGATTCAGTCTGCAGTCTGCATTTTGTACTCTCCAGTTTTGGAATGGACTGGTACATTAGTCAGGAAATGTGTCCATAAACAATCTTACATTAATTACAGGA
>JAKSDK010001741.1 GCA_022360095.1 Phycisphaerales bacterium
AAGTTTTGTAAGTAAGCAAAAAGGTCTGCAATATGTGACTTCTAATGCTTAATTTAATGTTCTGCCAATTTTTAAGTCACTTTTAAGGTCAGCGCTTACAGTCATAACTGTCATCATCTTGTATTTGTTAAATCTAATTAGTATGTGGTTATTTTTAACTCTTTAAGCTGTAATCAAGTTTATTGGGGCAGTGAAAATTAAAAAAAAAAAAGATTTGGTTTTATCAAATGTGTTGATAAGGTAGATTCAGAGGATTGAGAAGGTGATGTTTGGAACACTGACCCTTCATCGGATTGAATAAAGGGGCAATGTCAGCAATAGTGAATTATATAACTTGAGATGAAATCTAACAAGAGTTTTTGTTATAATTGAGATCTGCATGTACTAATAGTGGCGTTGTCGTGCTAAAAAGTCACTTCGCTAAAAATTTAAAAAAAACTCGCCATTGCGAAGACAGGCTTAGTGTCTGGCCATGAATAACTTGAAAGGAAGTAGACTGAAACTAAGAAAGTGCCAATGTTTTCAAGTTTGCTTGTGTTATTTGGGAAAATTATTTTTGGAGAATGACTGAATAACACAAGTAGAGGTACATTGTTATTTGTACAATAGAAACTCTTTGAGGTCAATTTGTTGTGTGACCATCTTAATTGATAAACTCTTAGGTTTGTCAAACCTTTATTAAACAGTTAACCTCTACTAAGCAGTCAGTCTGACACATTTTAAGGGTGACCTCTAAATACAGGTTTGACTTACATGAAAAATGAGGAGAATAATTTTATTAAATTAATTTTTGAAGCTAGAATTAGTGGACTTAATAATATTTAGATGACATTACAACTGCAGTATTGGTTTCCATGTTATTCACTTTCTATTTAGAAATGGTTATTTGGTTTGTTGTCTTAATCTGTACTTTTTTTTTACTTCACAGGCTTTGAGAATATTGTTGTTTTCATTAGAATCACATGCTAATCGTTACAAGAGGTACATCAAACCTCTTTTGAGCATAAGTGTTGATTTCTATGTTCGTGTGTTTGTGCAAGTTTTCACAAGTCCATCAGAGGTCAAAAGATCAGCGAGTAAACATTCTTTGGTCTTCCTGTGCACTGGATGTGGAACCTTTCATCTTCAGCCAAGTAAGAATAAAGTAATACGAACAGAATTAATGAGACCTATTATTCTGTAGATGCAGAAAGGACTGGCAGAGATGATGGAAGTGTTCTTTTAATGTTTTTGTGTTCTGTGGAATTCCTTGCATGCATT
>JAKSDK010001928.1 GCA_022360095.1 Phycisphaerales bacterium
AGGTCAGTGGTCTTCTCTTCCTTAGATGTTTCTGTCAGATCTTGACATTATGTTCCAGTCCAGACTCATTTTCTAATACTCTAGCCCTTTATCAAAAGTTTCATTCTAGTCCACCATGTGACGGTTATCAGTTCTTTCACTACTAATTTCTTGTTTCATTTTAAATTAAAATATTTTGGTTAGTTCAAACACTGTGTCAGAAACCTTACTTAAAAGAATTCTTTCCAGAAAAGACCTTATGCACAGAAGAAAAACAAATGCCGAGGATTCTTTCTCATTTCTGCAGATTGATATTGAATACCAGGTGTTTCAAATTAGATGACATACTTGAACTGTACTAACTTCATTTGAATGTTCTGGTCCTCATCATGTCCTTATTACCTTATTAAATGAAAAGTTAAGCACAATAGAAATTATCAGGTCTTTCAAAGCTACCCACAGTGGAATTTATCACAGCTTCTTAACTACTGCACAATGGAATTCACCTTGTCTTCCCGTGTTTTCCTGTGTTTGGTTCTGTAATGTTATGGAATTTGTATTAAGCGTCATTAACTTAACCTTTAAGTCATAATAGTGACCAACATCAATTTTCTAATGATATTGATACATAGTCGAGAGATTAGGTTATGAGAATTAGTAAAATGATGATCAAAGAGAAAATGCTTTGATCTTTTATCAAATTCTCTCAACTTATTCTGTAGAGAAATGTATAGAGATCAGTTTGGAGAATTTGTATGTGGATATTGGGCTTAAAGGGTTAATAGAGGCCCCGTTAGGGTAAAATTCCGACAAGCGAGATGGCCTTGAAACAGCGACATAAGACTACATGAAATGGTGACAAAAGACATAAAGATGGGTTAAATACCGACAGGGACTTGGCCTACTCCTCAAAACACAAAACGACCGCATTAGTAATTTAGACTAGGGACATACATCCCCCCCCCCCCCCCACCTCCTCGGATAGCCATTTGGCTCTCAAACTCTTAACCATTCCTTCAATCTGTTTACTTATGACAGAAAATCGTTAGTACCCAGACCATGGGTTACTTTCTTGGCCGAGTGTACCTGTTCTTGTTAAAAGTTGGAGCTGACCCAAAGAAGATTCGCTTTAGACAGCACATGTTTAATGAGATGGCACATTATGCTTGTGACTGTTGGGATGCA
>JAKSDK010000877.1 GCA_022360095.1 Phycisphaerales bacterium
AGGTTTAGAGTTATACTTATTACATAGTATTAGTATTAGTATTATACATATATAACTTGCTATATCACGTAACTAACAACTGAAATGATCACTGACGCATGTTCGAGGTAGAGCAGTTTGTTTTTATACGCCAGGATGCACGCAGCTTCGTTAGAGCAACCATAATACCAAAAAAACGAGAAGATGGTGACATGTCATGTGACCACAATTGAACGTTGACATGTCACGTGACCACGGTGACATGTCACGTGACCACAATTGAACGTTAAGGTACAAGAAAACCTTAAGATTTACTTTTGGAGAAAAGTTTATTTTGTTCTCGGTCTCGTAGCGAGAGATATTGCCAATTATTCATATATTCAGATAACTTCTTTTAGCCAGGCCTTAAATCCCTTGAGATATCGCAGAAAAAATAACAACAACAACAAACTGTAGGTTTAGAGTTATACTTATTATGTAGTATTAGTATTAGTATTATACATATATAACTTGCCATATCACGTAACTAATAACTGAAATGTTCACTGACGCATGTTCGAGGTAGAGCAGTTTGTTTTTATACGCCAGGATGCACGCAGCTTCGTTAGAGCCACCATAATACCGAAAAAACGAGAAGATGGTCAGCACTTTCCTCTTCTGCTGAACCTGCAGTTAAGATAACAAATTAAAAATTTTTCTTTTGTCTGCTGTTGTACTAGAATGGTGCAATAACTGAAAGTTTAATTGGATTTTGACAGTTAGTTTATATCATCTTATATCTTGTTAAAGCATACATTTGTCTAGTTCTATTTTTTCGCTTGTTGTAGTCTTATATTACTGATTAGGCATTGTTTTTATATGTATATTTTGTAGTGTTGTGAAAGCCGTAAGTTAGATAACTCATTGGGTTATTACGTCACCTTCGTTAAATAAAGAATATGGTATTGTATTGTATTGTATTGTAATTTTACACGCCCGTTCTGCTGATCCAGAAATCAGGGAGGCTCACTCGTGACGTCATGTGACGTAATTTAAAGAACCCGGGTTACGTACTTTGCCACCAGAAGACTGCGGGTGGTGCTTTCTTTGCGAAATGACATTCAAACGACTTTTTTGGTTAGGATAAGTTGGGTTAAAAGCCAATTGGTCCTAACCGTGAAACAATAGGAAATAATGATAAACAATGATGCGTTATCCGCGGTTTTAAAAGAGGCCCTGCCAGGGGGGGGCTCCCATGTCGCTCGTCTGAATTTTAAAACGTCTCGTGTCGGTGTTTATTAATGCTTCACGTCGCTGTCGAAAATTGAACGAAAATTCTTTGTCTTTGTCGGAATTTTAGAAAAGAAGGATAGCGATGGGTTTTAAAGAAACCATTACAGTTGAGCAATTTCTAAGTTA
>JAKSDK010001717.1 GCA_022360095.1 Phycisphaerales bacterium
TATCTTCTATAAGCCCAAACTTGAGTAAACATTGAAGATTTTTAGCGTTTTGGCTGAGTTTGTGCTTTGGGAGTTTTCTATTGTTTCTAGTCTGTCATGATACAACATTCTTGTTCAGTACGCGTGCAATGACCGCGCTTGGATAGTACCCTCACAAAATAACTGGGTAGAGTCACCTTAAAAAGAGATTTTAATAATTCAGCCATTATTTTAATGAGTTTTAAAAAATAATAAAACTCATTAAAATAATGGCTGAATTATTAGTCTTGTTCTGTCATTTGTTTTCTCTGAACAATAGGTGTATGCATAATTAATGTATTGGGTTAATCTTAGTTTGCAACCACGTGAGAAGGCGTCTAAGTTGAATGACAATAAAATGGAATTTTTTCTTGAAGAATTGATATGAAAATAGAGTCAACTTGCTTTTCTTCTTGTCATCCAACATGGCCTCCATAACGTCACGTGCAAACCAGCAATGCGAAAATCTTGCCTTAATTTATACCGAATTTGATAACAAAACTCTGTACTTTTTTTTCTCACCACGAAAATCCTACAAGACATTGCAGCTTTAACACAAAAGAGTGGAATGTAATTAACCATAATTATCATGACTACCTATCTTGCTTTCACGGAACTTGTGCTTTGGTGGGGACACCTTCCGGAGTTTCAAAGTTTGACTTCGTCGACAATTTTTTATCCAAGAATTCAGTAGGCTCGATTTCCCCCGTCTCCCGGGTCCGGTCTTTGATCCTCCCCGAAGAGAGACTCGGGGGATGAGTGCTGGCTCATTTTCCCGAACAGCGGCTGGTAATCGAGCCTAAGAATTCAGGCCAGTTACAAAATTGTACAAAAACTAAACTTGGTACACTGTAGTGTGTTATGTATTGAGCTGAACTGTAAAAGACTGCTTTTATAAAAATATATAAGGCGTTAATTTCAGGGATGAAAGATTTTGCTCATCTAAACGATTATATCGTGCTAGCAAACTTTCTCTATACATTACACACTGGAAGGTTTGACCGATCATTTATTAATAAAATCAAAGAGTGCTGTCTTCTATCTTTTTACGCAAACTTGAACAGAAAAGCACGATTTCCCAATTTGGTACAACTGTACCA
>JAKSDK010000064.1 GCA_022360095.1 Phycisphaerales bacterium
CTTGGGATCGGGATTGAGCTCCAGTGAAGAAGATACACCCATTGACAGTTACAGTGCGAATGCAAACAGAACCAGAGGCGATGATGATGAAACTGCTTTGGCCGAAGCGGAAGTTCATGCTTTGAAGTGAATGTGAAATAACCTTATACGATGATTCGAGATTTAGTTCAATATCTTTTGCGGAAAGGTATCTATGCTGGAATGGCGAAGAAGCCTACATGACAGGTCCAATTTGGTATGAGCATAAGGATGGGGACACTGGACTTAATTTCACTGGTATTTTCCATAGTTGGTTTCTCAGGCTAGTTTTCTGCGTATGGCGAAGAAGTCTGCATGACAGGTCCAATTTCTTATTAGGATGAGGATGGGAACACTGGAATTAGTTTCACTAGTGTTTTCCACAATATGAGTGGATAGCAGACAAGGTCTTGGCAACGCCAATGAGAAAAACCCCCATTGAATAGGTGCAAACTCTGCTCCAACAAACAGAATTGCAGCCATGCTGCAAGATCATGAGAGTGAAATATCATTGAGCATTGAACGCCCTTAAAACGTCACCCGTTGAAAAACAAGTAAAATCAACATTCTTGACAGTTAACAATTATATTATCGTTAACGTCAGAGAGATAAGGTTGCTCCCACAGACAAGTGACGATCTCTTTGTTTTCTGCGTTTAAGATCTTAAATAGACAGTTGACTCGCAGTTTATGTCGACGAATGCAAAAGTAAATTGCAGTTCTCGATATGCTAAGGTTTACATTGTCGATGACGGTGAGTAGCTCCAAAACTTGGACTGGGTGGTACATTAGTAATGTGCTATTCCAGGAGGAGGTAGCTGTTTTCCAGTGCTGCGGAAGAACAAACTCTGTTCAATACGCGTGACGAACGTGCTTATACGCTAACACGGACGTTGAATGAAGCTAATATATACCAACAAATGATATTCCAGTTTTATCTAGTGATTATTCTTGTCTACTACTTTATATATATATATATAGTATCTAGTGAAGTATTTAGGAGCGGTCATTCGGTATTATATTTATAGAAGATACGTTAAAAAAATTTGGAGGTGAAAGAGC
>JAKSDK010000266.1 GCA_022360095.1 Phycisphaerales bacterium
ACTGTCAGACGAACTCATCAATCGTATCGCGGAGCAGTGTACGTTGGAAGGGATGAAGAAAAATGAGATCAGTTACAAGTGGAGGGACGAACAAGAGAGTTCGCCATTGTTGCGGAAGGGTGTGGTGGGAGGATGGAAGAGTTACTTCACTCCAGAGCTGAATGAGAGATTTGAAAAGGAAGTGATGGCAAAACTGGAAGCAACTGGATTAGAGTTTGATTTTGAAATATAGATCTAGAGGACAATAGTAGTAATTCATTCTACTTGACTGTTTGATTATATGTAATCACATGAGCCCAAGGGCAAATAAACATTAATTTCACAAACATTTTCAAAGTTACACAAAACTAACCTGAGTCACAAAGTGACGGGGGCAATTTTGAAAACTGTGAACATACAAGTGAAAGTAATCCTTAATTGCACAAGGGCACATTGCTATTACAACTGAACCCCACTTTACAGACACCCGCTATTAAGCAGGGTTCCTTTAAGTATTCTAAGATTTGGACACCTGTTTATTATGGATAGTTTTCTATGTCATTGTCCATAAGGAACGCTCTTAGTTTTTCTCTAAATTCAACCCACTTAATACGGACAATTGTTTCTTGCCCAATGAACACATTCTCATGGAAAGTCTACCTCCCTTAAGTGAGATCCTATATTTTCAAATGTGTGCTGTAAACATAAACCCCTCCTTTCTGAAGGTAAAAAAAATATACATGTATATCAGTCGAAATGTCAGTTGACAGCATGTCAATGTACACTGGATAGAATGAATTGTGAACAATTTTGAATAAGTTATGTATTTAAATGAGCAATTTTTCTGTGGGCAAAGTCAGTGGAATGATGGCTTTCTGAAGGTTGAAGATGGTTAATTTGATTATCCTCAATAAATGTCCTTTTTTGTCTCTTTAATATTATTTTTGTCATAATAAAAGGTGTATTTTTTACTTTATACTACTACATGAAAAATTACTGCAATTTGATTGGCTTAGAGGAGTGGTATTTCAGGTTAATTTGAAATACCTACATGTGAAAATTACAAGCCTTTTGCAAGTAGTAGTATAAACAAATAATAGCATGATTTGTACGTGATATCTGGCATAAATACCACAAGTGATATTTCAAAATTGTCTCAAATTTCAGAAATTACGTATAACAATTTCGAAATATCATTCGTGGTATTTATGCCAAATATCACTACAAATCATGCTATTACCTGTACTAATTAAGTAAACACGACTTGCCTAATACAAACACCCTGTTAATGCAGATACTTTTTATGGCCGCTTCACTGTTTTCATTAACAGGGTTTGACTGTACTAGCTTGTTCATCACATTCAGGGTAAAATTTTGTACAAAAGAAAACTTTCAATGTCATTCTGTTGCATAAACTTCTAGTCCTTCATCGTCCATCTGCTTCGGTGTTTGATAACATTTGTTTACTATAAGATTTTCACCATAACATGAAGACAGCACTTGAAGAAGGGATGATTGGATGTATTCTACCTGGTATGCTGGAGTGTAATGGTCATAAGATGACCTGAACAAAAAAAGGAAAAAACAAGTTTTGAATCCTATGCTGATCAAATTAATATTATTTATTCCATGACATGTGTAATAATCAAAGGCACTTCTTGTAGATGAATAACGGAGCCTAGTATACTTCTCTTAAAAATTCATTTTTACCTAAATTCCACATCTTTTCTTCCATCTTGTCCCAATAAAAATGTACGTCTCCATTCAAAACCTCCAAAACTTTCTTCTCCCTGTATTATGATTACATACAAGGTATGTCTTTGCCCTAACCACCCCTCCCCAGAGTAACCACAAAAGGAAAAGAAAACAGGACATTTGAATTTTTGAAGTTTGACTTTTTCAGGCTCCAGCTATTCAAACATTGGATAGCGCTATCCACCGGATAAATCGCTATCCAGTCCAGATAAGTATTAGCCTAAGGAAAATAAATTGTGTTATCCACCTTTTGAACAACTGGGCCCTGGTCCTAACCTCCCAAGCCAAAAATGTGGTTCAAATGCCCCTCCTATAGTCACAGGTCCCCCTGGGGCATACATGCTATCAAGAAATGGTGAGCAATTCCTGCGGTTTGTTAGCCTGCGTAGCAAGCATTTCCAATCGAGTTATAGCACGAAA
>JAKSDK010001015.1 GCA_022360095.1 Phycisphaerales bacterium
AACCTGTGCTATAGTCTTCCCACAGTCTTTCCAGGATCTCAAGAGAGCTACATTCTACTATAACTTTTAAGCTGCCACTGGTAACATGCAAAATAAGGGCTTTACGCCCCCTTTCAATGTACTGAACAAACCCGTTAGACTCCTCCGGTATTGATGGATCAACTTTCTTCAAGTATTTTATCGCAATGAAATTCAGAAGTTCCTGTGAGGGGTGAACAGCTCTATTTTCGATATTTTTTCGCTTACGACCAGAAGTAATCTCCGCTCTGGGTGTTTCTGAGGTACCTGGTACTACTGCCGCCCCCTGGACTTCTTCCTGAGATTCAACTGGGGCTAATACCTCGCTGGTCTCCATTTGTAGACATGCTGTGGCTACAGTCTGCAGTTCATTCGAGTTGAACGATATACGCGCAGTTTGGATTTCCATTCTTGTAGATGCGTCTAGTTCGCCAAGGGTTACCATTTCCTCACAGTCAATCAGTATTGGAAGGACAGCTGTTAATATTAAAAGTAAATTATTGAAACTAAGTTCGACTTACCCTGATCATACTTTCCATCCTTCTATAATCCGATGACCATCTTTTTAAAACCACTAACAGTCTATCGCTTTTTTAGTCCTTGTTTACTAACTGAATCACGAGGGGCAGAGGACTTTTGTTTGACCTTGATTAATTGCAGTTTTAAAATAGTGGTTGCGGAAAATTAATATGATGTGTAACAACAGATCGAGAGAGCTGAAACGCAGGGGGGCGGGGGTGATCGAAATAACAATATAATTGTGAATGGGTTTTTAATTGAGTGTATGATGTTCCCACGACAAACGTAACTGTTCTGGACCACGTGCTCTGGGTCAAGTTGTGCAAAGCGCCGTTGACGATATACTTATTGGCTGTACACTACAAGCGAAGTTAGTTTCAAGTAAGCACTTCATTCACGTTACAACCCACATAAACAAAGCGACAATACTAACAAAAAAGATGCCCTAAATGTAGGGCGAAAGACAGTTATGGATGCATCTAATCGCGGTTTAACTACTTTCGGGTTGACCGTTACTGGTGG
>JAKSDK010001427.1 GCA_022360095.1 Phycisphaerales bacterium
CGTTTTCCCTCCTGAACGATAACCAAACGAACTATTGAAAAGTCTAACCAATTATGAAATACCACTTAATATTTTTGAGTGATATTTACTGCATTCACTATTGAGTAGTAATTCACGAATCTTTTAGACCTCACCTGTGTTATACATCTTGTTCGAACTTTCACGACCTTCGTAACTCTTTGAGAAGATAACAACTCATTTAAGAACTTGTTCGCACTATACATTAATAACATAAAAACCTATTATCACCCGTGTATGCAAGGAAATCCAAGACAATCTTGGATTCTGGATTCCAGCCTTTTCCGTGGAACTTGGATTCCGGATTACTTGGGCTGTATTCTGGATTCCAAAGCCCAGGATTTCAGATTCCACAAGCAAAATTTTCTCCGATTCCGGAATTTCCGGATTTCTTTACCTGCAGCGACTATTCCGTCTGACCTGCAAAGTCGAAGGTACTCCGCGGCTTTTACTTAGAATCAAACAGGAAAGGAGTTCAAGACATCGCATGAAGTCCGAGCGACTGGTTCAAACCGATGAGCTGGGCGGTGAAGGTCACAATGCCAAGAAAACATGAAGTCTTCTTCTCGCTTTGGCGCCCACAGACAACTGCAAACTGAGGTTTTTAAGCCTGGGACCAGGCTCTTTAGTGGGGGAAAAGCTCGGGGTGAAACAGCATAAATCGGCTAGCGAAGCGAGCCAAGAAGAGGACCAAGTTAAACAAAGTTTAAGTGAGGTTGACACATTGTCAGTTTAGAGAACCATTTGGAGAAAGGTTGTCGGAAAAAATGTCCACGCGACAGTCGCGAAAGGCAATATGGGATATGATCTATACACTTTTCCTAACGACTGCAGCTGTCGAATTTACTTTTGTTGCTTTCATTTAGCAGCTCACAAACATACGTCTATGGCCTCTCATGCCATTCTTTCATATTTCTTTGAAGAACAGTGAACTAAAAAACACCCGCAATACCTTTCGGGATTGTCGCGTGCACTTTTTCTGAC
>JAKSDK010001013.1 GCA_022360095.1 Phycisphaerales bacterium
CAAGTCCACCAAAACACCATTTCAAAACAACATTGGAAGAGACAAAGACAGGTATCAGAGCAATGTGACCCAAGTTGAGTATCATCGATTGTAGGTAGGGCCGGACCGGAAAGTATTTGGCTCTCAGCCAGGACGCACATCTGGTGTTGTCCTGACCTCGAGCCACATATTTTCCCGTCCGGCCCGCCCATTCAGTCAATAAGTACATATGACGTTACTTCTATTAATAATCACAGGAGTTCAGGCTTCAGGAGTAATCATTGATCGTTTATTGCGACAGTGCTGTTTCGTATGGTCCGTAAATTGTAGGACCACACTCATGATTACTCCTGAAGCCTGAACTCCTGTGATTATTAATAGTCAATGCTCTTCAATTAAATGAATTGAGCGCTCTACGAAATACGTTCTACCCAGAATACAAGTAGTATGACGATACTTCTTGATGTACTTTGGCCATGCGCAGTGTGAACCGTTTTTTTTCCTAGTTGACACTTACGTCAGAAAAGAGCCCATAGGGATGGCGGTGGTGGGGTGTGGTGGGTAGCGGGAGAAGACTTAATTGGGGAATTCCCTCTCCCAGAAATTCGAAATCTAAAGGAAAGGGACCTACAAAGAGGCTCGGAACTGCTATTATCGCCATTCTCCTCAAAACATTTCCTTAAACTTCTCTACCCAATGCAGGATGAATCTAAGACACCAAGCCTCTTGTATCACTTGAAGAAGATACAAGCGTCTCTCCAGTTTGAGCAACAAAAATCACGCAAAATTTATTTTTCACAAACGCGTAAGTAAAAACCCGTTAACAATTTTCACTGATAATTTTTCATCTATGTTGGAAATAAATTGACCGTTTGAACACTAAACAAGCCTTAAATCTATAGCTAATTAATACACGTTGTCACGGAACTGCAGCCTATTCTAGACTGTTCAAAGTCCCCTACTTTTAGGTCGAACGCTTCACGTTACGGGCGGCCATCTTGAATGCAACGAGTGTCAAATCACTTAGGGGGAACGCCCCTTCGGTAAATAAGACACCAAGATTGCCGCCCGTACTGGCAAGTGCTTGATCTTGATGATCTTACTAAAAAAAGTAGAGGACTGTGAACAGTCTAAGCCTATTCTGTTGTTTTGAATAAGTTTCTCAGAGGGCTGAGATTATCTTGCACAACCAGGGTATTTTTACCACATATTATTATTACCCTCAGTTAATGTCTTCAGCCAATAAGGCCAAGAAATCTTAGTTTTAATGCACAACCAGCCCCTCCCCTTAATGTTTATACCAACTTCTCACTTAGGGCAACATGTTGGGTTAGGGCAAAAGCCATAATAGAACTTTGTTGGGGGAGGGGTTGGTAAGAAGTTTCCCAGAATCTCATACTGTTCCAATTAATAAATACTTTAAATGACACAAAGTGGCATAAGGCAGATTACTTGGCCTTTTGACCCTTAAAATCATATTGTTATTAATTCAAAGTATTTCCCTGAGTCTGATTGGCTATGATGACCAAATTTGGAAGAATTTTGTGTTTAATGAACCGATGACGTCAAAAGTGCAGGTTTCTTGCAGGTTAATGCACTGTTAACAGAGAAGACCTGGAGACGAGGTTGAGTTGTTTTGAATGTGAAAACAAAAATGGCAGACATTTCACTTGTTTCAAGAGTAAGAACTAGGCAAAATAATAGCTAAAAACATCGCAAGAACAGC
>JAKSDK010000886.1 GCA_022360095.1 Phycisphaerales bacterium
TGAAGAACGTTCAATTTCTTGGCCAAATCTTCCAAAATGGAGGACTGGGAAATACCCGAACAAGATGACTTTGAATCTCGCTATGAGGATGAATTGGAGATGTTGGATGATTTGGACGAAGAGGGTAAGTTTTCAGTAGGTTTTCACTCGTAAAGTAGCCGCGATGTGATATGTACAGTGTTTACAAGTAAAAAGCGACCTTACTTGTAGTATACCAGTCAAAACTGGTCAATATGGAGTAACGCAAGAATGTTAAAATGAATGTAACGTTTAATGAAGTTTATGTGCCTAGGTTTTCCGGGGTCGGAGAAGACAGCGTAGCCAAGTGGCTGAGGACCGGTGAAGGTCCTCAGTTTTACTTTCCCGATTCCCTTCTCACCACACGCGGGTCTTCTTCATTGAGGGAACCAATAAAACTCACGAGTGACGTAAGACAAAAAAAAAAGTCAAAGCTTTAAAAAAACAATTTAAAGGTTTTTTACACCAAGGCAAACCAGACCTCCACCTCAATGCCCGATATGTTGTGGTTCAACTTTGTCTTTGTTATTGGTTTTGCTAATGCATGATAATGAAGTTCAATTAAACGAAATTTAAACCAAGGATAAAAGTAAAGAATGTCCCCACATCATGATCAAAAATTGTGACCTCTCTCAGGAAAACGTACACTAACGGCTATCTGTTTAACGGGTGATCATGAAACGCATGCCTTCTGAACTGGTTGTAAACGGCTCATTCCGACCCATTCGAAAAGGTTCATCGAATGGCTGAAGGGGTTGTCAAGTTTTTCAAACAGCGAACAGGAACAGGCGAACGGCTTACTTTCCCATTTGAATGGCTCATCAAAATTTCTAAACAGGTACGCCAAAGGACTGAGCAGCATACACCGACGATTATCTCTCAAAACATCTGCACTTCAGAACAGGCTGACCAGTTCTCCTGGAATGAAACTTCTATTGCATCATATTGACAATAACTACTGTTTGCAAACACACATTTCTATTTGGGACTGTAGTATTTCCAAAAACTACATTGGGGAAACCCCTCGACTCTGATGAAAATTTTTAGACAAGATGCATATCGCCTAGGTAAACAACTTTATGCCAATTTTGGTTGAAATTTGACCCGCTGGGAATTCGATTTATCGTCTGATAAACCTGGAGATCGACTGCCAAATTGTCTGAGCTGTCCGAGTTTATTTTAATGAAGAACAAGTCGTTGGCAAAAAAATACTTCATATGTAATGTATAAATGTTTGGATGGTTTCTTTTGAAACATTTTGTTCGCATAGGATTCTTTAGGTTAGATTTTTTGTCTGATAAGGAATCGTCAACGCTGAAAAGCTCATAGTCTCCTACACCTAGGAAAAAAACATCCACTGCACAATCACTTATGTACGCACGTTGTTTTAATAAGGCCAAAATAAGAGTTAAAAGCTGACAAACTTGTGCAAATAAAGTCAAACAGATCTTTTACACATTGTAGTAACAAATTAACTGACCACTCGAATCTGGGAAATATTTTGAGTGGATATTGTTACTCATCTTCCATGTCATTTGACAGGAAAGTTTAAGGAATGTCAGCGTATGACCAAGTGGTTCAAATGGCCTGAACGGGTGAACAAGTCGTTCGAACAGTTTGATGTTTCTAGTGAAAGGGTCACCAAGTCGTTCGAACGGGGTTGGTGTCTCCAATGAACTGGTGAAAAAGCCGTTCGAACAGGTTGATGTTTCTAGTAAACGGGTGGCTAAGCCGTTCGAACAGCTGACAAACAGCTTGTAAAGGGAAAGCCGTTTGAAAACGGAAAGCTGTTAGTGTATGTTTTCCCACGAGAGGTCACTAATAATACAGTAGCAGGCCCAGACTAGATCCCTGAGGAATGCCACAGTTTAAGGGATGTCACCCAGAGGCTGCATCATAGATCATAACAAACTGGATATGCTGTCTCCCTAAATAATAATATGTTTGGATACAAGAAGGGCCCGAAAAAAACTTAAATTCCAGCTCTTCTTTTGGACCAGCAGCTGTCACATTTTGCTTGCCTAGGGCCACTTCTTGCACTTTCTAGTTAATGATTTTATTAGAGGATGGCCTGCCTGGACCCTGGCCGATTGTGCA
>JAKSDK010001358.1 GCA_022360095.1 Phycisphaerales bacterium
ACCTGTACACAGGTCTCGCAGAGCGACTGCGACAACGCCGGTGGAAACTTCCTCGGCACGAGCACGTCGTGTGACGCCTGTCCGCAGATCGGCGCATGCTGCTTCAACAACAACATCTGCACCCAGGTCTCACAGAGTGATTGCAACAATGCCGGCGGAAACTTCCTCGGCACGAACACGCCCTGTGATGCCTGTCCGCAGATCGGGGCCTGCTGTTTCAACGACAGTACCTGCACTCAGGTCTCACAGGACGACTGCAACGCTTCGGGCGGAAACTTCCTGGGCACCAGCACGCCCTGTGACGCCTGTCCGCAGATCGGCGCATGCTGCTTCAACGACAACACCTGCACACAAGTCTCGTTGAACGACTGCAACAATGCCGGAGGGAACTTCCTCGGCAACAACACCGATTGTGCCAGTTGTCCGCCGCCGGGCGCGTGCTGCTTCAACAGCGGCATGTGTACGCAGGTCGCCCGAACCGATTGCGACAACGCGGGCGGAAACTTCCTCGGCGTCGGCACGGATTGCATCGATTGCCCGCCGCCTGGAGCATGCTGTTTTGGCACGATCACATGTACACTGGTTTTCCAAAGTGAATGTGCCAATGCCGGTGGAAACTTCCTGGGAGTCGGCACGGCGTGTGCCGATTGTCCCGGACCGGCGACCGGCGCTTGTTGCGTTGACGGCATCTGTAGCCAAACGACAGAGGCAGCCTGCGCCGGCAACTTCCTGGGAGTCGGCGTTGATTGCACGCCCGACGTCTGTTCGCCTGTCGTCCAGCTCGTACCGCTTTCTTGTTGTCTGCCTGACAACACCTGCGTCGGCCTGGACCCGGTGGACCCGAACAGCGCCAATCCGGGTCAGGCATGTCTGGATCTGGGCGGACGACCGAACATCGGTTTCGCCTGCACCGAAGTCAACTGTGATGAATGTGATCCGGAAGATCCCGGGGTCAGCCTGCTGTTCAGCAACATCTTCCGCGGCCTCGTCTGCGGAACCGGCTGCCCGGCGCTGATCGCCGTATCGATCCTCGGATTGATGACGCTCAAGATCGGCTACGCCAACCGCAGAAGGCGCAGACGATAAAGCGCTGAATCATCCATCACGCTGAATCCGCTTTCGGGGTGAAGGTCGCCATGGCCTTCACCCCTTTCTTTTGATTAGAGCCGCCCAGTATCAAAATTGCATAGGAAAGCCCCGCGCCGCTCTGCCCGAGATCTGGTCACAAGCGAACAAAGCTGGTCAAACGAAAACAGGCGAGCAGGTTTCCTGAAGATGAGACGGACAAGGAATTTCGGCTGGCACGGAATCATCGTCCCAAGCATAGAATGAACATAATCACATAAGCCGCGCCTAACGCAATGATCCCTACAAGTCGAGCAATGTTCAATGTATGGGGCGAACCGGTTGTTTTTTCTCTCTTGAATAGTACGAATATTCGATTTCCTCTTAGGACAAGCAATGAGACGAGACAGAAATGTACAATAGGGAAAAGCAGCCGCATGCATCGTACGAAGTCGGATTTGCTAACCAGGTAAGAGAGATTAAACCAGAGAATCAGGCTGCTGCCCAAGCCCACCGTCAGGATTATCACGATTTTCTGGTGAAGGCGCATGGGCTGATATTTCAAGTGAAACATTTTCTCAATCCACGACTTTGCACGAGCGCTCCATCCATTGCTCCAATTTTGGAAGTTCGACAGGTTTCGGAGTTCCATCTAATGCACTAGCGTGATGCGTCGGGCACTGACTTCAACGGCAAAGGCGACATCCCTGATTCGATTCTTAGTTTATTGTCTTTGCTGATTGCCGAATCTGCATTGGGAAAGAATGTAGCATGTCCATCCGACTCTAGCACGTTCGCTCCTCCATGAGGAGGTCCATAACGCTCTATGATTATAGCAAACGAAGATACAATCTCAGAAGCACTAACTGGGCGATATTCAAGCCAAACTCGACATTCACAAGTTTCGTCCCTGAAATCCACCTCAGACTTTGTGAGAATCCCTGACTCTATTAATTCACTTAGGGTAGACGGGTAACGACCATTTTCCTCGACGCAATCAGCAATCCGTAGGCCTACTTGGTTTAGATGCTGTTGCCTGGACGATAGCCAACGCAAATACTCAACACGGTCTAACCAAGTTACGTAACGATGTATGCCGAAGCCTATCAGCGCAATCAATAAGACAATCGTTACGTTTCGCTTGGTCATTCTCAGAGCTTCAGATTATGGACTAGGACGTCAGCATCCCAATGTGTTAGGGGGACTCGCTAAACACATGGGGACTTGCCTGCTCACATCTTGTTATGTACGACGACCCCGGATTGCCCAATGCAAAAAGTATTCGAACCATTCACTGTGATATTATAAACGACAACTGGGGTTAACAAATAGTCCGTACAAATGGAGTCGATTGTAACGACTGATCCATCGAACGTTAGAAGTAAGTCGTTAAGTCCTAAATCGCCCGCTCGCGTCCAGCCACGGCCAACAATCAGGAAAGGATGTTCGGGCGTGCAGCGGATGGTATCTCCACCCGCGTCGATAAATAAAAGTGTCTTCGATTGAGCCCTGTGAACAGCAGTAACCCGGGAAGTCTCGAACTCGACGGAGTCGTCCGTTTCAAGCAGTGTCGCACCGATGGCAATCTCTTCGATGGGGACAGGCCCGTTCGCGGTATGAACAACAACGCCCGCGGGAAAACACCCACCCAGACCCGGCCAAGTTCCACGAGTGCTTCGCAGAGTGGCCCAGTAACGGGCCCATCCCAAACAATTCGTTCCACAGATCCCAGTAATCGAGAATCTGGGAGGATTCTGTTCCTGATATTTGATGCGCTCCAAGTCCTCCGCGTCTTCACTAGGAGTCGAGGAGTAACGTACCGCCCCATCCGGTAGCTCAGCGTACGAAATCCTGTTTACTGCACCAGCACACGAAAAGAGGCCCTTTAATTTCTTCTTACCTCCTGCCGGACCAAAATCGAAGGCGATGAATTGACCAGGGCGATCTGGATCACGGAAGTAAACCTCGCTGTGGCCGTTGCGACGAACATACCATCGTTCTGTGCCAAGTGGGTCCACGAATAGCATCGGGTCGCTCTCAACATAGGTGTAAACGTTTAGTCCGCCTACTACTCCTATCGGATCGCGTTGCATAAATCGCCCACTGAAAGGATCAAAATATCGCGCGCCCACATGTAGCCAGCCTAGCTCTGCGAGTGGGTCACACCAACTCCCGCCACCCAGTCCACCCTCACTATGACAACCCGCTGATTGATAGCCGTAAGCACCAGCGTAGTTGTAGCGCGAATCGACGCTGCCTTGTGAATTGAGACGCTCGCCAAAAGCGGAGTAGGTCACTTCTTGTAGGCTCGGCGGATCGCCGACGGCACTGCCGAGGATTTGCCGTGTGCTACCGACCTGGTCGCTGGCAAAGTACGCGGGCATGTCGGCTTCACTCGGATCGGCGAACCCGACCCCGGGCAGATACGCCGTGTCCTCCGTTACAAAGCCGTTCGAATCGACGGTGTAATCGCTGTAGATGTGGTTACCGAGATACTCGCTCCATTGCGCGCCAGGGAGAACGGCGAAGTTGTCGTTCGGATCGCGCGGGCGGATCATGTAGCGCTGGCGCCCCGTGGCATGGCGGTATTCCGCTGCGCCCTCCCAGACGACATTGGTCAGCTCACCTGTAGTCGAGTCGTAGTCGCCTAGTCCGACGACAGCCAGCCAGAGCTGACCCGACGAGCTGTAATAGAACCAATAGACGCGCGTCTCCAGTGTCGGTTGCAGCGTTTCCTTCACCAGTCGGGCGACGTTGCCTTCGGCGCCGTACAGATACCACGTTCGCTCAAGCGTTTCACCCGTGAAGGCGACGACCTCGGACGACAGCAATCGGTTGTTGTGCTGGCCGCCGTCGTCAAGATCGGTGATGTCGTAGTGGTAATGCGTCGTGTGCCCGGCGATGAAGTTGGTCTTCGTTAATCTGTTTCCGCCCTGGTCGTAGGTGTAGGCGAAGTCGTACGTCAACGGCGCGCCGCGCATCTCGTAGACCAGCCGGTTGCGGAAGTCGTATTCGAAGGCCCGGGTCTCACTCGAACCCTGGGCGTCCGTCTCGGTGATCGTCTCCAGCAGGCCGTCGGCGGTGTAGGTGTGATCAAGTTGCAGAATGCGCGACTGGTCGCTCGTGTTCTCATACCGGATCTGTGTCAGCTGATCGGCATCGTCGTACTGGTAACGAGCGTCCATGCCGTTGCCGTTCTCGACCAACGTGACCCGACCCGCAGCGTCGTAGGTGTAGACGGCCGTAATATCGCCCGCAGGCGTCGTGCGCGTGACCGTCTTCGTTCGGCCCGCGTCGTCCATCGTGGTCGTGACCGACTCGCCATCGGGTCCGGTGGTCGTGACCCTCCCGGCCACGTCGTCATAGTCGTTGGTGAAGCTGCGCAGGATCGGCAACGAACCCGGCGGCGAGCCGAAGATCGGCTCCGCCGTGGAGAGCTCCGCGCTCAGCAGCCGGTCGAAGTCGTCATAGACGATCGTCAGGTCACGCGAACTCGACTCCCCGGTTGTCGGATCGCTCACACAACGGTTGATCGACAGCGGCAGGCCTGTCGCGGACGGGTCCGTGGTGGAGCAGCCGTCGGTGAGAACTGCACCCGGATTGGGATCGCCGGGGTCGACGTCGCAGGAGCTGTGGCACAATCCGGCGCATGTCACGCCGATTTCGTTGCCCATCTCATCCAGAGTACTGTTCACATGCTCCGGAAAGCAGTTGTCGCAATTGGGCCAGGTTCGTTGTGCTCCCTGTCTGTAAATGGAAAAACCGCCTGGATTGAAAATCGCGCTCATGGAAACCGTCGGCCAGAAGGACAAGGTCGTCTGCGCCAGCGGGTCCAACGGGTTCTCGGTTTCGCGACTCTGTTGCCCCCACTCGTCGTACTCGAATTCCGTCACCACACCGTTCGGGCCCGTCACGCGATAAACCTGGCCGTTCCAGTCGTCGGGAGCTGAGCCGGTGAACTCGTTGTCGCCGTAATAGTCGATTGTCGTGATCGCCTCGAAGTGGCCGTAGCCGTCCGCCGGCTGAATAAAACTCGTCGGACTCGTGGGATGGTTGACATCCTCGTAACGAATCTCCACCAGTTTAAACAGATTGCTCGTGCCCGGCACGAGGTCGTCGGGCGGGGCCATGGTTCGAAGGTTGTTCAACGCGTCGTAGGTGAAGGTCGTGACGTGACCCAGCGGGTTGGTGTTCGTCAACACGTTGCCTTGGTTGTCATAGGTCATGCCCCAAGTCTTGTTCAGCGCATTGGTCACCGCCGTGACCTCGTGAACCAATTGCGGCCGCGGGTCGGCGTAGGCCAGCGTCCGTATTTCGTTCAGCGGATTGGCCGTGGCGACGAGATTCTGCGTCAGCGCGGAAAAGCTGAACTTCCACAGTTTGCCCCGAATGTCCGTGTAATGTCCCTCGTTATTGAGCGACGTGACGTAGTCGAATTGCTCCAGCTGCGAGAGGGGATCGGTCACGCTGACGAGCCGGCCCGTGCCGGAATAGCCGAACTGCCAGGTGCTGTCGTTCTTGTTCGTGATCGTGGCGATCTCGTGGTTCGCCGTGTAGGTCAGGGAAACCCGATTCCCGAGCGGGTCCTCCAGCGCCAGGAAGGGACCGTCGCCGTTGATCGTGGGACCGGTGATGGACATCGGGTCTTCATAAAGCAGGGTCCACGTGCGATGTTCCGGGTTACCCAGCCCGCCGAACGGGGCGCGGATTTGCGACAGCCGGCCGTGGATGTTGTAGAACAGCTCTAGATCTCTCCCCGCGGCATCCTGCACGTAGGCCAACTCGCCGTCGGCCGGGCTCTGCGGATCGTCGATGTAGTGGCAGGTCTGCCTGTTACTCGACGAATCCTCGATGTAATCCAGACGTCCGTCGTTGCGAAAGTGGATCTTCATCTGCGACTTGGTCGTCAGAAGGTATCCGTCGCCCGGCACTGCGTCGGCCGTCAGCGTGCTGAAGACCCCCGCCGGCGGCGTGAAGACGCCCGTCTCGAAGCCGGTCTCGATGTACAGATCCTTCGTCCCGTCCCCCCAAACGATCGTAATCTTCCGAAGAACGGCGGCGGGACCGAAGTCGAGGCACGTCGAATAGGTGTGCGTCCAGACCGGACCCGACTGCTGGAGTTCGAGGACGTCGATGAGCGAGCCGAGATCGCCCGTTTCGACGGTAAGGTTCTCATCGAAATCGGCCACTTCAAGCTCGGCAGCGCTTTGGCTCGAATCGAGGATGATCTCGGTCATGGCCGAGATATCCTGGCTATTAATATTCCCGTCTAGATTTGCATCACCCTTGATCAAGCCTTCGACCCTGCCCCAAGGCGAGCTCATGTGATGATAAAGCGTGAAGCTGACGGCGGGGCCCCGTCCGCGCAAGCCGACGACGGGAATCCCGGTCACCACGCGCCCGGTATGCATGTTCACTTGAGAAAACGGCCCTACAGACAAACCAGCCTCCCAACGCCGAGCCGGTCCGGTCGGCGCCGTGATCTCCGCAAGCCCGGACGCACCGAGCACTGCGTCGAGCGAAAGGAACATGGTCATGACAGAGAGCAGCGGCCCGAACTTGGCGGACATTCCATATCTCCTTTCCTTCAAGAAATGGATGTCCCCCCTCCCACATAGGTTTTGCTCAACGTCTTCTCGACCCCATAAAAATAAGACGCAAAATATCGCCGACGCGCTCGAAATTGCGCAAAAAAAATGTCATAAAAAGAAGCTATAAAAAGACAAAAAGATCCGTTTTTCGGAATTTGAAGTGTTTCAAGCCCACCGTGACTTGTCGTAAGACTTCTTATTTAGACCATCGTATCACCGTGGCCGAGCATCGTGGCCGATCCATTCCATTCGGAGAATCCGGTCCCTTGCTGAAGACATGCGAATCATTCTCGTGACGATTCCGTTCTAGTGAGCAGCCGGGAGTGGCTCACGAGATGCCCCCTACAAACCGCACCCGTTACCTGTTTTGTAACGAGATCGACGTTTGTCACTTCGCCGGGAACCGGAACCGACGATGACTGAGGTCGCTTCGCCGAATACCCGTCGAGAACCCTTTGGGTCAGTGCCACGTCCACGCCTAAACAACTCATTCATTGACAACGATTTATCAAGGACAAAAGGCACGTACGAATGAATTATCTACCGGTGTCAGCCGACAAAACGGATCGCCCCATGATTTTTTCCGTTTTCCAAATCTTAACTTATTTGAATTGTGTTCCTCACTTGCCTCACTATTGACAAATGGTTAGAATGGCTCCGCCGGTAGGATGGGGCGTTAATTCTTTATTTGTTTTGAAAATTTAGAATAGCGGCTTGAAGGCGTCCGACACGCTATTCGGTAGGAGAGAAGCTCACAAACACGTTTAGTTGGTCTTTGGACAATGCGAAGCAACACGGCTCTTTCGCCACATTTGGCTTCGTATGGGGGCATCTGATCATTTTCAGCCTGGGTTGGGGGAGTCCATTAAGCAATTCCCTGTGTGATCAGACGCAACACGTTTTCCAAGTTTAGGCTGAAGTCACAGCTCCAAGTTGGTTTTGAAAAAGTGGCCGGGTGTAAGTCGTTCACTTACAACCGGCGAGGCGATTAAGTTAGTTTTCTTGAAAGGGTGTCTATTATGAAACGATTACGCTCGCTGTTAATGTCGCTTCTGATGGCGACCATTGCGGTCGGAACGGCTCCGGCCCTCGCACAGCCCTGTACCTCCGCCGAGTGCCCCCCAGGGACAATTGCTCTGGAGGACTCGCAGGGTAATTTCGCCGGCTGGTGTGTATCAGCCTCGGTACAGGGGTCCAACGTATCCATCGTGACCGACCTGGTCGACTTCCAAAACAGCGTCGCGGTGATCGAGATCAGCAAGGAATTTCAGGAAGGACCGGCTTTCGGCGTCTTGCCGCCGGTCAACCTCGACTTCGTGCAGGTCTGCCCGGACGCCGAGACGGTGAGCATGATCGTCATCGCCGACGAGGTCATCAACAACAACACCGGCGAAGATTGGACGAGTTTCGAGTGGATCATCCTCGACGACATCTGCGCATGGTTCGACGTGTCGCAGTCGTCCGACTTCAACGTTTCGCCCTTCCTCAACAAGACGTTTAGCAATTTCATTGATGCCCCGACAAACAACCAATCTCAGCTCTTGACACTCGATAGCGGGATTGTTCCGAACGGCGCCGTCTTTTTCCCGGGTGCCGGAACCAGCGCGCTGAAGATTGGCGTCAATCTTTCCGGTGATACGCCCGTTTCGTTCACCCTTAAAGAGCAGCCTTTCTTCGGCGGAGAATGCAACGGCAGCATTGCAGGTTGCGTAATCTGTCTTCAGGACGATCAGATCGATCACCTCGAAGGCATCACCGTCCGGGCATTCCAGGACGACGTCGAAGTCGGCTCCGCCGTGACGGATGCCAACGGTCAGTACACCATCAGTGGCCTGGACTTCGGCGACCATACC
>JAKSDK010001033.1 GCA_022360095.1 Phycisphaerales bacterium
CAGCAGGTAAAGAAATAGATTATAGTCTGTGAACTGAGTCCTTAGTCTGTAAGAGCCCTTGATGGGCCTTTGTCACACAGCGCACATTTGGTCCCGAGAAACTAAAGTAGCTTTGTTACCTCTCTAGCCTCATTCCAAAGTTTTTCACTGCAAGGTTGAGAGAGGTAAAACAAAGCTTTTTCAATCTCTCAGGACAATAATGAAACATTTATAAAAAATCATCACATTGTATGTGTGTTCAAAGATAAAGTTTCAAAAATTCTATGGTATTTAGTATCTGACAGTACCTGCAGATAAGGGGGACCCAGTCATCCGGACCTTAGCTTAGGGAGAAGGGTGGGGAACGGTCTCCAAGAAAATTTTTTTCGGCCCTTCAGGCCTCATTAGTTTGGTCTAAAAATAAGAGGGGGGCCTGGGCCCCTCCCCTGGATCTGCCACTGTCTGATATCCAAACCACCGTCACAGTTGTGATCTTCTTTGTTTTCTCTTTATGAATTATTAATGAGTTTTAGAATGGATCTGCTTAAACTCTCTGGAATTATGATCTTTATCTATGTGTTTGAGTATAGTTTTTTTACAGTTCCAGAAGTGAATGCAAACTGAAGTTCTGATGTAAACATGCAAATGGCATTCAAAATGCCTACAGTCCATGTTTTCTGAGCATTGTGAGTGCGGACAAACCTACTTGCCGTAAAAACCTGTAATCAAATGCTTGTCCAAGTTTGCAGGGTACTTTAGCAAAATGAAATGTGGAGAAATGTAGTGTGCATTGTTTTGCAAAAGAGAGCATAACGTCGTGACAGTGAATATTTTGTAACACGGAGTCTTGGGTCTGTTCGTAGGTTAGGTGAAGAGCTTTAAATTGTAAGGTTCATTGTGTAGGCCACTTTCATATTGCCCATAATACACCTTGGTTACCACCCATAATTTGGCAAAGTATTGTTTTCTCTTTTCAATTCCTACGCAAAATTTGCCTGGAGTGAGGCCGGGGGTACGAGGCGTGTATTATCAGTATCATATGTAGAAGTGGCGAATTGCATTTAATTCATATATATATGTCAAATGAAGGTTTCAGATGACATGGTGCATTTATTAAACTGCTCTGATCATGCGCAGTTTCAGTTCCC
>JAKSDK010001568.1 GCA_022360095.1 Phycisphaerales bacterium
AGAAACCACTCAAAGTGCCAAAGGATTATCGAAGGTTCTGGAAAAGTTTGAAAGATAGAGGTTTGTGGCAGCACGAGCAGTATATAAATTCAAAAACGTCTGCGGGTCTTAATGAGGTAGAGTTAAGAGAGCTCATGCCTCAGTGTGTCCTCGATGACACAAGAAGACGTTACCCAAATCCACCAGGTGTGCCACATACGGGGCACAAAAGGGCATGCAAAAGAAAAGATGGAGAACTTGATGATACATCAGTATTGACTTACTGCCTTTTCCCATTACCTGACCTGTAGCACATGAAAAAGACAAGATGGAGACCTTGATATTACATCAGTATTGACTTACTGCCTTTTCCCATTACCTGACTTGTAGGTGCAGTTTCAAACCTCCCAGCCAGAGGAGCCTCTAAATTAGCTTTCCATTTAGTTCTATATATGATAACGGCTTCTAATAAGGCCTCTTTACATCATTTCCTAAGAGTATCCTTTGTATTTTGTATTTGTACAACACTTAAGTACATTATTACATTGCTTGATAACGAGAATATCTTGTTTTGTGCCGGAAGTAAGAAACCTAGTGTCGTTAGCCATGTTTAACTCAACCTAATTACAATTGGCTTAGGAAGCAGCCCTTTGTAAAGGGGAACTTCCCACAATGACTGCTTTTTCTATAAGACGATGATCCATCATCATACTTCTCTTTAGTTTAAAACTACAGTCTATGGAATTCAACCTTTAGGTATTACCACTTTCGCCATAATGAGTACTTCAGAATCCTATGAGTCCATCAAAGAGAATTTCCAAGATTCAACACAGGAAATAAATGAGGTAATTGCAGATGGTAAACTAGCATTAAACCAGGGGAAAGTACCTGTTTACTCTATCTGGGTAAGCCAAACTCACTTTACCGACATCTTCCCATGCAGCTGTTACCATCGACGGTTTTGACACCATGGGGACTACAAGGTAAGATACATGTAGCTGCCAAAGAAACAAGAAGCGGGAAGGGAAATCGACAATTTCTTCGAAAACACGTTTGGGTGGAATCCGAGGACGAGAGAACGCGTTGCCCACAGTTCCCAGTTCGATCCATCTGCCAGGAACCCATACGAAGTGCGCTACAACCACCACA
>JAKSDK010001549.1 GCA_022360095.1 Phycisphaerales bacterium
GATCTGGAGGTGCAAACCCCCTTGCAACTTAGTTAAAAGAGAAAATAATTTCAAAGTTAAAATATCATAGAAGTGAATTGGAGCTAACATTGCTGAGCTAACATTTAGGGAGAACACTGTGATGGTCATCTGTTTCTGATCTATTTGTGGGCTGTAACAATAAACTACTGGTTTTTGTAATTCTTTAACCCCATTATTAGTTTTGAGTTCTTCTCATTCTATTCTCCTAACATAGTAAGTTAAACGGGCAAAGCAAATTATGAAATGCTATGTTAAGCTGATGACCTCAATGCGAATTGTCTCTCTTTAAAAATATGATGTTGCGTGCGGTTTGTCACTCTTTAATTTGGTAAAATTGCCCAGTCTCAGTGGGACAAACCAGTAAATGAAACAATTTTTTGCGCAGAGTTATGATTGACAACTGAAAGGAAAAATTGGCCAGTGTTGAAGAGGTAGTCGTCGTGTTCTCTTGTTCTACATTTTCTTCGCTTAATTTTATTGCGGTGAAACTTTCTTGGGCCATAACAAACAAACAAGCAAACAACCAAACATTAAGGTTCACTTTCAGCTATCTTTAATTTGAAATGGCGGGAATCGTGACATAGCTTCTCGCGATAATAGCGCTGAAAAATACCCCACTCCTTTCCTGAATGTTTTGTGATCATATCGAATCTATTTTGTTCTCAGTAAAACACTCCCGTCTATACAGTAGCTGAAGTTCTTTGGATCAAAAAACAGGTGGAATGTAAATTTGTCAGTTTATGGCTAACGAAATTTTTTGTTGTCATAAACACTGCATCATGGTTAAACAAACATGTCCAACGACAGTACTACGTAAGGATTATAATACAAAAAACGAAAATTCGAGATTGGTTCTTGTCCCATTTTGCTAACGGTAAAGCAGCTGATTAGTTTATTTGGAACTCTAACTTAAACACAATAAGCTTTATCTGCACACGTGATCATTTTTATGACTGGGTGCAATAGTCAAAGAAGGAAAAAAGGACAATAACAATTTGCAGTTTGGACCTCAAGAGTGATATTGGCAGCTCCCAATTCAAAATGTATTGCATATGATCTCTTTTGTTTCTTATGAAACTGGTAATGGCCCAATGGCTCTTGCCGTAATGTTGTACATGTGTGTGCTGCATTTAATTTTGAACGACGTACATGCAAAATCATATCCCCACCGTGGTACATATGGCGTGGGGGGGCGGGGGGGTGTTGATGGAGCTTCTTCCCTTTAGTTTTGATGTGTTGCAGTATTTAGAAATGATTTTTCCTTCAGTGGGAAGCCTTTGATCCTCTCTACAAGATATTTAGAGTATTTTGTGGGTGGTGGCGCCGCTGGAGGACTGTGACGTCTGCACTGAACATAGTCGCTATCTTATTAGTATAGGTAATAGCATGATTTGTAGTGATATTTGGCATCAATACCACGAGTGATATTTCGAAATTGTTATACGTAATTTCACGAGCCGTTAGGCGAGTGAAATTTGAGACAATTTTGAAATATCACGCGTGGTATTTAAGACAAATATATCGTACAGATCATACTATTATTTGTTTATACTACTACCCGCAAAAGGTTGTAATTTTCACATGTAGGTATTTCAAATTAAGCTGGAATACCACTGCTCTAACCCAATCAAATTAC
>JAKSDK010000544.1 GCA_022360095.1 Phycisphaerales bacterium
ACCTCTTTTCAAAGGGAATTATTTAGGATTGACAGAGCGGACGTCTTTTAACCCCTTTGTTTCACCCACATTGTGAAAGACACGAAACATAAGTCGGAAATGATAGTCTAGTCTCAAATGGACATGGAGTTGATTTATTACTAAGGATCTTGCTGATATCTGAGACAATGCTGAGAATATCAGCAGAAAAAAGTAGCTGATTACTTCTGGGATGATAGCTTCAGAAAAATTGCCCAATGAAATTCAATCGAAAGTCAATCTTGAAAGCAAGGACGAACTTACAAGTAAGAAGGACCGCATCCTTCCCAATAGTGACCAACAGCAATTTTCTCTTAACAATGTCCATACATTTTCAAGAGATAAGGTTGTGAGAATATAAAAAATGGTCACGAAAGAGAAAATGCCTTGATGTTTTAGTAAATTCTCTCAACTAATTCTTAAAGGAAATGTATGGAGATCAGTTTGGAGAATTTGTACATGTTGATATTGGGACTTAAAGGGTTAATGACGAGGAATGATAGATTTGCAAGGATTAGTTTCATTAAAATCAAATTAGAGATTTTGTGAAGAATTTCTTCAAACTCGAGGAAAAAATTTATTTTTGTTGTATGCTAGGCCGGTGGTGGGCTAACACTGTCTGCACTAGAGAAAAACCTCGACTGCTAAATGCATATATTTCTTTGTACTCAAATCTGGCTCCACTTGTTCAAAAAAAACTCTTTTCAAGGAATCAGTGAATACATGTAGCATTCCTCATCATTACGGACAGTTTGCTTTGTCCCTGGGGAAAGAAAGCCCTTGTGTTTTCTCTGAATTAACCTGCTTAATACAGACACCCCGTTATTACGGACACTATCTAAGACCCTCTCAGTGTCCATATTAAGAGGGTTTGACTGTAACTGTATCTTAAAAAAACAAACAATTAACCCTTTAAGCCCCAATATCCACATACAAATTCTCCAAACTGATCTCTATACATTTCCTTCATGGATGGGTTGAGAGAATTTGATAAAAGCCTAATCTCTTGACATTGTATGGATATTGTTAGGAGAAAATTGATGTTGGTCACTATTGGGACTTAAAGGGTTATTTAAATAAATAAAAATGAGAAAAGAAATGTCAACAATGAAGTAAATTTGAACTTCCATGGATGTACTGTCTTATTGCAGGGTGTCCTTCAAATGCTGCAGGTTTTTAAAGTCATTATTTACAGGTTATTTAGCTGAGCAGAGCACGTCAATATTATTGTTTCTCACCCAACTGCTGTGTCCAATATGAT
>JAKSDK010001392.1 GCA_022360095.1 Phycisphaerales bacterium
ACTACTGTTAGCCTGGTTAAGACAAATATGAGAAAGACTGGATTACCCATCAATCCAATTACATTACTAGTAAAAACAACAGGTTAGACTATTCACGCAGAGCTCCCATAATTTTGGTGTTAGTCTAGGCATTAGCATTAACGTCACCATTCATTGGTATTAACATTAGCACATGCATTAGCAATAAAGCACTATTAGCAGGAAAGCATTGCATCCGCATCACATCAGTGTTAACATCAGCATCAACCGTAACTGACCATTAGCACCAGCATTACATTAGTATTAGCATGGTGGTTAAGATAATCATGCATATCCTTTAAATTTCAGTGTTGGAATGAATAGATGAAAGTGAGGATAACCAATGAATGTATCAATGAATGAGTCAGTGGTTAGATACACGAGTGACAGAATTGTGAAATGAAAGAACAAAAAGACCCGTAGAAGTAATGAATAAATACGATGGGACTCTCGAAAGGACTCAGTTTTCTTTCAAAATCAGTTTTTAAAAGTTTTTTACTTCAAGTTACCACTGCAGGGCTCAATACTCCGCGCAATGATTTAAATGGCTTGTTAAACCACAAAATGTACTGAAAAGGTTAAAAAAATCCACTGCAGACGGTCGCAACGAAAAAAGGTGTAATGATTTTTTAATGCGAAGTGGAACTCTTCTTATGAAGAAAAGCTGGACAAAAAATGAACGCAAAGTGTTGACAGCTCACAGTCCCCTACTTTTCCGCAAGAACGCCGAGATCGCGCGCTTTGCGGAACGGGCGGCCATCCTTGATTCAAATGTTTTGAGTCTAGCCTGGGTATGAGTGTTAAATCTACTTAAGGGGAGGGGGATGGTTTGGGAGAAGGCAAAAAAATCTGCCCCCTACCCCCCACCATCACTGCTATAAACCCCGATGTCCCCCTCCTCTCGGTACACCCAAGATAGTCGCCCGTATCGGTAAGCACTCGGCCGTGACGATCTTACGAAAAAGTAGGGAACTGTGAACAGTCTAAGCAAGTGTTGTTAACTGATGAACAGGTGACTGGGCAAATGGAAAATGAATAAGTGAAAGGAAGGAAATGGTTGTGTGAGTGATAAAAGAAGAGGATGACTGATTGAACAGATGCGTGAATTTAGTGCATGGAATGATAATGCATTAATATGAGGCAATCTCCCTATC
>JAKSDK010001026.1 GCA_022360095.1 Phycisphaerales bacterium
GAAACAAGAAAGCAGATTTGTGACAGTCTGTTTGACAAGTTCAAAACAGCGGATTTTGTTTGGTCAAATCAATCTTACACTAATATGGCAACCAGTTTGTTCAAACAAATGTGCGGATATTTGCCAGAGAGCTGTTATGACACAAAAACACAACAAGTGCTTGATGATTTTTACCCTAAAGCGTTACAGTGGTGTAGTACTGGTGACCAACCTGATAATTTGGTATCATTGGATATCTCAAAATGTTACCCTTCAATTCTGATCAATAATACAGAACCAACACCGCTTTATACTGTTCAAGATATTATTGAACCATTTACCCAGAAGCATCAGCTGAACTATTATGGGAAATTTTATATCAATGAGTTTACGATCAAACAGTTTGGTGCTGATATTGAGATTGAAGCAGGATTCTACAGTCGGCAATTAATCAAACACTTAGTCAATAATGCCCACATGCCCCTTTCCAATATCAAGTGGTTTATTAGAGCACGACAAACAATAAAACCTGACACGTTCACTAAATTTCTGACATTCATATTTGACACATTTCCGGAAACAGAAGCAAAACTCCTTGCTAATGGCTTTATCGGAGATTTAGGAAGGAAATACAATAAGACTTACCACGGGTTCACTTGTAGAAGTATGGATACAGCTCAAGCAATCTGGACCGCTGGACTAGCATCAGGGAAGAAGATTAGCATTGACAATTATAAGAACAGCTTAACAGAACAAGAATTATTTCTGGTTATAGAGCGACAAACTGAGCGCATTTTCTCAGACAACACCTCAATTAACAGATTTGTAGTATCGCAGGCAATACTATCATGTCTGAAGTTGATATACGATAATTGGACTGATGAGTTAGAGTTGTATTCAATTAACACTGATGGTGTGTTTATGACAAACCCCAAGCACCAATATCCGAACAAGAAGGATGTTGAGTTTAGTAGCGATCAGATTGGTAATGTGTTTACAACAAATTCAGAGTGTGGGTATTTTGAGAAACATTATCGTGACAATTTTAACCCGGATGATTATACAGATTTTGCGGGTGATGGTGTGATCTATTACGGCCAAGCAGGATGCGGTAAAATTGAGTTTATATATGATGGCAATAAGGAAACATATCCTGTTTGTGCCGGAATGCCTGTATTAGCAACTACCAATTTGAAGACTGAGGAGATTTACAATATGATGGAGTTTTATGTGGAACAGATTAATGATCAAAATGTTACGATTGATGGAACAGTGTTTCCTATCGGTAAGTTTGCTCAATCATTCATTCCCGCTTTCTGTTGTACTGTTTACAAATACCAGGGTGCTGATATTAGCGAACCTTATGATATTTATAATGTCAATCGTATGGACAAGAAACAATTATATACGGCACTGTCCCGCACAACCAAATTCGAATATATCCATCTCAATACCAAAGCGCTAAACCAAAAATATGAGATTAGAAAGTAACCAAATATGGAGATCCTAAATTCATATTTCAATAGCGACTACAATAACGGGAAGATTTACAAGATCGAATTTGAGAAATGTGACAAAGTTTATATTGGCAGTACAACTGGTGAGCTCAGAACACGGTTGATGCAGCACCTGACCGATAATAAGAGCCCCTTTTATCAATATCGAACACAAAAACCTCATATCAGTCTGCTTTTAATGCTCCTAGTAAAGGAAAACGAGAATTGGAAAAAGTAGAGTTCGAATGGATAGCCGATTATAGTGAGAAACTAGGAGCCCGATTATTAAACAAGTTGGGCATTAAAGTGTCGCGTAAGGAAGTAAAATTTCAAAAACAAATGGCGGTCATTGATGATGCGACAGAAAAGTTGTTGCAGGATAAAATACAAAAACTTGGGAAAACATTACGGATCAAGGATGATGTTGTTAATAAACTGTTATATTATGACGGTAAGGTTGATGGCAAACGTTACAAAACAATGGCGTGTTACAACAAGTGTTCCAAAGAGGAAGATTACTGCTAAGCAACAACGATTGATCGGAGAATTGACAATTGAATTTAACTAATCACTAGTTACGTATACAGCATTATTAAATAGGGGGTTTCCCCGAGGAAATAAGTCATCAGAAGATTCTAGAAGGCTATACTCTCAGCCAATCAAATGATTACACAAAATTTTCCACAGACTGTAGAAAATTCTGTGAAACAATAATCATTTGTGAAAATTTTTGTGAAGTTGAGTGTGGGTAA
>JAKSDK010001703.1 GCA_022360095.1 Phycisphaerales bacterium
CGCCAGGAAGATGCCGACGATGCGTACAACGCTCTTTGACATCGCCATTCCACTGACGCGGTATTCCTCCGGGGCAAGATCGATATAGTAGAGCGAGCGCGCGTTCGAAACACCCTGCGTGCCCACCATCACAACAAACAGCGCCACCGAGTGTGAGACGGTCATATCCACCACGTGCCAATGGTAGTTAAACGCAAGCAATCCTCCCGCGACCGCTGCAAGGAGCGCACCAACGCCCATGACGGCAGCATTTGAAACACGTCCGACAGACCGCCAGATCGGCCCCGCAACGACCATCGCGGCGGCAGATGAGATGATGAGTGCCGTCAGGCCCTTATGGGAGGCGCCGTGGGCGACTGCTGCCAGAATTGCAAAAAAGGGAACTGAAAGTTCGACCGTCTGCAAAGCAATGCGGATCAGCACAAACTTGCGGAACCAGCTCATCGACAACAGTTCCCGAAGGGTGTCGAAAAACTGTTTCAGGAAAAGCCATGCAGTTTGCATCCTGCCCGATTTGTCGGCTGCGACTGTAGTTGTCGCGGCTTTTTTCCTGATCTCGCGGACAAGAAGTATCGATGCAGCGGACGTGATGAAACAGACAACGGCGATGGCGATCACCAGGGTGTGCCTGTTCAGCGCCGGCTGCTCTATGAGCGCCATTTGTGACAGCCAGGTCAGCATGATCGCACCAACACCGCCGATTGTTATGGCTGCATAGGTCAACCGCTGCCGATTGTCAGGGTGCAGTGTGTCAGCGAGAAAAACCCAACTGATCAGGTTTTGATATTCCTCGGTCAGCCCGATAAGCAAGATAGCCGCAATCAACATCACGGCGATGAGGGTATCGGAACTGACAACCACAGACGCAAGGGCCAGCACGTAACACATCGCCAGGACGATATCGGTCGCTGATATGTGCTTCTTTCTGGTGCCCCGGCTGGCGGCAATGTTAGTACTGAGCAAGGTTGATCCCAGATTGCCGGCTCGGCGCACGCTGATAAGAAATCCGGCCAGAAACACCGGCATGTTCAAAGAAATCGCCAGGTAAGGGATAACGACCGACGGGCTGGCCATGGTCCAGCCGATCGTCGCCAGCGTTCTCTGTGCGGCCAGTACCGCCAAGTTCCGTTTTTCCCGGGCGTCCTGTTGCCGTTCCATTCCGGCACGTACTCCTATAACCCGGCATTCCCCGGATGGGTTTTCTGATGCGACGATGTCGAACTATGTCTGGAACGCACTAAAGTCATCGGTCAAACCCAACCGTCAAAGGCTCCGAAGTCGGTTCACCCGCAGCAATCGCCGTCAAGCCAACCATTCCAACCGCCTAATACATTGATCTGCAGCGACAAACCAGAATCCATCAAGCCGATTCTGTCAATCCATCCAGGATATGCAGGTTCAATGGATTTTTGACCTTGGAGAACAAAATTAAGCCGGGTAGAAGAGCAGCCAGCTTCATCTTTGTTACGAATTTTCAGTC
>JAKSDK010000893.1 GCA_022360095.1 Phycisphaerales bacterium
AGTTGTGGTAACCTTTTTTCCATATCTTTACTCATGCCGACGTAGTTAACGCTCAAACTTGGGAGGTATCCCCCTGAAAAAATCCAGTCGAGCCACCTTAAGGCGCAACTCGAGTGATGAGGCCATCCAGAAGATTATGCGGAAAACAGGCTTTTGAGGACCGCACCAAAGTTCAGAAAGGAAAAGAACGAGTTTGTTTGACCTTGTTTCCATTCTCCACAAAACGAAATATGAGAGAATTTCACCTCTCGTAGTTGTACAAAGGAGGGCAAAGTGTTGATGCACGTTTAGAGTTGTTGTTTTGCTCAATAGGCCTATTCTTTTTTTAACTGACTTTCTCGTTGCCGTTGCCGTCGCCGTCGTCGCTGCTCAACCTCCTTTTCAGACGGGTCTCGATATGATGATCACTACGATTCTAGGCCAACGTTCTTAAAGATAAGCTAGCCTTTTGGGACCTTTGTGTTAGTACTGAGCTTAAAAAAGGATCGCGCTAATGAAGTTTTACAAGGATAATGCCGATCCAATTAATCATGTTTTGTATCATAAAAGGAAATTTCAACTACTATAAGTCCGCCAATTGAGCTTTTGAGTACGCGAGGAACTTAAAAAGAGCTGCTATCGAGGGTATGAATCTTATGGTACTGGAGACTATTTTAATAACAGCGTGCCGAGAGGTTCTCTTTTGGGCTCTTTAAGGTCAAGACTTTGTTTGAGCAAGGATTTGTGAACTGTGAACTGTGCTACTTGATTTATTAGACAAAACAATTCTGGAGAAAATCAATGTGGAATAATACATTAAATACTTATGACAATTACGTTGCTCTTTTTGCCAATTTTTAACCACCTCTTGGGAGTACAGAAAAACCGACTGAAATATTCCATATAATGAAGCACTTCTGTCTTGGGCGGCACCGGCTTCATTTGTTTGGTAGCGATGACACTTTAACACCAGGTAACATTTATCGACATTTATCAGGTATTCTGATAATTTTTTTCTTTTAATTTGTAGAAAATAGTATGGCTATGTTCAAGCAAAATACACAAATAATTCTACACTGGAATAAAATCTTTAAGTCAAAGAGGAGAACAAAGGGGCACCTACTAGGCATTAAATAAAGAAAGAAAGAGCTCTATTACTTATAATCAACTTATGATTAATAATTATAAATTAAATTTAAAGTAGAATAGGAAAAGAAAAACATGCAATATTCAATGCGGACTTGGCGTTAAACCAATAGCCACGGATAAAACGTGACGAAAATGTAAGTTTTTCTGACCATTACTTGGGAACACTTGGGAAACCGACGACTGACAAACCTTTTGTTTCGGACCGAAACAATTTCCAGTTCATTGAAAATCATTTTCCATCTTTCCATTATATCTTTCCTTTTCTTTTAAGGCTGGCTGTCGGTTGGATCAAGTCTCACAAGTTCAAACTTTTCCGCTGATTTGTATAACTCCTACTTTTCCAGCGGACCTGAAGACCTTCTTGTCGGCTGCACACAAGAAATTGAGACTCTGCGGCCTAAATCGCCTACGGGGAAACATAAAGGAGACGGAGGGGGGCGCGGAGGGGGAAATGCCCCAAACCGGGGGGCACCTGGTCCCAGGACTCGG
>JAKSDK010000159.1 GCA_022360095.1 Phycisphaerales bacterium
CATTTTAGACAAAGAGCGGTACTCTTAATAGAACAGGGATTCAAATTCTTCAATCCAACATGGCGATCTTGTGTAAAGTTAAGGGACCGATCGTTTATTACGTCCCAGAGGGGGGCGGGGGTTTTGGTGGGGGAGGGGGGTACAATTTTTGAAAAGGGTTAATTTTGAAAATGTACAAAGTGTGAGGGGGGTCGAAATCTTAAGACACAGGATTGAAATTACATGTTGTAGTTGTAAAAACATATCATAATTGCAACAAAAAAAAACCACTTTTCCTTCATTACTAAACCAAAGTCGCTGCTGACGACTCTTTGTAGACAGGCAAACCGTGATGAGGATCAAGCAATTAATTTATCTCTGAGGGCTTGTTTATTTGGACAGAAAAATTCACTGAATGAAGAATATGGATTGTAGGCTTCTTCCAAATGTATCCATATCCATGCGTCAGATGTACTCTCAGAACTCGAACTGTACAATTCGTCTGCCTCCTTTGCTTTGACCTCGGCAGAATAGACTCCAGCAATAACAAAATTGCATTATTATCAAGACACTGGAGTGAAGGTCTAAAATACTTTCCCTTCCTTGACTTTTCTCGCACTTCACACCGTTTCTCATGCCAGCCGAGCCCCACCTGACGTGCATCTTTACTTGATTTGGTAGCCGCCATTTTGAATGCGATGTAATCAAGCTTGTCCCAGGACCCTATCAACTATTTTACCTAACCAAACAACCAGAACCCCATCTAGCTTTAATACAGGTAGAAACAAACTAATGAGCTCTACAAGGTGATGTAAAGAAGGAGAGAAAATAGACGGAGTCATCTTAAAAGGTGGGGGTGGGGGGGGGGGGGGCATTTTAAAAATTCTGTCGGCAAGGGGGGGGGGGTACAATTTTCATATGAAATTATTTTAGGGGGTACAGTTTTTATACACCACACTTTTTCGTCCCGCTGGGGCGTAATAAACGATCGGCCCCTAAGAAAGCATGACAAGAAGGCCGAGCGGGGCTGGGGTAAATCGAGTCGTTTATATGCATTAGTGACCTTTATGTTAATAAAATTTGTTTATATTTTACAAATGAGTACTCTAACTATATTTCTATTTTTTAATGGACTTTTAATTTCAATTTGATGAAACTTTTGAAAAAAACTTACAGTATTTATAGATTTTACTGTGTTCTCGGAAAGAGTTTTTTTTCCCATTTTGGCGGTTGACAGTTTTGACTGTTTTTTAGTGAAAATGTAGTTTTTAGGTTTTAGGTAAATATTAACTTCTGTATTAGCAAATATTGGTGGTCTTTACACTAGGCTTTTAAGTAAGACTTAAGAGCTGCTAAGTTTTACTTAACCAAAAATTCGTGTGTGAAGG
>JAKSDK010000957.1 GCA_022360095.1 Phycisphaerales bacterium
GTCGTAGCAGCGGAAACAAGTTATCAAATGTTGGAAGTTTTATCATTTTGCGTTTGGGATAGGGCTTATCCTCCAAAAATTAACTGTGCCAACATTTTTGGCTAAGAAAGGTGCAATGAAGCTTTCTTTTGAGCGACGCACGCCGACCGGAAGTGTATTTTTGCCTTATTTGGCAGTGTTTTTGCCCAAAATTTCGAGAAAATCGTCTGTATGAAAGTAAAGGAACCTGGCAAAACAAATTTGGTGACGTCAAGGCATACTAAAAAGGAATAGGCCTCACTTCCGGTAATCTCCCTCACAGCCGTTTTTTCGAGCGTTGCGTGACATCCAAAAAACGGCTGCGAGGGAGACTACACTTCCGGCTGACGTGGGTCGCTCAGAAACGTCACTGCTTAAGCTCCCTATTCTTTGGAGAATACCGGAAAAAATTACTTTTAATCTCTTCCTCGTCCTTGAATCTAAAAGTCTCTACTTGGTGAAACACTACTCCATGTGCTTTTATGGAGATTCTCTAGTGATAAATAAGGTTGGGCAAAAATAGGCCCTTTCACGGTTTTTTTCAAGATTTTTGGTAAAAACCGGTACGCGAATAGCCATCGACACTGTTCGAAAGAGCGCCTTAAAATTGTGGAACTCATTCACGTCCAAGGCGAGTAAAAATATTGCCCTCGCACAGAAAGTCACGAAATTTTACGGACGTTTTTATGGTGGGGGACACGAACTCCACCCCCAGCCTACAAACTTCTGCAAAATTTCACCCTGACTTTGTGGAGTTATAACTTGGTTAGTTTTCAACAAATCATTCCTTAACTCGGCCCCTTACTGGTTACATGTTTTTCCAGCGGTCTTGACGGATTTGGCCAACTGGTCCCAGTCAAAAGTTGAAAAAACCGTCGAAATGGTCTATTCAAAGCAAATTCTTTAGCTAATGAGCATACGATATTCAAACCTCCATCGCAGCGGCGATGCTTTTTTTTCTTTTCATGAATTATATAAAAGTGTGGGAGTTGAAGAGAAACACGGTCCATTTTGCAACGCAGAGCGCTTTTCGTTTAACAGAGTAACACATGTATAGAAATATAATAGAAATACCATTTTTGAGACGTGAAAGGTTAATACGGTCCGGTTTATTTCCATTTCCTCTTTTATTTAAAGCTCTTGTCGGACTCGTCCCTAAAGTTGAAGCGTGTGGAGTCTCCAGATCGCAA
>JAKSDK010000653.1 GCA_022360095.1 Phycisphaerales bacterium
CACGACTACGACGTGAAAATGCCTAATTTCACGATGTACAGAGGACGTACACAAGCGACGACGAAATTTCCTCTCTCCTTCTGGACTTGGATATGGTTCTTAGGAATTCGACTTCAGGAGGGTTCGCCTACATTTGACAAAGTTAGTGACTTGGAGTAATCGCGATGAAGATTGAAAGAACGCGAATTCACTTTTTCAGCGACGCTTTCTCTGCCGTCGCCGTCCTCGGATCTTAAGGTCCCTAGTGTTGCAACGGCGCTACTGCGCTACCTACATCATCACCAATTCAGAGTCAATGGTACTTGCCAACGCAGTATATATTTTCTCAGCATGTAATACAAACTGTAATTGCCTGATGAGTGTGGTCGCCTTTAGGCCATAAGATTAAGAAACAGAGCTGTAGCAATTAAGTCGCTGGTATAGCCTCTGAAGCCTCGAAATAGATTTCCATTATATTATATCATTACTCCTGAAAAGTTAAGCACTCTAAAAAAATTATTTTAACCAGTTCAGGAAAAAAAGAATTAGATTTTTACTTCTTTGCATTTATCACTGCAATTACATTTTCGGCCTTGATTTTGCAAGGAAATATGGCCATAAAAATTAAGGATTCAAAAGGCAACAACTCTTGCCTGGCCTCTCGTAGGATCTTGCGCCGATTAGGGATTGGCGCCGTCGGCTTTGTATGGCTCTATAAAGTGTTGGCAGGGCTGTACATGTCCATAGTACAAAGTCTTAATTCAGCATCTTGCATGATTCTACTTTACATGTCATTAGCTCATGGAATCCATGATAAGATCCTCCGACAAAAACTACCTTTCTTGCTTCAAATCGCTGCTTCTGAGTCACAGGTCTGTGAGATATAAACTGACCTCCCTGCCTCCTCCCTTCCACTCAAAATTGCTCCTTCAAGTTTTGAGTATGGTCTTGTATGACTAGCAACTTTGATAAGGGGTAGAGGGGGGGATCACATACGCAAGATCATGGACAGGCCGATTAAGCCAAAATACCGGACAGTGTCTCTCGATCAGATACTTTCGCAACTGGTTGTAGCTCTTTCTCTCTTGCTTTATCCAATTATTTAGGAACCTAAATAGCCTAAATATCTGCTAAGTACCATTTATGTAAGAAACTGTTAAGGCTATCTAGAAAAATGTTGATTCACGCTTACTCTCGGGTTGTTTCTGTATGTGATGAGCTCATGCGCATGTTTTAACGCTGTGAATGACAGACTTGATGTTCTTTTTAAATTCCAAATATAGGGGTTTTAATTGTTTACTTCACACAGTCTATCCATCTTAATAATGATAAAAATAATCCTTTCGATTGACAAGTTGTCTTTTTTTGTTTACCTTTCATTGAAAAATAGAAGCAGTCACAAGGTTCTGAAGGCTTCCGTAACTTTGAACGGAAATTGGAGGCTGATTCGAAGGGACCTATTAAAGTTGACACGTTAAAGTTCCAGCTGTTAAGGATCCTTTCAGAGGCAAACATTGTGTCGGAAGACCTAATTAAATTCATAGAAGCCCGAAAGGAAAAGCTAGCAGATAACATACGTAGTGATTTGAAAAAAGCTGATGGTGTCAAAAAGGAGTGTAATTGCCAATTCAAAAACATGGAAGATGTCCTAAAGCAGAGTTTAGAGCAACTAGCCGAAAAGGTCCAGGGTGGTGCATTTGACGCGGACATTGACCGCGATATGAGAAAAGATGGTTCAAGAGAAAGAGCTTTGGAAAATTGTTGTAAACGCCTCAATTCTGAGCTTGCCAAAATTGTGGAAGATGACAAGCAATTTGAAGAAATATCATTCGCCATTCGCAAGAGCCTAAAAGAAATTGAAGAAGTGCATGTCCCAGTTTCAGTTACAGTTGACCACACCTGGCAAGAAAAAGATTTCAAGTTGGACAATTATTTCACTTTTAAAGACGATAATTTTCATTCACGCTTGACCAAACCCAGTTTTTTTTACAAGATGCTCGGATATGGAACAATGGCTGCCATTGGTAAGTACAAGTGTTGGGTAGTCATATTATACGTATCCAAGAGTTGACTCTCTCTTAACTCAATACAGCTGCCTCAATTTTAAGTTTTAACTAATGGCGGAGCTCCACGCGCGTGAAGCGGAGCACCATGGGTAAGAAAATTTGGCAATCTACTCATCCGAGAAATTTTGGTAATCACGTGACCGTACGCCCAACCGACTGTCTGTCCGCACCACAGGCATACCAATGTAAAATAACTCAACCAACATGTATTGCAACCAAAATAGAACTCGAGGTTATTTTGGTGGGAAATCGTATAGCCACCCGCGTCTTGTGAAGCAGAGACAACTAAAGAGTCAATGAAGACGAAAAC
>JAKSDK010000127.1 GCA_022360095.1 Phycisphaerales bacterium
GCTCATTATTATTATTATTACTATTATCGTATGGGTGAGTGCAGTCCTGAATAGGACTGTTGTTGACAGTGACTGACGTTTCGACAACCTGTGCGGTATTCATCTTCAGAGTTAGTTGTATCACGACAGTTGAAGGCATTTATCTCTCTGGTTATTGAGGTCGCGATGTTATTGGTCGTCTGTCTGTTAATTCGTGATGTTCTTGGCTACGAAGCCAATAATCGTTCGTTCACTCGGACGATCATAGTCAACCTACCTATGAAATGACTCCTGGATTCAAACCGTTAACAGTGGTGCAACACATGAAAATACAACTGTATAGATTTCATCACTAAACGATCGTTTTCTACCTTCCCTTTTGTATAAACAGAATATTTTAAGTCTGGTCAATAATATTATAAAAATTCACTCTTCAGTTTTAACCATACCTCAAGATCTTTCTTCAGTTTCTGAATATTATCACTGCTAACTTCAAGATTGTTTAGTGTGACCTAAAACAAAACAGAAAACAGCGTAGTCAAAAAATTCAGCAATGAACCACGACAAAAAGCGTAGGTTTTAATAGCCATTGTTTCTGCCCTTTACTTTCCCCAGAAGAGTAGTGTTTTTAGGGTAATTCGTCCATTGAATGTCTAAAAAACAGTTTCTCAATACAACTGCTTTGGTTTGGTGTTGCTACGCCTTTTGTTTGTTGCTTTAATTACTGAAACAAAACCTATTAAATAAAAAATCTGAAAGTTGACCACATCCATTCTTTTCTCCATACAGTGAATAGTGTTTGACTGTGTTATTTATTCATATTTCTTTATTGTTGTCTTTTTCTTTGCTGCTATTAAACTTGCCGCCACTGGGTTAATATTATTTTATAGCTGGGAGCTAGCTCGAAAACGCTTACTAATTTAGCTCCTAGGCACCATTTAATCAGAATATATCGTTTCTATGTAACAATTATTCTTCTTTCCGTTAACCATCGTAAAATGTAACGGATGTAATACCAAAGGTTGTTGTTGGTGGTGTTTTAGTTGTCTTGCTGCAAAATCTCCCGCCGCTTCTTTTCCCACGACTTTAAGGAATACAACCAAAGTAAAACTCAAGAAGGCAACACAAACTTACAAGAAAAGCCTTTCTTGCTGCTGCATTCTCCGCGGTTGAGGAATAACCAACTTGAATCTTGCCTTGTAACATTCCAGATAAATCAATACTAGCAAAAATGAAAGATAGAAACTCAAGTTACTTTGGTGCAAGATTAGCCTGTTTACAGTTCCTCTATTTTCTCTTTAGAGATCGTCTCCCCTGCGAACAGCGGTTTCTCCAGGCCGCACGCTACACTACTTGCAGAGATCGCCCAGCTCGCGTAAGAATATAAAACCGCGGAAGGTTTATTGACCCGAAGCGCAAGGGACTGGGAGTGGAGGTGCTGGTGGGGAAAGAATAGTTCGCGCTTGTTTTCGCGCCCTGCGCTCGCACAGACGAAAAAGTAACTCTAAAACAAACTGACAACAAAACACAACTAGAAGAACACAGTTCGTACCTCCCAGATGGAAATCCTGCTTTTAATCTCGAGGTTAAAACGTCACGGTAATCAGATGAGAGAAGAGCGCTGCGAGCAAGAGTTAAAAAAAAAAAGAAATGATATTAGCTTAACTCCAAGAAGTTTATTTGAGTTAATTAAAGTTTGTCAATTAACGAGAATACATACATACAAGAAAAACAAAAC
>JAKSDK010000060.1 GCA_022360095.1 Phycisphaerales bacterium
AAGCGTCAATGACAATTTCCACATCAAATCCAACGCTTTGGTAAGCACGAGCGATGTCCACAACACTGCCATCTGCTGCGGTGAAGGCGGAAGGCGGTTCGGTTCCCTCGATTCCGTCGATCTCGATACGAATTCTGCGGATAAAGCTACCGCGCCACTCCAAACGTCCGGCAAAGATGTCTCTGTGCCCTCCTTGTAAATCTACACCAAGGCGAAACGCACCGATGCCGCGCTCATCTACTTCGATACCAAGCTCGCCAGTAGTGAGCATTGAATGGCCGCGAAACGAAATTGGTGCAGCTACGACTCGCAGTTCTGGGCGTTCTCGAATCTCGCCCGAAACAAAAGACACAAGAAATCTTCGGTCAGCTGCACGGATGTCACCGGACATACGTACGACATGATCTGACTGATCCTTTTCAATTCGGATCTCGAAAGATAGGTCTTCAGATGTGCCATGGTAGGTACCGTGTCTGATCGACATAGTGGCCTCCGGTTTCAAGGTAGACGGTAAATGCCTCCTCGAGAAGCTAAAAGGTCGTCAAGAATAGGCCAGCTCTGTTTGCGCGCATTCCGTTCATAGAAAAACGCATAAACGATACAGCCTCGCCGATTGGGCAGGTGTTCGATGTGGTGTAGGCCATCTCCCATGGTTTTTTCTTCATATTGGGATAACAGCGACGCATTGATAGTAGCACGTATCTGGGAAAAAGATCACAATCGCTAGCTCACCGATCGGCCAACCTATTGATAATCAGGGAGTAGAGTTGATGAATACCGGACGAAATGGAGTATGAGCCAAAGGAGGTCCGCGGGTAGTTTCTTCCATACAATCTCTTTTGAGACTCACTGCGCCGTCTAGGTGGCACTTGGGTAGGCACGAATAGTCGGAGGCGTCACCAATATTCGTCCTGTGGCGACTGTGTTTCCAGTTAATTCGCTTGTCGGTCTGCGAAATTCAAAAGAGCACTATTACACTCACCGCTTGCGCAGGTACTTGCACGACGACCATGGGAACGAGAACGGCGTAACGACACAGCAATCAGGCATTTCAATAGGCGATACCAATGTGCAAATCTGCGCAACTGCAGGTGATAGCCACATTCACAGGCCGAGTTTCTATCGTAGTTCTTGGCACAAAATGATCCGAATTACGTTAGAACTAGCAGATCAAGCCAATGGCGACACGCTCCGTGGTAAGGCAA
>JAKSDK010000276.1 GCA_022360095.1 Phycisphaerales bacterium
TGTGGAAACCACAAAGCAGCTCTAAATGAAAAACCTACCGACTCTTCACAATGATTCTTTATTCGCAGTTCAATTTTATATAGCAATTCAGTTTTGAAGACAAGGGCAATTTTGCTGTTTACCATTAATATTATCTAAATGTTTGAACTCCACGCAAGCATGCCACCAATGCAATCTGCAGAATGACAAGCGACAATCCCTTAAAATTTCCCATCATTATAGTAGTGACATCACTGGACGACATTTACGGCTGGTCGATTCAGACATTGGTGAGAGAAGAAAACGACTCGAAGCAATCAGATAAAAATTCAGGCAACCAGTAGACATGTTTTAAGGAAACCAAAGGGTGTTCAAAAGGTGGATTCATACACTTATATACTATACAAGGTGTAACCACCTGAAACACACACTTCTCTTTCCATGTGTGATGTTCCATTATTGTTTACTGCAGGCCCCAGTTGTTCAAAAGGTGGATAACGCTACATCCATCCAGAGAGAATATTATTCAGTGGATAGTGCAATTAGTTTTCCTAATAAATATCCACTCAATCTGGTGAATAGCTTTGTAATCCATCTTTTGAACAACCAGGAGTTGTTGTGCAGTACAAGAGTTAAAGTGGTGGTAGGTAAGTTGGCATGTACATGTTGACAAATAATAATGAATGAATTGATCTTTCACTAAAAGCATGCATCAGCTGGGTTTAATTGTTTTTTTAAACGAAAATACTAAACCAGGGTCAACTTACCCCATACAGGTTGCCCCTCCCAAAAGACTGTCGCCTCCAGCTGGGGCCTGACCCCCCTCCCCCTTCCTACCATATTGTTTGGGAAATGAAAGAGAAATAAACAAGCAAAATAATGAAACTTTTGGACCTGAAAAAAGTTAATGAAAGAATCCACCAACTAAGAAAGAAATGTTTCATAATCCAAACTTATGGCATTAGACATTACATGAAATAACTTTTTAATAGGGGCAACTCACAAGATAAACCTTCCCTTCAACAATAGGTGAATCAGTTCAATGATAACAAAGCCGTTTTTTTCTGAAGTGGACCCCTTGAATCAAAGCCGGAAGTACATTGAGTCGATCTTCATGATCATTATTTACACTAATTCATCTCGGTTACTGCTGGTTAATGTTATATATACAGTTACTATAAATAACAGTTCACAAACATTTTAGGTAGAAATAATTTTTCTTGGACTTCTTTACAGGTTAAGGTAGCATCAAACCTGCAAGCAAGCTATTAATGTGAAGAGACAGTCCTGGTCTCATTACAGATCAACAAATTTTCCTGAAGATTTATTTATAAGAGGATACCTTAAGGAACAAAAAA
>JAKSDK010000872.1 GCA_022360095.1 Phycisphaerales bacterium
GGTTTCGTCTTCAAAGGCGGCGTGAATTGCAATGAGACGTCCTGTGCCCCGCCGCCGTCCAACGATGATTGTTTGACCAAGCCTTCGCTCACCATGCAGAGCGTTTGTGTCACGTTCAACAATGCCAATGCCAGTGATTCCGGTGTCGCCGACGCCTCTTGCGGCGCGATCAATCTGGACGTCTGGTACACCTACACCGTCCCGGCGACCGTGCCGGTTTCGACGTTGGGTGAATTGGTCATCAGCACCATCGGCAGCAGCTTCGATACGATCGTGGCGGTTTACGGTCCTTTGACGGGCTCGCAGGCCACGGCCTGTGCCGATGTCCCGGGCGGCTCCGCACCGGAAGCCGGTTGCAATGACGACATTCTTTCCGGCAACCCGCTCTCGTGCTCATCCTATGTCACCCTTGATGTGACGCCCGGTCAGACCTACAAGATTCGCGTGGGTAGTGCCGGCAACGATCCGGGCGGCCCGGGCCAGCTCAACATTGACTATGTGCCGAGACTGCCTTCCCCCGACTGGAACGGTGGAGACGTCGGTCGCTGTTGTTTGCCGAATGGTGATTGTTTCATCGTGAACTCCTCGCCCCCGGCCATGGGAACTCAACTTTGTTCCACGCTTGGTGGTTTCCACACGGCATCGACCAATTTCTCGAACGGAAACGCCCCCGACTTGGAAGGCGCCATTGGTTGTAAGTCCGTTCCTTGTCCGGGTCCTGGAGAGGCCTGCTGGAACGCGATCGATCTGAAGACCGAGCTGGGCGCCAACTTTGGCACGATCACGCGTCTGACCACCGAGAAGCTTTACTTCAAGTACCGGCTGGTGGCCGGCGAGAACTTCACGATCGACACGTGCGGTTCCGACTTCAACACGTTCGTTGAAATCTTCGGCGAAAACTGCAACCCCACGACGGGTGAGCCGGACGCGCTGATTCGTCTCAACGACGATTGTGTCTTCGGTGATGCGGACGGCACGGCCGGTGCTGCACGAGACGGTGCAGACTGCTTTGCGGCGTTCGGTGGTGCTCAGGTCGATTCCTGTTTGTGCATCGACGTGAACGATCCGATGGAGCCCGGTTTGCAGTCCGGTCTGGACATCATCATCTGCATCGGCGCTTCCAACCCGAATCGCGGCGATCCGGACTTCCCGGCGGCGCAGAATTCGATTGATCCGGTTCCGAATCATTGTGCCGAGGCGGCGTTGGTCACGATCAACGTGACCCAGGTGGACGCCTGCTTCACGTGTAATGTGGATTGCGTCAATGATCTGGACATGACCCAGAACATGCGAAGGCTGGATGAGGCGGAGTCGCTGTGCGACGCCGCGAACTGGGCCGCCACGAACAACGGCGGCTGCAGCGTCTTCCCCGATCCTCTCGGTGGCGCGTCGCCGCCGGTCGAGTCGATCAACGCCTTCATGACCTCCAACGGTCTGGACTTCGCCGACGGCCCGATCTACATCTGTGGTACGGCCGGTACGATCGGAATCGATCAGAATGATACGAATCCGAACGTCTCGCTCGTGGGTCAGCAAAGAGACAACGACTACTACGAGCTGGTGCTCACGGAGCGCAAGACGGTGACGTGGGAAGTCCTCAGGGCTGATTTCCTGACCGACTTCGCCATCTTCCGTCAGGACGGTGACGATCCCTGCAACCTTTCGGGTGCTCTTCTCGATACGACGACCACCGACTGTGAGCAGGATCCGCTCGTTGCCGATCTCTGTCCGGGTCGTTACTACCTCGTGATTCGCGCCTTGGCCGACGACAATCTGAAGCCGCCGTGCGGTTCCGAGTACATCATGTGCCTGACCTGTGAACCGGCCGCGCCGACGAACTGCTGTCGCGGTGATATGAACAACGACGGCACGGCCGACGGTCTGGATATCCAGTCGTGGATCCAGGCGTACCTGTTCCCGAATCCGGCCGGCACGCTCAACGATCTGGGCGGCTGTGGCAGTCTTGATTTCTGCCGCGTGGATGCCAACGGCGACGGAGCCCTGACGATTGCGGACGTCGATGCCTTCGTGAATCTGTTGCTCACGAAGCAGCCGTGTCCGGTCAAGCCGATTTGCGACGATCCTTCACGTTGCCAGGAGCCTGGCGCGGCGGCGGGTCTCGTGGCTGCGACCAGTAACTCGGATGTGAGTGATGACGGTGATATCCGTGTTGCGGATAACTTCACCACGACTCAAAGTGGTGATATCACCGAGGTCTGCTGGTACGGAATCTATCTGGACTTCGGCGCCAACGCCGATTGCGGTCCGGCGACGAATGATCCGATGGGTCTGCCGGCCGATGACTTCACGATCACGTACTTCACGGACGACAATGGTTGTCCGGGAACGGTCAAGGCCAGCTTCTCGCAGAGTGGCGGCACGCTGACGATGGTCAACCGCAGCGCGACGGGCGACACGCTCGGTGGTGCCGGCTCGAACGAGTGGGTCTTCACCGCACAGCACGCTGCGGTGCCGGTCACGGCGGGCGAATGCTGCTGGATCGAAATCGTGAACGGTCTGCAGGGCTCGTGCTCCTGGTTGTGGGAAACCTCACCGATCGGCGATGCTCGCTCGGTGCAGCACACCCAGGGACAGGGTCAGGCCGGCGTGTTCCCGACGGTCTACTCGTGTCCGGATGATGACAGCAACTTCGATCTGGCGTTCTGTCTGAATCTGCGTATCACGGACAACGGATGCAGCGAAACGACCACGTCGATCGGTCGCTGCTGCTACGGTGTCGGCCTCTGTGTCGAGACCAGCGAGGACATCTGTACCGCGGTCTTTGACGGTAACTTCGATACCTGGGATTGCTCCGAATGCTGTCCGGCCCCGGATTGCGAGGTCGATCTCAGTGATTGCAATTACCGAGAGATCGAACAGTGCGGCTTCGCCAAGAACGACGGTTGCAACGATCCCGACAACGTCGCCGGTTCGGCGGATCCGATCGAGGATCTTGGAGCCTTGACCTGCGGTAGCCCGTTGGTGGTCTGCGGAACGCTGTTCGCGACCGGCGGCGCCTTCGATACGGACTTCTTCCAGTTCACGTTGCCTGCGGACAACACCCAGTGGAAGATCACGGTCGAAGCCGACATGGCGATGAACCTGTTCAACCTGGTGCCGACCGATCCGCAGGATCCCTGCGGCAACCTGGGCACCGACGCCATCAACATCGCGGGTCCGACCGACGGCGACTGCGTCCCGGTCATGTCCACGCCGATCTGTCAGGCGGCCGGTGGACCGGCGAACCCGGTGCTGATCCTCGTTCAGATGTCTGCAGCCGGGACGACCGAGCTGCCGTGCGGAACGGACAACACCTACAAGCTGACGATCGAATGTCAGACCTGTCTGGTGTGCGACGTCAATCCCAACTGCCCGGTCGGTGGTGTGAACGAATCCGACACCGATTGCGGTCTGGGCGGCGGAGCAGTCGTGGTGACCGAGGAATTCAACCAGTCGGCCGGAACGACGGTGTTCTCTGCTCAGGGCAAGAACTGGTCGGGCGGCACGGTGACTCAGGTGGTTCCGTTCAGCAGCTGTTTGTCCAGCAGCATCGCGAACTCCTATGTCAGCGGTGCGACGGGTGCGGTCACCTTTGACTTCCCGGTTTCGGAAATCAACTTCTACTACGTGCACGATGGAGCCGCCGTCGGCTCAATCCCGGTGGCTGCCGGAACGGCCACGGCCTTCGACGCGTTGGTCGGTGGAAACATCGTGGGCACGGCAGGCAGCATCCAGATTCCTGGCACTGCGGTGGGTTGTGCTCCGTCCTCGACGATCACGTCAAGTGGTGCCCCGATCCGCCGTGTTGAATTCACCGGTGGTTCGATCGATTCCTTCGCATGCACCCAGTCAGCGAACGATGACAACGGTGGATGCAACAATGATCCGGGCGCCGAGGCGTTCGACATCATCCGATGCGGTGACGTGATTTGCGGCACGACCAGCCAGACGGTGGATGAGGTCGGCGGCGTCATCACGCGTGACCTTGATTGGTACCTGCTCGAACTGACGCAGACCAAGCTTGTCACCTACACCATCACGGGTGAGTTTGACGTTCAGGCCCTGATCGGTACGGACCCGTTCGTTGATTGTGACACCACTGGACTCACGATCGTGTCGAATGAGCCCGACATCGAAGATGATGATTGCGGCGCCTTGGTCTTCACCGAATGCCTGGCGGCCGGAACGTACCTCCTGGTCGTGTCCAACCCGATTGACACGAGCGGAAACACCGAGATCGCCTGTGGCGCCGAACCGACGTTCGGTCAGCCCGGCTCGCACTACACCTTGGAGGTCACCTGCGATATGCCGTGTGATCCCAACCCGCAGCCGACGTGCGGTAACGGTGCTTCCAGTTGTCAGGATCCGGGAACGGCCGGCTTCGAGGATGACATGGAAGTCACGCAAGACTTGATTCTCGCCGGCTTGCTCAGTGATCAGGATCAGAAGAACACCATCTTCGACGACTTCCTGCCCACGGCGAGCGGCGATGTGTCGAACCTCTGCTGGTTTGGTTTTGAGGATGACCTCCTCACGCCTCCGCTCGACGACTGCCTCGCGAGCACGGGCGATGACTTCATGGTCACCTACTATGCGGATGGCGGCGACAACACGCCTGATCTGACCACGGTCATCGGCGGTCCGTTCTCTCAGAGCGGCGGCACGCTGAACGTCACCCGGTCGGTGCTTGGCACGCTCGACGGCTCGACCAGCTATCGCTATGAGGCTTCGCACGCAGGTGTCAGTCTCACGGCCGGTACCTGTGTCTGGATCGAGATCAAGCAGGCCAACGGCGAATGTTTCTGCAACTGGTTCTGGGCGATCAGTGACGGCACGAACGGCAACAACCGCGCGGCCAACAATGCTGAAGACGCCACGGGCGCCGTGACGCTGGACACGATCCAGGGCGCCGACATGGCCTTCTGCGTGGACATCGCGACCGATCCTGCCAGCTGTGGCATCATCGGTGCCTGCTGCGACGGAACCAACTGCACGGGTGACACGACGGCCGCGGCTTGCGAAGGCGTCGGCTTCTTCTTCCCGTTCGAAACCTGCATCGGTGCCGAAGCCATCACCTGCCCGGACAGCTTCTGCGGCGTCCCGGCATTCTGCCAGTTGCCAGCGACAGACAACGCTTCCACAAGCGATCTGGACACCGGCAACGAGGCCAGTGATGACTTCCAGCCGACTTCGACGGGTAACATCAACAACCTCTGTTGGTGGGGTGTCTATCAGCCGAACGCCGATGGAGCGGGCTTTGCCGACGAATTCAGAGTCACCTACTTCGCCGATGCGGGTGGTGCACCTGACTTCAATACGGTGATCGCCGGCCCCTTCGTCCAGAGTGTCGACTTCATCTCCTTCAGCAAGGTGGATTCGGGACTGGATATTGCAGGTGCGGCGGACATCTTCCAGTACGAGGCTGAGCATCCGCCTGTCGCCGTGACTTCAGGCACGTGCTTCTGGGTTGAAGTCGTTCAGACGACGACGAGTGCCACGACCTGGTTCTGGGAAGACTCAGATGAGGGCAACGGCCGCTTCAACCAGACCCAGAACGGCACACCCATCATCTTCACCGGCGATCGGGCCTTCTGCGTGGACATCCCCGTGGAAGACGCAAGTTGCCCGTAAGTCAGTAGGGGCTTGAAGCGAGCTGCGGGAGATCGCGTCGTGATTGCACGGGAGTGAACGGCATGAGGAAACGCTGGCGGATCCTTCGCGTGCTTAAGTGGACCGGCGTGCTCTTGTGTCTGTTCCTACTGGCCGGGAGCACAGTGAGTTGGTACGGCGGGCTCGCCTACTTCACTGCTTCAGGGCAAGAGATTTTCTTCATCTCGGGCGGACTGCATATTCAACGTGGGCCCACGCCGCCTGTCGAAGACGGTTTTTATGTCTTTACACCGCGGGTACGGCATCGGCCGCTGATGGATCGATTAATCCGTCATTTCCAAGCTCCGGAATTCAATCCTCGTTTCACTTGGGTGCCTTTCGGGCTGCCGCTGGTCTTCGCGGCCTGTGTGACCGCTTCTTTGTTTTGGCGCGACCGAATGCGTTTGCCGGCCAATCATTGCCAGAACTGTGCGTATGATCTCAGGGGGAACACGAGTGGGCGATGCCCGGAATGTGGAGAGGCCATATGAAGGCCACGCCGATACCGGCGCATAAAAAGCTTCGTAATGAACGAAACGCCGATTCAGCCTTGTCGCGTTCGGATCCCCCCCCACCGGTCCTGGGGCAAAATTATAGCCAATCGATGCCGCCCGCCGTGTGCTCATCTCTGCGTGCAACCTGAAGCATGAGATAATCTTGCAGATCGAGCACACTGGCGAGCGAAACCGGAAACGGGCGGCAGTTCGACGACTTTCGAGCCGCCCGGCCCCATTAGGTACGTTCCTTCAAAGAGAGATCAAGAAGTTGGCATAAGATCGGCTTGAGTTGATTCCACGCATCTGCACCTTTGTGTACATAACGGGCACCGATTTCCTTGCAATGACGAATTGTGTGATCGTCCGATCGGCCCGTCAGGAAGATAATAGGGACCGTGGCCAATTGTGGATCCTGGGCAAGCATCTCGCCGACAAACAGGCCGTCGGTGCCCGGCATGTTGATATCGAAAATCGCCAAGTCAGGCAGCTCGCTGAGCATTTTTCGCAATGCCTGCTTGCTTTCGGATGAACTTTGAACGCTTAACCCAAGCTCCCGACAGCGAAGACTAATCGCCTGAATCAGATTCGGATCATCATCAACAATGAGCACGGTCTTACTCATGGCAATTGTTTCTTTCGGTCCTCATAAAGCCTATGAATTCTATTTCGACCGCGCGGCTGCCCAGCGTGGCTGGACGAGTTGGCGGCGTTTCGCCGTCGAGATTTCACGCATTTCGCCGAGTTCATCCTCGGCGAAGATGCTTTGCAAAAGGCGAATAAGCAGATCGGCATCGTAAGGCTTGGCAATGAAAAACTTCCCGCCTGAGGCGCTACACTGCTCCTTGAATTGCTCGTCAGCGGAACCCGTGACAAAGATGATCGGGATTCGTGATCCGCGGGGATCATCCCGCAATGCCGCGGCCACCGCCAGACCGTCCAGCTCGCCCGGAAGTCCAACGTCTAAAGTGATCGCGTCCACTTTATTCTCTCTCACATGGTTTAGAGCATCCTCTCCGTTCGTTGCGGCAACGGTCTCAAATCCGGCGTTTGAGAGCCTTTTCATCAGTGCAACAAGCATGTGCGTATCATCATCGACGATCAGAATTTTTCTCATGTTCGGCATGTTTACTTTAACCCCCTGTGTTATCAGATCCCTAACAGTTAATGATGCATTTCTCTCTTTGATCCGGCTTGATTCGACCGCTTCTTGGCCGACTCGCCCATCACGAACTCGATGGCCTTGACAAGGCGTTTTGCCTCATAAGGCTTTTCAAGAAAGCAACTGGCCCCGAGGTCCATGGCTTTGCCGCCCTCCCTATCGACAACGTTCGCCGAAAGGACGACGGCAGGAATCGCTTTCGTTTCTTCATGTTTGTGCAGTGTGGCCAGCATCGTCCATCCGTCCATCACCGGCATTCGCAGGTCAAGGATGATCGCATCGGGATGATGTTGGAGGGCAGCGTTGTAGCCGGCCTCGCCATCGTGGGCGGCGATCACGTCGTAACCCGCCGCACGCAGACGGATGCTCGCACCCCTGACGATTTCATTATCGTCGTCGACGATCAGCACTTTTGGCTTTTGCGCCAACTTAGTCTCCCTGTCCTGCAACGGCCTCAAGTCCTAAACACCGTTGAATGACCGAGGCGAGCTCGTTGAAATCAAGCGGCTTTTTCAGATAGGCCGCCGCACCGAGGTCGCGAGCCTTCTGCTCGCCGTCATCCGAATCCTGACCCGTGACGTAGATCACCGGCGCCAGGAAATCTGCGAAGCCCTTGAGCCGATCATGCACGATAAACCCGTCACCGGCGGGCATGTTCACATCCAGAATGACAATGTCCGGGCGCTGCTCTCGCTCATAGCGCACCGCCTGGTAGGCATCCTGAGCGACGGAAACATGGAAACCGATTCCCTTGAGACGAACCGCAATGGCACGGCTCAGGTCGGTGTCGTCTTCAATAATGAGTACTTTCGGTTGATTCATTCCAGAGAACTCCCTATGCGTTGCATATCTCGACGATATGACACTCTTCCTTAAATCTTTGGACAAACTCCGTGTTCTGACCTTCGATTCTCCAGACACCCTTGGTGCTCATCGCGATTGGCGGCAAACCGTCGTCAAAACGATTTCGATTCGTTTCCGTCAGGGCGCGCTGAATCCGGTTGATGACAACTTCCGTATCTTGATCATTGCTTGCCACAACCAGAAGCCACGCATTCGGCTTGACGTGAAACACGAGGTCATTAGGGCGCACCTCGTGTTGCAGGAACTGACCCACGTCCTCTATCAAGAAGGACGGCTGTCCTTCATCGACACGGGCGGTCAACAGAGATGCGAAGACCGGACTATTTTGAAACTGCTTGATTCTGTCGAGATAGCGCAGGATAAACGCGGACGGGTCCGCCGTGGGCACGGTGAACGAAAACGTGCTCCCCTTGCCGACTTCGCTCTCGACCTTGATATCCCCAAAATTGATGTGCACGAGTTCCTTGGCGATATTCAGCCCTAAGCCGAACCCCTTCGTGCTAGACCGAACATCACCGCCCACCTGTTTAAATCGCTCGAAGATCGAACGGACGTTCTCCGGAGCGATGCCGGGACCGTTGTCTGAAACACCGATGATGATCTGCGATTCAGCCGGGTTCTGGCGGGCCCATAACTCGACGCGCTCACTCTCACGTGAAAACTTCAGCGAGTTGACCACCAGGTTGATCATGACCCGGCCGATTTTCTCGGGGTCGCAGAAGACGGCGGGCAGGTCGTCGTCGACGGCAATGTCGAGTGAAATCTTGCTCGCCGAAGCCTTTTGCATCAGTGTGGTTCTTACGCGCTCCACGATTTCATCGACCCGACAGAGTCGGCGGCATACACCAAGAATGCCCGCTTCAAGCTTGCTGATGTCGAGCATGTCATCCACCATGATGCTGAGGTCGTCGACACGGTTGTTCACAATGTCAAGGTACTCTCGTTGCTCATCGGTCACATCGCCCGCAAGCCCGTCGCGCACGATCGACGCAAACTCCTTGATCACGGTCAGCGGCGTCCGAAATTCATGTGATACGTTGTCAACGAATTCATGAGCCGTCTTGTACAGCTCGGATAAACGACGGTTCTTTTTCTCCAGCGAAACCTTTGTGGCCTCCAGTTCATCCAGGAGTGTTCGTCGATGTTCTTCGCCCCTGCGCCGAAGAAACTGAGCGCGAGCATTGGCGATCGCACGTCGCAACCCGGTCGGCGTGATGTCATCCTTCACGAGATAATCGTCCGCGCCGGACCGCATAAGCTCTGCTGCAATGGATTCGTCTCCCTGACCGGTCAGCACGATAATCGGCCTCAAATCACCAGACCCGCGAATCCAGCCGAGCACGTCCGAGCCCGTGACCTTGCCAAGCTGATAGTCCAGGAAGATCACATAAGCATCTCGCTGGGTCAGTTCCAACAGCGCTTCTGATGTGTCCTTGTAATGAACGAAGTCCATATTCAACGTGGGAATTTCATCGAGTTGACGGCGCAGGAGCTCCGCGTCTCCCGGGTCATCGTCGATGATCACTACGATACATTGCTCTCCGGCCATGATGAGAACCCTCAATACGACGGCAACGTCACCCGTCCAAACCAGTACACCCCCAATTCCCGAATGCAATGAAAAAAGCCTGCCGCATTCAATGGCTTTGTAATATAGGATTTGCAGCCCAGGTCGTAGGTTTTGCGAACATCGTCCTCATGGTTTGACGTCGTCAGCACCACGACCGGGATACTGCGTAGATATTGATCTGTCTGCATTTGTTGCAGCACTTGCTTCCCGTCGAGCCTGGGCATGTTTAGATCAAGCAGCAGGAGGTCCGGCCTCGGCGATTCTGTAGGATCAGCATACTGGCCTCGACGATTGAGGTAGTTCATCGCCGCTTCGCCGTCCGGCACGATGTGAAGATCTACGCCGAATGTGTTTTTCTGCATCGCGCGTCGTGTCAATTCCTGATCACCAGGATCATCTTCCGCCAGCAAGACGACGGCTGGTCTTCCATACTCTCCGGCCATTTTGAGAATCCTTAATAAGACGGCAATGTGACAAGTTCAAACCAATACAGCCCTAATTCTCGAATACATTTGAAAAAACCCTCCGCATCCACCGGTTTGGTGATATAGGATTTGCAACCGAGATCATACGTACGGAGAACGTCCTCATCCTGGCTCGACGTCGTCAGGACCACGACAGGGATACGGCTCAAGTCGGCGTCCGCCCGCATTTGCTCCAACACCTGCTTGCCGTCCAGTTTGGGCATGTTCAGATCGAGCAACAGGAGATCCGGCCTGGGCGAGTTGGCCGCATCAGCAAACTGACCTCGTTGCTTTAGATAGTCCATCGTCGCTTCCCCATCCGGAACGATGTGAAGATCGATATCGAATACGTCTTCTTGCAGTCCACGTCGCGTCAACTCCTGATCGCCTGGGTCATCCTCCGCTAACAGGACGACAGCAGGTCTTCCTTTTCGATTTGGCATTGTCGGGCCTCCTTTTTGCCAAGAATCGTGAATTTGAAATGGGCACCCTTGCCCGGTTCAGATTCAACCCAGATATGTCCGCCGTGTCGCTCAACGGCCTTACGACATATTGCTAATCCAATCCCCGTCCCCTCGAACTCGGTACGTCCATGCAGTCGCTTGAACGGAGCAAAGACCTGCTCCAAATATTCCGATTTCATTCCGATGCCGTTGTCGCGCACGCCGAAGATCCACTCGCCTTCGATCACTTCCGAGGTGATTCGAACCGCAGGCCTTTGATCGGGAGGAATGAATTTCAAGGCGTTGCTGATGAGATTCTGGTAAAGCTGAGTCAAAAGCGTCTGATCGCCAAACACGACCGGCAAATCGTCCCGTGTAATCTGGGCGTCGGTTTCCTCGATTCTTGCGGCGAGGGAATTGATCGCCTGATCCACACACACGTTCAGATCCATCCTTTTCTTGTCGAGGTCGGACCGGCCGGCCCGGGAAAGCTTCAGCAAATCTTGGACGAGCGTCTGCATTCGCCTGGCGGCATCGGTGATGAAGCCGAGGTCCTCCGCAGCCCTCTTCGGCAGATTGCCGCCAATGTCTGTTTCCAGCAGCTTGCTGAAGGAGACCAGTTTGCGAAGCGGCTCCTGCAGGTCGTGGCTCGCGACGTAGGTGAATTCACCGAGTTCACGGTTCTTCCTTATCAGTTCCTCATTTTGCTCGTTCAGTTCGGCCTCTGCCCGATTGCGTTCGGTGACATCTCGCACAATTCCGGCGAAGACGATTTCACCGCCTTCGATCTCCACCTGACTGACGGCAAGGTCCATCGGAAACGTCGAGCCGTCCTTGCGGAGGCCCACGACCTCGCGCCCGCTGCCGATGATCTTTGCGTCTCCTGTTCGGAGGAAATTCTCGAGATAGCCGTCATGCTCCTCGGAATAAGGGGACGGCATCAAGCAATTGACGTTGCGGTCCAAGACCTCAGCTTCCGTATAGCCGAACATCGTCTCGGCGGCATTGTTATACGAAAGGATACTCCCGCGTTCGTCGATCGTGATGATTCCGTCAACGGCAGTCGTCAAGACAGAACGCATCATCGACTCGCTCTTTTGCAATGCCGCACTTCTCCGTCCGAGTTCAATTCCTGCTTCTTTACGTTCCGAAACATCGCGCACAATTCCGGCGAAGACGATCTCCCCCTCGATCTCCACCTGGCTGACTGCAAGGTCCATCGGAAACGTCGAACCGTCCTTGCGAAGGCCGACGACTTCACGTCCGATCCCGATGATTTTCCTTTCACCGGTTCGGAGGAAATTCGCGATATAGCCGTCATGTTCCTCGGCATAAGGCGACGGCATCAGGCCATTGACGTTGCGGCCCAGAACCTCCGCTTCCGAGTAACCGAACATCGTTTCGGCAGCATTGTTAAACGAAAGGATGCTACCGCGTTCGTTGATCGTGATGATTGCATCAACGGCGGTCGTCAACACGGAGCGCTTTATCGACTCGCTTTTACGCAACGCCACATTTCTACGTGCAAGTTCGGATTCCGCCTGTTTACGTTCGGTAACATCGCGCACGAATCCGGCGAAGACGATTTCGCCTTCGATCCCCACCTGGCTGACGGCAAGGTCCATCGGAAACGTGGAGCCGTCCTTGCGAAGGCCGTCGACCTCGCGCCCGATTCCGATGATTTTCCTTTCACCAGTCCGGAGGAAATTCGCGAGGTAACCGTCATGCTCGTCGGCGTAAGGCGACGGCATCAGGCAATTGACGTTGCGGCCCAGAACCTCCGCTTCCGCGTAACCGAACATCGTCTCAGCAGAGTTGTTAAACGACAGGATACTCCCTCGTCCGTCGATCGTAATGATTCCATCGACGGCGGTGGCCAGGACAGACTGCGTCTTTGAATCACTTTTGTGCAGCGCTATGTTCCTGCGCGCGAGTTCAGCCTCCGCCTTCTGTCGCGATTTTCGCATTGCGTTGAACGACTCCGTGAGCCTACCTAACTCGTCATTGCAGATGACAGGGATGTCGTCGTTGAGTCGTCCGTCCGCCAACTCCTCTGTCGCTCGCACCAGGACCGAGATCGGGTGCGTGATGCGATTTGCATTGCGCCGGGATACGAATACTGCAGCGAACAGCCCACCCAGGATCAACGCGAGTGAAATAAACACCGCGACATTGCTAATCTTCGTGACGACGGCCGCTTCATTTGCCATGAGCTCGCGCTGGCTTGTGGACATGGCTTTCAGCAGCTTACTTGACTTTGCTGCGCGCGGCGCAGCCTCTGTCGCAAGCAGGTGGTTGGCAATGTTCCAGTTCTCTGACTTTCGAATGGCGGTGACTTCACTTGCAAGTGGCTCATAGGCGCTCAGCTTGTCCTTGATCCGCGCCAGCAACGAACGCTGTTCCGAAGTGAGTAAATCGCGGGACGCTTCCAGGCTCTTCAGCCGCTGACCCGCGATTTCAAGGTGCATGCGAAACTCCTGCTCGTCCGCATCGCGGGCATGATTGACGAAATTGTACAAGTCATGCGCGGCTCTCGTGAACATGCCGCGGAAATCCGCCATCGCTGCCAGAAGTAACTTGCGGTCGGTACTCGGCAATCCCTTCTCAAGCTCGATCAGATTGCTGATCGTCAAGAATATCTCATCATCGATGGGATGCACTTTCTCCCAGAACAAGGAACGCGCCGGCTCATTGCCGGGCGTCTGCGCGACGTCCTCGATCCGCTGCTGCGCACGGTTCAATTCATCGAGAATCTGCGTCACGCTCGCAAAGCGAACGGTGTTTTTGGGCTCTGTCCAGTCTTCACTCAACTCACGGAGTCTGCCCAGTGCCGGCAGGATCTCCTCGTCCCATGCTCGTACTCGCTCCTCTTTGAAAGCCGGATCGCCAAGCACCATCCATCCGCGCAGACCCGCGAGGGAGCGCTGGAGTCCACCGAGGGCGAGCATCGAAGCGTCTGAAGTCGGCCCACGCACATTGGCTAGACGAATCGCACTGGACCGCAACCACACGATTGTTGCCAGGCTGACGGCGAGCATGACAACGCCAATGACGGCGACGGTCAGATGGGAGCGCAGCAGTTTGGTGTAAAGCCTATCTCCACGCACCTCCTGGCCAATCGTGGCATCTTGACCTTGCACTTGATCGCTGTATTGATTCATCATTGGCAGACCTCAAGTCAGATTGGCTTCAGCAAGCCGCCCAGTTCGATCTACTGAGGCTTCCACCGCTCCGACTGCCGCCCAGATTTTCTACCATTTCATCCCCTGTGAATCACAACATGAGGCCGAAAATAGCCTCCATGGGCCAAAAAACGCTCGATTTGAGCCCCATAACAAGTTGTCAGTTTCACGGGATCGTGAGAGACGTACGGTAATCCCCAGCCCGGTTCATGTCTTACTTCGGCAATTCTGGTGAGACTTTATAGGTAAACACCCTGATTGGGTACCGGGTTTTCGAGCTTTTTGGGAAACAAAAAAATAGGAAGTCGGTGCGGAATGTATTGTAGGTTTTCTGGAGGATCACCTTGTTAGGAATATTGCGGAGGCTCTAAGGATGAAGCGACCTGCGATTCTAATCGCGGACGATGACGGACACGTAAGGTCCGCCCTGCGGAAACGACTTTCAGCCATGGGCTATCGGGTGATGGAATCCGACGACGGACTCGGCGTGATCAGCCACACACCGCTGGACCGGTTTGCGGCGATTATCCTCGACCATGAGATGCCGAACGGAGACGGACGTTCCATCGCCCGTGTAATTCGTCACGAAACGGACGTTCCGATTATCTTCCTCTCCGGGCAAAACCGGGAAGAGTTCCGGTCCATTACGATGCAGCTCCCGGAGGTCTATTTCCTGAAGAAGCCGTTGGATTCCGAAAAGCTGTCGGACCTGCTGGAATCCCTTGGCGCATTGCCTTGTCCCGCGACGGCCACGGCCTGACACCGGCCTGCTGGCTCGCCGCCTGTGCAGAGGGAAGGGGGACACGATGAAAACGGACAAACCGACTGTACTCATTGCGGATGATGACGCCGACATGATCCGTGTGATGACCAAGCGTCTCACCCATGCCGGTTTCGACGTGATCACAGCATCAAATGGCCGTGATGCCATCGCCGTTTTCGCCATACAGCCGCCCGACGTCGCATTGCTCGACGTGCAAATGCCCGATCTCGACGGATTCAGCGTGTGTGAGCACATTCGCCGGAAAACGGCATGGGAAAACATCCCGGTGTTTTTTCTGACCGGAGCGGAGGACGGCATCATTCGCAAACACCTGCCTACGCTGACGTCCCACGTCGGAGGGAACCGCTATTTCACCAAGCCCTTTGACGGCAACGTCCTGGTGTCGCTGCTTCATAGTGCCGTGGCGCCCGGTTTTTTCCTTCCTAGTCAGCGATAACGGCGGCAGGGGTTTGGCGCGCGGGATCACGAGGGTGTATCAAGCGGCTCGTCAGTCCCTTTCTTGTCAAAGCAGCATTTTCGCCGACAGACTAATGGTCGAATCTCAGTGACAACCGATTCTGACCAATCATGTATATTCTGAGTGCCCCAGATTAGCGCACCAGGCACTTGGAGGCCTGCCGTCGAACTCTGTATTTGAACATGAGCCTCAAGGAGAACCCCTCTATACATATACTCATCGTTAATTCCTATCTGCAATTGTCTAGCACAATCGGAGAAGTCGATGCTGCCGCCTGTGAATTCGCCGCTAACGCTCGAATGGGTTATCTTGATTGCAGCCGTCACCTTCGGAATCAAACCTGATAGCTTCTTCGTGATGTCGCCAAACTCAGCGGTAACATCTATGTCGATCGACTCAAAGTCACCGCGAAGGCGACCAGATGTCACCGTACCGGTCAGACCCTCAGCACACGCGCCAGTAATGTAGGGTTGCACAGCGCGCCATTGCTTTCTTACTCTCTGGAAGATCCCGTAAGCGCTGTAGTGATCGCCCCGGCGGCCCGTAAGCGCCCACTCGGTCGTGATGTCCTTTGTTCCGGCGCCTTTAATAATCTCCCAGCCGTCTTCCTTTGGGCAGGCTTTGTCGAGCGCAGCGCTTCGTGTAACGGTTCGCTTGCCAATTGAATTTCCGGTCCGCTCCTCTCGTGGCAAGTGACGGATATCGTTAAGCCCCGCATAGTCTATATGGAACGTAGGAGCATTGCTCACAAACTGATATGAGTTGGCACCGTCGACTTCCCCCATCGGATCCCGGTTCAACCATCGTCCCAGCCTTGGGTCGTAGTATCGGTAGCCGTAGTAGTAGTGGGTGCCGACGTTGGGCGGAAGGCGGTACTTCGTCTCGACTTCGGCATACTTCGTACTGAACCGGAACGGATTGTCGATGTCGTACGGGCCGCTCGACGTCTGCAGGTTGCCAAACGGGTCGTACTCGTAGTGCGCGACGATGCGGCTGGCGTGCCATTCGTTGGCGGCGGAGAGGCCGAGCGAGGCATAGTCCGCCAGGTCGGTCCAGTCGATCAGCTCGCTGACATTGCCGTTGGCGTCGTAGGTGTAGATGTAATTCAGATCATCCCCGGGTGACGCGGGGGTGTCGCCGAGGTCATGGACCGCGAGCAGGCCGCCGACGCCGCCAACGCCGTGGATTCCACTCGGCGACGGGTTGCCATTCTGGCCCGACAGGTCGAGACCCCAGGTGAAACGGCGAAGGATCTGGTACTCGGCCAACGCATCGCGTTCCATCAGGACGTTCCAGCCGTCGTAGATGAACTGCGTGTATTCCTGCGGAGTCCAGTCCGAGCCGTTCCATTGTTCATAGATGCGTCCGACGCGACGGCCCATGTAGTCATACTCGAACCGCCGGCGCCACGCGTTGATCGGCATCGGGCTAAGGTTCCGCTCGATCGCGACGAGACGATTCTCCGCATCCCAAAGATAGCGCAACCAGCCATCGGTCTCCATGTTGCCGTCACGATCGTAAGTGAAAGACTCGCTCGGGTTGGCGATGGCGGCGTACTGGTTGAGGTTGTTCGAGGCATAGGTCGTCGGTGTGCCACCGGCGACGGTGTAGTCCTCGCGGTTGCCGATGTTGTCGTAGGTGTAGTCGTAGTGCTTGGCCGTCACGGGATTGCTCGTGTCGCCGGGGTCGGTGCCGAGGTAGCGGGACGAGTCAATAATCTCGTTTCGATTATTGTAACCCCAGAGGTCGAAGTGATGGTCTCCAAAGGCCACGCCGGTGCGGACGACGTTCTCCCGGCGGCCGGCGGCGTCGTTTTCGTAATCGTACCAGGAGACGACACTCGGCGGCGCGCCAATGTACCAGAAGTTTAAATGCATATTCACGAGCGGTCGGTTGAATTCAAACAACTTTCCAACGGCAAAGCGGATTTCAGGAGTGTCGTCGATATAGTGTATACCTGAGGTAAGGACGCCGCCCGGATTTCCAAACGTCTCGTAGAAATTGTAATTTGCCCCGTTTGTCGGGAGCCCCGGGCCGGTGATCTTGTAGAGCCGTCCGCGTATCTCGTACTCGTACTCGCTGAGGTAGTAGGCGTCGGGGTCTGTGTCGGTTCCGACCATGAGGGCATTGTACCGGCCCGGCACTGGGTCGGTGGGGCCGTCGTAGCCGCGGCCGACGACAACACCTCCAAGCCCAAGATCTTCGGATTCGAGTTGCAGGCTCGCGTTGTAGGAGAAGGTGCGCGTGCCGATGGCGTCGGTCACTTGCTTGAGGCTGCCGAAGCGGTTGTACTGGAAGGTCACATCCGGCGTACTGTCGGAGTAGTCGATCTCGGTGAGCTCGCCAGTGTCATCGTCATAGTCGTAGTCCGTCGTAACCGCGTTGCCGCCGACCTCGCGTGACCAGATTCTCTTCGTAATCGCACCGGACCGCGTGTATTTGTACTGGACGCCTTCGCCGTCGGCGTACTTCTTCTCCTCCATTAGGCCGGTGGCCTCGTCGTAGGTCCAGATCGTCGTGTCATCCGTGCCGGGATTGGCGGGCCAGGTCGTTCCATCCCATCCCGAGCCGCCGCGGAATGTGAGCAGACGCGCCCGTTCGCCGTGGTTGCTATAACGAAGTTCGACCGGATAAGGGACATCGCCCCAAACCCGCTTCACTTGTCCACGCGCGTTGTACTCGAATCGCGTTTCCTGATTGAGTTGGTTCTGCGTCATTTCCAGGCGGCCGGTCATGGGGTCGTAGGTGTAGGCGACCGTGTTGCTGGCCGGGTCCGCGACGGACGCGACGCGGTGGTCGGCGTTATAAGTTGTTGTGGTGGCACCGAACATCGGATGGATGGACTTGGTTTGTCGGCCGAGCAGATCGTATTCGTAGGTCAACTTCAGACCAGTGGCCGAAGCGCTCGACTGGAGCAGGCCGTTGCGTGTGATGCTGACGGCGTCGGCGGTCGAGTTGGGGGTATCGGTCGTCCGCGTGACGAGTTTGTTGGTCCGGTCGATCTCGGTGGTCGAGACGGTGTCGTTGCCGTGAACGTCGATCGACTTGGTCAGGCTGGTTGTGCCCAACGGCAGGCCCGTGAGCTGCTGTTTTTGCGTACTGACGGTCACCGCGGTGCCGTTGTTGTCCGTGGGATAGACCTTGGTCACGGAGACGGACCACCAATTGTCGCTGCCGTCCTTCTCGTAGTAACGATCGGTGTCGGTAATTCGGTCCATCGACGCGAGGTCAAGCTGGTCATTGTCATTGATATCCGCGCCTGAACGGATGAGGTTGCCAAGGGCGTCGTATTCGCGTAACTGATCCGCGCCGCCGGGTGTCGCAGTGTAGCCGCCGCCCTTGGCCGGCGCAAGCATGGTGTTTGGCTCGGTCTTGATCAATCGCCCATCGTCATCGTATTCGTTCGTTGTCTGCACGAGGCCATCGGGATAACCGGGGCGTTCGGTCATGACGGTTCGACCGAGGATGTCGGTGTAGGTCTTGACCCAGCGCTCCGAATGGGCGCCACCGACCAGTTCGGTGGTGACGATCTGACCGCTGCTGTTTGCCTCGTAGGTGTAATGGCGTTCCACGACCGCCGTGCCGATCACGCTCTTCACGCGACCGTCGCGGTGATACTCAGTGATCTCGGTGAATCCACCGGGGTAGGTCTTGGTAACCTTGCGACCGCCTCCGGAAACCGTGCCGTAGGTGTACGTAGTGTTCAGCCCCCCGGCGTCGGTCTCGGTCTTTAGTCGGCCCGCGTTGTCGTATTCACGCATAATTTCCATCGTGATCGTGCTTGAGCCGTCAGTGCCGGAGGTCGTGACCTTCGTCACGCGGCCCATCGGGTCACGTTCATACGTCGTAACGAGGTCTTTCTGTGCGAGATAGCTCCCTGACGCCTCGACGCCTTCCTTTGTTTCTGTTTCGACGCGGCCAAAGTCGTCGTATGTGTAAGTTGTCTCGATTCCGGTTGCGTCAACGGTCGAGGACTGATTGCAGCAGCTCCAGACCGTTTCGGTGTGGGTATGGTCGGATGAGTGCGTGTCCGTGATGCGCCCGTACTCGTCGAATTCCCATGCGGCCCATTCGATCCTCTCATAGTTCGTGCCGCCAGTGTAGACCTTTGTCTCTTGAAAACGCCGGCGACCGAGCTTGTCGGTGATCGAGACATCCTGCGTCGTCTTGTTGGCAATGCCGTCCAAACTGGAGATGGTGCCGTGGGTGATAACCGTCTGGAGATCCTCGCCCCGGGCATCGGGAGTAAAGGTCGAACCACCGGGATCGCCGGAGTTGTAGGTGAAGTCGCCCACCGTGTAAGTGTAGGTGTCCTTGCGATCGTCGGGATAAATGACACTTAGCATCCTTTCTTCGTCCGGCGACTCATAGGTTGTCGTCGTCCGCAGGTTGTTGGTGGAGCCATAACCGGACGAATGGCTCTGGCAGCGTTCCTCGACCACCACATTGTTGGGCAAGTAGGCATAGAACGTCTTCGGCCCAGGCTTGTCATTGATGGTCACCGTGACGGTTCGCGGGCGCTCCGGGTGGACAGTTGGCTCACCGGTTCCCGGGTCAATGACTTCTTCCGAGTCAACAGCAATGTAGCTGTACGCCGTAACTTGATTCGTCGTCATGGAAGGTGGATCTGCAAGCGCAGAGTCGGAGAAGCTCGGCTCGACCATCTTGGAGACGCGATCCTCCGAATCATACGCGTACCAGACCCACGAGCCGTCGGGCCGTGTCTCGGATTTGAGCTTACCCATGCCGTTTCCGGAGGTGTAGTAGACTCGATTCCTAACGAGATTCTCGCCGTTTGGATCGATCGCGATTCGGGTTATCAGCTCGACATCGTCATCAAATTGCGTTCCATCGAAATCGTATCCGAGCGTGTATTGCGTGTAATCTTGTTCGGTCCGGTAGGCCTCAGTCCCCTGATCGTCCTTCACGATGAAAGTCTTGGTCTTGACCGAGCCATTCGTGGACCAGGAGACCTCTTCGGAAACGAGTGTTGTCCCCGAGGCGTCCTGTCGTTCGAGTGTCCAGTCGTTCGAAGCGACGGTGCCAGTAAACATATAGATGTTCTTGACGGCGCCCTGCGATTCGTGGGTGATCTTTAACCGATTGGCGGTCGGGAGCGTGTCGGGGTTCTCGATCGTCCATTTCGCAAATGGCGAGGCCGGCGACTCATAGAGCCCGCTAGTACCGTTAAAGGTGACGTTGGAGTCGTTGAGGTAATAATCGACGCGATATTTCTGAGAGTTGACGGTCACGACATCGGCCAACGCTTCGGGCGCAAGAATCTGGCGAAGCACGCCCGAGTCTCGCACGACGACGATGTCGCTGCGATCGACGTTGAAGTCGAGAATGTCCGGAGTCGCCACGGCCGAACTTGGCTGCTCGGCTTGCAAACGGATACTGCCAATCGACTCGCCTTCCAGTCCTCGTCCCATCGAGAGCCGGACATCGACGCTTCCGTTGTTAACGGAGCCGGAGCCCGCACCGCTGCTGCCGCCGCAATCCGAGCAGCCGCCGTCATCTCCAAGAACCGTGATCGTCGTCGAAACGGGACCACAGATGCCGCCGCCTTGCGTGATGAGTATCGCCCTGATCGTCGCACTACCCGGCATCAAAGGAGTAACGGTGCCGTTTTGTTGTAGATCGACGATGTCCGGACTCGAGTTAATTAGGCGTACTTCCGCGTTGGCGGGTACGCAACCTTCGACTGTGACATGAGCCTGCTCGCACAGCGTGATTTCGTTCTTATCCGCCCGGATTTCTGCATCCCAATACACTTCGAGATTCTGCGTTATTACAACAGGCCCTTCGCACGGACAACAGGGTTGGGTACAGCCCGTCGTAAACGCCTTGATGACGTAAGTCCCGCATTGCGTCAGGTGTCCGAAGCCGCTTGTCACTGTCTGGCCATCGGGCTGGATAACCTCGAACCACGATTCGCACCCTGTATTCACCGCTTCGCCACACACCTGGTAGGGCCACTCGTACGGCGGGTCGGGCGGAATATGGATGGACTTCGCATCCCAGTCCTCCGAATCCCAGGAGAAATACACGGTATCGCAGAGCGCCGCTGTTGCCGGAGGCGCCTCTTCCCACCAGATGCGAGGGCTGTCTCCTGCCAGTATGCCATCGCAAGATCCGCCGCCACAAGGCTGATCGCATGCACAAGAAGATGACAACATCATCGCGCCGGTCGCTTCGGTGCTTGACACCTCGTCTTGATTCCCTAGCGGCGCGTAGAGAATCGTGAGCGTTCCGGCCGCAGCAAGAAGGACCAGCATGGGAATCGAGAATCTTTTGACGGTCTTCATAGGATGACTCCGAATGTAAGCTTTCGCATGAGGCGCACATTTCTCCGCAACGACTCGCGCGAATCCATCAGGACGGTACAATCACAGGAGGATCGGCACATGTTTCAAGGAACGCGGTGTAATCTCGTTCCTTGCTAGACCCCTCCTTCAATGCTATATTGGCGGACGGAGAGCCGGATCTCGTGCTTTTGCTGTCGTTTTTTTGAGGGAAAAACCGGCGATTCGTTTGACATTCCGTACCGACGATAACCACACACCAAACGAGAATGAGCCATCGCCATGCTCCTGACATCCACAACGTTGTTGCAGGGATTGGGTGAAGCGTCCGACAATGCCTGGCAGAAGTTTGATTTCTTCTATCGCCCTTTTCTAACTCGTTATGCGAGGCGATACGGCTTGACCGATGCCGATGCCGATGACGTCTCGCAGGTGACGATGTTGGAGTTCCGGCAAGGCTTCCGCTGCAAATACGATCGTCGTCAAGGGCGAATGCGCCATTGGGTAATCGGGATTCTCAAACGTCAGATCGCCAGTCGAAAGAGGCAGAACGCAAGACATTCCTCGATCAGCATCGATCTCGATACTCTTCCATCGCCAGCAACGTCCAGCGATATCGAGGAGCAAGAATGGAGGCGCGCCATCGTCTCTGCCGCAATCCAGCTGTTAAAAGACAAAAAGAAATGCCGGCTGAGTGCATGCAAGATTGACGCATTCTTAGAATTCGGCCTACGTAATCGTCCTGCCCAAAATGTGGCGGAAGACCTGGGCATCAGCGTAGACGACGTCTTTCGAAGCAAATATCTGTGTTTGCGCTACTTGAAGAAGTGCCAGCATGCACTCGAACGCTTCTATCAATGCTAAAACGCCAACCACAATCCGTCTGAATAAAGAATCATGAGCAAGTGCCCTTCGCTACCAAGATTGGAGCAGCTGATATCGAAGCCTGGCGAAGATGTAAGCTTCTTCTCTCATCATCTTCCTCATTGCAGCCATTGTCAGCTATGGCACACTCGGATACGCCGGGGCCAGAAAATCCAAGCGGATATCCTTGATTTTGAAGACACGAACCTCGCCGATATCCCAAGCTCTTCCAGATCTTCAATTGTTGATCTAAGTCAAGGATATGACGTCGTTGAGGAGCTTGCACGTGGGGGGCAATCGATTGTTTACAAGGCCATACAGAAATCTACGAATCGAGTGGTTGCGATTAAGTTATTGCGAGACGGACGGTTTGCATCACGCTTGGCAAGAAAGAGATTTGAACGCGAAGTCGAAATCGTTTCCAGCCTTAAACACCCGAATATCATCACTATTTTTGATTCCGGTCAATCGAAAGACGATCGTCGTTATTATGTCATGGACTATATTGACGGCCTTCCAATGGATAAGGCTGTAAAGAGAGAGAATCTAACGGAAAAGCAAATCCTGAAATTATTCACGACAACATGCGAAGCCGTAAATTATGCTCACCAAAGAGGAGTGATCCATCGGGACCTGAAGCCGTCGAATGTCCTCGTCGATGCCAGGCTCCGGCCATATGTATTGGACTTCGGAATCGCAAAGCAGGTTGCAGCGGCAGGCACGCATACAACGACGACAGCCCCGTTCGTTGGCACCATTTCGTATATGTCTCCCGAACAGATTCGGGACGACACGGACGACATCGATACGCGATGTGACGTTTATGCTCTCGGCGTCATCCTTTATAAGATATTGACTGACGAACTCCCCTATCGCTTGAAGGGTGCAAAGCTATCCGAGATTATCCGAGTGATTTGCGATGAGAACCCGCAAAAGCCCAGTGTGGTCAAGCCTGAACTGCGGGACGATCTTGAAACCATTGTTCTCAAGGCCCTGGAGAAAGCCCCCTCAAATCGCTATGCGACGCCATTGGCGATGGCGGAAGACATCGACCGGTACCTGTCGAAGCAACCGGTTCTCGCTCGTCGGCCAACAACACTCTACCGTCTGAGGAAGTTGATTCAACGCCGCAGGGGATTGGTTGCACTCATGGCGATGGTATTGACCGGTGCCATCGCCGCGGGAATCCGAAGCAATATCCAGCAAGCGAAGGTTGAGCGCGCGGTGCGTAGCTCTGAACAGTTTTATTCAGAGCTGATGGATATCATCGCAATCTCATTCAATCCGACCTATCAGGGAGCGGAAACACAGACATGGGGAAGGCGATTAGGGGTGCTCGCGAGGCGAATCGACGCGGAAATGGCGGGCTATCCCGAGGGCGAGGCAGCGCTCCGGATGCGACTGGGATTAATGTATATCTATATCGCAGACCTTGAAGCGGCAGAATTGCAACTCACGAAGACATTGTCCCTCCTGCGAAAACTCCATGACTCCGATCACCTCGATATTGCAATCTGTCTGCGCGAACTTGGAACCCTGTTGAACGCCCGAAATCAGCACCCCGAAGCTGAAAGGCTTCATCGCGAATCTCTGGCGATGTACCGCCGACTATTGGGCCCCGTAGCTCCCGAGCTTATCCTTGGTACGGTTCGGTTGGGGGGCGTCTTTGAATCTCGCAGGCTGCACGAAGAGGCCGAGGAATTCTACAGAGCTGCGTTGACGATCAGCCGTCAACTGATTGATGATCATCAGGAGCATGAGGCAATCTGCTTATGGTATTTGGCCGGAGTATTAGAAACTCAGGAGAAAATCGTCGAAGCTGAAGAGTGCATTCGCGAGTCCATCGCGATCGATCAGAATTCTGGTCGAGATCTATATCTGCGCCCCGCCGTTAGGCAAAATACGCATCACCGACCCAGCCTGTGGACGCTGAGCGAAACGATAGACAGCAAGCTGTCGCTGCTGGCCAAGATTCGGTATGAGCACGGGGACCTGGAATCAGCCAGATCATACGCCGCTCAAACTCTCGCAATGAGAAGGCGATGGTATACCTCCGATGATCCTGACTTGAACTACGCGATCGTGAATTTGGCAGGGCTTTCGTGGGCCCATGGCGATTACGCGACAGCGGAAACGATGATAAGAGAGGCCGTAGCCGCTTTTGACGAAAAAGAACATGAGAGCATTACCTATCTAATATGCTTAAATAGCCTCGGCGTTGTGCTTCGTGACCAGGGAAAGTTCGAGGAAGGTGAAACCACGTTGCGCCAAGCCCTGAGGTTGGCGCAAAAGCAAGGGGATGAAACTGTTCTAGTGGCCAATGCACAGACCAATATCGCAAAGCTACTGTATGCCAAGGGCGATCGCGAAGCTGCGGAACCGCTATTTCGCGAGGGCCTTGATCTTCGTAGACATCTTCTGCCGGACGATCACCGTGATATCAGCGAGTCACTGATCGGCCTCGGTCTGATCGCAATGGACAGAGATGATTTTCAGAAAGCGGAGCAACTCATCCGAGATGCACTCAGAATCCGGAAAAAACTTCCGGAAGACCACTGGCTCTATGGCGAAGCCCTTTCCGTATTGGGTGCCTGCCTCTCGACTCAGAGTCGATATGGCGAAGCCGAAACACTACTTCTCGACGGTCACCGAATCCTCACGACGAAGCTACTTGCGAGCCACAAGCTCGTTGTGCTGTCCCGACATCGCCTTATGGATCATTATGAATCGTGCGGCCAACCAAGCGAGGCTGCATCGTTTCGCAAACAAACAATGCGGTAGAAACGTGATAGAAAAAAGAGACGTGCCCATTTGAATCCGGCGAGTTCGATGCTCGGACATCACATTCGTGCGAAGAAACACGTCATTAGAGCGTATTTGTCAGCGGAAAGCCGTTGATTTGCTTTAGTATGGCCTACGCGCCGAAATCGACTTTCTCCAATACCGCGAGACATTGGTCGTGCAGCCGTTGCGCGGCGGTCGTCAGTGAGTGCTGATCAGCGAACGTATTTCTGCGGATCTCCAGACATTCCTGCAAAACGGCTTCGGCGTCTTCGTAACGAGATTGAGCCATAAGGACCTCACCCAACACCAACAGCGAATCGGCAAGCCTCGGATCATCCTCGGCAAGAAGGCGACGGAGGATACCAATGCTCTGTCGGACAGCCGCCTCAGCACAGTCGAAATCCTCGCGTACAGCCAGGACCCTGGACGATCCCAATAATGCATGAGCGTATGAAACGTCTTCTTTCTTACTAGGGGTCCACGCCGTTCTTACAATCGAAATCGCGATTTGATAGTACTGATCAGCGGTGGAATAATCGCCGACCGCCAGGTATGCATCCCCCAGATGCGTCAAATGCATGACGCTTCTTTGATCCGGGCGTTTCACGTCCTTCGCCAGATCTTGCATGACCTCGATAGCGCTCGAGATATCGCCCGTGACTGCATACAGCGCACAGAGTCTCCGCCGATACTTCTTCGCGTTTCGACGGAAACGTTCACAGTCCGCGAAATTATCCCGAATGTCCAAGGCCTCGAGATAAAGCTCTTCGCTTTCTTCGTAGTCTTCCAGCTTTTGACACAAGAAGTCGGCGAAGCGATTCAACGACAACGCGAGGTACGGATGCCGACTGCCTAGCAGTTTTCGCTGCCATGCAAGCGCCTCGCGGAACATGCGCTCAGCGGCGTCGAACTCACATCGGGCCTCAAACAGCTGGGCGTACTCAAAGCGAATGTACGCTTCGGCCACGCTGTGGTCGCCAAACTGCCGGCGCGACGCCTGAATTCCTTCAAGATAAGCGCTTTCGCTGGCGGAGTATTTCTTCTGGCGTTGGAGGGCCATGCCCAAGTCCATAAAATAAAGCGCCGGAACCTCTTGGTCATGTTCGCAGAGTATCGAAATCGCTTCGGATAATGACATTTCGGCATCGTGGTAAAGATCCTGGTCGCAGATGTCATTTCTCCTGCCGCAAAGACTATGTCCGGTTCCGCGAGTGTAGGAGGCCACCCCCAGGCCACGTAGGCTTCGTGCGACCACCGGATGACGTTGGCCCAAATGGTGGCGATAGAGACTCAAGCTCTCCCGAAACAGCAGCGTGGCTCGCTGCGGGTTATACTGCGTATTCGCAAGCTCTCCCAAATCACACAGCACCTCGGCCGACTCAAGACTGAACTCACCGTAATGACGCCTACGAAGATCGAGCGCGGCGAGCAAATGGGCCTCCGCACTACGGTACACGCCCAGGCCGAGGTACGTCACCCCCAGCGTTCGATGCAGTGAAGCCCGCGCTTCCGGTTGACCGACCAACTCGTGCTCGAATCGCTTGGCCGCGTCGTCCAGCATTTCGCGAACAGTCACACCCTGGCCGCGATGCTGCGGATTCGGCATCGAGAATATCTCTTGCAAAAAAATATTAAGTTGTTTGACCTTGTCCGCTTCCGCCCGCGCTTGGAAGAGTCCGAACACGGCGACGCTCGTTCCGCCGACCAGTGACAAGAATATCACGGCCGCGGCCACGACGCTCACGATGTTTCGCCGGATGAATTTGGCGGCACGATACTTGAGCGTATCCGGTCGGGCGGAGACGGTCATGCCCGCCAGGTGCCTGACGATGTCGTCCGCCAGTTGCTGAACCGATGAATACCGGCGCTCTGGATCCTTTTGCAGCGCCGTCATCGCAATGTTGTCGAGATCACCTTGAAGGCGACGACGCAGTTTATCGGGGCGCGTCGCTCTTGATGAGCAAATAGCCGCGGTGATCACCGCACTGGGCTTTTCCGGAACGCCATCACACACGAGTTGTTCCAACCCCTGTCTCGAGAGGCTGTCCGGGTTGTAAGGACTTCGGCCCGTGAGCAACTCATAAAGAATGACGCCCAGGGAATAGGTGTCGCTTGCCGTCGTAATCGTCTTGCACAAGACTTGCTCGGGACTGGCATATCGCAACGTCATCAACTTAGAAGACGAAATCGTGGTCAAGGGCGATGACGCCCCTTCGCCGATCAGCAGTTTCGAGATGCCGAAATCAAGCAATTTCGGCGTACCGTCGCTCATAACAAGAATGTTCGCCGGCTTCAGATCGCGATGCACCACGAGGTTTTGATGAGCATATTGCACCGCAGAACAGACCTTCAGAAATAACTGCAATCGTTGATCAACGGAAAGCCGATGCTCATCGCAGTATCGGTCGATCAGACACCCGCGAACGTACTCCATCACCAAAAACGGCAGGCCGTTCTCGGTGCTGCCGCCGTCGATCAACCGAGCAATGTATGGATGATTTAGATTTGCCAGCGTCTGCCGCTCACGCTGAAACTGTTGGACGATCGCCTCCGTGTCCATACCCCGCTTGATCAGCTTTACAGCCACAGTCTGACTGAACTCGCGGTCGTCGCGCACCGCCCGGTAAATTCGCGCCATGCCTCCGCTGCTGATCCGCTCCTGCACCCGGTAATGACCCACCCGTTTCGGATCGTCTGCTGCGGCCTCGCGTAACATCACCTGGATCGGTTGGAGCCCGGTTCCCGTCGGTGGTTCGAGAAAGTTCGTGTTTGAGCGATGTCCGGCAAGCAAGGCGTCGACGACCTCGCGCAGCGCAGCATCGCCGTCACAAGCCCGTTGGAGAAACGCTGTCCGCTGTTCTCCCTCATACCGTAGGGCCTCTTCGAAAACCGATTTGCATGATTCCCATTGCTCAACACGCATGGCGAGTTCCCTCGTATTCACTCCGCAGCCAAGCCCGGGCAACCGCCCAGTCACGCCGGACGGTCCGCGTGGATATTTGCAGGACGCCGGCGATCTCTTCCACGGAAAGTCCGCTGAAGAACCGCATCTCAACGATCCGCACTAATCGCGGATCTACCTCGGCCAGACGACGAAGTGTCGAGTCAAGCTCAATCAGATCGTATCCTCGTGTCTCGAAGACCAGGATCACCTCGTCGAGCGCAACCTGTTTGTTGTTCCCACCGCGCTTGGCGGCACGGCGACGGCGGGCGTGATCGACGAGCACGCTGCGCATTGCACGAGTCGCCAATGCCATGACGGCAGCCCGGTCCATTTCCGCCCACAACTCCGCTCCCATGATTCTGAGATATGCTTCATGCACAACAGCAGTCGGCGGTAACGTATGCATAAAGCGCTGAGCGCCAAGCAGCTCTGCCGCCATCCGCCTCATCTCGTCGTACACCGCAAGTAACACGCTATCGGCCTTGTATCGGTCTTGCTTAGCGAGCATGTTTCAATACCTCACGCTGTGAGCGGAATCCTATCGGCGGCACCACCCGCACTTGCCAATATCCCGCTCAATAGAACGATGCTTCAGGTTTCGTTATTGACGACCCGACACTCTCGGCCCTCATTTCATCTGGCGAAATAGTTTCGGCTTGAATGTCCGCCTTAGCGGCGTTTTGGCGTTTACTATTAATGAAGGCCCGGGATATCAAAAGCCTCATGACGTACATAATTGTATCCCGCCGCCATCAACAATCCAAGCGTAAGCGGCAGTCGCGCTGCATCTTTGACCGCAGGAAGATGCATCCGGCCGTGTTGTGCGCCGACCGAGGAGACGTTCCAGCGTATCGCCTGGATCATCGTGGTCTTAATTCTCCAGGATGGTCTATTTCATGCGGACAACATAGATGAACCGAGCCGTTCCCCAATCGAAATCGAGCGATTCGGTTGATTTACGATTGCGGATAAAGAGACAAACGTAAAATTAAGAATGAGGAGATAAACATGTGCCAGAAGATTGGCATCGTCGCATTGTCGATCGTAAGCCTCAGTTTCGCGCCGGTCCACGCCCAGACCTGGCAGAAAGTCAACGGCGAGAACCCTATCGACGCAGGAGAAAGTCTCGCAGGAAGCTGGATCAGCTTTGCAAGCGTCGCCCAGCCCGACGGTGACATCCTCTACACCTTTAGGTCCCAGGATATCGGCCAGGTGATGGGACGCCTCCGAGCGGGTGAATCCCCAAAAGCCTGGCAGATATACGGCGACGATCGCGTCAACCCGGTCAAATGGCGCGAATCCACAACGGTCGCGACGTCCATCAATCACAGCATCGGAAACAGCAAGAGGCTGCGTCTTTTCGAGCATCCCGATGAAACGGACGGGCTGTTCGGAGTCCAGTTTCGAACTGCCCGAACGGGTCGTTCCGGCTGGGATACGCACACCTTTCCGACGAGTTTCGTCCTCATGGATGGTGAGGAGGGCACATTTGCGGATTGGGTCAATCCGTCGCCGAATGCTTACAAGCCGATCTGGGCTACTGACCTGATCGAATCCTGGCAGGGAAACGACAAATCCGACTTCGTTCTGGACACAGCGAGTGGGATCGGCTTAGTGGCCGGGATTTTCGGATCTGGCACCGTAAATCCACCCACGTACAGCCAGCTCACAGCGGTACGTTATGACCACAGCGACAACGAATCATGGCATCGATGGGACAACAGTGAGAACAACAACAATGGCGGATGGCATGATGCCTTAAACTGGCCGGACCATCCAAATCTGAACACAAGCAAAGACGTATTCATCCTTGGAGAGGCAGTTCCGGCAGAAGCCCTGTGGTGCCGCGCCCCTCGCGTGACTCGGATTCCAGCGTCATCAGAGCAATATCTAGTAACGTTCCTTGCCACCGCGCCGGGGACGGGGAACTCACCCTTCGGGGTGTCCGGGACCGGATCACTTAAAGTATGTCATTACGATTCTGGGGATTCCACAAATCCATGGAAATGGTGGGGTGTCAATGGAGGGAACGAAGAATTCCGTGTAGGAGTTCAGGAAAGCGACTATGACTTCCTCCTCGGGGTGGGCGATGGGTCCGTGCATCGCGAGCAGCTTGTTTGGGACGGAGGGAGCCCCTCAGGAGACCAAGTCGTTGTCGTACAGAACGTGAAGATTTCCGAAACCCGAGAGTTGCGCGAAGTGCTACTCGATGTCGACGTAAACTCATTCACACCAGAGGAGGCAACGATCGCGACCGACATTGCCCCGCCGGATGACGACTTAGATCAGTTTGCTTTGGCCGTCCATGCAGATGATACGCTCTGGTTGGCCTATACCACTGATACGGGTGGAATCCACCTGCTGACCAAGGCTTCAGGATCTGCAACTTGGACCAGCCTCGGAAATATCTTCTCCTCTGCACCGACCGAATCGTTGAGCCCTGTCGGCATTCAGTTTGTCGGAGATATCAATCCCGAACCGCTCATCTTCGTCGTATCCACGGACAACAACAACGGAACACGGCGGTTGTTCGCTATTGCCGAAAAAGCAAACCAGGACTTCTGGAACGATGAACAGGAAATCACGATCAACGCACCCCCGGGGCCCGTCGAACTAAGCCCGCAGGACTTTGTGGAAGTCTCCCGCGCTTCAACTGCAAGTCTTGGCCATATGGCTCTCGATTCTGATGATTACATTTATGGCGGAGCCACAGGCGACAACGCTTCGTCGAGAGTGATCGCCCCCGGGGTCTGCAACCAGGACAATCAATCCCTATGGGGAACAAACAGAAATCAATATCATGCCGGGGGTTCAGACGTCGCCGATTTCAATGGTCAAGTGTATATCCCAGAGCGGCTCATTGGGCGCATCACGACGACTCGTTTTGGCGAATTCGGTAGAGTCGAGATATGGGATGCCGACGATCGTGATGTCGACGTGCCTTCCATACCGTCTGATGCGGAATTGCCCATTCCGCCGGATGGTCGATTCGCATTTCCAGCCGACGTCGCCGTCGACGAAGTTCGTCGGCTTATTTACGTGAGCCACAGTTTGAAGGATCGGATTGACGTCTACGATCTGCAAACCGACCCGGTGCACCTGGGGGACTCTCGTTCCTGGTGTTCGGGTAACTGTGGAGATATGCTTTTTCCACGTGGAATCGACGTGGACGAGAACGGCGATCTATGGGTGGTGGACAGTGAAAATCACCGCATACTCAAGTTCGCAATCGCCTACCAACCCGGTTCTCCTCCGACCGTCACGGCCACTTCCCGCAGCGCGTGGGGCTCACTCGGCCGCAACGCGGAGCAGTTTCTGTACCCGGACGGTATCGTGGTATCGCCGATCGAAGATCGTATCTACATCAGCGAACCGGTGAACCGTAGAATTCAGGTCTTCGACAAAGAAATGAACTTCCAATATGAATGGGGCACCTGGACCACCGGCGGGCTCAAACATGAATTTGATACAATTACCGGGATCGCATGCAACACGGCAGGCGATCTCCTGGTCGCTGGACGTACAGGAAACTCCCCATCCATAATTCAGTTCGGCTCGGCGATTCCAGCAAGTCCGTCGGCGCCGGGTCCACAAATCGAGTCGGCCATTTCGCGCAAAACACACATGACCAGTCCCGATCCAACGAACTTCGACATCGATCTGCTTGGTAACACGCCCAACTTTTCCCCCAATCATGAGCCGGTGGAATCGCGCAGCGGCGGACCCACTAAAATCATCATTGAGTTTGATGAGCCCATCTTCGCTGCCAACGGTGACTGTTCTGACATTCGCATCTTTCCAGATGGAGCAGGAGTATGCGATGATATTGTCGTGACTGAATCGACCGAACTCACGATCGGCCTCACACCTGGTAGTATCAATGAATTCAGCTTCGCGTACATTACGTTTCCAGGAATAAGAAATGGCGTTGACGAAGCCAGCACCGCGAGGTTGGTTGTTGCATACGCTCCGGGCGATTTTGATCTAAACGGCGCGGCGTTTGCATTCAATGATAACCCGGCTATCGGCCCGGTTGATGATGAAAACTTCACAGCTGATTTTAATCTCGACGGAATCGTATCTCAATCAGAGGCGGATCCTGATTTTGGTTATGTCGATCCAATTCCCTCGGCACAAATGTTTGTTGTCTCCGCCGTCTCCCGAAAGAATCACGGTGCGCTGGGTCCTTATGACATTAATCTTCTTTCCGCTGTTCATCAGCCGGTAGAATCGCGCAGCGGAGGTCCCACAGAAATCGTCGTGCGCTTCTCGGAAGAGATTTTTCCAGACACCGGCGACTGTAGTGACGTTGAGTTGACCCAGGGAACGTGCGAAGAGATCTCGGTATGCAATAACGAACTGACGATTGTCATCGCCGAAGACAGTCTTCCCCCGTTTGTGCAAACCGTGATTTCCTTTCCCGGCATTAGGAATCAACCCCACGACAACACAACCCTTGACACCGTTTCAGTCACGTATGTCCCATTGGACTTCAATCTGGACGGCAGCATCACCACAGAAGACACGACAGGGGTTAAGAGCAATCTGGGAGCGATCACCGTTGCCAATTTCCCCGGAGACTTTGACCTTGACGGTCAGGTGGAGCTCGGCCCTGAGATCATCGCAGCCAAATCCAGTAAGTACCATGGTCCGGCGGGTAACTTCGACATCGACCTGCTGAATACGCCCGTTGAATCGCGCGGCGTGCTCGACCCCGACGAAGCCTCGGCCGCCACACACTTCGTAGTCGTGACTTTTGATCAAGCCGTCTCAATCGCCAACGGCTGCGACGACATCAGTCTAACCGCCGGAACCTGCATTTCAGCATTCACGATCCCACCGCTGCACGTGGATTTGTTCGTCGGCATTACCGGGCTGAATAATAAAGATTCAACCATAATTGCCTTTCCGGGAATCGTTAGCGCTGACGGAGATCCTTCATTTGATACCCAGTGCTTTCGTTACATGTTATATGATTTCGATCTGGACGGATCGACCACCGTAAGTGATGCTATCAACATCAGTGTTAACGTCGGCCCCGTCACAGGCATGAACTTCACCGGCGACGTTGACCTGGATGGGTTTGTTACTGTTGCAGAAGCGATTAATGCCAACACCGCCCTCGGCACTTCAGCGAGTTGTCCGTGAGGTCAACTTGGTCTGGTATGGCGCATTCGTTCATTGGACTCCCCGAGGTGAAAGGTGACCCAGGCCCTAGTTAAGCGCGAACCCATCCCTTGGCGATTGAAGCAACATCGAGCGCTGCACAAGCGGTTCAGGTCATCGACGGCGACGCAACCGGTGACCGCAGAACCCCAGGGCCAGCAAACCTGTCTGGACCAGGCAGATGCCGCAGAGTTCAACTTCGCAACACTGCGGGAAGGGATCGACCCTTCCGTCGCAGTTGTTGTCGATTCCGTCGCACGTTTCAGTGGCATCCGGGTTGACCGCGGGGTTAGTATCGTCGCAGTCTGTGCCGTCGCCTACGTAACCCGCAGGTGGCTCATCGGCATCGCTTTGATCACTCGGATCACCGAATCCGTCGCCATCCGCGTCTCGATACCACAAATTACCTCGCGGTGACGGCGGCGACGGCGGGACGTCATCAACGACTCTATTGCAGTCGTTGTCGAGGCCATCTGAGACTTCTACGCCATTGGGGCTGCATTCCGAACATGCGTCATTACAGTCCATGTCATTCTCGACGTATCCGTCCGGCTGATCGCACTGTTGCAAACTGTCATCGGGATCGCCAAAACCATCACCGTCCGCGTCGCGATACCACTGCGGGCCACCTTCGTCCTGCTGCCGGTTGCAGTCGTTATCCAGGCCATCGCAGATTTCTTGGGCATCGGGATTCACTTCCGGATCACGGTCATCACAATCCTCGTCATTTCCGACATAGCCGGCCGGTTGGCTGCAATCCACGATGCTGACGGCTGGATCACCGAACCCATCACCATCTGAATCGAGATACCACGGCACGATCACATTGACGATGTGCGCGACAGGATTGCTATTCACGTTGCCGCAGTCGCCACTGACCCTGCAACGATAGGTACCGCCGTCGGCCTCCGTCACGTTTGAGATCTCGAGCGTTGGCGTCGTTGCCCCCGCGATTCTGCCGCCGTCCGTCAGGTCCATGAATCCGGACACATCGCCGATTTGCCATTGGTATGTCAATCCAGCGCCAAGCACGCCAACGCTGAAGGTCGCCGTGTCGCCGGGACAATGCAGCGCGTCCGTCGGCTGGCTCGTGATCGCGGGAGCGGCCTGAATGACCAACGAAGCCGACGCAGACGTCGAAGTGAACCCACATTCTCCCGTCACAACACAGCGATAGGCGCCGGCATCGCCTGTTGATGCGTCGTCGATCTCGATCATGCTCGTCGTCGCACCGCTAATGTTGTCACCGTTGACGAGGTCCACGAAGCCGCCGCCGCCGTTAAACTGCCATTGATATGAAAGTCTCTCGCCCTCGGCCGCCAGATCGATGTTTGCAGTGAGCCCGGGACAGATCATGAGGTCGGTCGGCGCATCAATGATTGATGGTGGGGCCTTGAGATTCAATGATACCGCCGCAGATGTCACGGCCGCCCCGCAGTCACCCGCGACTATACAGCGATACGACCCGACATACGCGATTTCCGTATCGGCGATCGTGAGTGTAGAAGTCGTCGCACCGCTGACATCGCCACCATTGACCATGTCCACAAAGCCGGTGCCGCCGCCGAACTGCCACTGATAGGTAAGACCGTCTCCTATCGCGTCAACATCAAAAATCGCCACATCAGCCGGACACACGCTGACATGTTTTGGTTCACTCGTAATGCTCGCCGACGCGCAACGGATCACGGTCACGCACACCCGAGCCTCCGACGAGTTCGAAGCAGGTGGCGCGTCGATGACGGTCAATCGAATCGTATACACTCCTTCGGCCAAGTTCGCTGTATTCCATGTTGCCAATTCGTCGCCGAGCACAGGGCTGGTCACGTCGCCGGTCAAGTTGATCCATTCGCCGGGATTACATCCGATACCCTGTTCGATCCTGTAACTGGTGAAGTTCGCGTCCCAGGCCGTCCCCTCAATCGCAACGACTCCATCTACCTCAGCGCCCTGCGCCGGTGATGACAGAATCGCAGCGGGCGACGTGGTGTCCGCCTCAGTGCTGAATGAACACACGAAGTCGTTCTCCAATTCGTTGCCGTTTTCGTCCTTGATGCCATCCGGCCCCGACTTCAGAGTCAGCGTATAGGTTTCCGAGTTTCGGAGTTCTTCACTGAGCGCAAATTCGATTGTCGTCGAAGCGTCGTCGTAATTCAGCGATCCCGCGACCGCAACTTGACTAGAATCCTCGAATATGACGGTCGACTCATTGACAGTCACGGGGTCAAGCGATGTGTTAAACGTCGCTTCGATCGTCGGCGAAAGTGACACGTCCGTCGCGCCGCATTCGGGCGAAACCGGAAGCTCTACGACCGGAGCGTGAATGACAACCTGAAACGCCCCTTCATGCTCGGCAGACTCCGGCGAATCGTCGCCGTCCGTCACCATGACCATGAATTGGCACTCGCCCGGCAGGAATGGGCCGACAATGACCTCGTACATCCCTTGAGCCTCGTATTCAGTACCGTGAACCGTGCACAACGCCGAGGCGACTCCCGAATCATCCGCGGCATTCCAGGCGATCTTGACTTGCTCGTCGTCTTCGATCAAACCGTCTCCATCGCCGTTGTGCTCCGTGACCGTGACGTTGGAGATCACCGGCGGCAAGGTATCTCCGTCCCACACCTGCAACGTTCGGCAGGCCTTGTTGTTGCCGGGCGGATCATCGGGAGCGATGAGCCGGACGCAGAGCAGCTTCTCACCATCCCCCACGAATGACACACCCGGGAACGTCACCTCTCGGCCGCTTTCGGCCACGATGCCGCCCGAAATCACTTGATCGCCGCCGATCTGGGCCCCGCCCTGATCCGGGTCCCCGTCGAACAACTGCACCGTAACATTGCCTGACCGATCGCGGCAACCGATGTTATTTACGGTGACGTCGACGTCGAACGGCTCGCCGTCGCCTGGTGCTTCGATGCTGGGTTGAATGTCACTCGGCGTGACCGCCACGTCGGCGGCATCCAGGTACTTGTAGTAGATGTCCCAAGACCCATCACGATTGTCGGCCCAAACCAGCAGTGAGCCATTAATGCGCCAGGAATAAGGATCGACGCTTGGAGAGGTCGTCGCCGCTCGTTCTCCACCTAGGGTCAAATCCCAATAATACAGACCGGGGGCACTGCTCTTTCGATACACGATGTAGTTGCCGCCAATAACGGCCTGCCAATCATGATTGGTTTCTTCTTTCGTTAGCCGAGTGACCTGCGTGCTGCAATCGGGACTGTCGTCCCAAAGCCAGACGTGGTAGTCATCCAGATTGCCGAAGTCATCGTCGCCGTCCCAAACGACGCGTCCTGCATCCGTGCTGGGATCACCGGTACCACCATTGCGAATCTTGCAAGGGGCGCCATCGACACCGATCTCATATTTTTGAATACTGTCCACAACACGGGTCCAATGGAATGTGCCCGACCACACGTGGCGGCGCATTCCGAAGATAATAAGTCCCGAATCGAAATCACCCAACGATCCCAATCCGAACACGGTGTTGAAGCCGTTGGGCACAAAGTTCGTCACACGGATTTCCGATCCCTCACTGATATCGTAGTAAAACAGGTTGTAGATTCCGTAGGTTAATGACGACGGCGGATTGTTGGATATCGTGTGTTCGTCCCGCGAGAACGCCACGCGATCTCCGTCGATTCCAAGTAGGCGCTCGTCGCGAGCGCCGGTCGCGATCGGAATCGTCACCCCGCTGCTTACGTCATACGCATAAACGTCGAAACTTCCGATATCGCCGACCATCCAGGCGATGTAGTTCTCACTCGCACGCGGCGCCAACTGCCTTTGCGGCCCGGTCGCGACCGCGAATTCAACGCCAGCCTCAAGATCGAATGCGAAAATATCCAGGTTTCCGTTGCGACCGTCCTCCCAGACGATGAGATCCCCATCGACGTCCGGATAGCGCTCGCTACTCATGGACGTGGTCAGTCGAGTATCCGGACACGTACCGCTGACGAGCCCTGTAATCGTCGTTACGTTAGCGCTCGCATTGCCGAGACGGGCGTCGGAATTCACCGTAATCGTCCGCTCGATGAATCCTTCCAGGCCGTCCGTATTGATCGCCGCTGTAAAGGTCGTGCTCGTTCCCGGCTGCAACACATACGGTAGACTGATACCCATAGGGTGCATGTCGGTGTGCGAGAACTCGATGCCGTCCGCCGGAATCGTCAGCGGCGCCGTTCCGAGGTTGCGGACCTGAATCACGCAATCGACGCGCTGACCCGGGGACCTTACGCCGAAGTTCTTTTCACGAGGCAATGTCAAGAACCACGCCGCCGGACCCACGTCGAACAACGGATAGTCCTCGATCACCTGCACGACCTCGCCGGGACCGTAGGTCACCTTGACATCCGTCGTGACCGTACCGGTGAAGTTCACGGGAATCTGGGAAATGTAGAAGTCGTCATTGTCCGACGGCGGTGCCGCGCTGCAATTGGCCGGCAAGCTGGGATACTGCTCATCCCGATCACCCAACTCGATCTCCGCAACATCGCAGACCTCGACTTTCACCTCGGTCGCGACTGCCGTCCCGCAGTTCTTGACGTGAATCTTGTATCGAATCGAATCCTCACCGCTTTCCAACGCACCGTTACCATCGCCGTCTTCCGAGTCGTCGAACTCGACGTGGTCGACCATGAAGACGGGACCCGCCCCCGGCTCACGATACTCGACATCGATCGTCTCGAACTCAATGAACTGCACACCCGCCGACTCATATCGTATCTCTAACACGAACTCAGCGGTTCCAACGAACCCGGGAAAGGGATCAAAGTCAAAGTCGCCCTCCCCCGTCGAGGTGCTGCCCCCCGCGAATGTTCCGAATGAGACGCGACTATCCGTAATGTCCACTCCGGGTGTCTCAGTAACGAGAATGGCCCGCACGAATTCAAAAGCCAATGCGTTCTCATTTCGAAGACTTATCTGCAAACTACAGGACTCGCCGCTCTCCATGACGCCGTCACCATCCGCGTCGGCCGCGTCATCTTCCGCGGTGATTGAAACCACACTGAAGTTATCCTGTTCGATTGGATGTTGAACTCTCACCGTACCCGGGCTGTAGGCCATCGACGAGTTCAGGCCATCGTCAATCGTCGCCACAATGTAATAGGTCCCATTGCCAACACCGCTCGTGTCCCATGCGAAGGAGTCCCCCTCCAGTCCTTGGTCATTCTCAAACAAGTCGTCGGTAATCAACGGTTCATCGCCGGAATACTCGGTATCGGTATCGTACCTGAGCTCGATCGTCGCGTTACTGTCCGGGTCCGAATCGCACCATCGGATGAGATACAACTCATCCGCGCGCTCATTCGGCGCCACGGGGGCGACGATCTCGATCGTTGGCGGGACATTCGTTGCCGGGTTCACTTCCTCCAGACTGAACTCATTCAAGAGGATCTTCGTCTTCGAGGAAGCCCACTGGAATCCCAGTCCGAACATCTGGGCGAACACATCGGATTCCGATTGAATGGACAAGTAGTACTGTGTGCCAGTCCTTAATTGAATTGTGTCGGCCAACCCGTGGGTTTGCTCAAAAGTCGCGGCGGGATCGGCGAACGACTCCAGGAAATCCGCGATGGTGTCGATTGTACTGAGAACATCAACGGCCCAATCAGGCACGAGAAAAAAGCGACCTGCGATTTCCAGCAGCACGTCAATCAGTACGGAAGTTAGGAGATCTCCATACTCAGGCACCTCATCATGGTAGGAGAGTGCGTGAGAGTAAATCACCGTTTCGGGTCCGGAATCGACGGCGATAATCTGAACCCTGTTGGCGACGACGTATCCCGCCCGTGAGTAGCCCAGAAAGAGGATGCTGGAGATCGTCGAGACCTGCTGCTCGATGTCGAGCTCGATTCCCGCCCGGTATGCCCCGTCGTTCTCGACCGAAAACGGAATCCGAAAGTGGTTGTAGCAGCTCTGCGAAGTCGTACCGATCAAATCGGCATATGCAATCGCAAACGTATGATGCTCGAGCGGCTCGCCGGACATCCATGTGCCATCACCATTGCCTCTATCCAATATGATCCCATTTCCCCGTGCAGTGTTTGGATTTCCTGCGGTGCCGGGATACTCCGTGACGCGAGTTACTTGCCAGGTCGCCCCGTCCGGGAAAGGTGGAATCGACACTGGACCGATCGTTTGAGCAGGCAATTCAGATGAGAATGCGAGAAGTACAGCAGCAATCAGAATTCGATAGCCCAAAGTCATGATTCACCTCCGATGATCTTGTTCGTGTTGCCCTTTCGGAGCATGTAATTCGGTCGGCCGTGAAAAAATGCCGTGTCTCGGAATTGACGGTCGGAACTGGACCCAACGATCGGGACACTCGGTGCGCTTCCAAACGTTTTTTCAGTCTCGACGAATACGCAACTGTGACTCTCCACCTTCGACGTAAAGACCTCGGATGGGACTGTGAGCCAACCCTTCTCGAATCATGACTCGTCCCGTCCGGGTCCCATTTCTCTCCCCATAAACACGTGCGTACTCCACACGGACCGACCGCGAAAAAATTGATGTTTCTTTAAGAGGCGATGGGATGACGTGAAGCCAAGTTCGCAACCCTAGTAGCGACAACCCTTTGAGTCGTCACGTCGAAGCAACCTTCGTGGCGGTTATCATGGGTTGTTGTTGAAGTCGAACGAAAAATTGGGGAGTAAGACATGTCCGCGTCATTAGAAGGCACGATCACCCGCCTTCTTCGGGCTGCGAGCGACGGTGACAAGGTCGCTCAAGAAGAACTGTGGAAACTGGTTGCCGACGAGCTCAGGAAGATCGCTCGGCAGCACTTGGGCGACGAAAAGCCCGGTCACCTGCTTCAGACGACCGCGCTGTTAAATGAGGCATACGACAAGCTGAGACGTGGCGAATTCAAGAATCGCAGACATTTTTTCGGCGCCGCCGCAAATGCCATGCGGCAGATTCTCGTGGATTACGCACGTAAGAGTAGAGCGGCCAAGCGAGGCGGCGATCGACAGCGCGTCGAACTATTCGATGGGTTGGTGGCCTTCGAACGGGACCTCGACGAAGTGTTGGCCGTAAACGACGCATTGGGTCAACTCCGCGACGAGGATCCGGCCGCAGAGGAGGTTGTCCTGTTGCTCTACTACACCGGAATGACACGTCGAGAGTGCGCTGAGATTCTGGAGATCGATGTCGAAGAAGTCGACCGGCGCTGGGCGCTCGCACGCGCGTATCTGGGACGGATTCTGGCCTCGAGCGTCCAGAGAGCTGATGAAAATCCATGACTCCCACCCGAAATCGATGGCAGAGCGTCGGGGCGATCTTCTATGAAGCCCTAGCGATGAGTCCCGCGGACCGCGTCAAATTGCTTGCCGACCGATGCGGTGACAACGGAGCGCTGCGAACCGAAGTCGAGTCGCTGCTTCAATCCCATGACCGACTAAGCGACAGCTTCATGCAGATAGACGGCCACGGGGGTTGGCGGGAATCATCTCCGACCGCCGACGAATGCGACCAATTCGTCGGCGTGCGTATCGGGCAGTACATTATCCGAACCGTCATCAATCGCGGCGGTATGGGCACCGTCTTCCTTGCGGCTCAAGAACAACCGCGGCGCGACGTCGCGCTCAAACTCATGAAAAACAGCATCGCGTCGCGTTCCGAACTGAAGCGCTTCGAGTTCGAGTCTCAGATCCTCGCCCGCCTGAAGCACCCCAACATCGCACAGGTCTATGACGCGGGCACTCATGCCGTAGATGCCGTCACCGGCCGCGGGCTTCCCTACTTCGTCATGGAATACGTCCCGGGCGCCAAACCGATCACAAAATTCGCCGCCGAGAGTCAACTGAGTATCCCAGCCCGGTTAGAGCTGTACGCCCTGGTATGCGACGCTGTCCATCACGGCCATCTGCGCGACGTGATTCATCGCGACCTCAAGCCATCGAACATCATTGTGGACAAGGACGGGGTCGTGAAGATCATCGATTTCGGCGTCGCGAAATTGACCGACGCCGATCCGGCCGGAACAACCATGCACACGGGAAGCGGCGACCTCCTCGGCACGCTTCCCTACATGAGTCCCGAACAGTGCGGCGCGAACCCGGACGATCTGGACAAGCGCAGCGACGTCTATGCCTTGGGCGTGGTCCTGTACGAACTCCTATGTGGCCGCCTCCCTTACGACGTGAACCAGAAATCCGTCGTCGAAGTCGCGAAGACAATTCAGGATCAGCCGCCGAGAAAACTCAGTGCCGTGTCTCGCGTTTTGCGCGGCGATGTCGAAACGATCGTCGCCAAGACACTGGCTAAGGAACAAAAACTGCGATACCAGTCCGCCGAGGAACTCTCGCAGGACCTTCACCGGTACCTAAACAACCGGCCGATACTGGCCCGCCCACCGACGTCTCTCTACCGACTGAGGAAGTTCGTCCAGCGGAATCCCGGCAAAGTGTCGACGGCGGCAGCGGCGGCCTTCACGATCGCTTTCACGCTGACGCTCTCGATCGTCGGGTACATTCGCGAGTCCAGGCGAGCGGAAGTCTTGAGTCGCGAGAAATACGAGAATCAGATCGCGCTGTCGCAGCAGGCGTATCGTCTGAACAACTCCCAGCAAATGAAAGACGCGCTCGGCATGTGCGATCCCGCGTTCCGAGACTGGGAATGGCACTACCTCTCGCGATTGGCAGATCAGTCGATTGCGACGCTACCGGGGCACGATGCGGATGTCCGATCGGTCGACGTCAGCCCGGATGGGGAGCTCATCGCCTCGGGAAGCGGCGACCGGACCATCAGGATCTGGGATTACCTGACCGGAGCTTGTCTTAGAACTCTCGATGGCCACACCAATGTCGTAAACTGCGTCCGGTTCAGCCCCGACGGCAATCGAGTCGCTTCGAGCAGTACGGATTCGACCGTCAGAATCTGGCGAGTGTCGACCGGCGAGCAGATCGTCTCTTACCGCGGACACGAGCATCGGGTGGATCCCGTCGTGTTCAGTCCCGACGGTTCGCTCGTCGCGTCGGCAGATCAACTCGGCAAGATCGAGATCTGGGAAACCGATACAGGCCGGCGCGTGCGATCATTCAACGCGCATCATTTGACCGTGTCAAAACTCGCGTGGACCGACGACGACGAACACATCATCTCCGCATGTACCGATCTGACGATCCGGACCTGGAGCGTCGCGACGGGCAATTTGATTAATGAGATCAAGACAACCGGTGACTCGGTATCTCTCAACGTGATCGAAGGCGCCAAAGGTCGGCTGATCGCCAGCAATGACTTCGGGAACGTCGTCGTGAGGGATGCCGTCACCGGCGACGTCGTCGTGAATTTCTCCGGACACTCTCAGGTCGTCTGCTCGCTGGCCTCAACGCCAGATCGTAAGATTCTCATCTCCGGATCGATGGACCGGACGGTGCGATTATGGTCCCTGGAGTCAGGCAAACCTATCTCCACCCTCAAGGGACATAATGGCGGCGTGCTCTCTTGCGCCGTGAATGACAAGGCGGCCACAATCGTCACTGGCGGCGATGACGGCCAAATCAAGATCTGGGATCCGCGCGTCGTCGGCCCCTCAACCAGCCTGTCGGGCCACTACGGCACCATCAGCGCCCTCAAATTCAGCCCCGACGGATCAAAGCTCGCTTCTGCCGGCGCCGACCAGACGATCATTATCTGGGACGCCACAAGCACGGCCATGCTTCAGTCGCTCAATAGCAACGCCGGCATTTACTCGCTTGCCTGGGGACCGGATTCGCGAGTCCTTGCCGTCGGGGACGGCCGGGGCGTGGTCCGAGTCTGGGACACCGAGACCGCTGACGTGTTGTTTGCGTGCCCCGGCAAGCGCAACACGATTCGATCCGTCACCTTCCGGCCGACGCATCGCAATCAGCTTGCACTGGCGGATCGCGACGGCCGAATCGAAGTCTGGGATCTCGAGACGGAAACGATTCTTTTCGGCATAACTGACAAGTCGGGTGACTTGAGGGCGCTTGCGTACAGTGTTGACGGCGCCACGCTCGCCAGTGCCCGGGGTCGTTCCGTCTTCTTTCACGACGCGCGGACCGGCGAACTCGTCGGTGAACCATGGCTGCTCGCTCGAAAGGTCACCACACTGACCTATGGCAATCACGGGCGACGCCTCTTCGTTGCATGCGAGGATAAGACGATCAAGACTTGGGATGTCGTTGCGAAACGTCCCATCGAGCCGGAATTCGTTGGACATATTGGAAAAGTGGTTGGGATCGACCAGACACGAGACGGCAAACGGCTGATTTCATGCGCTGAAGATGGGACGGTCAGACTTTGGGATATCGCCATTGGTCGGGGATTGCTGACGCTACCGACGTCGGAATTGGCTAACGCGTGCGTTGCAGCCAATCCAAACCGTATGCAGATCGCCGCTGCCGGACAAACGGGCGAGATGGAAATATGGGAGGCCGATCCACCGATCGGTGGCGAGCTCGATGAACGAAATCGGGTGCTCACAGCGCGCGCCATCGTCGTGGCGAGGCTGGAATCACTCAGTCTGGCGGCCGATGTCGCAGAGAGCATTCGCCGGGACGTCACACTAGCACCAGCGCTGCGCGATACCGCGTTGGATGCCTTGGAACGGCGGCGCGACAACGTCAAACGATTGGAGCACATGGCGTGGAAAAAGGTCGAAGCCCCCACTGATGACCCCGACAAGTGCCTACGAGCGATTCAGTTTGCCCGGGCCGCTTTGGATTCCTGTGACACCTCGAACGTCGTCGTGCTTCATACGCTCGGGGTCGCCCAATTCCGCGCTGCCATGCTCGGCGTGGGCACGTTCGACGATGCCCTCAAAACGCTTGAGGAGACGACACGACTTCGAGGACATCCGCAAGATCTGGCGTTCTTGGCGATGACGCTCTATCAGCTTGATCGACACGCCCAGGCCCGCGCACGGTTTAAGGAGGTCGATTTGTTGATGACCATGGACGAACATAGGAACGAAACGCATTTCAAGCGATTTCAGAATGAGGCAAGGCAAATGATCTTCCCCGGAAAAGCCAAATCGGTCGTGCATACGATGGACAAATCCCCGGGATGACCCCGACGACTTCTTTTTCGCCATATCAAATACTAACTTCTTAAGCTCCTTCATCTGAGCTCTCATTGCTGATAGCTCATTAGCATTATTCTCTTCTTCGACAATTCTTTTGCTGTCGAGCGGCCGTTTAAATTGCAGGCAATTACCGACTGACCGCGAGCGTGTACACGGATGTGCGGGTGAACCCCGCCGACCAACAAGACAAATTCGGGACCAAAAAGTGTGCCGAAACGTGCAATCATTAATCGCCTGAGTCCGTTACCGGTTCGTCGCTTGCAATTAGTAAAGTGAGCGGTACCGTCACGGCATGTTGTCTCGCTCATAAGCTCCAAGGTCTACAGTTGCGGTTTGGTCGCCATCGCCATCGAGGATACGCGGACCACCGTCCAGATCCACCGTGATGCCGGTAGCTGTGATGGCGGCGTCAGAGCCGACGTCGATTGCGGGCGAGCCGGCTTGCAATCGCAGGTTGTCATCCTCGGTTCCGATGATATTGTCGGGTCCATCCGAATCCACGAACTGCGGATCGGCATGAAAGCCGGTTCCTCCCAACGCTCCGGTCCAACCTTGAACGATGCTATCGATGATTGAAATCACCGCGGATGGAGACTCAAATCGGTTGAGCTGAGCTTTCTCATCCATGGCGCCATCTGCGATGTTCTCCCAGAAAATCGTATTCGTGGCGTTGACCGTGCCGGAGCTCACGTAGACGCCGCCGCCTCCGTCGCTCTGAGCGGTGGTGTTTTGGCTCAACGTGCAGTTGATAAGATCCACGATACCTACCCCCATGCTGATACCTCCTCCGCCATTGACGGCTTCATTCCCGCTGAACATACAGTTGACGAGCGAAGTCGGGGCCGGGTTATCTGGAATCGCAAAAAGGCCTCCAGCAAAACTGCTCGCCGTATTTTTGAAGAAGCGGCAGTTCGTCAGGGTTCCCCGTGGAGATAGCAACGTGACACCACCTCCAAAGGCCGCGACATTTTCAACAAAATCGCATCGCGTCAGAATCACGTGGCCGATATTGTCGGTATACATCCCGCCTCCGAGTCCGTTCGTGGTCACGTTGTTCTCGAACCGACAATCGGATATGGTCGCGATTTCATCGCTGGCAAATGACAGATAGATCCCCGCGCCATACAGCAGGCATGTGTTGCTCCGGATCACGCAGTTCGCGATCGTCGCGTAACCGCCGATCATTCGGATCCCGCCCCCATAGTAATGGGGTTGAAGATCCGCGTTTCCGCCTTCGATGACGAAGCCGTCCAGAACGGCCGTCGCATCCTTTCCATCTGCCGTGACCACGTGATAGCTGTTTTCCGTGTTGTTGGCGAAACCAGGTTCGTCGTCGCCGGCGAGATCGCCGCTCAGCACGGTTTCGTTCAGATCAGGATCACGGTCCGCAAACTCCGAACCGTTAAGAAAGCCGCCGTAAATCCTGACGTTATTGATCAATTCAAACGTGGCATCTCGGCCGGCCGCCGAGTCGGGTGTGTACCTTCCCGCAGCCACCCAGATCTCGTCAATCGCGGCATTCGGTAATTCTGCTTCCCCCAAGGCATCATACAGATTCGAGAATGGGCTTGCCCAGCTTAATCCGGTTCCGGGTGTTTCGTTGACGTCCACAAATCGTATTCGACTGTCGTCCCGTTCGTAGGCGCCGAGGTCAACGTGCAAATTCCCGTCGCCGTCGGCATCGAAGATACGCAGGCCGCCATCCAAATCCGTGGTCACACCGGTCGCCTGAATCGCGGCGTCATCACCGGAATCGATCGCAAGCGAAGTCGTATGCGGCCGCAGGTTGTCGTCCTCGGTTCCGGCGATATCGTCGGGGCCGTCCGAATCCACAAACTGCGGATCGGCATGAAAGCCGGTTCCTCCCAACTCTCCGGTCCAACCTTGAACGATGCTATCGTTGATCGTGAACTGCGAGGACCTCGTATCAATTTGAGCCGCCTCATCCATTATCCCGTCCACACTGTTTTCCCAGAATATCGTGTTCGTGGCATTGACCGGAGAGCTGGCGTTAAATCCCCACAGGCCACCGCCGCCGTTGCCGCCCGGATCCGGTGCGGCCGTGTTTCGGCTCAGCGTGCAGTTAACCAGGTTCATGAGGCCAGTCACCACTGCGATGCCGCCGCCCTTCCCATCAATGGCTTCATTTCCGCTGAACACACAGTTGACCAGCATTGCCGATTCTGACGGGAATACAGCCGAGTACAACCCGCCGCCGAAGTCGCCGACATTTCGGAAGAAACGGCAGTTTGTTATTGTCGCCTGCTTCCCGGCCACCACCGCGCCGCCTCCGGTATCGGCGGTGTTCTCAACAAAGTCGCATCGCGCCAGAGTCACCTCGGCTACGGATGTAGCATTGAGGCCACCTCCGTCCCCTATGATGGCTTCGTTGTTCTGAAACAGACAATCTGTGACGATAATGGGGTCCTCCCCAAGCGCGACCACGTAGATGCCGGCCCCGCTGTTCAAAGCCATGTTGTTTCGAAACACACAGTTCGTGATCGTCGCGGTGCCGGTGAATATTTGAACCCCACCTCCCAAGTCGCGGAGATGTGACGTCAAGTTTGCATTGCCGCCTTCGATGGTAAAGCCGTCCAGAACCGCCGTCGTGTCCGTGCCATTCGCCGCGACTACATGTAGACTGTTTTCCGTATTTCTGAAAAAGTTGGGGCCATCATCGCCCGCCAGATCGCCGCTGAGCGTCGATCGGAACGCGTCGAAATCACGGTCCTCGGGGTCGCCCGCCGGGACGGTAAAGGCGCCTCGGAAACCACCTTGAAGCATCACATTGTTCGCCATTTGAAAACTGACGTTCCGGTCAGAGAGATGCGGCGTGTACATTCCGCCCGCGACTTTGATGATGGTCACGTCCGGATTGTTTTGGGCCGTTGTGAGTGCCATTTGAAGATCGTCGAATGCGGTTTGCCAACTCAGCCCGTCGCCGGCCGGCGGGGCGATCTCGTCAACATAAATCGATTCGCATTCATCGAGCACGCCGTTGGAATTGATATCATTGCCCTCGAGCTCACACGCGTCGTGCACTTGATTGAGATTGCAATCTTGCTCGGGCGGTGCACACTCCAAAGTGGAGCATTCGCATTCGTCCGGGATGCCATTTTCGTTGCAGTCGGTGGAGGTTTCCGAACCAATATCGCAGCTGTCCGGAAGCCCGTTGGCATTGCAGTCCGGCTGGGCGTTGTAAACCTCATCAAAAGCCATCGAATCCGTCGTTTCGATGACGCCGTTCAAATCGAAATCGGCCCGTGGTGTATAGTTCGGATCATTAAGTTGAGCGCCCACAAGGTTGTCCATCAATTGAGCATCTTCCGGACAAATTTTGCCGTCGCCGTTAACGTCGCCATCGAATTCCGAGAAAGTGTCTATCAAGGGCGTGAGAATGACGCCGATGGCTCCCGGGGCCGGTGGACTCATCAACGGCAAAGGAAAGACTGTCAACCCGGGATCCGGAACGCATGCACCCACGGGCAAAGTACCCATACAAACCGGATCGGCCAGCGATCCGTCGAAAGTGTCGATGCGCAATCCCTGTAAGATGGTTTCCTGCGATGGCGCTGAATCGTAGAGCCATTCCGCATGGATGGAAAAAAATGCCGCCGTAAACCGTGGATCCAGTTCTGACAATCCCGGACCACTTCCTGTGAAACCGCGATCTATCACAATCCCTGCATCTACGCTGACTGAGCTACAACCACCTGACAGATCAACTGTGGCAACGCCAAAGGCTCGAGCCGTTGTAACAGCCGCACCGCCTGATGCTATTGACATGCAGCATTCATCACAAGGGCCTACTGAAAAGCCCGCAACTAAATCTTTATCGCCGGAATGGATGCCGCTTCTCACTGTACCATTGAATTGCATGCCTGAGGAGATAGCTAGAAATGCTCTAGCGGATGCATCATGACACACCGGCAATCCGTCAGTGCACTGCGGATTTGAAGCAACTGCGATCTCTGCGCCGGCATCTAGTCCACCTAGGCCGCCAGACAATGTCGTCGTTTGTGATCTTATCTCCAATGCGTTGCACATTGATTCAATGGGTGGTCCACATCCGATGCAGGCTCGGTCCCAGGTGGTAACATTCTCGAACGCAGCCCCAAACGCTTGAGCGGTTGCGACCCCACCACTGCTGTCGGCGATACTGCAGCCGCCGGGCAATAATAAAGTAACTTGCAAGTGCAACTCTGTCTCAGTAATAATTTGATCTATTTCATTAACGAATGGCTGACACGCTTGTCCGGCAGCGCTTGAAGCAAACAAGCACTGAGCAAGGCAAACAAACGTGCCGGTCACGATCTGAATTGTCTTCTTAGTCATCTTTGACCTCTCCTTTCGCACTTACCTGGATTCAGGTTGGTTCGCTGCTAAGTAGTCTCTCTCGAGACATAGGCGAAAATAATCACCGGATCGGTCGAAAAAAGATGCGTTTTTTTTATCCCCGTTTGATGTTAATCAGCCCATCCCATCCCGTTAAGAAGAACATGTACAGACATGGCTGGAGAACAAGGATCGAATCTTATGCAGACAGATTATTGGCTTCTGATTGGACTGGTCGTAGGCGCGGCCGGACTATTGGCAATGATCGAGGGGATTGGCATATATCTTTTCGATTGCCTGTTTGAGTAGCCACGCAACCGAGTTCATGGCAGCGACAAAGCAACATGCGCGCGATGTAGCGATGACCTGAAGAGATTGAAGATTCCGCGATGCTCGGAGTGCAGCACACTCTGTGGTTTCGATGTGCCCTTGGACCAACTGGGGATCACGGAAAAGAAATCCAAGATGCCCGCCGACGAAAGCGCGAGACTGATTTTCTCTTAATGCTTCTAATGATTTCGTTCCATCTGTTTTCGTCAGACGGATCGAGACATCTGACCTTTCCCGCTGAAATCGATCCGGGTTTTCGTTAGCCACGAACTCAAAGTGGATGTAGCGCCTACCAATCATTGATCCGACTAATTGGATCAAAAGATCTTTTGATCGCATGCAGCGGAATTTTTAATAATAATGGAATCATATTTTCAGTCATCGAGTTATCCTATAGGTCTATCGGGGTAATCGGAAATAGTAGGGAAAATATTCGCCGTGCTGCTTAACGCATGTCTTGGAGTCTGGCGCGCTTCCCTCAAGTCACGACAAACTAAGCGGCCGAGTCGTCGCTACTGGTGCGTAAGCATAGGAGGAGTACTTTTGTTATGGAATATCGCAATCATTTACTGTCCCTAACCGTATGCATCACAATTTCGATGAGTGTGGCAAACACCGCAATGGCCGTCGGGAATCTCCTGCGTGTCAGGGTTGATCCCGGAACACGTGTCGGCATTGGTTACGGCGTGACAGGCGAGGGCAAAGACGACGTCAACAATGACGGTATCGTGGAATTCGTGATTCCAAAAGGGATAACCGCTGTATCCGTATGTAAGGAATCGGATGGAAAAGATCTGTACTACCGAGTGAATATCAACGCGGGCGCGACAACGCTGGCTTCGCTCGCGCCGTTCGATTTGCCTCCGTTTACGGATCCCTCGGGCACAACCACGCTTGTTGCGGTCATCACGATCGATGAGTTGATCAATGCAGGAAATCCGCTTGGCGTCAACGATTCCGTAACAGTGACCGGTGGTACGATTGCAGAGACCCCGTGGATTACTTTTAGGGATGGTTCGAATCTATCCAACGATCCAGAGACTGGCGCTCTACAGGTCAATAACAACGCTATTCTAAATGCCCTGCCAAACTACAGCGGAACTGCTGAAGTCGAAGAATTCGATCTCCTATTGGGAGCGGAGCCCATTCCCACCGTTTCCGAATGGGGCCTGATCGTGATGACGTTGTTGTTGTTGACATTGGGGACGGTTGTGCTTGGTCAGCGACGGCCAGCTGCGGCCTGAGCAAGCTTTGGGCGGAATAAGGATGAGGCGCACGCGCCGAGGCGACGTTCGAGTTGGTGCGCCGGTCAGAACACCTCTACCGCACGGTCTCGACCAACCCATGGTCGTCGCAATGGCCGTCGTGCGAATGGTGGAGGCGATCATCCACGAGATAGTCGTGGTGGTCGCCGTGAGGAATCATGGCATGACCGCACTCCGGACCATGTTGATGATCGTTTAGCTGGGCCGTGCACCCTTGCGGGTTGGTCTTTGACACGGGGATCACATGTTCATCGACGTGGTCGCCGTGCACGTGATGCAGATGTCCGTCGTGAAGATAATCCACGTGTCCAGCGTGACGAACGGCGAGATGTCCACAGCCTGGCCCGTGTTTGTGGCTGTGCGCCGCCTCGTGCATGCGATGCGGAGTGCTGGCGCAGCCAACCAGCACACCGGTGATGCCCAGCAACATGAGCATTTTGAGTGGTCGTTTCATGGTCCAGTCTCCTTCAAACGGTTTCGCTGTACCGAGGCCCGTACGCTACACGGAGCCGCCGAACCGATATCCATAGTATACCATCTCGCCCTTTCCGTTTCTGCTTTCGATACTTTGGGATTCGGCAACGGCCGGTAAAAGGCCTCTCCATCCGACATTTCCCATCGGGCAAGCGTTAACATCCTCCAGTGCCAACGTCTGAAGAACTTCTCCCGCCAGAGAAAGATCATGCTGGACCGAGAATCCCTTCTCGGTCCTCCTCATTCAGGAATCTCCTGTGGACTCCTCGGATCCGCCATGCGTTTTTTCGCGATCCTCACAGACATGGGAAGGGATTCCCATGAGGATGGGGACCGAGAAGGGATTCTCGGTCCAGCGTGACATCATGAAATTTGCGGAGCTGACGCTGAAGAAGAGAGATTCCTGGCCGAATCCGCCCTGCGCGTTGGCGGTCGAGCACCCGGCCCTGGTACAATAACGATGACGGGAACGGTAAATGGGAAATCTCGGTTGAAAAAAAATTATGATGGATCCCTTGTTGTTGCAGGCGGCGAAAATTGCGTCGCAATACCTGGAACACGTTGACGATCGACCGGTCGGCATTCCGCCCGATCGGGATCGGCTGGAACAAGCTCTCGGTCCGGATCTCACGGACGACGGTGAACCGGCGGAGACGGTCATCGACTCGCTCGGAAGGACCGCGTCCGACGGGCTCGTGGCGTCGGCGGGCGGACGGTTCTTCGGATTCGTGGTCGGGGCCAACCTTCCCGTCTCTGTCGCCGCCGACTGGCTCGTCAGCGCTTGGGATCAGAATACCGGTTTCGATGTGCTCTCACCGACTGGCGCTGTCATCGAACAGATCACCGGTCGATGGCTCAAGGAGCTGCTTAACATTCCAAACGAAGCCGCCATCGGATTCGTCACAGGTTGCCAGATGGCCAACTTCATGGCCCTCGCCGCGGCGCGGCAGGATCTCCTCGACAGACAGGGCTGGGACGTGGCGTTGCAAGGTCTCAACCAGGCACCGCCGCTGCGTTTGATCACCAGCGCGCAATCGCACGGCACGATCGACCGCGCCTTCGCCATGCTGGGACTCGGAGCTGACCGGCCGATTCGAATTCCCTGCGACGATCAAGGCCGTATGCTCGTCGATCGACTCGCGGACGCCCTACAACACGAAACCACGCCCGCAATCGTCTGCGCCCAGGCGGGCAACGTCGACTCCGGCTCGTTCGATCGGTTGAAAGAAATCGGATGCCTGTGCAAGCAACACGAAGCGTGGCTGCACATCGACGGCGCCTTCGGTCTGTGGGCGGCCGCCAGTCCCCAACTGCGATCCGCTGCCGAAGGGGCCGAACTGGCTGACTCCTGGGCCACCGATGCCCACAAGTGGTTGAACGTCCCGTACGATTCGGGCATCGTGGCCGTGCGCAACGCTGACGCCTTGATCCGCTCCACGCGGTACCGCGGCGACTATCTCGTTCGCGGTCGGGACGTTGACGACCCGTACATGTTCACACCCGAGAGTTCGCGCCGCGCTAGGGCGATACCGATTTTCGCCGCCTTAAAAACGCTCGGCCGCAACGGTGTCGCGCAACTCGTTGAGCGATGCTGCGAGCGTGCCCGGCAGATGTCGCAACTCCTCGCCGCCGGTGGAATGGAAATCGTGAACGACGTGGTGTTAAACCAGGTCCTGTTTCGAATCCCCCCCACAGGCACGGCATCGGATGATGACTTCACCGCCGAGTTACTCACACGAATCCAGCGTGACGGAACCTGCTGGCTAGGCGGAACTGTGTGGAAAGGTCGCCGTGCCATGCGTATTTCCGTCAGTTCATGGCGCACCACGCCAGAGGACATCCATCGCTCCGCCGATGCCATTCTCCGACAGTGGCGCATCATGCAACAGGAGTAAACTTGGTGCAAAGGTGAACCTATGTAATCAGGAGGTCGCCCGGCGCAACGAATGAAGGACTTGGAAGAGAATTACGTACCTCGTCTGAATCGGGAGTTAGCCCCCGGCAAGACGTGTCATTAGGACGCGATTGCCAGGAATGAATGAGCTGTGAAATTAGCCTGAGTCGTCTATTTGTAAGGCAGCGAGGCATTGGTGGTGCATGCGCTGCACAGCGGCTGTCAGGGAGTGCTGATCGGTCAACGTGTTTCTGCGGATCTCCAAACACTCATGAAAAACGACTTCGGCATCCTTGTAACGAGATTGTGCCAGAAGAATCTCACCCAACACGAAAAGTGAATCCGCCAGTCTCGGATCGTCCGCGGCGAAAACACGACGGTGGACGCCAACGCTACGACGGGCGACGGTCTCGGCGCTGTCCGGATCCTTGCGGACGGCGAGAACCCTGGCCGAGCCCAACAAGGCACGGGCGTATGAAACGCTTTCTTTCCCACTCGGAATCGACGATAACGCAGTTTGATAATATCGATCAGCGGTGGAATAGTCCCTCCCTGCGAAGCGGGCATCTCCCATGAATATTAAATTCCAAGGATTAGGTTTTTCTAACTCGCGATTAGTCAGGCCTTGCATGACATCGATCGCGCTGGAGATATCGCCTGTCTTCGTATACAATATACAGAGCCTACGCCGGTATTTCTCCGAACTCCGGCGAAAGCGTTCACAGTCTGCGAAGTTACCGCGAATGTCCAATGCCTCGAGATAAAGCGCTTCGCTTTCTTCGTAGTCCTCCAGCTTCTGAAACAAAAAGTCAGCAAAGCGATTCAACGATAACGCAAGGTCCGGATGCCGGTCGCCCAGCAGCTTCCGTTGCCACCCGAGCGACTCGCGAAACATGCGCTCGGCGCCCTCAAATTCACACCGAGCCTCAAGGAGCTGAGCGTACTCGAAACGAATATACGCCTCGGACACACTGTTGTCGCCAAATTGGCGCCGCGACGCCTGAATGCCTTCGAGATATGCGCCTTCGCTGGCGGAATATTTCTTCCGGCGTTGGAGGGCCATGCCCAGGTCCATGAAGTAAAGCGCAGGAACCTCTTGCCCATGCTCGTGAAGTATCGAAATCGCCTCTGATATGTTCTTCTCTGCGACGTCATAAAAATCTTGTACTCGCATGCCCCTCCAGCGGGCGACACCGTTGAATGACCCGTGATTATACGAGGCCACTCCTAAGCCATGCAGGCTTCGTGCGACCTTAGGGTGACGCTCTCCCAGCCAGTGACGATAAAGGTCCAAACTCTCCTGAAACAACGACGTGGCCTTCCGGTAGTCATACCGCGCATTCGCATGCTCCCCCAAATCGCACAGACTCTCGGCCGATTCGAGACTGGACTCACCGAAATGACGTCGTCGAAGATCAAGCGCGGCTTGCAACTGAGCTTCCGCACTGCGGTACACACCCAAGCCAAGATACGTCAACCCCAGCGTTCGATGCAGTGACGCCCGGGCTTCGGGCTGATCGGCCAGTTCAGTCTCGAACCGCTCGGCTGCGCTGTCCAACATCTCGCGAACGGTCACGTCTCGGCCATTGCGCTGCGGATCCGCTATCGTGAAAATCCTTTGTAAAAGACGGTTAAGCTGCTTGGCCTTGTCCGCTTCCGCCCGTACTTGCAGCAGCCCGAACACGGCGACGCCCGCTCCACCGATCAGCAACAGGAAGATTACGGCCGTTGCCACGACTCCCACGGTATTTCGACGGATGAACTTGGCGGCGCGA
>JAKSDK010000377.1 GCA_022360095.1 Phycisphaerales bacterium
ACTCGCTAGAAATCACTTGTTTTAGCTTTCATTGTATTGCGATATCTACAAAAATGATAGAAATAAAGTATTGTGATCTATATAAACTTTAAATGGTCCAAAAATTAGTGTTAAGAAGAGTTAGGCTGGTAACAGAACCTCTGGAATACGATGAATAGAGCGCACCCTTAGAAGTCAGTTGTCAAAATGTTTTTTCGCTTGCTGAAATCACTATCCTTCTCTTCAGCTAGTTTGCTAATGTTGCGTTTTGCTGTTTTTACTGTTGTTGGTATTGTATAGGTACGATGAAGAATGCACTGAAGCAGTTCCTAATTATCTGAAGTTCAGTTGCAGTCATTTTCTTATTCGTAACACCGGCATTACGAAGTGGAGCGTTTCTCCCAAGAATAGGAACACTTTGTCTCGAAGAGAAAATTATATGCTGTTTATAAATAAGTTGAAGTTTTTTGTAGTCTGAAAATTACAGTTTCCGTTTCGTAGCTTAGTTTATTACCAGTCGTGTGCAGTTGAAACTTGTTTTATAGTCACCTGAAAAATATCAGGTATCAGTAGTCAATTTCTGCTTCTTTCATTGTTATACCATATGTGACAAAGGCACTTTAGAGGCGTGTCTACTGGCAATTTAATGTAGTTCTTTACTGTTCTATTAGTTACGCAGTTGTATTTTGTAATTCTTTTGGCAGATTGGTTTAACTTTATTAGTGTCTAGAAAGATCTCCATTCTAATACTGAAGTCCAATTACCTCAGAGTGTTCTGTTACTAGGGTAAATCACTAATGTATAGTAGTTATACGTTTACTCGTCTTTTTGATAGACGTAGGATTGCTATTGATAATAATAATAATAATAGTAAAGGTAATTAAGGTAAAGGCCCAAAACAACAACAACAACAATAATAATAATAATATTAATAATAATAACAATCATGGTTTATTAACAGTATTTCCATAAAAATGGCTCTACATCTGTTATACTGAAATATAAAATATATAGTATATCTGACTGGATTTGCAAAGACATGGCCATAGAAATCT
>JAKSDK010001603.1 GCA_022360095.1 Phycisphaerales bacterium
GTTGATAAAATCCAATTCCACCAGTCTACAAACCATCCTCTCGGTTATTTGTTATGACATAACAACCTTTACCGGGATTCACTAGTAAATGTCTGTCCATTCGAAAACTATATTATTTGTATCTGTTTGGATACTGGAGATATTAACTCAGACCTAAGCAAACGTCCCTCTGGGTGTTCTACTGTGAAAGGGTTCGTTACACTGCAACTCAAAATAAACTCCTGGCCTGCCAAAAATGCCCAAGTGGTAACGACTTGTACACTAATCAAACTCAGCCGGTTATCAATTTGGCATTTTCCAATCTTTCATCAAGTGTAATGCACAAAGAGCGCGCACTACAATACATATCTCACTGAACTTACTTTTGCCTTCTCGGCTCTCTCCGTATGGGTCAGGACCTGTTTCTTGTCCTAGAATGATTAAGAACTATATTTATAAACGGTTCTGCAATATTTTAAAAGCCGAAAGTTTTATAAAGAAGCACTTCTACAGACAAAATAGGACATCCAACTAATTAAAAGCTACCTAGCGAAACTTTCTTTTCAAAGTTGTCTTATGGTTTTAGAAAACAATGATACTTTAATTGAGTCAATATAAAGATTTAGCCGAGGCTAAAGACGAATCTCATGTAACTATTACATTTACTTCAAACAATTATTTTGTAACCATCGCAAAGAAATGAACCTGCCATCAGTTGAGAACTAGTACCTTTTCAGCGGAGAACTAAAAAAAAAACGCCTGTCCATGATGGGTCGACAACTAAGCCCACGACATAGTCATGTGATACTGATCAGTATCAGTAAATTCGATCAGTGGATACTCTGTTTTGACAGCTGTCAATTCACCACAACATATATGTGCAATATCAGGTTGCAGGCTCTCATACTAGCTAGAGAGAGTGACAATTTACACTGGTTGCCCTGTGGTACAGACAGGTTGGCAAACGTATGGTCAAGTGCCTACTAAAATTTTGGCTGTGGATAAACAACCAAATTTTCTTAGCTACGGGGCTCCGCTCGCGATCGCTTTGCGCAAAAACAAAAAGGCAGATTACAACCCTCATAAAATAAAACTGACGCGATGAACATATTTTCATTACCATTCTCTTAACACTGCAGTGTAAAGTGGCTACTAAACATTTTGGCTGTGGATAGATAACGAAGTTTTCTTAGCTATGAGGCTCGATACTTTAACAAACAGCCAAGACCCACTGCTCGATTTTTTATCTTCTAGGCCTTTACCTATTTTCAGTTTAATCGTCAGTACAAAGCGGCCTACCTCACATTTATCTGGGCTTTTGTCAATCGTTAGTGAAGCTGTCTCTTGATCTGATTCGGCTGAAAGAGACAAATCACTACTAAATAACATATCTAGTGTGAA
>JAKSDK010001317.1 GCA_022360095.1 Phycisphaerales bacterium
CCGCTATAACGCCGCTACAAAGAGGCGGGTTTCCAACATTTTCCACTACTTTAAAAGGAGTTTTATAGATATCATTCATTCAATAGAAAAAGAAGTAACGACGTCCGTAAATTCGAATTATAAATCTTATCATGTGGCTTCTAATTTGAATGGTAATTTGCATGATAATGTTGATTAGAAGGGTTTCTATGGAATCGTTTACGGTCGATGAATCTCTTCTTTACACTTCACTTAATTAATCTCAGTACAAATTTCTTTTAAAATACATTTTCGCTGTGGAAATCCGCCTCTTTGTAGCGGCTTTATAGCGGTTCCAAGTGGGCCAAAATCCCATCGACAATCACTATAATTTTAGCCGTGTTTGTCTCCCCCACCCCCCCCCCGCACATAAACATAAACCGTGATAAGGTCTATTTGCATACTAAGTAACACTAAGTTTTCAAAATTTCAGAAATGCCCGAATGGTTGCCCGGAGGTGTTATTGTCGATGTATTAGCGTACCAGTCAGATCAGCACTGTTGTAGGCTTGAAAATCTTAAAAACAAACCACACACTAGTTTAATTTACTTATGATGAGATGCGTCTATATTTACAGCGGTATGATACTAACGTTTGGTCATAAAAGTATGCCGAACTTCCGCGTGTCAGTAAATTCCATCAGCGAGCAAATGCACTTATTTCAAAGGCACAATGCGCTTGAACGTGTCAAAATGTAAAGGAGCACAATCATTAAAGACATGCATTTATATCAAACAACTCTTACCTTTACAGAGACAAGACCGCTGATCTGAAGAGGAAAGCTTCCGAATGTTCTCTTGTTCCTGTTGATCTTCCGATGTGAGATTAACTTTGCACTGATTTGTTAACCTCGTTCCCAGGGATTCTCTCCCGAAGCGGTTGCTCTGATATAGGTAGACAAGGGCAAACAACCATGGGGGTGGGGGTAAAACACGGGTAGCCTTCCAGGTTCGACTGTTAAGGTCTCATCTTACATTTTTCGTCATTTTTGTTCGAATTTTAATAAAACGGCTGCCAGTAGACTTTTTAACGGTTTATTACGCTAACTTGGCTGAGAAGCAAACACGGCTAAAATTAGAGTGAATGTATGGGCTTTTGGTCCATTTTGAACCGCTATGACGCCGCTACAAAGAGGCGGATTTCTAACATTTGCCCCTACTTTAAATAGTTTAATTGATATCATTCATTCAGCAGAAGGCTATTAGGGACTTTAAGCATCGTCGACGAAATGCG
>JAKSDK010000224.1 GCA_022360095.1 Phycisphaerales bacterium
CGCTTGTCGGAAGAAAAAAATTGCATGCAGCACAAATGTAATAAAGAGCTTATGGGAAAAAAAGGGAAAAAATATCCTGCCCACCAGATTGCTAGGAAAAAAAATTCTTGATGACCAGAAATCACCCACCCCCACCCTCAACAGATAAATGGTCGGCCCCTAAAGGATTAAATGAGCTGTGTCATGACGGTCTACTTCATTGGGTTAATGCTGCTAATAACGCGTCTTTATTCGTTGAGGAACGTAACGTTAACGGGGAATATATTGTCTATTTACCAATCAGGTTGAAGGGAAATTCGAATCGCATTTCCGGTGATTCGTTGAGTCCGTTGGGGGACCAGATCAAGAATATCGCCTCTGCTTCGCAGACGTTACTAACCGGAGTTACATTACCTCTGTGACGCAGGCTAGGTAGCCATTTACAAGTAATTTCTCAAGTTCCATAGCAAATGAGGACGCGTTAATGGCGTTAATAGTGAACTTACGCAACAGGACGGGAGAGGAGAGAACCGGACGGCAAACCTTGTGTGACAAATGACAATAATTTTGTTTGAAAAAGCCTTCTGCCAATCTTCACCTTCCTTTAAACAGATCTTTTTGTAAAATACAAAAAAAAAAGTAATGTTAAGTGAAGATCAGGTCAAAACTCGCAAAAAGCAGCCCTGTCACGTTTGTCGCGCACAAGTGTTTTGCTGTCTCTCCTTCCAGCGGTCCTGTTGCGTAAACTCACTACAAATATTAACAGGATGAACTAGACGGCCGTGTCACAGGCCCTTTCTGTCTCTTGTAGAGTCTAGGGTAATGCATCGTTTCGCTATGTTTTTTTATAGTTCCTTCTTCGACTCCAACTGTACAGCCAACGGAACGAACAGCAAAGACAATATCGACTGAAAGAATTAGTTCTACTGGGGTCACAAAGCCAGTAGGGACGCCTAGAGAATCTGTGGCGCGTCCAAGAAAAGGTAACATTAATGTATGTGTTGCAGTTAATTTTTTATTTCAGTTAATTTTTGTTTTTCCGTTGTTTTTTGCCATGGTAATGAATCTGAAACAAAGAAAAACAAAACTTAACTGCAAC
>JAKSDK010000129.1 GCA_022360095.1 Phycisphaerales bacterium
ACCATTGGCATTTAAAGGGTTTATGAGTCAAGTTGTTTGTCTTCTTTTAGCAATTAAAGGTGAGGTCATTGGAAGCGGCAATGCTGTCTTGGATGTACATTCATTTCTTTTGATTGCTCTTTGTCACTTCTTGGAGCTTCAACTAGCTGAAGGAAATACACGAGAAGTCATCAATGTTCTCTATAGGTAGGGGTTGAGAACTGAAATTAATTATTGTTCTAAATAATAGCCGTATTTACACTAGGGATGAATTATCTGTCTGGGACGAATTATCCATCAGAGACGGATAAATCGTCCGGATGTAAATCCTGTGTTCAGATGAATTTTGGCACCATTCGTCTGGTCTATCAGTACGTCTTTGAGACAAGCTTGCAGACGAATCAAGTGAAGACTAATTTTGGACCAAAATTTGATTGAACACCTAACTTATATCTAGATGATTTATCTATCTCTGACAGATAATAAATCAATCTGAGACAAATGATTCTTCTCTAACATAAATGTGGCCAATGTGTTTGTAAGCCTTGTGGAAAACATACTGTAACCTAAATGCTGTGATAAAGTTGTCCACACAGTAAATTTACTGCTACTTACAGTGTAGATCTGAAAGTGTCATTTATTGCTTTGAGCCTTGGTTGTGTGTGTAACCAATGAAGTTTTGTCTTCTTGCACTCAGGACATGTCTGCAAAAACTGGCAACAAAGCTTGGAATAGTGTTTGTTGTCATTGACCTCTCTTCCCATATTTTGGAACAGTTCTCAGGAGCTGACTTTAACTTCATGTGCCTGTGAATAGCCCATGTTCAATATATTAAAATGTAACATGGCTCCGAGGCTTTCTGGTCATGTTTCCATATTTGGTTTGGTATTCTTTATGCTCAAGTCCCCTCTGGGAATTGCAAGACAATGGAGTCATGAAATTTTGCAATTTTGCCCTCAAAGTCATGTTTATATAATTTTAATATATCAAATGTGGGCTATTGTGTTGTGAAGGTTGTCACTAAGATTTTAAGTTGCCAGGTACATGCCATTAGTACATATGTAGGTGGGAAATTTAACAGCTAAGATATTCTTGTGGTATTTACATTATATATTTTTTTGTTTCCCATAAAAGTACATGTAGCCGGGAATCAAAGTTTTGATTGTCATACTCACAGTAGCCGAGGAAAATCCCCAGCCCCTGGCCCCTAGTGACAGCTGTGATCAGGCTTGTCATCTCCTTAGTTTAAATGCTTTTAATATTTTTCAGGCTGGATCATTGTGTGTTCATGGCACATAAGCATAAAATTCGTCAAACACCAGGCCGCTCCAGTGGACCCACTG
>JAKSDK010000959.1 GCA_022360095.1 Phycisphaerales bacterium
ACCATATCGACCGGCATGTCGTAACCGTCGACCCGCATTTCGTTTCGGAAGGTTCCTGAGGGCACTTTGGCGATGGCGTTGCGGGTGGCCGCACGGCTTGCTTCGATAATGAAGTCCGAAAGACCGTCCAGATCGGCAATCGCAAATTCGTCCATCATCGCCTGAAGCCGGCGATCTCCGGCTTCATTGCAGGCTGCCAGCGAGTAGAGGTCTCCCACCACCTGGTCCGGTTCGCGAACATTGGAGCGCACGATACGGATCAGGTCCGAAGACACGCTTCCCCGATCGGCAAACTTCATGATCGGAATGAGCAGACCTTCTTCGTAGACCTCATTGCCATCGGGACCAAAACCGCGGCCGCCGATATCGACCACATGAGCGGTACAGGCAAAGTAGCCGATATGCAGTCCGTTTCTGAAGACCGGCGAGACAACGGTGATATCATGCAGGTGTCCCGTTCCCATCCACGGATCGTTGGTGATAAAAACATCGCCTTCGAAAATATTCCGGGGGCCGATTTCGCGGGCAAAGTGGGTGACGCTTTCCGCCATTGCATTCACATGTCCCGGCGTCCCGGTCACCGCCTGAGCCATCATGCGTCCGTGCCGGTCAAACAGGCCGGCAGACAAGTCACCGGCCTCGCGCACAGACGTTGAAAACGCGGTGCGGATCAGGGTCGTCGCCTGTTCCTCAACCACGGCGATGAGCCTGTTCCACATGACCTGATAATCGATCGAGGTGGGCGCGGAAGGAGTCATCCGTTGTCTCCCTTACGCAGAAGTAACACGCTGCCATCTCCCTGGCCGACCGCAGAATATGCCGATGTCACAATAGTCGATGTTTCCGGTTCCACGATTACGGCCGGACCGTCCAGCTTCATTCCCGGCAGAAGAGCCGCGCGGTCCACTTCCTTCGCTTCAACGGTTTCGCGCAGCGCTGCATCATAAAAGGATCGGCACCGGGTGTCCGGCCCCCCCGCACCGGTCATATGACGCTCTGCGGCACTAACCTCCGGCAGAGTGGACGCTACGATCAGGGACCAGTTGGTGATTTCGATAGGCAGTCCGTCTATCGTCCGGCCGAACAACGTCTGATATGCTTTTTCGAATTCGGTCTGGATCGCCCGTTTGTCCTGATGCGTAAACAGCCGGTATGGCAGGATGACCGGAATTTCCCATCCCTGACCCGAAT
>JAKSDK010001399.1 GCA_022360095.1 Phycisphaerales bacterium
ATTTCTCCAAATAACTTGCACTCGGTCTCTTTAAAAGGAGCGTCACTATTCCAGTGGTAGCCCGAGAAAACAGCCAACTTTTCGTGACACCACCACTGCTTTCCCTGCAAAATGACATCTGAGAAACAAGCACAGAAATTCCATACTGAAGATGCGACACTACCCAGATTTGGCTTTTGCTCCTGATTGGTGTTTCCATGTGGGAAATTTGCTTCAACAATCAGAAGCACTACTCAGGTCTGGATAGTGATGTATCATCATTATGCAATATCTGCGCTTGTTTCTTAGACCTCATGTTGTAAGGAAACCAGTAAGAAACCTTTGAGTGAATGTCATTGTAAGCTGAAGCTGACCACAATTTATCCAACCATGCTTTCCTTCCTTGTTACAATGCTGGAAAAAAACACATTTAACACTTACACAATAAGGCATCAAGGGTAGTGTATCAAAACAAGGTCCACTTCATCCTTGTTTCACCTTTAACTTTTTCAGATGAAAAGTTTGAGGTCTGAACTAGATTTCTGTTTGGTTCTTTGTTTCACCCTCATATTTAGTGAAATTTTCGTCTTGTTACTCTTGTTTGGTTTCAGGGTTACCTGCCAAAGTTTGTGGAGGCAATTTGGCATCTCCTTGTCTCTGACTCAACTGAAAAAATAGCAAAGCATGACATTGTAAGTATCAGCATTTGTCTGAGGTTTCTAGTGTTCTTCTGACTTTGGTAACCCCAGAGTTCACCCTTCACCCAACCCCGCCTCCCCCCAACCCCCATGCTGACCAAGAAGGACCCTGGTGGAACTTACAGTATGCACATGTTAAGTACAGTGACTGTCACAAAGACAAACTTGGGGAAATCTTGTCTCATCTCTTCTGTTAAACACCACTGACAATAAATACATAGAATGATCCAGGTTTTGGTTTTTAACTTTTGTACACTGAAGAAGCCCAAAGAGGAAAACATTTTGTACATTTGAATAAAAACAAAGCATATGAGCAAGTGTTATTGGAATAGACCTCTTTCACATCCTATATCCTATTGGATCCTTACTCACAAGTGGCATCCTTTGTTGGTAAACTTGATATTTTTCATCCACTTTAAAAATTTAATTTAATGATGACTGAATATACAAACGTTACCAAAAAGGTTTAGTACAGGAAATTCCAAATTCAGAGCAGAACATTTGAGTCTCCTCACAACACTGATGAAGTGTAACTGATTCACACAAAATATTCATTTCTTTTTAACCAACTGCTTCGTTTAAGTGAAAGGTGGGTGCCTGGGATACCCAGGGGCTTCCACTGTGGCCAGCCAGCCCCTAAATAGAATAGTTGACTTGCAC
>JAKSDK010001195.1 GCA_022360095.1 Phycisphaerales bacterium
ATAACACATCTGTGAAAGTTGACGCACAAATAGGGCAGGAGTGCTGACGGACTATCTTCCATCTGAGGGGGTATTTTTGCCCAAAGCTTTATTGCAAGAAACTGAGTAATCAGACACCTACGGCGAAAACAGTTCACAATAAACAGACGATCAGAACAGCTTTAGCAAAAGTATTAGATACTGACTCTGATAGTTGAGTTACGTGTTAACATTAACTTACTCTTTTCTTGAAACTTTGTACGCGTTTGTACTGTTAGTTTTGAAACGCTCCCCTGTTTATTTCTCTTGTTATGTAAAAGGTTAGTGAACGAGACTGTCAGTCTTTCTAGAATATTATTTTCCTTTTTTTATGCTTGGTTCTGTCATGGTACAGTACTTTTCTCAAGGAACAGATTTACTTAAGCCTGGTTTCCAAATGATCGCTACGACGGCACTAGAGAGTGGTTTCCATATGATCGTCGCGATCGCTTAACTTTTTTTCAGCGATCGCAGCAATCGTGGCGATCATATGGTACAGTACTTTCCTCGAGGAACAGATTTACTTAAGCCTGGTTTCCATATGATCGCTACGACGGCACTAGAGAGTGGTTTCCATATGATCGTCGCGATCGCTTAACTTTTTTTCAGCGATTGCAGCGATCGTGGCGATCATATGGAAACCAGGCTTTGTTACAAAGAGGATAAGCAGCAAAGGTAGCACTGTCATATTTTCATCTTGCTACCACTGGAGTTGCTATCCTAAGCATATTCGCTGCTACTAGATCGCTATTTTTTGGTGATTTTGGTGCGAGTCGTCAACTAAAGTAAGTCTGGTCTTTTCTTTTCTTAAAGTTTTTTAACTGTAATTCCCGGAACTAACAAATCTAGTACGATATTTCATGAGGAGGGCATTGATTTGAGGACAAATCTGCTGAAATCAGACAGGATTGATCTTTGTTACTATTGCCAATAGTACTTTATCGCAAATTATTTAGTTTAGTGTTTTTAAGATAAGTTCAAGCGGAATCGCTACGATAGTTTTTTATTGTTTTCATGCTAAGAGTTCAATGTTATTTCTTCCATCATTATGTCGTTTAGAGACTATTCTAACGTTTAGTCTTAATTTCATAGTGAATCTAAGTAGTTCGTATTCTTTAATTATCGCTTTCAGTTCGAACCTACGTCTACTTCGTGTACTACTACTTGCTATTACTGAGATCTACTACGTTGAACTAGGCTACGAAAT
>JAKSDK010000761.1 GCA_022360095.1 Phycisphaerales bacterium
CCTAAAATGGAAGCGTATACGAACCTGTCCATCATTCTTTGTCCAAAACTTGAGTTCAGCTGCTTTGGCATCAACAGGAACCGCTCCTGTTACACAGAGGGGGAAAATGGACAATATTCAATAGGGTTAGTAGAATGTGGGGCAGGGGTAGAGAACGTACACGAGCAGAAAATGGCATTTGACACACATCCTACATCACTCACCAGCAACGGAAGCCTTGTACTTGATTTCCGGTTTAACGACTTGGACGACATTTGGAAATAGAGCTGCGCATACAACCCCCAACACAAGCTTTTGGTTCTTCGAATTCGCGTTCATCTGGAAGAGAAAAGGTAAACATTACCTTCAACTGGGTTCGCATCTACAGTTTATGATTATAACTTCTTATACAAGTGTTTGAATAAAGACCGCGAACATATTTTATTACTGACGTCTTCACTGCCGCCGTCTTCGTAGTTGCGTTAACTTTTTAATGGTCAAATGTCTGAAATCGAAGCTAGAAATAACTGATTAGGTTGCATCTGCCCAATAACCGCAAAACCTCTGCTCTATTTGTCACAGCACAAGCTTCAGCCCTACACGACGCGAATGTAGCACACCCCACCCCTCCCTTAGACTTACTACGTCCCCCGTCGCAGCTAACACGCCGTCTCCAGTCCTTGGTGCCAGTCTTCCCATTTTTCTGGCCGTGAGATCATCTTTGATGAAACCAATATCACATAACAACTCAGCGTACTGGCATTTCAGGCTCGCGATCATCTGAAAAGAGATAAATCTTAATAAATCCACCTTTTTACTTTTACCGTACAGTACACTTGCGACATTGCTGATTCTAGCGGTATGTCAAGTCTCTTACGCCCGGGAGGGGAAAGGGTGTACTCCCATAAATTTCCGATATGTGTGTACTACCCACGGTCTTAAACCCTGAGCCTATTTAAGGAAGAGAAAAACGAAAACTGACACCCTATTCAAGGGAAAAACAAAACCTAACATTTAATGATAACAAACGACCGCCACTAACCACCACTCATTAAATCGCTTTTTTAATACTGCTTCTCATCTAGCTGGGAATTTACGAATCTGAATCTCAACTTACACAATTTAGGTACCCTTCTAAGGATCACACCAGAAACGCGACTCTAACAATGGCAAAAATAATACTCTAATTAAGGTTCGAGACCCTGAAAAACCCTACCATATTGGGCGGCACATACCTACCTATCTAGCTCATATATCGGAGTACCCCTCGGGCTTCTTCTCAGCCGTTCTTTGGGTCGTCACGCAAAGCTCCTCCCCACAAACGGCTGCTGAGAATCGAACCACATTCCTTTTCCCTTTGTGGGGAGGAGTGTTGCGTGACGACCCAAAGAATGCCTGCTAAGGAGAGGCGCGGGATGCAGGACGCGTGTCATATGTGAATCTGCTAAGTTTCTTTACTCTTCTTTTCCCTGCATGAGTGGACAGAGCACCCACCCTAACCTCGGGGGTTGATAAGTTCAAATTTGGTCAAGAACTCAAGACTTTTGTCCTTGTCCC
>JAKSDK010000147.1 GCA_022360095.1 Phycisphaerales bacterium
CAGTAGTGCAAACTTATAGAGGTCATGGAGCCGTCTGCCGTCTCCTTCTTTGATGGCATCATCCATTTCAAACAGAATTAGGCCAAATGCTAGTTTAGACCGATGATAATTGAAGAGATAATGTTCTCCCCCACTCTCTTCCTTTTCTTCTTCTTTCCACTGAGAAGTTTGGATGGATAGTTTTTTCATGACTACAAGCAAAAATACGTTAAAATGCACAAGTTACATTAAAACTAGAGATCAGAATGAAAGAATCCTTAATCAGCAAAATCATTTTCCCAGGAAATTTCAACCCTTTGAAATTTGGGAAATCACAACATCAATTCAGCAGCATCTGTTTCAATGCATTCATTGGGGTTATCAAATTACTGCAAAACTGACTGAGTTCATTGACATTTAAATTTAGGACTTGTATTTCAAGTTCATATCATTGTTGTGCAGAATCTTAAATAGTTTTATTCATTGTTTTGTACCCCATAATGAGAGTTGGTGCAATAAAATGGTACTACTGTTATGGACGACTGTCTCAGCTGTTAAGGCAATATTCTGTAACATACACGACACAGAAAACTACATCAGAAAACCTCGAGTCCTTTCAGAACTGCAAACTATCCACTCCCCACAGAATTGGTCTCAAATATTTTGGTGACCTTGAAAATTACTGTGACATGCCACTGGGCAGAAAGTTAGTCCTTACCTGTTCCTGATAGCCTTAGTTGAAAACACAAGCCCACAGGAAGCTCTGCAGTGGAAGTACCCAAGCATGTCTCTTTCCCTTCCAGCCTGATATACATCCTTGACCAGTCCATGTTGAGAAACCTCGTGCCTTAGAATTGGAAAATAATATTTGTTATTAAACAAAATTGAACACTTAACCTTACTAACAATAAAAATAATATAAATGGAGAGAATCATTTTTTGCACACTATGTGATGGCAAACACCCTGTTTTCTGAATTATAAAACACAACAAAACCAAATTAGGGTCATGGTGAAGAATGATATTAATGTGC
>JAKSDK010001367.1 GCA_022360095.1 Phycisphaerales bacterium
CCAACTTTGTAGCACCAGCTCCCAAGCTCATCTATTGGTGATGAGTTTAACCATTGTTTTGCGGTATGGTAATGTATGATAATGAATTTCAAACAAAGGATAATAAAATTTAAACCAAGGATAAAATTCAACCACAACATATCTGCATGTAAACAAGTAATAACAACAGTGAATAATAATTTTAAATGCTAACAATTTATAGGCTCCTCACAAGCTCTTTATCCCCCTCCTACTTGTCTACATATCTCATACACAATAACTGAGAATTAAGAATGAACAAATTATTAGAGCAAGCCATTAAACAGTGAATTAGTTAGGAATCACTGAATTTTGAATTGTGTTCTGATGATTTTGAGTACATATGTTTTAATTGCAGAGAAAATTTGCTGATACAACTTTTTATACCAGACAGCCTGGAGGTATTTCAAATAAGTATTAAAGGAATTTGCAATTAATAGCAGTAGTTACAAGTCAATAGTTTGCACCATGCTGGCCTTCACTTTCCTACTGAATGAAGTTCTTTGAGTCAAGTAATTATCCCTCATGGACCCACTTAGGTTACTGTTTGAAGTGCATGGCCTGGAACTATCACATGATCAAAATGGAAAATAGCCTCTATTGTCTGGTATGAGACAGGGTGTTTCCTCCAGAATATGAGTCGTGGGATCAAGGAACCTCAGAACTGTGTTCTAGCAGTGCCTGGTGCCTTACATTTGCCTTTGTGTGCCTAAGAAATCTTAGTTTTTGTATAGAAATCGTATGCTGGGCACCCTAGATTTCACAGGTTTTGAGAACTGGGCACCTTTCAATTTTTCTTAGAGCACAGCTTTGGAATCTACCCTCCAGCAACAGATTGAGTTATTTGTTTTAAATATGAGCATGGTCAGCAGTTTTTCAGGCAATTGAAGACACAAAGTTTAACTTAGTCAGCCAGAACCCCCAATAAGTAGTGTCTGTTATCATGCCAGATGTCTTCCTTTTTGAAAGAGGGTCATCAAATCAAGGAATCATTCCTCCACCACTAGCTTTCAAGAATTGTTGAAAATCTGATCAGCATGGCCTGTAATAATTAGATGACAGAAATGCTCAACTCAGAAGTCAGAACTCTTTTATCTGATCTTGGGTTATGGGCTCATCAATATATTTACATCTTTTTAGGAGGTCCTTTAAGTCCCATATGAAAACATTCTTAAGGTAGTTTGATCTAAAACGTACAAAGTAAATTCATGGTAGCTTAATGCTTATAACTGTACAGCCCCTTTCACATTTTAACATCTACAAACCAATGGTGCTTGATTGCAGCATAATTAAAGAGCAAGGGAACTGGTCCCAAACAAGGTAGCACTTTCATTGATGTACCAACTTACCAAGCATTGACCCTTTTTATAGTTTTCACAAGACAGTGATAATGAAAAATTGTTTATAGCCAGACTCTTATCATTATGAGACATGCATGTAAAATAGTTTAGGAAAGTAAACATTTTCGTGAAACAGTTAAACATTCAATACTGAAATTATTTTGTTTCTTTACATCTAATTTTCAGCCTCATCAAGTCAATGATGAGTAAGTCCATTTTTCTATGCTACTGACTATCATCTGTTAACATGCACCTAATTTTGTATATTTTGTTCTGACTTTTCATACTTACTGCAGTGAGTTAGTGGGTATAGTATGAAGTGGACAGCAGGGTATCTGTTGTAGTTCAATTTTATCCTTGGTTGAAATATTATTTTCCTTTGTTTTGGGGTATGGCAATGTACGATAATGAGTTTGGAACAGCAAAAAAAGCAC
>JAKSDK010000461.1 GCA_022360095.1 Phycisphaerales bacterium
CAACCGTCCTCATCTCTGAGAAGCTGATAATGGGCCCTAAAGGCAAGCGCGTCCTCGCCCCCTTCCCGCATCTGCTGCCAGGCAACCCTGGCCAAAGCAACATTGGCCGAAATGTGCAGATCTTCAATCGTGAACTCCGACTGCACAATCTCTTCGTTCTCAAACACCTCAAGCAGGGCTTCTATATTTTCCAGCAGTTCCTCGTCATCGTCAAAAACATAGCCCTGACCCTGCTGCCAGATCACCACAGGATAGGTGAACAGCTCCGCAACCGCCTCCTCGTCGAAATCATCGAAGCCTGCCGCATAAGAGGAAAAAAGGCCTTCAATTTCTTTTCGGTCATCTGCTTTTGACATGGTTCTGTCCTGCCGTCCTGGCGATGTGCCCCCGCTGTTCATTGGCATTTACATCAGGTGTCTACGGATTGGAATCGTCATCCTCCCCGTAACCGACAAGATTGAGCGGAAATGCGCGCAGACCGACATTTTTGCACCAGTGAACAAGGGCTTCTTCCGCTCCATGGGTGACCCAGATTTCGCGCGCGCCGGTCTCACGCACCGTCCGGCACAAATCGTCCCAACCGGCATGATCCGAAATAACAAGCGGCAGTTCGGCGCCCCGTTGCCGGGCACGGGCCCGCACCCTGGCCCAACCGCTGGCAAAGGCCGTCACGGGATCGGCAAATCGCCGCGACCAGGGCGTGCTCAGCTGGCCCGGCGGACAAAGAACCAGTTCACCCGCATAATCTCCCACCTTCAGGTCAATCAGGCCGACCGGCCCCAAATCGATATTCTGGGACTGGTAATAGTTCGTCAGTTTTTCCAGCGCGCCATGCATGTAAATGGTCTTGTCGTATCCGGCCTCCCGCAGCAGCGCGATCACGCGCTGCGCCTTGCCAAGCGAATAGGCGCCCACCAGATGCGTCCGGCCTGAAAACAGCTCCATGGACTGAAGCAGCTTCCGAATCTCGCTTTCCGGGCTCGGGTGGCGGAAAACAGGCAGTGCAAAGGTCGCTTCGGTCACGAATATATCGCACGGAACAACCTCAAAAGGCGCACACGTGGGGTCGCTCTGCCGCTTATAGTCGCCCGACACAACGGTTACCCGCCTGCCGTCACTGATTCTGACCTGGGCCGATCCGAGCACGTGACCTGCCGGATGCAATGACATTTCGATGCCGGACAGGTCCAATGGCCGGCCGCAGGAAAGAGGCACAACGGTTCCGGCAAAATTCCGTCCATACCGAATGGCCATGATGTCCAGCGTCTGCGAAGTGGCCGCCACCCATCTGTGCCCGGCGCGGGCGTGATCGGCATGGCCATGGGTGATAACTGCTCTGTCAACAGGCACGACGGGATCGACAAAAAAGTCGCCGGTGGGGCAATACAGCCCTTCCGGTCGCAGCGTCATCAAAGACTTGTCGGGAACAGTCACGATTGTGCTCCAAATTCGTCCGGACTGGGGCGCAATTGTATGATTTTTGCGCAGAAATTGTTGCCAAATCATGGCATATTGGTCGGCGAATCACTCGTGATATCTTGGACATACCGAATGGCATTTGCATTCGATAACTGGTTGCCGAACCGGTCCGCACGGAATCCCGGCGAAACAGAAAAATATATCTACGGGCTGACGGCCATGGCTTTGGCCTTTTCGCTCGTTGCGACCATTCTCCTTTGCGTGTTGATTGACGCCAGACTGATGGCTGCGGCCATTCCCGTTGCGATCGTAATCCCTCTGACGATTGTCCCGTTTATCGGACGCATCGCCATTGCAACGCGACAACAGCTCAACCAGGCAAACGAAAAGCTGCAGTTTCTCGCCACGCACGATTCCCTTACCGGACTGAGCAATCGCCGGGGCTTTTTCGAGCGGGCACGCAGGCTTCTGGCCAAATCCGACCGCACGCTCTACGGACTGATGATCCTGGATATCGATCAGTTCAAACTGTTTAACGATCAAAACGGTTATACGGCCGGCGACACGGTGTTGCGCACCATTGCCG
>JAKSDK010000047.1 GCA_022360095.1 Phycisphaerales bacterium
TCATACAATACATAATTTCTATCTAGTCTAGGTTTTATGGCAGCCCAGTATACACTTTCTGGTGTGCATGTCTAGTTAAATAAAAACCGAACCCTGAGTACGGATTGCCGTGGTCATATCGACAGCGGTATTGTATCTTGGTCTGTTTTTGGATGGAAGGAGTCCCGTAAACATTTCGGGTCTCGGAATAATGGAAGGTGCTGATGATTCATGAGATGTGAGCATTCAGATAGCTCTTGTCCCGAAAAGCTCTCCAGACTTTCGAGGAACGGAGCACGTGAATAAAGTCAGTCATTTCTCTCATATCCTGTGACGAAAACTTCTTTTGATGACGATACGAAAAGGTTGAGTAAACGACTAGATCGTAAGTTATATGCCCATTCTCTCAACCATTACGAAATTCAGTCCACGTTTGGCTGCAGCACAAATTGAGTACATCAAGAAACCATATAATACTTCCAATGGATCTGGTAAGTTCAAACCCAAATTCCTGATAGTGCAACGATCGAATCGAATTCAATAACAACGCAAAATTTCAATTCATGTCGTGAATATCTGAAGACAATTTACACTACTTTGAAAGTACCAACAAGAAGTACTATTTAAAGCAAAACACTCTGCGATTTCGTCCACGCACGAGAACCGGAAGTACGTATTATTCAGATAGTCTAAAATTGATTCCTCGGAAAAGTACGGCTGGCGAATTTAGACTGATCATCTCAAGTACTCACCGTGCAGCACCGTTATAAAAAAGCGAACAGTTGTAAATTGGACTTCAAAGATCCCGAGAGGAGTGTAGGAGGTGTAATTGGAATCGATCAAACAACAGTGTCGAATTTGTCGCATACTTTTTTCTGTGCGGTTTACTCAAGTAGTTAACCCTCTTCTTTCAATGTCAAGTATGGAGATAATTGAAAGTTCTAACTATCGAGTCTTGTTTCAGCAAGGTTATCATACATGGAGTACTTTGCATGCTGCCATTTACTTTTAATACAGTCAAATCCCGTTTTACACCGTAATTTTTAGGGAGTTAATATAACTCCAAAAATGGAGGAAACATTTTAGGTATAGGATAACCTCTTTTTGGGGGTTACTTTACCTCCTAATTTAACTTCGAATTTGGGGTCTACTTTACTCCTGAAAAGGAGTTCTTTTTACTCACAGTCTGAAGTTAAAATACTGAACTCCGAAATGGGGTTATTTTTACTCCTTACACGGGTTGTTTCTACTCTTTTTAAAGTTAATTTAACTCTGAA
>JAKSDK010000939.1 GCA_022360095.1 Phycisphaerales bacterium
ATTGGAGGGGACGGGTATTGTATTGCCTGGCGCGAAATTGAGAGCGGAAGAAAAGAAAGAGAGAAATCGGAGGGAACTCTTCTCCCTCTCGTCTCCTCCCCACCCCACATCCTGTCTGTTTTTCCTGCTTAATTTTCATTGCGCCGTCACCATTATCTGAACGCCTGGGAATGCTTATACGGCGATTTCATTCACACAAATCTGTATTTCTATCCGTGTGTGTACAATATGCTATCTGGTGGATTGTCCGATTCATTGCGGCCCAATACGATTGGTAGGGTAATTTCCGGACAACTGTGCTCCACCTTTACATTGATGTCCTCAATTCTAACAGAGGTGATGGTTTTTAGGAGGGTGGTCCAACAGAGATCCGCCGGCATATCTTTCAAGTATCCTCATATCAGATGTGTGTACTGATGCTATTTAACCTTCAAGAGAGATGGACGTATGAGGTATTTATGGACAGAATTGCCATAGTATTTCCTTACCCAAATTCATGATGTGTGCACAGTCTGCATTTAAAGAAACGAGTATTAGACTTGACTATGGCTCTGCAAGTAGTGGTCAAGGTCAGTTCCTGAAAAAATGTGGTAAATTTCATTTGTAAAGTACCGCACCTGTAAGTAAAAAAAGGTACCATGAGAGAAGTTATGATTGCACACTAAATAAACTGTACCACGTGAAAGTACTGCTGAAGAGGTTTTATATGAATGGTCACACAATAGGATTTCATCCACAGATTCAAAAGTTCCAACTACACACTAAAGAAATAGTGCCATGTGAAAGTACTACTGAAGAGGTTTTATATGAATGGTCACACCATAGGATTTCATCCAGAGACTCAAAAGTTAGAACCTCATACTTAATAAATAGTACCATGTGAAAGTACTACTGAAGAGGTTTCATTTGAATGGTAACATCATAGGATTTCATCCACATACTCAAAAGCTAGAACCACATACTACATAAATAGTGCCACTGTGAAAGTATTGCTGAAGAGGTTTCATTTGAAAGGTTACAACATAGGATTTCATTCACAGACACAACAGTTAGAATTACTCTTTAAATAAATAGTACTATGTGACGGTACTGCCAAAGAAGTTTCTTTTGAATGGTAACACCATACGATTTCCTCTAGTGACTGTAAAACTTTCTACGTTTCTTGCTGTTCGCATTCTTTCCTGCATGTATGTTATGAAATAGGCGTGTTATTGCTAAAGTAATCTGTGTTGTTCTTGCCTTTTTATGTTTTGGTTTTTACATTGCAGGAAATTAGTCAGCATACAGAAATTCCTGAAAGGGATTTAAATCGAGCGTTACAGTCACTAGCTTGTGGAAAGGCGACACAGAGAGTACTTACTAAAGATCCAAAAGGAAAAGATATATGTAAGTGTAGTCGTCAAAACATTTTCCTTTTTAACACTTTAATCTTGTTGTTAGTATTGTATGTGTAAGTAACCATATTGTGACTAGTAAAAAAGGCTCGGTTGATTTTTAGAATTTTGACGAAACGCGTGTGAAATTATTTCTTATTTTTCGAATATACCATTTGATTACTTCTGTGATTAATATCATTAGCTACATATTACGCTCACAATCTTTTGACTTGTTCATTGATTCGTGAACTCAGCGCATTAAATAGTTTAAAGCGTTCGTTGAAAGTTCACAATGTTTTGACAAAATGCTCAGTAGAATCCTTCTTGTTCGTGTGTTTGGGCTTTCTAAATGAAACTTATTCGTAATATCTTTTAACCCCGATTGAGATATATGTTGTTGTCATGTAAAATAAGGATTGACGCTGAAGTTTTGCTCAAAAAGTAAGGGGTGTTTTGTCCCCAATGATATTACATTTATTTAGTCATGTTGACAATCTTGGAAAGCTATGAGCTCTGTTTACTTTCAAAACACGAGTAGAATCTTTTATGGTTGGTCTTGTGTATTTACAGCTATCATTTTATTATCTCTAGCCCCAACAGATGCATTTTCAGTGAACGAGCAGTTTACATCCAAGTTACACAAAGTCGTAATACAAACAGGTACAAAACTTGTGATTGTATGCTTTCATGGAATCTTGCAGCTTGAATACTTGTACGGTTCTGTGCCTCCCAAAGTAATCGCGATTTTAGGGCTCCCGACCTGGAACGGTCAGCATTAGATCCCATCCCCTTGGACACCTTATGAAGTTTACACAACGAAGTATTCTTTATTGCTTCCACACTACACTTAGATGAAATTTTTAAGTTTCTTGAAATTTCTGCTCGGGAAATGTTCATGAAAGTGCAAGTCTCTTCAAAATAAAATTCAGAGATTTAAGGTGATTTCCTAGTAAAAGAACCTAACATAGATTGTAGATGAAACTTGGTACACTGATGTAACAAGTCAAGAAGTTAATAAAAAGGTAATAAAAAGTGGGGGTCACCGTGCTCGTTTTGACGTCACAATGCTGACAAATACGGCTATTTTGGACCCTTTAACAAAAACCGCGCGCAGCCCAAAACTAGACAAAAAGGAAA
>JAKSDK010000609.1 GCA_022360095.1 Phycisphaerales bacterium
AAGCAGAATGATTGAATAAATCTTAGTCCTTGGAAACTGTAACTCATCCGTAAAAAGTCTCTGAAAAGCCCTTGAAATTTGTTTGTCTGAAGTTGTACAAACCATGTATTTCACCATTTCACATTTCTAATTCGGCAAGATACACAGTCCAGGCATTTTGAAATTTGGCCTGTTACAAATTGCAACAGAAGCTTTCTCATCATTGACCAGTTAGTTTCAACCTGTTAACAAACATACTAAAAGTCTTAAATATCCAAGCATGGGGACACCTGCAAATGCAGGCCGCTGTTATGTCCTTCTTTCCTACAGCATGAAAATGAGGGTCTAAACCGTAAGTTGTCATAATTGAGTTATTTTACTGCTAGAGATCGAGCCATTATTTTCATGCCCCAGAGCATACTATCAACAAAGTGATTTAGAGACAAAAAAGTCTTTTAAAAAGTTCCCAATAAATAGCTCTCTGAAACTACAACGTTCTGTAAAGATAACATTAGTTAAGTAGTAGTCAGGAACCGCATTCGATTGTGTTTGGTTATTGTTCTTGCGAGCAGGATACAAAAGAGCAGTACTGGGGACAACTATTTTGTCAAATGCAAAGGGACATTTCTGTCCGACTGACTGACCAAAATGACCAGACCAGTGAAAGTGGACCACCTTTTAAAGCTGGTCCCGAATATTCCAGTCGGAGCAAACTGAAATGGTCTGTTCCATTTGATGTACCAGCCAAAACTTCTGGAATTTTGGGTGGAATGGAAAGTGCCCATACTTGATTTTCCCTGACATTGCGTGCGATGTCTTGAATCATGTCTATCATGATCCCATCCCTACCACTGCTTGAGTTGTGTATACACTAGTCTTCATTTAAGATCTTCATTTCGAGGGAAGAGCAAGTGTATCATGAGATAATGTGCGAGTGAGAGGTACTGCAGAAAGGAATGAAAGACGCTCATTGAGAGATTATGTACTGTTGACTGTGGGTGGGTGTTTTCAAAGGTTTGATTTTGAGGCCTTAACCTTCAAAACAGAAGGAACTGTAATGTAGTAGTCGCGAGTAGACTATCTCGATGATGGCAGAATCTAAGCGAGTTTGTTGTGCTTGTAGAAGGAAAGTAAAACTAAGTAACTGATGGGAAGAGTTTCCCTACAGTGAAAACAGAATTCAGTCTCTTCAATGCAAAGCTTTCATTGACTTCTTTTGTACCCTTGAGCCACCTTTTCTTTCATATTTCTAACTTCTTTAAAGTGGTTTG
>JAKSDK010000831.1 GCA_022360095.1 Phycisphaerales bacterium
AAGATTCACAATTACGGCACAGTAAACGTGAATCGATTCAAGTTGAGAAATTCTCAGAATAGAAAATAAGCAGATAAAAACTGTCCAGAACGATTCTTATAGATTAAACTGGCATAAAACAACTTACTTTTGTGTAGAAGCAATAAACAGTACACGAAAAATAAGGGGAAAACTTGCTCGCGTTGTACAAATTCACATTTGCCATTTGGCATAAACGTGAATCTTAATCTCTCTATAGTGACGAGATTTCCTTGTTAGCCACATACAAGTGACTAACCATAAAACTGAAAAAGAGCTTGTTGCAATAGCTCCCATGCAAGGGCTTCTTCACACATTCCTTCCCCATAAAAGTCTGCTAGAGCAAGCAGTTAACTTCCTTTCCCTGAGATCGTGTGCAATTTATCTAAGTCACTGATTGTTTAATAAAACAACAATCCTATGCAAAAAAATCACATGTAGACAGGCCAAACGCGACTCACAAGCTCAGATAGTGTGATACGTGACCTATTGGGTTTAAATTTTTCTCTTTGAATTTTTAATATAAACAGAGGCCCTTTGTATACTTATTTCTCTTGGTAAAGTAGATGCCACTTTCTCATTGAAATGTTCGTAAGATTAGGCAATGGCAGGGTGTTATGTGGTGACAAAAAACCATTTTTTAGTAAAGCCAACTTCTGTTCAGTATAATATTTTAATAACCTCAGAGGTAATTTTTTCTGAGATTTTGGGGGTAGTCTCTAACACAGGCGTGTTATTCTCATCAGATAATTTGATTGAAGAGTTTGTTCTAAGAAATGTAGGACGTTTCCTTTTAGAAGACCTTTTCTGACTTTTCTGACCTTTTCTGGAGTCCCGTGCTCAATTTTGCAAGGTCCTAAGTACAATTCCCAGATCTGCAAGTTTTCGGTGATTGGTCTATGTTTTTAACCGCTCATTTCAGCAGACGGTCTTTGGGGAGGATTGTGTGTTGAGCCAATGAATCTGCATTTGAGACTATTGTATAACTGATTCAAAACCTCAAAACCTACATTTTGGCAACTTCTTTAACAAGTTCTTGACATGTCATATCTTTCATCTGTGTAGCAAAACAACAACAGCAAGAAATTATGCTAAGAAGTGTGATAACAAAGAACATAAACTTCAAGTTTGAATTTGTTGTAGATTTCGTATCATGGCGAACTTGTCATAAACAGGTTAATGATCACCATCTAATAGTACCTTTAACTTTTCTATTTCTGTTTTTGCAGCTTGCTTTGCCTTCCCTATAGCACAACCATGGTATCCCTACATAAAAAAAGAAAACAAC
>JAKSDK010001626.1 GCA_022360095.1 Phycisphaerales bacterium
GCCTCGAACAACAACACGTTGTTTGCGGTCAGTCAAAAAGCTTCTAAACCAACGCAGTAATGAGCCTTCAATCCCGTGACATTTTAATTTGAGCAACAGCCGTTCGTGAGGCACAGAGTCAAACGCTTTTGAGAAATCTAAAAATATAACATCAGTGGGTCTTGATTTATTTCTTGATGATGCCCAGCCATCAAAGCAAAACAGCAGTTGAGTTTGAGTTGATTTTACTTCACTGAAGGAAAATCAACTCCAAATTGGTTTGGGTTGAAGACGTTTAGGGCTTGCCAGAAGTTAACCACACGATCTTTAACAATCTTCTCACTAACTTTGCATGCAATGGAGGTCAGCAAGATTTGACGATAGTTTTCTCTGCAATCTTTTCTACCCTTCTTATGGACGGGAACAATGTTAGCTATCCTCCAGGCGTATGGTACGTTGCTAGCAAAAAAAATGATCTGTTTAGAAGTGAACAAGAGGTCGGAGCGATTTCAATCGCGCATTCTTTCAATACACACGGCGAGAGGTGGCCAGGCCCCGAGGACTTGTGTGGATTAAGATTTTTCAGAAGGCGAGAAACCTCATTTGTGTTATGAAGGATAGTTGATCATTTAGAATCCACGACATTACTATGCATTGCTATATTTTTCAACTGATGTAGACACAGTTGAAAAATAAGAGTTCATGCTTCCAGCGATCTCCAGGTCATCCGTCAGGGTAACATCATCCACCTTCAGTGCTGTAAGTTCGTTTGAACCTTTTCGCGCAGACGAAACAAAACTCCAAAACGGTTTTGGATTTCCAGAAGACTCTAGATCTTCAGACTTCTTGTTGATATGTTCTCTCCGAGCAGAGTTACAGGCTTTCTTTAGGAAATTGTTCATTTTACGATACACTTCCCAGTCGTTTTGTAATCCAGATTTTGTAGCTTTCTTGCAAAGCTTCTTCTTCTTCTTACATAGCTTAATCAATTCGCTGGTAATCCAAGGAACGTTCTTCCGTGATTTTATTAGCTGTTTCGGGATGCATTCGTAAATTGTAGCGAATAACAGGTCAGACCATGCAGACCAGATGATATTAATAGCATCTTCTAAGAATGCACAGTGCCAAGGATTGGGCCTCTCGTAGATATGCCCAGTCTGCCTTGGAATAAGAGTAGATCACCTTGTTCGTCTTGCGACGCTCATAAGGCCAGCAAGGAATTGAGAAGGTGATAACATTGTGATCAGAGAAAGGTTCCCCGACGGTCAAATTGTCAACAATGTCACGGGCGGATATCAAAACTAAATCCAAAATGTTCTTCTCTCCCGTAGGGCTGTTTACTAACTGAGTCAAAAAATTATCGTGAACAATGTCCAACAGCAGAATGTAATTTGCTGAATTATTTAGGGCACAGGTGTTTTTGCCAGTCAAAAGCACTGAGGTTGAAATCTCCGACTATAATCAGATCATTCCTCAGGCCGATTTCTTGAAGGGCAGTTTGCAAATCTTCGAGGGGTTTGGTTTCACTGTTGGGAGGTCAGTAAAAGACAGCAAAAGTAATTTTACGATTGTTGGAAATAAAATGTCAATAAAAATGAATTCAGATTCACTCTGAAGAGACTCGCATGGAATGGGTTTAATATGATCCGACACAGCGATCAGTACACCTCCTCCATGGCGTCCATTAGACTTTCGGTCTCGTCTAAATACCAAATAATTTTTAGGGAGGATTTCGCTATCGAAGATAGAGTTGTCCAAATGTGTTTCAGTTAAAGCGATAATATCATAGCGCGAGGTGGCAATGTCAAGTTCAAGTTTGCTCCTTTTGTTCACGATGCTTCGCGCATTAGCATAACATGTCGAGATGCCATTGAAGTCTAAGTTTCTCTGTTCACTGAGATTATGTAGGTCGGTGACACAAGGACCATGATTTGGATCAACATCGCCGCTCCTCAGCAGTAAGGGAACTTTATGATTTAATATTTTTTTCTTTCGCTATGAAAAAAAGAATCATTATCACGCGAAATAATATAAATATTGATTCAAAAAGTTCCCTTACCTTTGCTTCATAGTCACTCTGTGTCCTTTGGCCGGTTTAAATGCCGTTTAGTCGACTTTCGTTCCATCGAGAACTGATCACTATTCCTTCGTTAGTGTGAACTTGGAGATTTGTCAAGCCCCAAAAACCTGCCTTTTTTTAGGTATTAGGTATTTTATTTATTTGCCACACAATTACA
>JAKSDK010001393.1 GCA_022360095.1 Phycisphaerales bacterium
AGTCTGCGTGACAGATCAACATGACTGGCGAGTGAAGCTTCTGGCCTGCCAAGACGCCAATCTGGCTGGCCATTATTTTGAGCACTGTAGCTCCACCTCCAAAAAGTACTCTCACACTCTGATAACGACAGCTACGCAAGCAACATGTAACTATAAATTTTTATACATCCTTACCCATTTTGCCCCTAAATGACAAACGAAATCACACTAAAAATAACGAAAAGCGCCCCGGACGTTTAAACACGGAGGAGTTCAATCGTAAAACATGACTGTTTACCCAAGCAATAATCTTTAGCATCACTTCTGACAGTCTACTATTACCATCAAACAGTCATTATTGCTCCCTCGCATGCAAAAATCAGAAAGTAACTTACCAGTTCTTGGAGTGACTTTGTGTACAAAGGAACTTTGATTAAACCCCAGCCTTTGATAGAGCTGTTGAGATTTTAAAATCAACCCTAGGTCAGAGTGCAAAAACAAGGAAAGAGCTTCTATTTAAATGTTCTTAAAGAATAGCCTGAAAGAAAAATCCTTATAATGATGCTGACAGTTGCGATGAATGACAGCCATCTTTACCAAAACTAAAAACATCACAGGTGTCAGTAGCCATAAATAGGCTTCTGAAGGTGCTAGTTTTGATAAAGATGGCTGTCAGTTATCCAAACTGTCAGCATCATTAGGATTTTTTTTTTGGGCCTATGCTTTAAGAACATTTGAACAGATATTTGAACTTACTAGTCTAATGAATTTCTTCAAAAGGAAAGAGCTTACTTACAGAAGTTACAGACATGGAGAAGAAAGTACTGACATAACAGAAAAAAAAGCAAATACAGTATAGAACTCAGGGACAGCTTTAATAAGAAGATCGCACAATTTAACAACAATTTGTACAAAATGCTACACACCCATGTAGGTAACATACAAACAAATTAATAAGAGGGGAGTACATTTGAACTTGAAAAAAAAAACCTTACATTATAGCTCCTAGTTTGCCTGGTTCATGCAATTAAATGACTATCCACACAGGTGTCCATATATTCTTCCAAATCAAGACTGTCTATGATATGTAGAGTGTAGATACTGAATTTGACTGTACCTTGGGGTCTTTCGCAGTGGGGTGAAACTTGGGTTTTCTATAGTGACCAGGGCCTGCAAATGAAAGGTAAAGAAAAATTAACCAATATTCTTTACCATAGCCCATAACCACCCCCCCCCTGCACCCCCCTGATATCCTCAGAACCCCAGGAGGCAGATAAGCTTTAACTACCCTTCTGGCCCTGCCTTTTTTGGAGTTTCTGTTTTACCCTCTGTTTTGTGTAAATGGCAGAGAAAAGTTTTAACTAGTTTAAAAACATCTTATTTTATTATTGTCAGTGCCATTATGCAAATTATTGTTATAAAAACAATAATAACTGTTGTTGTTTTCTTTCTTTCTTTTCTAATCAGGGTTCATACAAAAAATTGCAATCACTTTTTAGGGACTTTTCAAGGACCACATTCAATTTTCAAGGACCACGTACGGCAAATGTAATAATAGATTGTACAAAAATACACATTCCTAGTGCATTCGAACAGGACTTTAAGGCTTGAACTGTTTGCTCCACCAACCTCTCTTCCTTTTTGCAGATCACTTGTCTTAAATTGATTGTTAATTATTGCATAAAACAAAAAATGCTTTATGTAAATCACTCTTAACTTCTCTAAGAGTTATGATTTAGATTGTCTTGGACAACCAAAAAACATTTAAAAAAAAATTTAAAAAAACACTTTCCAGGCCACTAGATCCAAAGTTGAAAAAAATTCAAGGACTTTTCAAGGACTTGCCCTGCAATTTAAGGAATTTTCAAAGAAACTGGAATTCAAGAACTTTTCAAGGAGTTTTCCTAAATTCAAGGACTTTTCAAGACTCTGTGAACCCTGTTCTTTGGTCGTAGGTGGTTTCAGAAATACATGTACCTCAAAAAAATCTTTTGGAGCATACACTGGCTTGATTTTTTCCATTTCTAAAGAACAAAAACCAAGAAAGGAAAAGGCATTATTGTCAACATCATCATATTGTAAAGTGTTGTAAAGATAAAATTAGCTGCACGTCACATTTTTTCCAAGCTCCATAAAATGTATTCGCTCCATAGACATTGTACAGATCTCTTCTTTTGAATGTTATTAGTAAGGGTGTAGCACACGTAACTATTGTGTGCAGTGATTGCCCTGAAAAGCGGCAAAAAAATTAAATGCAGTCATGTTGAATTTTTGAATAATTATCGCTGATAGTTACAGTAAACATAATTTTCTTTGTACGGATAAGTGAGGTCAAAATGGCTGCCCCTTTTTCTCTGAGTCCTGTGAAATCCAGGTGAGCTCTAAAATTTCCTTTTAAGAACATACTTCAAGGTCAACTGAGACAACACAAGACTTACGTTTTTCATCCATTTCTCCTCCCAAAGTTTCAAACTTTGACGACATGTGGGCCTGATCTGAAGATGTTCTCTGAACATTAAAAGAAAGAACCATCTACATGTATAACAGGCATTTACAGTCACAGTAAAAGCAGATCTAGGGGAGGGGCCAAACCCAGGGGCCTCCAACCCCACTTTATTTG
>JAKSDK010000211.1 GCA_022360095.1 Phycisphaerales bacterium
ATAAACTGTCTTCCTGTCCTTGATGTTCCGGTCTCCGGAGTCTCCGATGTCATCGGTAATCGTGCCTATTCAGACCGAACCGATATCATCGTTAAACTGGCGCGCGCAGCGTGTGACGGACTGATGGCAGGCAGCGTTCTACCCGTCATGAAACACATACCGGGGCACGGGAGAAGCCTGGTCGACAGCCATTTTGAATTGCCGGTGGTCGAAGCGGACCTCGCAGAACTGCAATCGGATTTCGAGCCGTTCCGGCATTTTCGGAACCTGCCTTACGCCATGACGGCTCATCTTGTCTACAAGGCCATCGATGCGGACAATCCTGCGACGACATCCGAGGCGGTTATCTCGAAAATCATCCGCTCCGACATTGGATTTGACGGGTGCCTGTTCAGCGACGACCTTTCGATGCAGGCGCTTAAAGGCTCCATAGAACACCGGGCCGAAAACGTCCTTGCAGCCGGCTGTGATATCGTCCTTCATTGCAACGGGCAGTTTGAAGAAATGTTGGCGGTTGCATCTGTTGCTTCGGAGTTGACCGGAGCGTCGGCCGTGCGCGCTCAGCGCGGTTTGGACCTGCGGTTTGAGGCCGACCCCTTTGATGAAAACGCCGCCCGCTCGGAGCTGAACGAACTTTTGGTGAAATATCCGGTGGTGTCGGCATGATGACGGAGATGCACCCCTCCCAGGCCGCCGAAGACGTGTTTATGGAAGCGCAGCGGTCCGGCGACGTCAAACCGGAAAGCTCGTTCGTCGTCGACGTCGACGGGTTTGAGGGGCCGCTCGATCTATTGCTGGCACTGGCACGGTCCCAGAAGGTTGATCTCACAAAAGTGTCGATCCTGGCTTTGGCCGAGCAATATCTGGCCTTTGTCGCCGAGGCGCGCAAAATCCGCCTGGAACTTGCTGCGGATTATCTGGTCATGGCGGCGTGGCTTGCATATCTGAAGTCGCGTTTGTTGCTGCCCGAGCAGAAGGGCGATGATGAACCGACGGGGGAAGAACTGGCCCAGGCGCTGGCCTTCCGGCTGCGTCGCCTTGAAGCCATGCGCGAGGCCGCAGGCAAGCTCATGAAGCGCAACCGGCTGGGGCGGGATGTTTTCTGCCGCGGCATGCCTGAAGCTGTTTCGATCTCAAAACGAAGCGAGTGGTCGGCAACGCTTTACGACATGCTGATGGCTTATGCCGCCCAGCGGCAGAGAAGCTCCGTTTCCGCAGTTAAAATGCAGAAACGAACCGTCTGGTCATTGCAAGAGGCACGTGAAATATTGACGCG
>JAKSDK010000365.1 GCA_022360095.1 Phycisphaerales bacterium
CAAACACCAGGGAAAAACAGTGAGCACTATACTAGCTTGTAAACCACGATTTCTGTCGAATTGCGTGATTAGCTTGGTTCAACAGCGACACGCGTATCAAGTATGACAGGACTTCTCAAAGACCAATTAAAATAATTAGCATAGAAAAAACGTTTGCACTCCATAAGTCTGCACAGAAAAACTATTTTTTCCTGGAATTTGTTTTAAAAGAAAGCTCTTGATGAGCTCTATTTAACCGTCTAAAAATTGCAAACTTAGAAAAATGATGCTTTTTTGCCCTGGATAATATGTTATCTATTTTCATGTCTATGATAAAATATCTTTCTTCTTGATCAGAAAATTACCTGATTATTTCAAATTGAAAGTCATTGTTAAATAGTATACAGACTCCGGCGCTTGCACTGGAAAAGCTACTAAAAAAAGCGGTGAAGCCCCACTCTAACGTCCAAAGAGATTCTTTTTCTTTAGTACAGTGGACCTCTTGAAGAAAAAAATTCTATATTTTTTTCATCTTAAGCCAACGGAAAGTTTCCCGCCTTTTTAGGGAGTTGGACAGGCCCCTCACATTCAAGGGAACAAATAACTAGTAAATCGTTTAAAGTGAAGGCCGTGATGATTATAAAGTGGAGACAAAAGGTAATAAGGGTAGGAGGACACAAAGGCAGCAAAACAATTAACACCTAACAAGAAAGATATACAAATGAGAAATAATCTAAAATTTACATTTGGCTTGGACGAGGTCCGATGCCAACTAAGCGAAAACATGTAGGGGAAATTCAGTAGCGCTGGGGAGTCTGTTTGCGTCCTGTACGTATAACAAATAAAGCGTTGAAAGATTGTTCAGCTACAATTCGAATTAAGGGTGCTAGATTCCTTTAGATTCTCCGGGATGTTATCTACGTTATAAACATTGTTATTTACTACCAAGTTTCTGTCTACCACCTTTGCATTTACACCTTTCTTACGGGCCAGAAACATAGCCTTGATTAAAACGTTTCTCTCCATTTGAATAGCTTTGGCATAGTCTTGAGTAATATACACGTTTTCATATTGTGAAGAGTTTCGCAGCCTTCTCTTCGCTTTTAGTACCATATCTCTGTCCTCTTTGCACAGAAAACGTGCAGTGATTGGCCTTGGATAAACTTTCGATGTCTCATCCGACGAACGCCGTTTTCCCACTGACTCTATGAATTGCATGGAATTGAAGATTCTCAACATCCATGTTTAGCTCGTTTTCGATGATATGGTAAATAATATTCGCACCTTCATCCCCCATCTTACTCGTCCTAGGCCCCCTCTGTTTACTGTTACGAAAGATTGTATTGCGTGACTTTTAAACGTGTCATTCTAGAAGGTTCGCGAGAGTTCATAGTTTGTTTATTTTAAGATCTTGTGTAAGCGTTTCTAAAGCGGTATATTTTGTAATCTTTCTAAAATTAGACTACTTAGAAAGTTCTAGAATGTTATTGTGAAAGTATTTAAGTAGGCGAGTCCGAGTTAAGTTTTAACTAGTTTTCACAAGCGAAGAGAGTTTGACGTTAGTCGTGTTTAGTCAAGTGTGACGAAACCAGTGTTTATTCAAGTTGGCGGAGGCCGTGTAAGTTTATCAAGTTAATTGAAGTTGGCGGAGACCGTGTAAGTTTAGCGAGTTACGTGCTGTTGTGGAGTTTTACTTCGTGGATACTCCGTTCATTTTTGGAATAAAACTTCTTGTTGATGTTCCGACAACCCTGCGTTCAGTTTAGTTTGCAAGCTACCCGTTCTCTAAAACATTACCTGCGCAACATTGGGGGCCCGTCCGGGAGAGGAATTCAATTGTTTGCCGACTACAGTGACCAGGAAAGGACAGTTCAAGAAAAAGGAGTACACAGCGAAAGTAAGAGGAACAGTTACGAGGAAGTATATCGAGTGTGTTTGCTGTGAACTACTGCTGTGGAAATGGAAAAGCTTTTGCAGATAGGGAAAGAATTCG
>JAKSDK010001440.1 GCA_022360095.1 Phycisphaerales bacterium
CGTCTGAATAAAAAGTAGTCATAAGCTACTGAACATTTAAGCCACAGAATTCTGCATAGTTGACAGAGAATTCTCTGATCTCCGATGCCTAATGAACATCCTGCTATGCTTGCATAATCAATGGCAACCCACCTTGCTGTTTGAAACAAGGCTATCAATAAGGGCCAGGGGGCCAAGCTGGATTTCTCCCAATAACTAATCTCTATGAGCATGCGCCCCGACAAACACTTTCATAGAAAACAAAAGGAAACCAGACTTCCTACATGCTGCTGTTCAATTCTCAAGCTACTAAACCTGGCATACCCTATATGCACCTGGCAACAAGAAATTTTAATGACACTCCGATCAAAAGTCTAGGAGGGGAAAATTTCCTGGTTGTCTACCCCGACCAGTGTTATCACCTCTCACAATACAGTCATGAATGGACATGTAAAAGGTAGCTTAGCCTGTTCCAGGCAATCAGATTTTGGGGACGGTGCAAAGAGATGCGAGCAGGAAAAACAGGGAAGGGGGAATGGGGAATGGGGAAGGGTCACACCTCACTCTGTTATCTGAACAACTGGAACAGGCTAACATAAGCTCATAAAAATTAATTAAGGAACCAATAGTGGCAGCCAGTGGTACCCTTGTATACTGAGTCTATCTATGGGTACATGTATTTCCAACCAGGGCTGTCAGTGAAGATTTCAAGTTGCCGGGTAAATACAACAAGTAGGCAGGGAATCAAACAGCTAGGGATTTCTTTTGGTTATATTTTTCTTCTATTTCCTATGAAAAAAGCTGGGGGCCGCGTTCTTAGTAGCAGGGAAATCCCTGGCTTTGGCCTCTTAATGACAGCCCTGATCTTACTAAGAAATTAAAGCAACAATACCTTTGCCTTTTTCATCGAGTTTGACAATGTTAGACATGCAACTAGGGCAAAGAGATCTGCCAGAAAGTCTAATGCATGTTCAGAGTTTTTGTTTTGTTTGTTAAACCTGTTTCTTTTCTTATTTTCTTGTTTCCGCTGTAGTTGTTATAGCTGGATGTTCTAGCTCGCTAGTACTGAATTACCATGCAAAACAATTCTTGATATGTCATTATTTTGTTGAAAAACAAACAATTTTGTGGAAAACTCGAAACGAAAACAACATCCACCAGTACCCATAGAGGGGCTCTATACTGACCTCCAAGCTTAATGAATACATCCAAAAGATGACATTAGCAGTCTTTTCTTTCTGTCAATGGCAATACATTACAAAGAAGGGAGTGTGTAAGGGAATCCACACTCCTGGAATCC
>JAKSDK010000310.1 GCA_022360095.1 Phycisphaerales bacterium
TCCCGTTCACTGTTCTCTTCGTCTGAACAGTTAGCGCCACCACAATCCTCAGCTGAGCGGCCACTGTCGCTTTCGTCTCGCTCACTTTCCTCTTCGTCTGGACTGCTTGTGCCTAGATAATTCTCAGCTGAGCAGCCACTGTCTCTTTCGTCTTGTTCACTGTCCTCTTCGTCTGGACCCTTTGCGCCACTGCAGCCTTCCCCTGTGGCGTGTTGTGGCATGATTGTGTTAATGAGGTCCTGGATACTGGAAGAGTCTAGCTGAGTGGTGGTGTACTGTACAACAGCTTATAATCAAATCTTTGATTATGGTGTTGTCGGTTACCCGTCATCTCGCCCCCAAGTTATTTCGCCTCGGTTTTCTAAAACGAGGAGTATTGCAATATTAAGATTATTACCCCTTCCCTGCCATGCAAAGTGGCCGCTCCTACAGTCTAACAACCGGCGGCCATGTTGGTTAATTTTTTACAACGATTTGCAAAAACGTACCAAAAAACATTATGTGTAAGCATAGTTTAATACGGTTCAATGAAATTCATTTGAAATCTTTCTTTTCCTTGTCTGATATAAAATTAGTTATAGTTACACGTCCATGAGTGTTTCTTCACGATCATTTGCAGTCAGCTGTCCATCCCTTCGTTCAGCGTCTGTTTCCTCTAAGTTGCTCAAATCCTCCCTTTCACCACTCTCGCTGCACTATCTGCATTGGTAAAAATTTCATTCAAAACTTCTCCACAAGTGTGTAGCTAGGTGAAGTTGTCATTTTGTTTTCAGCTCGAAGCACTACAAAGTATTTAGGGCTGTGCACCCTTGGTAAAGGAGTCAGCTGTATTTCAATGGCTTGGTAGGTACTTCTTGGCTATTATCATTATGTTTGCCCACGTTTTCTGAATGACTGACAGTGATAGAAATGTTTTATTTCCGGACTTGTATGATACATCGTGGGTCCTTCAGGTCATGCAACACATGATGTATATATGCGTCAATCACAGAAAAAAGGTTGAAGCTTGTTAAAGCTAGCTTGTTTTGCTTTATGGTTTAAAGGACGCGGAATATTACCTTTGAATTGTACTTGTTTTGCTTTATGGCAAATAAAACAAGGAATATTACTTCTAAAGCGTGCTGAAAGCCTTGGAAAACCAGGGGCAAACTTTGCCTATGAATTGTGCTCATTGATTGATCATATTCATTATTCATTTGACTGATTGATTTCTGTTTGAATTCACGGACCAGCCGATTCTAAATCTGACACTCATGATTGTTTTTAGTGTGTACCTACTGCGAAAGGCA
>JAKSDK010000025.1 GCA_022360095.1 Phycisphaerales bacterium
ATTCTTGGAAATAGAGAAAAAATATCTTGAACATTTGCATAAACAACTGAGCCAGCCACTGATTTAAGGTTTCGTATTTCGCGTTTGATAACTTTTGCCATTGGTTTTCAGAGAGTGTCAGTATTCAATATTCGTTGTTTTTTAAAGCAAAAGTACTCAGCTTAATTTCCATTGACAACTGCATCTGTTATTTTTCTAAAGAGTTCAAAAGCATCCTTCCAGTCATTAGGTGGTGCTAATCTCAGTCCATTCATTACACATTGAAAATACTCGTGGTAATCCATCTGATCGTTACTGACTTCCACCAGTTGAGAGTACGTGTAATCCAGTGCCGCGCTCTGTACAGGAACAATGAGGCCATCAACCCCACCATGATACTCTGGTATTGTATACAGAGAATCAGGCCTCCCACTGACTGTCTAGATTTTCTGATGTAATGGGTGTTCCAATTATTCTTTACTTCATCAACCACAAAAATTCTTTCATGAGGGGATCAGCCAAATTAAGATCAACTGCATCAGCCTAGACTGCAAAACAGTTGGGTTTTTTTTTCGCAAATTCAGTTAAGGAATTGGTAAAGCGTGGCGTAAGAGTCTTACTCCGCCCTCTGCGAATTTGATACACTCGGAGATGATTTCTAGGGAGAATAGCACGTGTTATTGTTTGCACTTGGCTTCGAATCTTGACGCTGTTTCTTATCTGTGAAATGTAGCATATATAGTGAAATGTAGTATATAATAGTGGAGGATAAAAAATGTTATGGTGGGAAATGAAGAGATAAAACTCGAAATATTTGCTGACGATATGACTGCATTCCTCAAAGATCACGCCTCCTTAGACACCTTATTAAACATGGTAGATAGCTTCTTACTGCACTCCGGACTAAAACTCAACTTCGAAAAGACTAAGGTATTGTGTTTGGGAAACGATCACAAATCAACAACGGAGACGGTCATATCTCTTGCTAGAAATAGAAACATCACAGCTAAAAAAGCTATCAAGATTTTAGGAGTTCACTTTACATATGATCAGACTCTGTGG
>JAKSDK010000610.1 GCA_022360095.1 Phycisphaerales bacterium
ATGAGATGTGATATTTGATATGGATTTGCCAATATACGTGCATGTTACATCATAAAACTTTCAAAGCTTGAATCGGTAAAATAAAATTGACTTTTCACTTTAGATCTTATTATGGAATTTTAAGAGCGAAGGATGTTACTCTCTGATAGTCCTTAGACCGATTAATTTCTTCGCAATGAAAAGACTTCCTCAAAAGTGCTTCTTTGGAAAACCCCAATATGGTCCCCCAGATCGAAGTAAACCTAGAATTACATACATTGACACCATCAAGGCTGACACTGGACTGGACAATACCAGAGAGATAAGACATGCAATGCCTCATCAGGTCGTGTGGAAAGATTTTATTAGGACGGCTTGGGATGATTCCTGGCCTAAGTAAGTAAGTAAACGTGGTATCAGTGGATTTGGAAACCAGTCGTTTCGATACAAACTAAAGCTTAATACATGCACTCCTCATTCTACAAGCCATCTATGCGAAACTTTTGTAAGTCAAATGAATTGACTTGTATCAAAACAACCAGTATTAAGGAGAGGATTTTGAGCATGCAGTCTGACTATCCCCCTTCTGATTGTCATTAATGAGGCCCTCTAAATGGGGGTGGTGGGGTATGTATGTCCGTAGTATGGTCGTTTCACACGTTGAGGATTAGGCCATATCCCCATCCATAATTGAACCATCTCAATGTCGTTTGTCACCATTTCATCTGGTCTTACCTAGCTGTTTGAAGGTAATTTTGCTTGTTGCAATTTTACCCTAAAAGGGCTTCATTATTAGTGAAGGGTTTTTTTTCCAAGAAACCAGTCATTACAAAACACAGACTGTGGACAATTACAAGGTATAGACCAAGCAGTTTAAAACGTCGCTTACTTTACAAGCAAGTTTTCCTGGACAAGGAAAAACTGTTTCAAGTAAATCTTGCTTGTGCAAACGGAGAATAAGACTTGGACTTCAGATTGTGTAACAAAAATGTGGGCAATACAGGGTAAAAATAATAATAATTTTACAGATTTTGTGTACATAGAAAATGTGGATGAAGATGTGTTAACACTATCAGCATTTTCTTGTAAAGTGTCTGTCAAGAGAACTTTCTCCTGAGATTTCATTTGTCAATTGTTTTTGTCATCCAGGCCTTTGATGGCAAAGTTATATTGAGTCTAGGTCTGTCATAATTTATTAAGGAATATAAACCACTAGATTTTAAACCACCCTGCTGCCTCACACAGGTATAGAAAACTAGGTATTTCCATGGAATAACCTTTGTTGAAGATTGTCAACCTCTTGATTTGGCACTTCTCAGATACATGATTGTCTTTTACTGATTTTAACAGTGTAACAACAGTTACACAGTTATTCTCCGGCTCATTTAACCCTTTAAGTCCCAATAGTGACCAACATCAATTTTCTCCTAACGATATCCATACAATTTCAAGAGATAAGTTTATGAGAATTAATTAATTGATCACCAAAGGGAAAATGCTTTGATCTTTTCTCAAATTCTCTCAACTTATTCTTTAAAGAAGTGTATAGAGATCAGTTTGGAGAATTTGCTTGTGGATATTGGGGCTTAAAGGGTTAA
>JAKSDK010001686.1 GCA_022360095.1 Phycisphaerales bacterium
GCTGCTCATGTGCTTTTTCGTGCTCCTGCTGGCGTTTTCGGAAATGGACGTCGCAAAATTCAAGCAGCTTTCCGGATCCATGAAGGAAGCTTTCGGTGTCCAGGCGGAAGTCGAGGCTCGCACCATACCCAAGGGGACCAGCATCATCGCGCAGGAATTCAGTCCCGGAACGCCGGATCCGACCGCGGTGAATCAGATTCGGCAGTTCACCATCGACTCGAACAAGAACACACTCGACGCGCTGTCGAGAGAATTGGAAGAACTCGAGGAAGCAAGACGACATGCGCGCCGCCTGCGCGAAGCACTCAAAGAAGAAATCAAGCGCGGCAGCGTCGCAATCGAAGTGGAGGGCGCGAAAGTGATCATACACATACTTGAGAAAGCATCGTTTTCATCCGGTAGCGCAGACGTCCGCCGGGATTTCATTCCCGTACTGAGGAAGATTGCCGGTTTGATCATCAGCAAGAACGGCAGCGTGACGGTGTCCGGACACACGGACAATGTCCCGATTTCGAACACCCGCTTTCGGTCCAATTGGGAGCTGTCGACCTCGCGCGCGGTGTCCGTCGCGCACGAGCTGCTGGGCGCCGCGCCGCTGGATCAGAGCCGGTTCGTCGTCGAGGGCCATGCGGACACACAGCCGCTGGCGGACAACGATACGGCGGAAAACCGCGCCAGGAACCGCCGCGTCGACATCAGCATCATCCGGGGGGCAAACCAGGACATCGAGGAATCGGCCAGCATAAACGAGGCGGTTGCCTCTACCGGTACGGAGGCTCTCGACGATGACTAGCGAAAAGGAAAGCAGGCGTTCATTCAGGGTCGTCGAATCGGTGTTGTTGAAGTATGACGTCATCGAGGAAATCGACTTCGAGATGGGGCTGCACAGATGGCAACTCCGTTCCGGCGGCTTTTCGTCGGCGCGATCGAAAGTGGCCGACCTGGACTCCCGGCTGGAGGAGATCTTGTTCCGACTCGGCAACGAGTCTGCGGCATGCCGCGACGCCATAAGGATTCTGAACCAGAAACTCGACGTTGCGCTGGAGACGCTGCCGGAGTTTCGACAAACCAAGGAGTCGCTCGCCAACGTCCCGGTCCAGGAATGTGAGGTGAGCGCGGACAGCATCGTTTTCACGAGCGACGAGATCCTCGAGGTAGACACCAAGTTGTGGTTGCGTTTCGTGTTGACCTCGGACAACCC
>JAKSDK010000380.1 GCA_022360095.1 Phycisphaerales bacterium
CATCAATCTCTTGATCATCTTGGAAATAAATATACTTCGTGAATTATAACTATAGATGATGTTTTGAAAGCTCTGGAATTCATGATTAAATTAACCGGACAAAAACTCCTTAATCTTTGAAAACATCGGCCTTACTCGTGAGAACTATGGTTTACCCTGGCTGTATTATGATCATAAATATTCTACCAAACGGTTGCAAGTAATTAAAGTCATGATTAGACAAAACAAAAATGTCAGACATTCAAATCTAAGTTATAAATAAATGGCATTTACCTTCATCTTTCGGGTTTAACATTGTCAAAAATCCCAGGATGGCTGCTAATATAACCAAGATAAGCGGTAAGAATACTCGTGTTCTAGGCATCTTCAAACATAACATTGGTTTGCCGGAAGTACAGTAGAGGTCCTACAAGAAAGTGTTAGTTTTTGTTAGGCGATAGCAACGATTCGGAAAACGGTCAGTGTAAGACGCACACTGTGGACCAGGGGTAAAATGCAGACTGAGAGTAAAACGCAGTCACAAATACATGAAAACCACCACCTTGTAAGAAGTCTCACGTCGCTTGGTTAAAAGATTTTCTGCTCTAAAGATCAAAATGAAGTGTCAAACGTTTTTTCCGCTTAATAGTAGTGCGATTAGCATTTTACTCGTTTTCGTTTTAGCAGTGAACAAATTGATCATTTTATTATTAGATATAATATCAGAATTTAAATGCAATACTTACAGTTATATGACTTTTTAAAAGATTCTTTCGAAAAAATCCGCTTTAAAGTTCACCTCTCTAATGTATTGACACTCAGTCCAGTCATGCTTGAGTTATTGTTATTTGTCATCATTTTAAGACAAATTGTAATTGTTATGAAGTTTGGGTATTAAATGTCCGAACACGTAATGGCCACTTGACACTTACGTAAGTCTCGAGGAAATGAAAATTAAGTCCCTTGGAAACAAATATTAGCCTTTAAACTATAAAATGAAAAAGCATTATCATCATCAACAACAACAACAACATGGGATATTCTCCGCAGTTTAGAGATCAAGAAAAGCATTTTCTGGCCCTTTTTATCATAAATCACGTGAGGAGATATTAATTAAAGCAAAATTGTGAAGTCATTTGCAAACCACCTCGACAAAAGTTTCACGATCAGATCATTAAGTTA
>JAKSDK010000601.1 GCA_022360095.1 Phycisphaerales bacterium
GAATTTAGGTTGTCTTTCAGGGTTTGCAGAAGAGTATTTACTGAACTTTCCACCAGATGGTTGAACCTTTAACGAGAATAACGAGCGAATGTGTCTTTAATCACGGTAATTTGTTAAAAAGGTGCTATTGCTATCAAAGCTCCCAAAACAGAGCTTTAACGTCCGTTCTGTATGACAAACAATTAATTACAGAAACTTTTTTTCTACCTATAGTTCCATTGTAACTTGTTTAATTGCTTAACTCGATGTCGGATGAGAAGTCCATACCTCCTTAAGGTTAGCTTTCTTGGACCGACAGGTGCAAACACTACATGTAAGTCAAAATTTAACCCTCCAAGTCATGGCGCCTAACATTTTGGAGCTGGCGACTTGGTTTGTAAAAATTTCTCCTTAAACCAAAAGAGTTGGTTACCAAATGGCGACCAAGCAAAAACTTTAACTTGGAGGGTTGAAATTACGATATTAAAAATAGATGGAAACGGTACCCCATGTGGGCAGTGACGAATCAGGGTGCAGCATTTGGGTCATCCCGCACGCTGACTCAGACTGACTTATTAAATTATTGAAAGATTTCGTGAAGAAAAACATACTTAGACAGAGACTCAGCAGATTCTTGACATGTTCTTTCTGTTACACTAACAAATTCTTCCACAGAGACAGCTTCATCTTCTGGCAGGTCACAGAGTCGTGTTAACTCGATATCTTGCAAAACTGCCTCGATTCTGCAATCAAGTATGTCCTTTATCTACGAAAATATCAGTGAAAGCAAATAATTAGAAAACAATTGGCAGTGCACTTACTGCATCCAGACTAAATCAAGCCAAAAAGGTGCATTAGCCAGAGTTCAGTACGGTCCACACGCGAATCGCTAAAACTCCCCTGGTTTATTAAAATTCCTACACCGCATATGGCCCATACATGTACCTCTCAGCCTTTCTAACACAACTGTGCTGCTAAGGTCATACTACAAAGCATGTTCTCTTGTGTTACCGTATTAAAATCAATAACGTCATTATTGGGCTCTTCCCATCATTGCAAAGCCGGCTGATGCTTGGGATCCCTGTTTTGCTCCTCGCGATTTTGCAATCAGATCATTACAATATCACACACTGCACTGCAGTACAGTCAGCAAAAAACACACACTATACCTCTTTTGTAAGTCTCTCAAGACCTTTAACAGACTTTTGGATACTGTTAATATCTGCAGAAAAGATAAAAAAGATATGCATGCCATTATTTTACACTTTCTTTGTCCATATCTATATCCACAATTGACTTCTTAGCTTTTGATAGTC
>JAKSDK010000964.1 GCA_022360095.1 Phycisphaerales bacterium
CCTGCGGATTGAGCCCAGAGGGCAGCACGCCCTGGAACGCAAATAGATCTGCCCCATCGACCAGCGCTTCCGGCCGTATGCCCGCCAGGATCGATTGTCCGGAAATCCGCAAATGAATGCCTGTCAGATTTCCGTCCGCATCCAGCGCGCCCCGTATCCGTCCTCGCGTCGTTGGATGGTAGAAGTCCTGCTGCATATCCTCTTCGCGGCTCCACAGCAGTTTGACCGGCGTGCCCGGCATTGTTTTCGCGATCGTCACGGCTTGGGTGACATAGTCGCCAACGCCCCGGCGCCCGAAGCCGCCGCCCAAATGCAATTTATAGACATCGCATTTTTCGATAGGCAGTCCGGACGCCTCAACGGCCGCTGCCAGGGCGGCTTCGCCATTTTGCGTCGGACACCAAACCTCGCACTTGTCCTCTGTCCAAATGGCCGTTGCATTCATGGGCTCCATGCAGGCATGGCTTTGGTGAGGTACGCGATAGGTTGCCTCCACCACTTGCGCTGCGCTCGCAAAAGCAGCTTCCACATCGCCAGCCTTGTTTCCCACGAATTGCGTTTCGGCGGTCATGCCTTCAATAAGGTCTGCCTCGAATTCCGCACTGGAGAAGTCGGCATCGCCGCCTTCCCACTCGATGGGCATTTGCTCTAGGGCAGAATTCGCCCGCCACCCGGTGTCCGCCACAACGGCGACGGTGGCATCACCAAGCTGCATGACCTTCTTGACGCCCGGCAGCGACGCCACCGCATCCGCATCGAAACTTTTGAGTTTGGCGTTGCGTACGGGTGCCGTCTTCACAGACGCATTGACCATGCCGTCAAGCCGGACATCGGCCCCATAGACTTGCTTGCCCGTCAGCTTATCCAGCGTATCAAGCCGCTTGACCGGCTGACCGACAATTGTCCAATCCTTTGGATCTTTGAGCGGAATGTCCGTCGGCGGCGTAAGCTGGGCCGCCGCTGCCGCAACCGCGCCATAGGTGGTGGTTCGGCCACTGCCTTGATGGGTGATGACACTTTTGGCAGCGCTGCATTCGGAAGCAGACACGCCCCATTCGTTTGCCGCTGCTTCGATGAGCATCATGCGCGCGGCAGCGCCGCCTTCGCGAACATATTGCTCGCTTGCACGAATGCCGCGGCTGCCACCCGTAGCAAAATCGCTCCAGATGCGGTCGCGGGCAACGTTTTGCCCGGGTGTCGGATACTCCGTGGTCACTTTCGACCAATCCGCTTCCAGTTCCTCAGCAACCAGTTGCGCTAAGCCGGTTAGCGTGCCCTGCCCCATTTCAGAACGGGCGATGCGCACGATGACCGTGTCGTCGGGTTCGATCACGACCCAGGCATTTACTTCCGGCGTTGCCGATGCAGCTTGCGCTGCACCAAGTGGCAGTGAGAAACCGAGCGAAAGTCCGGCGCCCGCCGCGGTGGCCCCGACGATGAAATGGCGGCGCGAGAGATCAAGCGTCGATGTTGTCATGTTCCTGCTCCTCACGCTTTCTTGGCAGCCAGGTGGATGGCTTTACGGACACGGACGAATGTGCCGCATCGGCAGACATTGGTCATTTCCGCGTTGATATCTTCGTCGGTCGGTTCCGGATTGCTATCGACCAGCGCCGCGGCCGCCATGATCATGCCCGTCTGGCAATAGCCGCATTGGGGTACATCCAATTCCGCCCAGGCCTGCTGAACCGGGTGGGAACCGTCAGGCGACAAACCTTCAATGGTCGTGATCTTGTCGCTTTCGGAGAGCGAGTCTACGGGCAACACGCAAGACCGTGTCGCCACGCCGTCAATGTGAACCGTGCACGCACCGCACGCGGCTACGCCGCAGCCATATTTGGTTCCGGTGAGACCGAGCTGTTCCCTCAGCGCCCACAATAGCGGCGTACCGTCTTCGACATCCACGTCGACGGTTTTACCGTTCACGTTTAACTTTGCCATGCCTCACTCACCCTTTTTGAAACAGCGCACCGAGAAATCGGCCGCTAGGTAAACCACTGATTACAATACTAAGAGCGACTCCATGGAATCTGCAAATGCAGAATCCGAACATTGATTGGCAATTCGGCACCTGTCGTTACAACAACGCTGCAATTTTCTTGTTGGTGTTTGACGACAACCGATGAAAGTCAGCGCGCATTTCATCGATCAGCCAGTCGACAAAACTGCGTACAACAACGCATAAGCGATCTTCCTTGCGACAAATCACGAAAACATACCGGCACTTAGTACCGGACTAGAAAAAGGCACGGCCAAATCGCTTGCAGAGGGTGCGACCCACAAAATTCGTGGCTATCCAAACATCTTTCGGAGCTACGGTC
>JAKSDK010001811.1 GCA_022360095.1 Phycisphaerales bacterium
CGGCTCTCCGCCGAGTGGGAGGAGTTTATCGACATCCAGGAAAACTTCGAGCACGCCTATCAGAACGTGATCGCCGAGTGTTTGAACACGCTGGTCATCATCCCGGGCATGGAAGAAATCAACAGGCAGGGAAAGACGACGTGGTGGCAGCAATGCTGGGCGAACGAAACGCAGAAGGAATGATGGCCGTCCCCCCTTGGGGACCCTGTAAGGCGCGGGGCGTGCCTACCTCTCGCTGGCACGCCCTGCGTTTGATATGAGTGCAACGGGGCGGACATCAACCGTTGGCCCCGGTACCTCACGACGCAGGGCATGTCTTCACCGGCATGCCCTGTGTTTCTTATCAATCGTCACGCATCAACTCAACGATTTACAACCCGAAAAGCGAGGCGTCCCGGCAGACCGTCCCGCCGAACATGGCCTCGGAGTCGAAAACGCAAATCTGGCCCTCCGGACAACCATCTTCGCCTTGAGGCGCGCCCAAAGAGCATTCAGCACCACAACCGCCTGCGAGACAAGCCATCATCAACAACGTCGCCACGACGAGTCCTCGAACCAACATGCGTTTCTCCTTTCCTAAATAGATCCCCATTCCGCGGCTACGCGCGAGATGGCGAAATACAAACGTCTTGATTTCAACTTACAGCCCGAAAAGCGAGCCATCTCTGCAAACATTCGCTCCGACCTCGGAATCGAAAGTGCAAACCTGGCCTTCCGGACAGGCACCTTCCTCGCCCGCCTGCGTGCCTTCCGTACACTCATCGCCGAGGAAAACCGTGCAACCTCTGACCAGGAAGAAAAACGCCAAGACCGTTCCCATCACGAATCGTCGAGCCTTCATCGATATCTCCTTGAAATGAACTTCCCAAACTGAGCGCATTGTAACTGAACGGAACGGCGGACTTCAAGCCGCCGCATGCCGTCGAGATATTCGAAACGACGAAATTTCCTGGCGAAAGAAGGAATACAAAGAATGTCGCACGCGCGACCGAGTCAGACTCAAGCATCCGACCGCAGCGCCTTGAATTTTTCAAGATACTGCGCCATCTGTTTCTCGTGGCCGCGGTCGGTGGGCGTGTAGTAAGTCTTGTCGACGCCAAGATAGTCCTGCGCCACCATGCCGTCGGGGGCATCGTGCGCGTATTTGTATCCCTTTCCGTGATCAAGACGCTTGGCCCCTTTGTAATGGGCGTCACGCAGGTGTCGAGGGACGGGTAGCGTGCGGCCGTCCTTGACATCTTCAGATGCGGACCAGATGGCCGCCGCGCTGGCGTTGGACTTGGGCGCGCACGCGATGTAAATCGCGGCCTGAGCCAGGGGAAGCTGACACTCGGGCAGGCCGACAAAGACGGTCGTCTGAACCGCTGCGTTGGCAAGGACCAGCGCCATCGGATCGGCATTGCCTACATCCTCGGCGGCGCAGATGGCGATCCGCCGGGCGACGAAACGCGGGTCTTCACCCGCCTCCAACATCCGGGCCAGCCAGTACACCGTCGCGTCGGGATCACTGCCGCGCATGGATTTGATCAGCGCGCTCGCCGCGTCGTAATGCTCATCACCCGTGCCGTCGTAGACGATGGCCTTTCGCTGAATGGAATCCTGGGCCACTTCAAGCGTGATCTCACCGCCCTCGGCGGGAGCCGAGCGCTGGTCTTCGTTCAAATGAGAAAGCACCGCCACGTCGACCGCCGACAGAGCGCGGCGCGCATCCCCGTCACTCGTCGTCGCCAAGAAAACGAGGGCCTCATCCGTAATGGATGCGCCGTACCCACCAAGTCCATGCTCGGCGTCGGACAAGGCCCGACGGATCAACGACTTGATATCCTCGTCCGCAAGCGGTTCAAACTGAAAGATCTGGCTCCGCGAGACCAGCGCCGAGTTCACGGAAAAGAACGGATTCTCCGTCGTCGCCCCGACCAGGATCACGATTCCGTCTTCGACGTCGTTGAGCAACACGTCCTGTTGCGCCCGATTGAACCGGTGGATTTCGTCGAGAAAAAGGACCGTGCGACGGTCGCCGGCTTCCACCCGCTCACGGGCACGCCGAAGGACTTCGCGAATGTCCTTCACCCCGATCGACGCGGCATTCGCCGACTCGAATACGGCCTGCGTTCGACCGGCGATGATCTGGGCCAACGTCGTCTTCCCTGTCCCCGGCGGTCCGTAGAAAATCGCGCTCGAAAGCCGATCCGCATCAAGCAAACGACGAAGGAGCTTGCCGGGGCCGAGGAAATGGGTCTGGCCGACAAATTCGTCCAGCGTCCGCGGCCGCATGCGCACAGCCAGCGGCTGCACACGCCGCAGGGCGTTTTCACGTTGTTCCGCAAACAGGTCCATCTCCTTACATGATACGGGCGGCCCCGTTAGAAAGCACCGCGATTTGTGTAATGGCCAGTCTGACGCGTTCGCGTTATTCTCTCATGGGGAGATAACCCATTTGCGCCTTACCACACATTGAGGAGCACGGATGTGAATGAAACAACGGTCGAAAACCACGCACTGGCGGCTTTGTCGCCGCCCATGCAAGCGGCGTTACACGATTATGCCGAGTTGCTTCAGGACATGGCCGGCGAGAATCTGCTCGGATTGACCGCCTACGGCCCGGTCCTGGGACCCGATTTTGATCCCTCGGTGATGGCCGCTAGCAGTGTGCTGGTCTTGGAACGGATCGACCTGGGGCTGCTGCGGCGCCTGGCCGAGCACGGCCCGACCCTCGGCCGCAAACACGTGACGGCACCGCTGGTGATGACGCCCGCTTACATCGAGTCCTCGCTCGATTCGTTCCCGCTGGAGTTGCTGGAGATTCATCAGCGACATGCCATGCTGCTGGGCAAAAACTATTTCGAAACACTGGCGATCGGCGCAGAACACCTTCGGCTGCAATGCGAACGCGAATTCAAGCGGATTCTCGTCCGGCTGCGACAGGGGCTCCTCGCCGCGGGGACGCGCGAGGACATCCTCGCAGGTCTGGAGTTGGACATCGGCGCACACCTGCTACGAACCCTGCGCGGCCTGTTGTGGCTGAAGGACCGGAAGGAATGGATGCCGAACGATCACGTTCTCGCAGAAAGCGAGAAGCTCATCGACCAGGCCTTGCCTGGAGTGGGACACGCGATTCATGTGCAGGACGAGCACGGCTGGGCGGAATTTCAATCGCTCTACGCGGACGTCGAAAAACTGATGGTGTTTGCAGATGAACTGTAGAACGCCTTTGATCTTGATGTTGCTCGTCGCTTGGCCCGTAACCTCCGCGTCCGCGCGACAAAAAGTCTCATTGCGGCAAGGCATCAACGACTATGCCAACGTCGTGAATTCAGGAACGGAGCAGGCGCTGAACGCCTACCTGCTTGAACTCGAACAGAAGACCGGCGCACAACTCCGCGTCTTGACGATCAAGTCCACAAAAGGTCGTGATCTGTATTCCTACACGATGGAGTTGGCGCAGCGCGAGAAACTCGGCCAGGCGGACAAGGACAACGGCGTCGTTGTGGCCATCGCCGTAAAGGATCGCAAATGGCGGATCGTCACGGGCGAGGGCATTGAAGACACGCTGCCTGACCTCTATTGTGACTCGGTCGCCCAGCAGTATTTCATTCCCAACTTCAAACGCGGCGATTTCTCCACAGGCATTTATCAAGGCGCCGTCGCCATGGCTCAAAAGGTGGCGGCCGACGCCGGCGTGACCCTTTCCGGCGCGCCGAAGATGAAGATCCAGAAAAGCCGACGGCGGACCCGAAGCTCACGCGGAGGAGTTCCCTGTTTTGTCATCTTCTTCCTGTTCATCGTCATCGGAAGCATCCTGGGCGGTCGCCGACGACGGTATTACGGAACATGGGGAGGCGGCGGTCTTTGGCAGGGAATTCTTCTCGGCACTCTTCTAAACAGTGCCACTCGCAGCAGCAGCAGTTGGTCCGCCGGCTCAGGCTGGTCCGGTGGTTTCGGAGGCGGCGGATTCGGAGGTTTCGGCGGAGGAGGCGGCGGCTCGTTCGGCGGCGGCGGCGCCGGCGGCAGTTGGTGAGTGAGTCGCCCACGGTCCGATCGTTTGAGAAAAGGATGAACCGCGCCGTCCCTGAGCTTGTCGAGGGATCAACGCGTCCGACGCCCTGCCACAAGGGCACGTTCGAAGTTTGGAGGTAATGAAATGCGAACAGGATTAATCGCCCTACTTATCATGATGGCCCTTTTCATGGTCTTCGTCCTGGGCGGCGGGTGCATGGTGTATTCCGCATACAAGACCTCGATCAGCCTGGACGAAGAGGTTCAAACCAAATGGGCGGACATCGAAGTCGACCTGCAGCGCCGCTACGATCTCATTCCAAACGTGGCGGAAACCGTGAAGGGGTACGCCGCGCATGAAAAAGACCTTTTCGAAAACATCGCCAAAAGCCGGGAGCGCTACTTCAGCGCCAATTCGCGTTCCGAAAAGGCGGAGGCCGCGTCGGGATTCGGCAGCGTCCTTTCGCGCTTGCTCGTTCTCAAAGAGACCTATCCGCAGTTGAAGGCCAACGAGAATTTCCGCGGGCTCATGGTGCAGCTCGAGGGCACGGAAAATCGCATCGCCGAGAAACGCAGGCGATACAACGAGTCCGTTAAAAATCTGAACACGCACATCCGAGGTCCGATCGGATCGATCGCGTCCAGTTGGGCAGGGGTCGAGAAAGCGGATCGATTCAAGATGGACGAATCCGCCAAGGACGCGCCGTCGGTGGACTTCGGTTCGGGCTAGGATCAAGCTGGGTGGCATGGCGTACTGGGTGGCATGGCCAAGCGCAGCGCGGCCATGTCTCGGTGGGAACCAACATGCCCGCGCTTCGCTTGGGCATGCCACCCCCACCGAGTGCCGGTTATCGGATATTGAAGCCTATTTGACCATCAAGCCCCGGCGATGAACCGGTCGATATCTCAGTATATCCGTCTATTCGGACATAATCACACGACCCATCCGGACGGGGTGACGATGCGCGACACGCGAGATGACAACACGAATACCGCTGAATGGATGACGCCAACGCAGGCAGCCGTCCGCCTCGAATGCTCGACCTGGGACATCCGAAGGATGCTCATCGAGGGCAAAGTTCAGGCCAAGCGGGTCAACGACCAGGTGTTTGTTTGCATCGATGACGCCATTCGGAAAGAGGCGCTTGCCGAGCCGGCCGAAATCGCGAAGAACGCCACGGACGTTCCGACCGACGGCGACGAGGTGCTCGCCGACATGCTGGCCTACACGGTGGGCAAGGCCCGAGGCGCATGCGGCACCTCTGATGTCACCGGCATCGTCACCAGCCTCATGGCCATCGTCGTTCTCGCCGGATAACACTACCTTCCCGTCACGGAAACCCCACTCGCCGACTCCGCAATGCGGCGAATCTCCTGCGCCTCCGCGAGGAACCGATCGGTGTAACGCTGATCCACTTTTTGACAGCAGGCTGTCGCCAGCTCGCCAATGCGCAGATAGTCGGGGTCTTCCGAAAGCGAAAAGAACTCGCCCGACAGGATCACCAGTCGCAACAAATGCCGCAGAATGAGACCCTCCTGCTTGATCAGCGTCCGGTTGCGAACGAACTTGTAGAAATCGCAGTCGTCAAACATCCCGCTACCGACCCACTTCGGCTGCACCCACACGGGCTCCGGCGCGGCCAGCTTCGCCTCGAAGGCGATCTTCAACATCTCCGGAAATGTCGGCGGGTAGTCGCGGGACTCGCCGTCCCACCAGGGATCGTCGCGATAGTCCGCGCCGTCATCGTCTTCATCCTCCGCGGCGGTCTTCGCAATCACAATGCCCATCTGAATCATCAACGGGTCCAGCACCTCTCGTTGCAACGGCCCCGGCTCCAGATCGGGAAGGTGCACATGCCGCAGGATGGCATTGGGAATTTCGAGGACCGACTCCAGCGCGAGCAGTTTTTCGCCGAAATCCGACCGGGCCAAATGCTCGACCAGATAGGCCCCGTAAAGCGGATCGATGCTGCGAAACGTCAAAAGCTTGTAGATGCTCTCATCCAACGTAATGTGGTCCCCGTCCTCGGCAAGCGTGAGATACCCCAGCGACGCCATGTTCTTGAGCATGAAATCAAGCTGCTCCTGAAACTTGGCGAGCCGTTCCGGCGTGTTGAAGCGTTTCGAAACAAACTCCCTCGCTTCGTGCAACGTCCCGGTCTTCGTCAGCAGGAAGATCAGCACCTGATACGGAATCATCGAACGGCTGAACAACTTCGCCGGGCCGGCTTCGATGAGTTGCTTGAACTGTCCTTCGCTCCAGTACTGCTGCGTCTTTCGTCGCGTCGGCTTCTTCCGCTCCAGCGCCTTTCGCGCCTGCATGATGCCGGGATCTTTCGACTTGGGATCGATCTGGTCGTATTTCTTTTTCCACTTGATGATCTTGACGTCGTCGTCATGGGCCGCCGCAAAGACATAACCCCTTGTGTCATACTGCGGCCGCCCCGCCCGGCCGAACATTTGGTGCGCACTGGCCGAGGGAATCAGTTTTTTTTCGCCCTTCTTGCCTTTAATCAGCGTGCTGAGAACCACCGACCGGGCCGGCAGATTGATCCCCGCCGCCAACGTCTCCGTGCAGATAACAAACGGCACCAGCTTCTGCTGAAAGAGCGTTTCCACGATCTCCTTGTGCCTGGGCAGCACGCCGGCATGATGCACGCCGACGCCGCGAACCAGCATCTGCTTCAGCTTCGGCCCGACGCCCTCGATGAGATCCTCCTTATACTCGGCCAGGAATGCCTCGATTTGCTGACGCTTCTCCGTCGTGATGAGCGAGAGCCCTTTCATCTTTTCAGCGACGTCCCAACACTCGTCACGGTTAAAGCAAAAAACCAAGGCCGGGGTTCGATTCTCGGCATCATCATCACTGACCATGCCGGTCAGTTGCTCGGTCAGCAGCTTCTCCTCGACCCAGATGAACTCCAGCTGCACCCGCCGTTCGTCCGACAGGATCACGCGCACCTCGCGTCCGTGCTCCTTCTTTAACCAAGTCGCAAACTCCCTCGGATTGCCCACCGTCGCGGACAACATCAGAACCCGCACGTGCTCGGGCAGCAGCGCCAGCGACAACTCCCAGACAATGCCACGGCTGAAATCGTTGAAGCTATGGAACTCGTCCATGACCACGGCCCCGACGTGTTCCAGGTCGGCGATCGCCGGATCGCGCGACAGCAGATGATTGAGAAGAATCTCAGCCACCACGACACGCACGATCGCATCGGCGTTCTCGGATCGATTGCCGGTAATGAGCCCGACGTCATCCCGCGAAAAGCCCCAGCCTTCGGCCAGGTCCTGCATCTCCCGAAACTTCTGATCCGTCAGGGCGATCAACGGCGTGGTGTAATACAGCCGTTTCCGCGTATGCAACGCCTCGAACAGCGCGGCCTCGGCGATCAGCGTCTTGCCCATGCCCGTCGGCGCGCAGACCATCACCCCGCTCTCGGCCTCAAACCACGCCAACAGAGCCTCTTCCTGATATGCATAGAGATCAAACGAAATGGAATCCAGAAACTTTGCACAAATCTCGTCACGGTTCATGGGGTTAGGATAACCGATTTAGGAAAAACGCGCGATATGATCAGAGCCCCGACCGTGAGGGAGGGGTGGGTATCCGACGCAAGGGCGCTTGTGAACATGGAGTAAACATGCTTCTCCACGACGAAGATTCTCCGGTTTCAATTCCATGCCCCCTCCACTTCGTATGCCCACCGCTTCCTCACGGGCGCGGCTCTGATCCAGCTTGCACAACGTGTCTCCCCTACGCCAACGGCGTTTCGTCCTCCAGCCCAGACGGTCTATGTCAAGCATTGCTTTGAAAAATAGTTATTTACGTCCCCTGTGCGTCCGTATGTGACAGGTGACGCGTCTGGCTGTTGATAAAATAGCTTTCGTCATAGGGGGTTCC
>JAKSDK010000985.1 GCA_022360095.1 Phycisphaerales bacterium
CCAGAAGTCGATTTTTCAAGTTACCAAACGTTATACTGAACGGGAAAACCTAGCAACAATGCATTAAATCGAACGCCTATAATTGTTTTCCTCTCTGCAGTGACTGTAAGCAAACTCGATTGATGCCTGCAAGTGTACACGCAACAGTCACTGGTTGTCAACACAGCGCATGAGTATCCTATGTTCTTACACAGAATTCAGATTTTCCCTGGTACATTTATTTCGATTTGGAATCATTACTATCTTAAACGCGCTAACTCTGAAGTTCAAAAGCCAACTGACATTTGCTTAATTAACTAAGCACTGAGAAAACGTGTACTTTTAATTCTTCCTGTACTGCTGAAATTTGATTAAGACCAAGCTTTTGCGGAATCAATTCATCGCAAACTAGGAAGAAAATGTATTTTTTTTTTAACTTTGGCAGCTATTTCCTTGTACTAGACAACTTAGTTTAGTTTTGAAGGGTACTTACTGTAGGTCTAATCGGGGTCGAGTGGGCTCAAAAGGATTCCACCGAGGTTAGAGATATTTTTATCTGTCCGTGCTTGATTCCGTTATTCTCTGTACTAGTTAACGTGTCGGTGGTTTAGGATATTTTTTCTAGCACCTGAATTAGCACTTCCAGAGTAAATTTTCTATTTCATCATGTTAGTCTACTTAAGTTCTATCTCCTGTAAATAAGAAGAATAATTTTGCTTACAGAGCAGCTGTTTCGAACAAATGACAACTGAATACACCAAAAGTTATTTCATGGCTCGCCTGTTTTGCTGAGACACTCGCATAAGTTACCTCGTTGAGGACATAGAGGCAAAAACCCAAACCCCGTTCAGTAGAATGTCCCAAGAGTTCGGCCAAATACGGAAATGCTTGCACGGGAGTGAGATGGGGATATTCTTTAAGCTATAAATCCTCAAGTCTAACTACAAACTGATACTATCATGTTAAAAAGTGTTGATTGATTAAAAAATGAACCTTAAGATTCTCGGTTCAGTTTCTCAATTATGCGTGTACTCAGTTATTCCAGGATGCAAACATTTATTCTACTTTCGGTTTGTTTCAAATTCAGTTGGCCAAAGCCGAAGTAGCTTGTTGTTTTTCATCTGTTTCATTGTCAGTCTTAGTTCCGCTAAACACTGATTTCCTCAAGTTCAGCGCCATGTCTTCCGCTCCAACAAGTAACTGAAAACATGACAATTGTATCATCCCGACAGGTCAAAGCTCAAACTGACATGAAATAAACACACAGTCAAAGAAATCAATTTGGATAGATGGTAAAATTCTTATGGATTAACAAAAGATCTAGACATAGGGCTCAATATGACTTGTTTAACAGAGTCTTATACTCATGTTCGCTCTTTATTTGGTACAAAAGAAGGAATGAAAAGGTTGTTATCTGTTTTTAATAAATGTAGTTTACAACCTTTTATGTAACGTTTTAGCTGTTTCCCTGATTGCTGAAGGAAACATCGAATACATAACTTCGGTGAAAAGTTACTTTACTATATACCTCATAATTACTCCACAGGCAAACCACCCTCTTTTCGTGTGGCCGTTGTTGTTATTGAAATCTGAGAATCGGTGTTTTGTATTTAATAGAGGAACCAGATAAAAATCACGACAGCGAACGAATTGTTTTGGAGCAAATTGTAGTCGCTGTAATGTTCATTTGTATTTCTTCTATTGACTACACATGGGCACCCAAGGAGACTATAGTTGAAAACCACTTAAACATAGCATTGTTAAACGTATTTTAGTATTTAAACGGTAGATATAGGCATATTTTTATCCCCTAAAAATTTTTCATCTGTTCGGATTTCCTAGCTGAAA
>JAKSDK010000669.1 GCA_022360095.1 Phycisphaerales bacterium
CGACTAGCCCTCCCTGAGGTCCCAGATGATCTGAGTCTTCTTGATGAGGGTCTTTTGAAAAACCTGGACCCAAAGTGTGTTAGAAGTTTAAATGGTAAGTGTTATGGAAAAGTAGTTATGATACCATTGAATTAAATGGAGACAGCTTTGACCTCTGTTAGTATTTTTAGTTGCAGAGGTACAGTGTGCCATTTTATCTTTGGTATGACGGTATCTGATTGTACATGTATGTTTTTGTATTTTGTAGGTTGTCGTGTCACAGATGAAATTCTTCACTTAGTACCCAACATAGAAAACTTTCGCCTTACATTAAGGGCTGTCAAATTATGGGCAAAAAGTAGGTTCTAATAATTATTAGAAGCTTGTCAGAATTGACAAGTAATGTTGATGTAATTTCTTCCCAGTTAATAGAATGCAGGGTTGCAAGAAGAGCAACGAGTAAATTTATTCTAAATGAGGGTATTCTTCACAGCTGTAAAACTCTGTAGCAACTCACCACACTGGGATTTGCAGCTGTATTGCAAACACAAGCTCTGGCAGCTTGAATAAACATGATCCCCATGACACTTATCTTGAGCTCCTGAAAAACTATATAAACTCTTTTGCTTGCACTTGTTTGCTTAAACTTTCCAAATAGTTTAATAACATACAGGGGAAGCTTTTGTAAGAGGGCACCCTTGGGACACAAAAATGGTGTCTGTAACTGCAGCCGGCCGCTTACGAGAATGTAAAAATGCCGAGTTCGTATGAGAATTGAGAAAAACAGGGTTTTGTAATGGTATCCACGGGTAGAGCTGCCCGCTTACAAGTGTCTGTTACAAGAGCTTCTACTGTAGTAGCATTGTTGTAAATAATGAAGGAGGTCTCAAATGCAGAATATTTGAGAAACCTTTTAGATGATACACGTACAGTATGTTATGCAAGTCCCAAAAAACAGTAAAATGTCATTTTCATGTAAGAGTACATGTACATTCTTTTGGATCAATAGATATGTTGTTATTGTCACATATTAATAGTAACACATTTGTATTTGTGATCAGAACGTGGAATC
>JAKSDK010001249.1 GCA_022360095.1 Phycisphaerales bacterium
TTTAATTATCGTACCTTGGAAGGTGCTTACTGGGCAGATTGTGTGGATGATGTTGATAATGACCAAACACTTCAACCTGCAGTGGTTTGGTACTGATATAATCTATGAATTCCCTTGTTACCATGACTCCGACCTACGCAAAAAGAAACGTCACAACCAGTTAACTACAAAAAATCACAACGTCACTACTACATCATTACTATTATCTATCACCTATTTTTTTTGTATAAGTAAGAGTATGGACAACAGATCAACTGCGTGACAACACAACATTACTACTACATCATTACTATCTATCTATCACTTTCTTTTGTTTTTTACATAAGTAAGAGTTTTCCCTACCCCCCCCCCCCCAATATTTATTGTAATTTAATGTAAATTTCTACCCCAGTTAACTGCACGTGGTAGTGATCTACTCGAAACCTTTTAAAAGCTACTTTGGTCACTGCACACATTTTACCTTTAATCATTTATGTAATTAGTTCTACTTTTTTTTTGTTCTTGTAATACCGTAAAATTCCGAAAATAAGCCCCAGGGGTTATAGTTTTCAAAGGCCCTTTTCGCGGGGCTTATTTTTGGAGGGGCTTATCTACGGAGGGAAGTTTGCGTTTCAAACTCGATTTGGCTAGCCTTATAGTTGGAAGGAAATTTACCTTTTTCGCTTTGTTTTATTTTGTATTTGAGTGCAATTTTCCAAGTACAAACCCCCCCAAACCGGTCTAAATGTAAGCCCCCCGGGGGCTTACATTTAGACCGGTTTGGGGGGTTATATTTGGAGGGGCTTATACATGGAGGGACTTATTTTCGGAATTTTACGGTATATTGTTATGTGTATGTAGTTACATCTTTAAGGGTTAACAGTGCAAAAAAGTTGGAAAAAAACTGAATCTGAATCGCAACCAGTTGCCTTATTTGAAACATACCTTTTGGCTGAAGAAGAAACCCAAAGGATCACCACTGCGTTTATTGGATACTGGCTCAGTAGAAAATCCTTCATCTTCCTCGCTACAAA
>JAKSDK010000480.1 GCA_022360095.1 Phycisphaerales bacterium
ACAGGCTTGAAGTATCTTAGGCTGTGTTCACACGATACTGGCCGGGATCGATAGCTTTCGTGCAAACAGGAAAAGCTGTCCGGTATGGTTTGAACACCTATCCGACATGTGACTCTCCTCTTTAGATATCGACTTCGCTTCGTTTTAGAAATCGCGCCGAAATCACTGTTCTAATGTGTGTGACATGTGTGAACAGAATCCCCATCCTATTCGGCTTAATTTTCGCACCGGCGCAAATGCTATCCGGTATAGGGTTATCAAAGCCTTAGGCCTCGGCCAAACGTCAAACTTTTCATGAGACGAGACAAAATTTTTGATTTAACTTCATGAAACGTTCGACGTCTGGCCAAGTTAAGTTCGTGTAAAGAAGCTTGGATCGTCCAACGCGTTCTATCCGTCTGCTTCAGACGAATTATAGAACGTCTGAAGATCGTCTCAGAGAAAAACGTCGATCTTCACACGCGACCAACTAAACTAATAAATTAAAATTTGGATGATAATGTATATTAAGCGTCTTTGGACTGCGAAAATTCCTTTTGGTCTGATTTAGTTGATTGGTTCGACGAGTCTCAAGTTTAACGTCTCACCCAACACACGATCTTAACTTAATTTAGGTCGACCCAAATTAGAGTTTGGTTCGTCACTTGAAGAGTTCGACGTTTGGTCTAGAGCTTAGACTTTTGAATTGGTTTCGTTCGTAATTTGAGTTTATTGGTACTTTAGTTATCTATTGAAAGAGCGCAAGTTGTTTTTTCCTATGACGTTCTTAATAGCTTTAAAAAAATGTATACTTTAAGTGGTCAAATATTGACCTTTGAAGCTTTTTAACATCACTTAGTTGATCTGAGAACACTTTTGTGAACATTTCCTGTGCTTTTTTTCCACCACAGTTCCCGTTGCCGGTTATAAGAGCCCGACGAAAAATGCATTATTCAAGCCTAACGATGAAGGAACAAAAGTTAAATCCACAGAAAAGGACGAAGATTTATCAGGAGAACAGGAGATTAGTGATGCCTCAGCCGAGAGTGGGCAGGAGAACGATGCATCTGCCGAGGAGGAAGACAGAGAGAAAGATAATTTTGCTGAAGTCGAGGAAGAGACTGACAGCTCTGCTGATGATAAA
>JAKSDK010000291.1 GCA_022360095.1 Phycisphaerales bacterium
AAATCGCCGCTTAAAATCGACAAGATCGACCTTCGATCGTCTCCGAATTACGATAAACTCATTAAAATTGCCTTATGAAGCTAATAGCAAGCATTATGAGATCTTGAAAATCCTCCAAATCGCTCTCTTCCGTAATGTTTTTCAGAAAAGGAAGCAGTGTTTTGGTCCCTGGGTTTGATTCATCTCTCTCAAGAGATGCGAACTCGCCCGTGTCACGATTGAAATGAGGCACAGCAACAATTTTACCCATGAACCTTTGTGGGTCGTGACGCACACTGGCTGTTTATAACCAGTGATATTAATCCCAATCTGACATTTCTTCACTTCTGCGACTTCAAAGACGATTACAGAAACTCAAGGAGACGGCACGAAAAACAACTTTTAAATGAAATATGTCCATAGTGCACCACTGTCTTAAAAACCCACACCCACAACGTCAGTTGTGGTAAATGAATTATTTTTTTTCTTGGCACCCCCTCTCTCATAGTACCTGGCTTAGTAAATATAAACAACATAAGGAAGTTCACATTTTATAATAAATATATAGTGAACAGGGAAGATGTTGATGCTAATTGAGGAATGGATTATTAAACCTCGCATCACTCTCACAATCTAACTGAAGAGATTTTTTCTTCGTAGGAAATTGTGTTGCACTTGTAATGCGTGTAACCTTATATATACCACAATATCTTGAGTAAGTTGAGTGTCCTTGACGAAACATTATAAGTACTGTTTATAAGACTATTAAGTTTATAGTTAGGTCGCTTCGTGTATTTATCGTCACAGCTGCAAAGCACAACGGAACTCTATGAACTTTCATTGTACCCCTCCTGTACCCTTCCTGTACCCCTACTGTACCCCTCCTGTACCCTTCCTGTACCCCTCCTGTACCCCTCCTGTACCCCTCCTGTACCCCTACTGTACCCCTCCTGTACCCCTACTGTACCCCTCCTGTACCCCTCCTGTACCCTTCCTGTACCCCTACTGTACCAAAACAAAAATGAGGAGGAGGAGGAGGAGGGAAAACAATTGAAAGGTGGTGGCGGTGGTGGTGGTGGTGGGAAAACAAT
>JAKSDK010001271.1 GCA_022360095.1 Phycisphaerales bacterium
AAAACGTCAAATTAGGAGGTTTCACGTAGTAGTCGTGCACTGTGGACGTCCAAGAAATGTACTAAAAAGCATGATGCACGTGCAGAACTGTTGTTTTGGTCATTAAACCTATTGTGTTTTTGAAGTCGTTGTTGAGGTCTTCGTCGTAGTTGCTTAAGCTCCCTATTGTAGCAATTCTGCACTACTTGGCAAATCTAGTTTTAACTCCTTCGTATCTTTCTAAAACTCCGCCGCTGAAATAAAAGTATTATTCAAATGCAAAATAGCAGACAGTGACATGTGCACAAGTATTGGAACACCTGAAATGTAATTCCAATAGAACACGTGTACTTCTGCACGTGTCTCTTTGTTAAACGAGAACAACTGTTGCGCTCTATTCTTCAGCTTGGTTTACAACATGTGTTTTTCCAAAAGTTCAGTAACCGAAATAGGAAGTATTGTATATCCCCCATAAAGGAAAAGTATTTTAACCAGTCCAATTGTAATGCGTTGATCAGCTAGCACGTGTATTTTTGAATAGGTTTTTGTGTTCCTTTGTGATAATCGAACACCTGTGTTTACTATATACTGTATAAAAGTAGTGCTTAAACTGTTGTAATGCATCAGTCAATTCCAGCTGCGCCCAGAAATTTCTTTTTGGCCGAGTCCACTTGATCCTTGCTTGTAACTGTTGCAAGAACTCTTTGCTCCACCTGGACCAAAACTCTTGTGCCAGGTGCTGCATGCGTCTCCATTTCCTTCGACAGCATAGGTCTTCTCTCTTAAATTCTCCTGGTGGAAGTAGCTACGAACCTTGTCTTTCCTGTGAGCAGCATATGTGGCGACAATGGTGGCTCTGAAAGAAGCTCGCTTAGTGTCTCCACGGTGGAGACACTCAGCGAGCCTCTTTCAGAGCCACCTCTGACGGTGCCGCACCGTCAGAGGCCTGTTATTGATTGTAGATTCTGCTTCGCAAAGGAATGTTCTCAGCGATTCTTCGTCAAGACGATTACAATGCTCTCTAATAAGACCACTCATGACGTTCCTGATTGACCTGATTTGCCTTTCCCACATGCCTCCAAAGTTACTTGCGGATGCGGGATTCTTAATCCAATCGATCTTCGCTTTAAGGAGTTTTGCTTTGACCTTTTGGTCGTCTATCTCGTCATTAACTTTCTTGAGTTCGGCTTCCGCACCAATAAAATTCGTTCCTCTGTCACAACGAATTTCTCTGAATGGTCCTCTTCTACAGATGAACCGTCTCAATGCTTGAATAAAGGAATCAGTTTCTAAGGAGTCTGCAACTTCTACGTGTACA
>JAKSDK010000561.1 GCA_022360095.1 Phycisphaerales bacterium
ACTGCTCAGTGGCTTTGATTTGAATGGTCACACTTTAGGATTTTACCCACAGAGCCAAAAGATTGAACCACCTTGTAAAGCATAACAAACAGTGAATTCCAAAGGTTATACTACTACATGAGAAATTTTTGCAATTTGATGGGCTTAGAGCAGTTGCATTTCAGCTTAATTTGAAATACGTACATCTGAAAATTACAAACCTTTTGCGGGTAGTAGATTAAACAAATAAAAGAATGATTTGACCGTGACATTTGGCATAAACACCACTCATGATATTTCAAAATTGTCTCAAATTTCACTCGCCTAACGGTTGGTAAAATTACATATATTAACAATTTTGAACAATCAGTCGTGGTATTTATGCCAAATATCACTACAAATCACGCTATTACCTACACTTATAAGTAAAAATAAACCCTTCAATCTTGGACAAAACTAGCTGGAAACATTAATTTTCTTTCTGTCACTACTGCAATAGCAACACCAGTAACAATCTAGAAATGTGTTTCTTCTACCTTAACTATAAAGGACCAAAAAGGTTTGACATACTAAATGCCCACTTCTATGGCTAAAATAACAATTTAAAGACAGAATTTGTGTCAAATGAAGAATGATCCTTGCAGTGAACACAATTTATGCAATTACGTGAGTAGCCTGAAAAAAATCCAAGTTTAGATACTGTTTAAAAAAGTCCATTCTTTAGGCAAGGACTGAGAAGCAGGTTTGTTTTGTTTAAGGTCTCGGTAAATGAAAATTTTAGTACATTGCTCGATTTTGTTTTTTTTGGATTTTCGGCATGAGTGGGTCCTAAATTTTATTTTGGCAGAAAAAGAAAATCAGAAAGTGCTTTTTAACCCTTCTAAAATGAACCTTTTCTGAGCTAACTAGCAAAGCGTAGACCTCACGCTAAATCTTTATAGCTGATTTTCTCTCACTCTATTTTAGACGCAAAAATAAAAATTCTCCGACCTCCAGTCGGGACAGGTTTGAAACTTTCAGATATGATGGATAATGATATAGACTCAAAAAGGGTGGGAGGAATTTTCCGATTTCCCTTTGTAACTCATTTTATGTCAGTTTCTTTGCGTAAATCGCGCTCGAGATTCGACTTTTTAGTTTGAAATGCAATAATTCCGCTAACACGAGACA
>JAKSDK010000919.1 GCA_022360095.1 Phycisphaerales bacterium
GCCTCGCACCACGCTTGTGTTTCCTCGTCCATGATTCTCAAAAATCAAGAACTCAAAAATCAAGAACTAGATCGAGCTGGCGTAGGGCGCGAGGTGAACTGAGACAGATTGACCCGTGGCGCGGCGGGTTAGTGAATGTTACACAATCAAACGGAAGTGCATCACTTAAGTGTCAATTATACCCAGATAAACCTAGTCGTTTTATCTTAATCTTAAAGCAAATTTAAATGATCTTAGATCTTTCTTCATCTTTAATTTGAACTTAAACATTCGTAAAGGTAACGCTGAAAGAACGCTTGTATTTCAGTCTTTCGGGATACTTAATTAAAGCTTAACAAAACATCTTTGTGATTCGTGAAAATTAATAATTTTAAGTGACATTAAGTTGAGCTTTTGGGTCAAGACAAACCACGTACACTCGCTCGCTCGCTGCAGCCATAGGATATACAGTCTATTGGGTCTATTCAATTGTCTACTTAGTTCAATTCTATCTTTATTCGATCGCAAGGGGCACATTGTAGCTAAATCGTTACTCTAGATCTGGGTCGGGCCGATTATACTACTTTGTTTTTGTGAAGAAACAAGAGAGCATTCTCTCTTGGTACAAATTATGAATCAACAGAATCAGCTCTTGTTTCACCATTCGTGTCAATCGCAGAATTACGAAATTACGAAATGACCAATTTGTCCTCGAAGAAACCTCCCTTGCCCAGAAATTATCCTGCAACAATTCCACAGTCAGGAATGATAGAGATGTGCCATCAGGAGACAATGAAGGTGAGCACAAAATGCACCTCTGTGACCTTTAGCCGTTTTTTTTCTTTGCACTAATCAGTAATAGTACAGGGGGGGGTACTTCCTTATAAGAAGCTAATAAGGATGTGCTGGATGGGGTCGCATTTTTAGGACTGGATTGACTATAATAGGGTAGCATAAAGGGTTGATCAGGCACTTACGTAAATAGAATGTGACTAAGTTGGGATCGCGAAAATTACATAATTGCCCCAAAGTGATTCCCCCCACAGGAATCACACAAATAAGCTACATATCCCTTCCAAAGA
>JAKSDK010001705.1 GCA_022360095.1 Phycisphaerales bacterium
AAAAATCATCTCTGTATCAAAGACTGAGCACTTAACCTCATTCTGATACACTCAGAAATGGCCTATTGCCCTTTAATGCATTAAAAAGAGAAGTAAAATTAAGACTATGTCCAAAGGAAACCTGTAAGAAGGCAAAGAACTCTGAACCTATCAAATCTAGGGTGCCCAGAGTTATACGTTTTATGCAAAAATTAGGATTTCCTTGTCACTAAGGGAAAAAGAAGTCATCAAGGATCACTGGCTGCTGTGAGGGCACAGCTCTAAATGTAAATGTACAGCTACACACATAACAATAGAGCGCATGAAAAAAGAGTGAAGTTGATACAGATTAAAAGGGGTGTCTTTCATATCCTATTTCTTTGTCAAAGAAAGTGAGTAAGGAATCAAATGAATATCTTCAATAAGTTAGGTTTTGTGAAAATTGATGATATGGATAAAGCGTAGAGTTGGAGGAATAAAAAATGGCTCACTGCATCAAGTCAAAGGAGGGGTGCTTGTCATTTACACAAGCCGCCCAGGTGGAAATCTTGAACATAAAAATAGAACTACAAAATTTGACATGGTGGAAGGTAACGACCCACTACAAAGTATATCCAAATCAGCTTAAGAGACTAAAAAGAGTGGAAAAATTGCATTGCCTCCCAAACAGAATAGCGCATATCATCTGATTTTCCAACCAGAATTTCCAGGTTTTCCCATGTAAATGGTAAGTACCCCTGACATGTAGAGAGCCTCCTCGGCAGGGCTGTGCTCTAGCAAAGCCCAGGGGCCTGTGGCACCCAACTTTTGCTCTTGGGTGACTAGACAATCTAAGTTTTTCATACTAATCATGCTGGACACCCTAGAATTAACAGGTTCAGAGCACTGGGCACGTTTAATTTTCCTTAGAGCACCGGCTTGCTAGGAATTCCCAAAGTTACAAGTATTTTGGGCAATATGACACCGAAAATTACATTTTACGCCTTTACTTTTAATATACTTGGAGTTAGCGACAGCACTAGCACAACTTTCCTGTGAACTCAATAATATCACATATGTATCTGGCTTATCTCCCTGTGGAGAACAGAGCCATCAATGTAGTTATTGACCTACATGTCTTCTCTACAAAGTGAAAGTGAATGATGCAATGGAAATAGCAAAGAAAAAAACCCAAACAGCCCAAAATTTTCCTCTTTTCCTTGTCGATAGAGTGCAATTACTCATTTCCCCCCCCCCCTCCCCCCTTCTACTGAGGTTCACCCCAAAGAAAGAAACGTTCAAACTGCCAACATTTCTCACTGTTTGAAAAAAGAGATTTGTTCAAGGGAACAAAGATGAAAGGTACAATACCAAAAAAGCTACCACAATCCACTCAGTAATATTACTTAAGAAGGACCACGTAGACTGGATTACGAAAATTAAACTGTAACGCGA
>JAKSDK010000045.1 GCA_022360095.1 Phycisphaerales bacterium
GTTATTTCAGATTTTGAAGTTAACTGCTACATTAATCCCTTTACTGTCTAAATAACTAACTGGACATGACAATTATTGACATGCTTTCCAGTAAGATTAATGCAAGTATGATAAATAAAATAATAATTATTAGTTAACTTACCTAACTCCAAAGGAAGTGTCTCTATTGTGTTCCCTTCAAGTAACAGATTTCTCAAATTTCTATTTAGAAAAACAAAAAACAAACAGCAATGTCTGTCTTTGGACCACAGAGATTACCGCCATTCACTAATTAATACATGTACTTCTGGTACATGACACTATTTTTATTTTTTATTTATTTATTTTCGGGTTTTTTTTGGGGGGGGGGATAAAAATAACTCTTTTGAGTAATAGCATATCAATAATCAATACAAAAGACAGACAAAAATATATCGAAAGCCGAAAAGCAATTGCTCAAAACGAAATCATAAACAAATTAAACACAGCAAGTAAGATACAATCAGCTGTTACATCATGCCAAGTTTGTACATCATTCTTTCTTTAAATGGCCATTGTGAACCAACAATTTTAGCAGACAGAATGCAACTTAGTATATTAATTGCCACTGTAGAGAGACTGCAGTGGTTAAAATGAGGGTGAATGTATGGACTGTGTTCGTTGCCTTTTGGGAGAGGTGACCCGGCCTTGTAAGAGGTTCACCGTACTTTGAAGCTCTATTCGTACATAATGTATTTTTCATTATGTCTATAATTTTAATACGGCAAAGTCATATTTGCCACAGATATTCATAATTATGTAGTGTCGCTTCTGCTCCAGAAAGAAACAGAATTTGCGTCAGTGAAGTGCTAATATTCAATTAGCATCTTAGAAGGCGATGCTGCGTGTACCTGACGATTTATAGACTCATTAATGTTTGGCGGCTCGTTGATATTTCTAACTGGCTAGACCTGTTCATAACAAACCTGTGTTTTCCAATAACCGAAGGAATCTCCGCTATGCGGTTGTTCCGTAGATCAAGCCAACGTAAGTTTGGTAGGCAATCGAACAGCTCCTCGGGTAACGACGAAATAGAATTTCCTTCCAAGTA
>JAKSDK010001476.1 GCA_022360095.1 Phycisphaerales bacterium
CAGACGAACTACCTTTCGTAGTGCGTCGTTCAAGACGTATTTCGAAGGAAAGTTCGTCCAGACGCATAATGCGTCTTGTGCCCGTCTTTATACTTGAGACGCATAACCAGACGAACTACTAATGTTTGCCCAAGTTCGTCCAGTCGGATAATGCGTCCTTTGTATAAAAACGGCCATAGACGCATTATCCAGTATAAAAACAGCCATTTTTTCCTCGCGCGTTGCGGTTGCCAAAATGACTAGTGAGGAAGTTTGAGCCCTTGAAGCGTTTAAAGCTTTTGTTGAAATAAGAACTGAATCCAATAAATTAGCTGTTCGAAATGCTGAACTATGTACAAAAAAAAATCAAAAGCCTGAAGAAGAAGGCATCTTGCTAGAGACTTTTGCCAACTTCTCGGTCAATTGAAAAGTGCTTCACCGAGAACTGCGCACAATTATAATTGGTTACTCGGCGAAAGATGTAGGCGATTCGATTAATTACTTCCATAAAATTAAGTTAAATAAATTAAGTCGTGAAAAAGCACAGTTTTTTGTAGCAGAAAAAAAGAAAAGAGAAGCCAGACAGTTAGTCGAAGGGGGTGGGGGGGGGGGGCGGGGAATGTGGGAAGGATGAAAAGTATCAGCGTTAAGAAAACGTGCGTGGACCAGATCTTCATACAAAAGCATTTTGTCGCAATATAATATTTTTTCTTAGTTAAAATGCTTTTATCAGGTGAATTGTCAATGCTATTTTGAAGCTAGTTCCATTTTAACCTCACGATGACGTGTATGGATCTCATAGGGCAATGTCATCTTTTTTCAAAAGCACTTTGAAAGCACTTTTGAAAAAAAAAAAAAAAAAAAATAATGTCTAGATTTTCATTTAAAATGGCTAAGATCAAGGCATTTCTTGGTTCAATCTTACATATTAAGGACACTAACTGAAATAAACAGTACAAAGCTCGGCATATGCAGGAGTATCAAAGATAGCTTTAACGTTTGGGAATCAAAAAGAACTATGTTCCAAATTCAACATCTTTAAGATATAACCTGATTTCTGG
>JAKSDK010001595.1 GCA_022360095.1 Phycisphaerales bacterium
ATTACGGCCTCATATTTTGCTTGTTCTCTTGACCTTATATGGTAAAATGACATAATAGTGGAATAATAATGAAAGTTACTTGCATAACAACTTACCGAGAGAAAGGGGGTGCTATTTTCAAAGTGCACTCTCATGGGATCCGCTGAATATGCTTCAACATCACTGTAAGGTCCATATGTCACGGCGTTGTCCGACAGACTAGAGGGTTTAAGCTTAGTGTGTGACTCAACAGAGGATGTTGCCAAGGAGACAGTCGTGGTTTGCTTTTTAACAGTGTAAGGAGAGTAATAGTAGTGATTTCCAGAGAAGACAACATACTGTTTCTCAGATTGACTGATCTTGGTTGGAAAGGGAGTCATGGCATGCACAAACACCTCTTCAGTTGTGACATCAATAGAGTCTCCTGGCTTGAGACGAAATCCTAGCTCAACTTTGAAAAACTTTGTCTCACTGAAACAATACAGTGACAAAATAGGGAACATGAATAAATGAACAAGGCATTTACAACTAACCACCCAAACTGCTATCATGGGTGAGCCCTTTCAGTCCCAAGAGCAACAAATATCAATTTTCTCCCAATAATATCGATACATCATCAAAAGAAAAGGATACAAGGAATAATTAAATGATCACCAAAGGAAAAATGCTATGATCTTTTACCAAATTCTCCCCAAATATTCTTTGGGATCAGTCTAAAGAATTGGGGTTTAAGAGGTCAATGGAAGGCTGTTGCTTACGATAGATTCCAGCTATAATACATGTAGATGAACTTTGGCTCGGAGAGTTGACAAGTGTAGTTAAAACAAAAATACACATCAAGCACAATCAATATTCTTTCAACGCTGGTCTTAGGCCCACTTCACATTTCATGTGCTTTGAATCTAATGCAAATGAGTGAGAGCAATAGAATGTTCCCTGTTTGCAGTAAATTCATCATACGTGAAGTTTTCTACATTTCAAAAAAGGGGCTGTATTAACCTTGCTTAGATGTCTGTTAGAGAAGGGTGTTCAAATACATAAAAGAAATTTTAGTAACAGACAACCGATGAAATTCAATATGGATTATGTGGCTCGCATGTAGAGAGACGGACAGAAATCTGCTGGACCATGATGAATTTCACAGATGATTTCAAATTTATCCTCAAACTTTGATAACCCAATTAAGAGTAAAATAAAAGGAACAGAGTTATAAAATGTGCATTCAAAGATCATGAGTCACGCACGTTACAC
>JAKSDK010001738.1 GCA_022360095.1 Phycisphaerales bacterium
CAATAGTATTATATTGAGAATCATAATTATTTTACTTAAGAGTAAATCCCTCCATTACATTAAGTATTTATAAGATTAATATTATACCTTTCCAAGTTGATGACTTGAGTTGATGATTGCAGTATTTGGTCTTGAAAACCTGAGGAGATGAGGATATAATGTTGATATCCTGGCTGTAAATATATTCATGATTGTATTGACCTTGAACAAACTGTTCTTTTGAGAGTCATCAACTGAACTTGGATGCAGCCAGAAATAACATATTGTCGGTTAGCATTTCATCCAAATCTTGGCTATTTAGAGTTATAGAATGCCTTTGTCTTGAAAGTCACTGTTGACAGTTGCTCGCTTTGCTGGTAGACAATTTTTTAAGTTTCTCATGCAATCAAAATCAGGATTTTAATGTCATCTCAATTTGTCTGGTCTTTAATTAAGTCTCTGAGATGAAAATATTGTTAACTAAATCTAAATTAATGTGTAGTTATGTGGAATTCCCTTACAGCCATGCTTTGTCATGTTCAGGCAGTCTGCTTTGAAACTTGGATGGTGTGTTTACTTTTCAAATAATATATTTTTTTTAACATTGATTGCAAGATTTTTAAATTATTGTGCACTTTTTTGCCGCTAAAGAACTGCAGCAAGTGTCTTTTTTCATGAAATGTCGTGAAAACTGTTAGCATTTTTTATGTTTGGCAAATTCATTTTTCTGTTAATTTTTGCTTTTCAAAGAGTTTGTCAAACAGAACTTCAGATGTTACTCAAATCTCAGACAAACATGTAGCAATGAGATATATTAAATGCTGTGGGAAAATTCCCACTCGTGACATAGCATGGCTGTAATAACTATTAAAAATGATTTCAGTGTTCTTAAATCTTCAAAGTCAAAATATTTAGCATGTTTCTTTATATTTCTGATTAGGACGAATCAGTAGTATCCAGTTAACTTATGTCATTTTGCAATCAATTCCCCTTGTAAAACTCTCGGTGTGGTTGGCCAGTAGTCAATCTCTTCTTAGATGAGCCTCATGCAGAGCTGCTTATTTTCACAAAATTTGATTTGGTTATCACATTACATGATGTGGACTTATCTAAACATGATTTAAGGCAAATGACACTTGATATAGGGCATTCATGGCAAATACATCATATAATTTTATTTTTACTTGTCTACTCTATATTGGATAGATTTACATCACTGCATCATCATTACATTACTAGCACTTAATATAATGCAATTTATCAAAAGAA
>JAKSDK010000977.1 GCA_022360095.1 Phycisphaerales bacterium
TCAGAAATCACATATATCATTCTATTTAACTTTGAACGTGACAGGTCTCCTACAGCAGATCAAAGAAGACAAGTTTGCAGACAAATCATAACAGATTATCCTTTTCAAGCTGATGTAGATGGTGGTTGTGTAAGTAGATATATTATTAATATGACTATTAATTGAATTTGAATGAAAGGGCCAAAGACTTAGCACAACAAAAACTGCAAATTTGGTATCTGGATTAAAGAAAATAAAATTTACCCAGAGCTTCACTCTGATCAATAACAGGCTATGTGTATGTTCTGTTTAACTATGCAACGGGGCCTGCCATAAGTGACCACCCACGGTGCAAAGATTAGAGGTTTGGTATTGAAGTGTCACTAAACTGGAACATTCAGTGCACATGGTGATCAAACCATGTGCCAAATGGTTGTTAACATGATGTTAAGAACAATGAAAATTCAAACATCTTTATTGAAAAAAGTGGTCTCGTGAGAGGATTAAACTGTAGTGACTTGACTGGAAAAAGTTTGGTGTTTTGGATAGGTGGCAGCTTCTATATGACAGGTGGTTGTGTTGTGGTTCAGTTTTATCCTTGGTTTAATTTTTATTTCCCTTTGTTTCAAACTCATAATCATACATTACCATATCCAAAAACAAAGGAAAATAAAAATTAAAAAAGGATAAAATTGAACCACAACAGTTGTACATAAAGGTTCAATTGTATTTACTATACTGTTTATGAACTTACGGTGCAGTACCCAACATGACAATCAATACTATTATTACAAATGAATAATATTGTTGCACATAAATTTTAAGAGCAACAATATTATTTATATAAAATAAAATTATAGATGAACTGTACTTGACACTCTTGTGATTTGAACACTTAACAGGAAAGCTGGTATAGAATCCTCACTGATAAATGCAAGAATGAATGTCGTGGTTACGTTCCAGACCCAGTGGTGATGGCACGAAAAAGGAAAAACCCAGATGGTAGCATAAAACAGCCAAATCCTGCAAAGGGACTACGAAGGGGGATTGTAAAATGGGCTCCCCCACATATTGAAGGAGAGGACGAAGCATCCCATGCCAGGCATGTCACGTGGATGCACTCAGAA
>JAKSDK010000463.1 GCA_022360095.1 Phycisphaerales bacterium
GCAAAGCCTTGAAACCCAGCCATGAGCCCCACCCAGATGGACGACACCCATCCCTCTGATAGAACTGTAGAAAGGGGAAGAGGTTATGTGCTTCTGGTAGAATTGAAGAGTCTTTTACCAAGTGCTTACCTGCTCAAAAAGACTAACTTTGCCCTCTAAGGTCTTGTCAGTCTGAGCACACATGAAATACTGGTGCCTGCAGGGCGCGAAGAAAGACCTGTCCCATCGTCTGGGACTAGTAGATTTTTTGGACAAGTGACTTCGCAACCTCACTTGTCCAATGGGCGAGGGTACATCCAAGTCATCATGTACTTAAACCGTTAGCTAAGGCAAGGAAGCAATAGCCTGCCTGCATATAGGTCTTCACATTGTAACGACATGTGCTGTTCTGTTCAGGTGGATTTGTATTCCCCATGGTGGGTGGAAGCTCTTCAGAATACAGCAACCAAAGGAATGGAAGGTGATCTCTGTCAAAGGATCAAAGACGAATTATCATCCACAGCCACAGAGTTGGGTTCCATTGGAAGGTGTGTTGGGATGGCGTCCTTAGTTATTAGCGATAATTATTCTGTGAAAGATTTGAACCCAGGAGTAATTTTATAAGTAAGTTGAGTATGATCGTCTGGACGAACATAGTCCTGAATAGGACTGTTGTTGTTGACAGTGACTGACGTTTCAACAACATCTGCAGTAACGTCGGTCGATGGTATTATACTCTGGTTATTGACCTGATGGGTCAATTAAGTGGCGATGGTATTGGTTGTGTATCAGGTAAGCCGTGATGTTATTGACTATAGAAGACTCTTTAAATGTCATTGCTGCGTTTCGATCCGTCTTTCTGTCACAATTGAACAGCGAATTTTGCCAGTGTTTTGCTCCAAATTCTTCAGCAAAACATCGTGTGAATGCACTCATCATAATTTGGATTCATAATTTGGATACAGTCATACCTCCTCTAGCTTAACACCAGAGGTTTAACCTACAGTTGTTGTAAATTTCGGTATTTTGGATAGCTGGTCGCTTATAAGAGGTGATTGTTTATTGAGAGGTAGTTAAACATGGAGGTTTGACTGTAGCCGTTGTAAATGAAACTGGAGAAACTCAGTAACATTTGTTTGCAAGTTGCCCACTCTTTCGTTCGTTCTCTGTATTTTGTTCAATTTTCGCGTGGTCTAACTGTTACGTTTCTGTCTATACCAATTACTTTTGGCAGGTTTACAGACCTTCGTGGACTACAATATCTTGTATCATCTAAACTTGACTTAATTGAGGTAAGGCGTTAAAAGAAAGCCCTAAGAGGGGGATGCTTGGTACCACCACCTCTCGCTTGTTTGTTTCTTCAGGGGAGAGGGGAGGGAGCAATTTTTCCACATTCCATATGACTTAAGTAGTGAAGTTTTAGCAAGTCTATAGAGCGATTTTTCGTATGACCTTGAAAGATGGTTACGGTAAGTTTTCGTTATTTGTTACATTAGCCGACGGATGAAAAGATCAGAAATGGACTCTTCGTTTTCCGAAGAAAACCCTAATATGGAGAAGGCATTGTTCGATTGGCCAATCGTGTTGCGGTGTGAC
>JAKSDK010001900.1 GCA_022360095.1 Phycisphaerales bacterium
AACCTGTATATGAGACCGATTACCAGTCATTGACGAACGATTTTGATATCAACCGATATGGCTTCGTGGCAACCCTGGCATCACTGTCAGCTACTGTCCAGCGCTCTTTATAAATAAATCTATGCAGTACGCTTCCATTAGAAGCATGCACTCTTAACATATACTGTATAATTATATATGTAGCCTAGAGGGTTCTCTTTCCCGAAAAGTCATGATATTCACATTAGGCAATACCGTGGTCATTTAAGAATGTATTAAACGTAGATGAGAATATATTTAGCTCCTCCAAAAGCTGACATAGCTGTCCGTGATCTGTGCCACGTTGTCAAATGAAAAAAGGTTCAAATCGCAGTTTTGAAATCTGGGCCACACCGAGCAGTGTCTCAAAAAAAAAGTCTAGTCACTAATCTTTTGAAACAAAATAAAATTGAAATAATAATTATGTAAAAAGCATGACTGAATCGAAAAAGTATGAATCGAAGGCAATGTTTGGAGTTAAATGATAGCGAGCCTGAAGGTTCCTGTTAGCTTCTTTAATTAAGGGGCCTTACATCTCTGTGATAATATGCACATAACGTGAATGTATTATAGACGTGCAATACATCTTTCACTTTCGTTACGCTTTGCTAATGAAGTACATTACTTCCTCAGTCTAGTATTTTCTCGCGCTGGGAATTAATATCATCGCGCGTACTAAAGGTGAAGATTAAACATCTGTTCTGGCAAGATAAAGAAATTTTAGATTGTCCACGCTCTTTATCTGAGTCACCTGGGTAACATTTTATCTGCCGAGGTTTTTGAAAAACACTAATATAAATAAGTCAGCTGATACGTTGTTTGTAAAGCTAAAAATAGAGCGTGAGCCCTCTCTAAACTTGCTATGCAGTCCCTGTGTTAAAAACAAATCGAAATTTTTTCTAGTATACTGACTGCATAGTTCAACTGTAAGTACTTTCTATATACGTGCGCGAGGTTAATTTGAATGGAATTAAATTTAGTTACATGTACACTCTTCAAAATGATAATGGTTAGTGGAAAACGTTTTTTCGCGATGGGAAATATCCCGCGCTGGGAAATATCCCTCGTGCTAAAGGTGAAGATAAAACATCTGTTCTGGCAA
>JAKSDK010000848.1 GCA_022360095.1 Phycisphaerales bacterium
ACAATGGAGACCGTCTCAAAAGCGGGGTTCGTGCATTTGCAGCAAAAGCCGGACTCGAAATTGGCGACTATCTTGATCGGTCTGTTCGTTTTCCCAATACCATGGTCGACAGAATTACGCCGGCGACGACCGAGGCACTCAAAGCGGACCTGCGCAAGGAAACCGGTTGGGAGGATCAAGCGCCGGTCGCGACGGAAGAATTCTCAGAGTGGATAATAGAAAACCGGTTTCTCTCTTCCCGGCCGAACTGGGAAGGAGCCGGAGCCCGACTGGTATCAGATGTGACGCCGTATGAACTCAGAAAATTGCGTCTGCTGAACGGCCCGCACTCACTTTTGGCGTATTTCGGTCAGTTGAGGGGGCATCAGTTCGTCCATGAAGCAATATCCGATAGGGAGATCCTGAGACAGGTTCGCGGTTTGATGCGGGAAGCCGGTGCGACTTTGCCGGAGCTGATAAGAAACGAGAGCCCGGCATATTGCGATGCGTTGATCACACGCTTTTCCAATCCGGCGCTTAAGCATTCGCTGAAGCAGATTGCAATGGATGGCACGGAAAAGCTGCCGATCCGCATTCTGCCTGTTTTCAAGCACCTCATGTCCGATGGCCGGGATGCGCCATTCGCAAAACACGCCGTTGCGTGCTGGGTGGCCTACGCAATCCATCAGAGCGCTCAGGACACAGCACTTGATGATCCAAAGGCAGCGGAGATCGTGATTATCGGCCGGGCATCCGGAGACAAGCGCGAGAAAGCCAAAAAACTTCTCACACTGCTTGATCCGGCGTTCTCAGGAACAAAATCAGCGGATCAAATTGCTGCTGAAGCCGCTCAACTTGCGGCAATCTGAACGTTCCGGCTTTCAAATCTGGGGCTTGAAACTGTCACGATTATCGTTCCCGTAGCGCCCGAGGATCTGATCCAGCATGCCGTCGCACCGCCTCTCAAGGTTGGACGGGCGGGGCCTATCAGCGTCGCAGGTCCTGAAACCTGAATTTCAATCGGCGCATCGATGAACGG
>JAKSDK010000986.1 GCA_022360095.1 Phycisphaerales bacterium
AAGATCCGACTCTCCACTGACAATTTTTTGCTTTACAAAACTGTGGATTGTGCGCAAGCTTCAAGGGGATCTTCGTGAACTCGACCTTTGGGCCGACAAGTGGCAGATGGCTTTTAACATGAAGCGTCATCGATTGACCATCCGTAAAGACACTAATGATGTTAACACCACACACACACACACTGAAGGAAATAAACCTAGGAGGTCATTAGAAGCAGGATGTAAGTGCCGGCGTCTGAAGCTCTTTTGTGAGTCATTGACACGCAGTGCTGTGCTACCAATCCCATTACACTTAAATGTACCAGACAATGGTTAGAACACCCGATCACATGCATCCATTACATTCCAAGTTCCACGAGCAACATCTATGAGACAAGTCAGTTCTTCCCGAGATTAATCAAAGATTGGAAGGCACTAACGTGAGATATCAGGAAGACAGAGACTTCAGACCTTTTTATGTGTACTGTTAGGAACATGTTCTGTTGCATTTTTATCAATTTATACATTTATCTATTTACTTATTCTGTTGTTGTTGGCGCTATGGGCAACCCTGGCCATGTATAACCGTAGATTTAGATGTTGTTGTTATATTAGAAGGTACATTCATTTTGTACTTTTAAGTATTTTGGCGCCAGCTTTGAATCCATCATGGCTGATCAAGCGGGTAATGTGTTCGGAGTCACGTTGTTGTTCACAGGGATTGTACGTTTTAAAGAACGTCATATCACTCCGGTCAACCAGTTTGACACCAGGACGAAAACAGTATTAAAAGCACTAGGAAAGAAAATCGTTCCACTGTACTGTCATAGGCTTGAGCATAAAGCATAGCATCAGGAATGTTTTCCCTCAACTTCAAGTGGGCGCCATCTGTCTGCTCAACAGTATCGGCGCAGTTTATTATTACACCTGTACACGTATATTTTAGTGGAGCGTGAAAAAGAAAATTGGAACAATACCGAAAATCGGCTGCCAGATAATATTTATCGAGTAAGTGATAGAAGAGTTTCAAATTGTATCTGATAAGTAGACAAAGCTCTCCGAAAGCAAGCTGTCTGAGAGAACACACAGTCAAATGGCAATTATGAAGGTGGATGTGGAATCTTCTGGTCCAAAGCGGTGTCAATTGAAATAAACCACGAAGCAGCAGAGTGCAGAAGCGCAAGTAAACACCTGTTAAAGCTAGAATTCTTATGTCTTTATGCATTTACTTTGCGCATGTAGATAAGCCTTATGAATGAAGAGATAAGGGACCTTACGACCCGACGACAGTAACGTCTACAAGAACGCCAAAAAGCAATTGACCACTCCAGAAATACCATAACATACCATAATGTTCTTTGTTTGTCACCCCAAAATTTTGCATAAGCATTGTTTTCAGTTTCTCTTGGGGCCATTTTAACTCCCAAGAGAAACTGAAGACAATGCTTATGCAA
>JAKSDK010000747.1 GCA_022360095.1 Phycisphaerales bacterium
AACGACAGCAAAGAAATGTACAATAAAGCGTGATGCACGTGCAACGTTGTTGTTTTGCTAATATAAACCTTTTGCTTTTTTGCCGTTCTCGTTGCCGTCGCCGTCTTCGTTACTTAAGCTGCCTATTTATACATGGAGGCCTGGGTCTGAGATTTCCCTGTAATGACCAAACGGACGAGGTTAATAAGTTATTTATTATATGGCCTTTTTAGCCTCTTTTTCTTTAAAGTTGACTTCCAACACAGGGGAAAAAACACTTAATCAATAATGTAAAGTCATAGCAGCCTAACACTGTCGGCCCTTAATGCCATAGGGTACTTTGAAGTCTTGTCTAAGTGGGGGGCTACAAATTAAATTCCACTACCTCTTGACTATAGGCTATAAACCACACGACAAACTAGATTGCTTCTAGGATTGTTCGTTTAACATATATATATGTATATTTATACAATTTTCTTTTTTCTCTTGTACCCGCCTCGAATAGCCTTCGCTTATTGCGGGCACAAGCTTTGTAAGCTATATTTAATTTGAAATAAACTTGTTGTTGTTGTTGTTGTTGTTGTTGTTAAAAAAAAAGTCACCTGATTGGTATCGTGTACTCCAGAAATTGATTTTCAATCAGATTTTTTATTTTGTTCTTTGTATTAGAATGTTATAAATCCTTGGTAATTGATGTAAAGCGTCCAGTAAGCTCCCGATAAAAAGCCGGGCATTTCTGACAGGACGTCTTTTTTTGCGTCGGCGTGGCGTTAAATTTCAGTTCGTTTGGCAGAAACTGTTACAACATTCCCCTGGCCGGGCTGCTTCAAAATCATGTTGGCTCAGGTGATTCATCCGTAAAATACCAAAAATCCTTCGCGTGTTTGCGCAAGATGTGCCTTATGGTAGTATTATGAAAGCGTACGTTTTATAGATACGACGACTTATCAACGGCTTGTCAGTGTCGGCAACTTAAACTAAACCCGTTGTCAACGCAAATTAACGTGTTTCTAGTGAGCTCTGTTTTCGGATTCATGTTCATCACTTCAAGGTTTCGACTAAATTCAGGATTTTGAATTTGACAATAAGTTGAGACGGGGTGAACTACCTGAAATCTTTTCAATAAACATCAAAGAAAAATTTGCGAATGTACTGAAAGATAGCATAAGACCCGCATTTACGATTTACTGAGGATAAGACAATTATCAAACAACTTTGCGTGTGTTTTAGTTCATGTTATCACGAGTGAGCCTTTCTTTAGAGAGCCGGGGTTGGTAAAATGGCGGTCGTCGGCGGCTTCCAGTGACGTGTCTTCAAAGTAGAATTTCTACAGGTACCTACCACAGTGAATGTCCGGCAAGACATTTTTTGAAAGCTTAATAGATAAACTTTCATGTGGGATAGGTTTGTTTATTCTCCTGAGATGAGTATTAGACCCAAATTTTCGGGGCCCAGGTGATGAAATGTCCAGGAAATCCAATGTGAAATGGACGTAACAAATGAACACAAATGTTTTTAGAATGCAAACGAAAAGCACAGGAGGTTGTTACCTCTGGAAATGCGCCGTTTAATTTGAATGGTAGGAGGAAGGGTTACATTGAGGTAATGAAGGAGCTGTGGGAAGAAAAAGGATACGGAAATCTTTGACTTAAAAGCCAAAATCTGCGAGACCAAGCTTCACGGCTAGAAAAAAATCAGGATGCTCTGATGGAGACGAGCGCGACGGGGAAGACAGTTATTGACGAACCTGTTTTAGACTCAACTCATTCTGCGTCTAACATCGATGACAATTTTATCACAAATGCAGCCCATTGCTCTTTAAGCAGCGATTGCACTTCTTGCAGTCGGCTTACAAAAGCCTAGTCAGAAGGTTAAAGGTTAAGGATCACCAAGAGTGTTTGGCTAAGCGACTGGTACTGTGAAAAGAGGGTAAAATCGACAAATTGCTGCGCGAGGGACAGATGATTCAAAAGCGCCTCACTAACTCTCGGAGGGTTGATCCACCTAATACAGCAGGAGTTTTTGCGAACCTTGTTATGTCAGGGCAAATCAACTCTGCCTTGCGTTATCTCAGTGAAAACAAT
>JAKSDK010001381.1 GCA_022360095.1 Phycisphaerales bacterium
AGCCGTGCCTGGCTATCAACGTAAGTGAGGTTCTGGGTGCGGTGAGCTGCCAAGGAGGCCCCGCCAACGTGTGGAATATGAGATCCAACGTTGTGCGGGTGCAGCAGCCAATGCCAAATGCAACAAGCTGGGGGCGCACTATGGCGCACCACGGCGCGGCCGCTGTGCAACTTCTGGAGGGGGCGCGCTACGTGAAGAGAAGGATCTAAGGCCCGCCGTTGATGTGCGCACCGTTCGAGGAACGGCCCAGCAAGGAGCCGGCCCGGTGGGGGCCGTGGAATGTGCTACGGGCGCGGGTGATGGCATGCAATGGAGTGCGTAGCTCAGCCAGGAGCAACAATAGCGCGGGGGCAGGCGGCGCACCGTCCGCGCTGGTCATGAAAGTGGCCGCCGGCGGAGCTTAGGGTAGCTAGGAGCCTGTGCGCACGGGTGTGGGTGGTCACTGGTGCAGCGCTTCAGGCGCTCTGGTGTGTGTGGTGGCCCCGGTCGGTCACGACGAGCTGCTACTGCAATTTCTGTGGGACTGTGGTGGCACCCCCGATGGGCCAATCCGCCAAGCCTCGCTGATCGAGGGTGCCTCCGTCCCGGATACGAGCAAGGCCCTTGCACGATTCCGCACGATAAAGGACAATGTGTGGCGCGATTCAGGACATGTTTATGTTTAGGCTGCTATTGAAGTTGCCTATAATGGGACCTCATTATAGGTCATTATTTGGAACTTAATTGGGGATCAAATAATTAACTGGACAAAAATATGAATGAAAGATCCCACAAAAGTGATCAAGCGGGGATTCGGTCCCACCATGAACAATTTCAGCCAATATTGCAAATTGCACCAATGCAATAAACATATTTGCAAAGATGGACATCCTCTAGAGTGTCCAATTCGACATGATCTGCACAGTGTGCCACCACTGTGTGAAGTGAGTCTGTTTTTGCTGATACCAAATTTATGTCAGCATTTTGTATAGATTTTGGGTGATCACTTTACCAATTTGGTCAGATTCTAGACATA
>JAKSDK010001761.1 GCA_022360095.1 Phycisphaerales bacterium
AGAATGTAATCTCGACACGAAGCCCTAATCTCAAAAGTATTTCAAATCTGAAATTTTCGTTTCCACTTACGCTGATGCATGGAAAAACCTCGCCGCTAATTTTTGTAAGCCTTTATGACTAACAGACTCATCAACTCAAAACGTCTTTCAATCAGTTTTTTGCGTAGTTTGGGCTGATTTATTTTACCTTAGCGAAAGCGGTGGACGACACCGCGGACAGAAAGAGTAGACACCAAACAAATAGATTTCCTTCTTTCATTTTGAGGGTACAAGAAAAACGAAAAACAAGTTACGAACTGAGGAAAGCGTGCGTCGAACTCCAACTGCACAAGTCTTGTAGTTTTTCTTGTGGTCCTTGTGGTGTTCTGTTTTGTGTGAAGTTAGAGACGAAGGATAAAAGTTCACTTTTTGAATTAATTTTAACGAAATTTTTCTTGTTGTGTAAACACAATGGCATGTGCTGACCGACTGCCACATTTACTGACCTTGAACAACTTAGTGGATTAGCAGCGAACAAAAAGATAAGTATGTACGATCTCGATTATTGAACGTATTAAATATAAAAAAATCTTTGCTTGAAAATCTCGATTAAAGCCAGGCGAGAAAATTAATACACTTAATATAAATGTTCGTATTTCACGAAATTCAAGCTCTTTTTCACTCGAATTTGAATGGGGACTTAGACAGTTCTTTATAAGGTAACCCCAAATTTTCCTAACATTTGATTTTATTATGGTGTTTAAGGGAGTTTTTTGACTTATGAAAGCCGTGAACAGTATAATTTGCCATTGTGCTTGAAACAGTGCCATTTCACTGTCTAATAACAACATGATTAAAATAGGCCATATATATTATTATTTCCGATGTATCGCGGATCCTTATTGCTTTGAGGCTTTGAAGCTTTCCTTCGGGCATATTGTAAACCAGACGAGTATTCTTACAACTTTAGACTGTTTCAATACTGGCAGAGTGAGTTGCTAAAAGTCCGGCTGAATGAGTGACAAGCGGGGACTTATTACCAATAGAGACATAATCTTTTTCTTCGTTCAACCTTATTTTCCCAGCAATTTCAGTATTGTAAAGTTTAACCTTTCCTGAGCGCTGAAAATGAAATCTAGCTCCGAAATAGGTTTTTCGTCATAAAATGCTTACATTTTTCTCTAAAAATTCTTCAACAAGACACGCTAACGGAATCCCTCCATAAGAAGTATCACAGAACGTAATCAAAACTGGCCTAGACGTGGCCTAGGGTGAGCTCTATTTTTTCTTACCTTTTAATTTAACCAATGATCTATATCTTTCTACGTCGGATCAACTTTCGAGGCCTCTAACCTACGGGTGCTTCCCAAGCATTAAATTGCGGACTGCAAAGCACACGCTAAATAAATCGTGGTTCTGTTTCTCTGCGTTTTGGTCTGTTCAATGAGAATGTCTCTTCTGTAGAAATTGTTTGTAATTGAAGCAACCGAAACAGAAGACAGTAGTCCTGTTGTCGTTAATGCACAGAATGACCATTGAACAGTTCACCCTCTGTTTACTATAAGCAGCTTGTTATCTATACTAAGTATGGTAATTTTTATCTAAACCTTTGCCTCTACTAGAAGAATCCTGTTGATAACAAACACACCTCTTGAGTTTTCAAGTAGATTCTGTGGATTCGTCCCTAGAGACTTTGCCCATTGAATGATATTGAGCACGTCCAGAAGTGCTGTCTTGGAATTATCGACTACATATTAAAAACGAGCAAATCGAGGTGCATAAATTTTAAACCGACTGCTGAATCGTTCAAGAGTAGCCGGCGAGTTTGAAATCAGCATACACTGCAGCTGTTGTCTTGAATTGAGGTAACACGTAGCTTATGGATCTTTCGAGCTGTAAGCGCCCTAGAACCCTACAGATTTTAGCGCTATGGGAATTGTGATTGTAATCTTAATAGTTAAAAAATGAAGGCGGCTCCCGTTATGGAAGTTGTAACTCAAATGCGATGTTTCTTCTGTGAAATCTGTCACCGGATTAAACGTCCGTCTGTCTTGATCATATTTAGCATGACCGTTGGCGAGAAAGTATGCGAGAAAAACATTTCAGTCAATCCCATTTATCAGTCGTGCTGAAGCATAACTTCGATAAAAAGAATTGGCAACATTGATATTTTATTTGTCGGCTTACCCAGACGCTGATGAGTAACAGAAATATATGTTTGCTCTCCCTGAACGCCTCCATGAAACATGCGAAACTAATTTATCAAAAAAACTGAATGAATGGGAATGGGAGCTTGAGTCTGTTGAATACTAAAGGTTTGTTTTTGGTCTACCAACTATCATGAAAAACAAATGCCAAGTACCATAGTTATTAGAGGAGACTGGTTATGAAAAGCGGCAAACATCAATGATAAAAACAACAGTGCTGCAGTTTATGTTCAAAGCACCGTGAAAGTGCACAATCCTTTGTTTTCTGTTGGCAAATTGTTACGGAATAAATTA
>JAKSDK010000509.1 GCA_022360095.1 Phycisphaerales bacterium
GCCCCGGAGAGCTTGCTTGCAGGCTATAAAGTCGCTGGTCCCTGTTCCCTGTGGCACATTTATATTATTTAGTTTTGTTAAGCACGTTTTTTAATTGTATTCTTGGAATTTTCTTTGAACTTTTTGCTGTTGTTGTTCTGTAGTGGCCAAGAAGTAGACTGTAAGGATGATGGAAACTACTGGTACAGAGAATCAACTTCTGCTGCATCGTCTGTTAATGCTTCAGAGTATAATTCTGATGATGGATTTATTGAAATTGAAGATGAAAGCTTCAAAACTTCACATTTTCCTGTAAGCCAAGCAGTATTTTGACCTTGTATTTGTAAACCATTGTTTATAAAAAACATCAAATGGATGAAAACATGACTTAGCTTTTTTGTCTCACTCAAAGTTCATTGATTTACTGCCATAATATTATTAACAATAATATTATTTACTTTAATATTTCATAATAATAATATTAATGATTGCCTAACATTAAATGTTACTTGAATCTTAATAAATTACTACTCAATCAAAGTTGAAAACAAAATTTGTTTTCAACTTTGATTGAGTAGTAGTTTAAATATTAAGATTAAAGTAACATGTCACATCCCTTTAACCATTTTTATCATGACAAGTTACAGTGTAACAGTTCTACAATACTTTTTTTATAAACTTCTTTTTTCATCTTGTTTTCCAGGGTTCATACTTAAACATTGCCGAATTGGAGAGAAAATGCAGAGGTATGAATAATATGGTTGAGTGAATATTCTTATATCTTGATCTGATAGCAAATACCTAAAATCAATTTGATTGAACAATTAAGCTTGTCACAGTAAAGACCATTCAAACATCGGTATGTTTTTTACTAAGTTAGAGGTTTTTTGCCTTAAGGTCAGCACTTTTGAAAATCTACAATTCTAGAGAGCTTTGTAGTATTGTAGGGAAAGCCATCCCTCCAATTAACACTAAGCTTTTCATTCCTTTTTTCCAATAAAACTCAAATTATTATTTTGACAGTCTAAAAATCTAACACATAAAAGATTATTGGAACTAAGTAACCAACTTACGCAGCTGCAGAAAGAACACGTGAATGGAACTCAGTCCATTTTTGAGGCCCATACAGCAGTCATTCAAGTGCAGGGGCTCCTGGTTTGAAGTGTGTAAGGAAGAAGATGAGAGGGAGGGGTTGATGCAAGGGGTCTCTATGTCCTTTTTAATGGATCTTCATTGAGGGACAAAAGTGTTGACACACTGCTATAAAGTAGCCCTTTTTTGTATAGTGGTTCTATTTATCCCCTCCCCCTGTGTACCGC
>JAKSDK010001515.1 GCA_022360095.1 Phycisphaerales bacterium
GAACTGGACGTTTACCTCTGTCAACCCAGTCAATCAAATCTTGTATTGTTGTCACTGGAGCGTCAGCAAAGGCCCTTTGCCCATACCACATCTCCCACATTATTAGCCCCAGGCTGTAGATATCTGCCTTCGTGCCGTACACTCGGGAATGAAACACTTCCGGTGCCATATAAACAGGTGTTCCTGCAAGAGTGCCGGTGATGTCTATTTCTGCTTTGGCCTGGCCCACGTCAGCAATTTTCACTGTGTTTTCTTCAGTCAGCTTTAATGGAACAAGAAATGATATTCAGAAGAGCGCAATTACTGCTAGTAGATATTTCCTTATTTCTCTTAGAACCGAAAATGGTGGAGCCCTGGAGACGAGGTTGACTTTTGGGCTGGGCAAGAGAATCCTACGTAATATGACGAACAGTTAGTTGTGAGATAAAGACTATCTTACAGTATTGCCAGGCAATAATTTTGGGTACACTCTGTAAATTACACCCTTTTTCAAGGAATTCCACTATAATGTTCAATAGAATGTATAAACCAAAATAACATTTCAGTTAAGTGTGCGCCTGAACCTAAAGAAGTTTTGTTCGTAGATCACTGTTCTTTTACGTGTCGTTTAGCAGTTTGTTTTCAATAAGGGCCATTTCTTTTACCCAGTGGCTATTCGTACGAGACCCGTACACCGATTTGTATTTGCTATCCATACGGGATTCTTCTGAGTATGCGCAATACAGCTATTACCCACAAAAATATCTCAACCCGCTTTCAATTTTCTCAACATTAAACCACACAGCATCGAATTCGTAGTATTATGGTTGTATATATATAATATCCTTTTAATAGTAACGGTCATGGGATGAAATATTTCGTGGCAAGTAGCTGGGATGTACAGTTCGTTCAAAGATACCCTCGGTTGAACAAAACAAGCAACCAACACGTTTTTTGAAACGTAGGCGTAATGTTCTCTTACTGAGTACTTCAGAAAACTGGCAGGGCGATATGTGAAATAGAAATTGCACTCCCGCACTGCAGATGCTATTCGTACAGACTTTCCCGGAAGAGCAGGGATCGCGGAGTCTAAACATGCTGAAGACTTCCCAGTAATTAAGCTGTGAATGCTAGTAGAAAACATAGTGCCCATTATTCACTGCTTCAAATTTGCCTACTTCATCTCCAAACTGTGCTCACGTAATATGGGAGAGGGGGGGGGGGGGGAGGGAGGAGGGAGGGGCCTTGACCAATATAATTTATTTTACTCTCATTATGTAGGGCTTGAAACCCTGCCCCTCCTTAGAACCAAAATTTCCTAAAATACATACCCAGTTTAAGACAACACCCTATACTTTATTATCTGTTTGAGATAAAGGACAAAATGCATACCGTCTTGTTTTAAAGGGAACTTATTAACAATTGCAATGGAGCCAACTTGTGTACGTGGTAGTCGCTGCAGGCAATATCCTGTTTACAGTTACGACCGATATGTCACACAAATATATACCCTGTTCAGGTCAGAGTGGTAAAAAAAAGCGTACCCGGTCCTGCTGCAAATCCCAGTCTAGGTGATCGTGGTTGTCATATGAGGGAGTACACCACCCTGGGCACAATGGAAATAGGTCAAATAAAGTGTGTTATTACACAAGAAAATATTGCTTGAAAATATTGTGTGATATTTTTACTTCGGCGGAGCGAGAAGTAAAGGATTCGCGACGCTCAGGAATATATCAAAGTTGACTTTTTTTTTTTAATTTAAGTTCGAGATATTTCGAGATCACTTCGATTTCTTTGATCTTTTCTTTAACTTTTTCGAGGGAGGAAGAATTATTATTTTGACTTTCCCGGGGTTTGAACCGACTCACCTGTGTGACCCGTCAGATTAGAGGAGACTCTAAGTTGAGGGATTAGCCAATTGCGCTACTGCCAGGGTAGTTCGTAATATGAAAAATAGTTATGAAATGATGCACTAGTTTCGGGACAAGATAGGGCATGACCGGACTACTTCGTGGTATCTTGAGATCACTTCGACTTTAGTCTTTAATTTACTCGAGGAATAAATAGAGGATATTACGTGGCAACGCAGAGACGCGAAATTTCTCTTTTAGTGTTGAAAAACATTTCACGAGTGAGACCTCCTTTCGAACTGTTTTATGATGAATTTAAAGTTACAAAAGGCTGCACAAAGACATTTTGTCTTTGTTGAATGTTACGTAGTAAAATTGCTTTCATGCGTTGCGTGACTTTCTCGAACGTTCTCTACGTTTTTGGATTATTCATGAATA
>JAKSDK010000246.1 GCA_022360095.1 Phycisphaerales bacterium
GAAGAGTCATAAATACCAAAGCCACGGATGTGAACTAATCAGAACTCAACACATACATGTCGGTGTCGCTAAACGTGACGGTGACGTGGTGCAGGAAGTAAAAGCGAGTCACAATTGAGCGGGGATTTTTGCCAGTGGGAGGGGGGGCTTTGAGACAAACTTTTTATGAGACTGGGATCCAGAGAACATTTTGGGTAGGAAAATGGAGATTGTAACCTCGACATTAAGAAACCTCACGAAAAGTTCTGATTTCACTCTGATGAAATCGAGAAAGATCCACAGTATGTTGAACAGATCACAAAGGGTAGAACTGTAAAACAATCACCGCCTGTGTCATTGAAAAGACTAATGCTCCAGAGAAGGTTTTTATTTCTCTCTATTTTTACACTTGTTCCCTTAGCGGTTTGGTATTGAACAGTGAGATTTTGTCGAGTACAGCACAACCAGACTTGTCAGATAAACTCGACCCCCCTGTGAAGATTGTCCTGTCAGTTTTAAACGTAAGTACAGTAATATACAAACTAAAACAAAGATTTCCAATTTAAATTATTTTGAAACTGGACGCAAAATTATCATCTCTTTAATTCTTGATCGCAAATACCAGAGCACATGTTGATGTGTTTAAAGTTAACTAGAGTGGCATGTTGATTTGAGGTGTGAGATGTGGGTAGGAAAAATTTATCTCAATTAAATAACAGTGGAAACGCGAAGAGGTAACAAAATTTTCTCTCGTTTCAGTCCAGTTTGGTCAGATTTGAACAGCAGTGCGTGTCATGGAATTCAAAAGGAAGGTTAGTGAAGGTGACAGTAGAGGGTCCCCAATCTTTAGTCCCCTAATCCAGACCTAAAATTTCGTGCAATCTCGTAATCCTGATGGTTATTTTTCGCTCAATACCGAATATCGCCCCGATTTTGCCTTGAAATCGCGAAATCCGAGCTTCAAAGATGGAAAATCCCAGATCCCGAAAAACCTATTCTGTGGACCCTCACAGTAGTCTACGTGGCATTGGTTTGAAGGGGAAAGAACAAGAAAACGCGCGAGAAAGGATGAAGTGGAAAGGTTCCCTTCATTTTTCCTCCCTCGCGCTTTCACCCTCCTCCCTCCATCCCTCGCGCTCGTCAATCCCTCGCACGCCCTTCTTCCCGTCTCCCTAAAGCCCCCCTCCCTTCCTCTTTCGCGCGCACTCCCTCCCTCCCTCGAGTCCCCTTTTTCTTTCGCGCCTAATCCCTCAATTCCCCTTTTCCTCCCCTTTAAGACACCTGCTACACAGCGTTAAACAACAGTGAAATCTGAATCTTTTATCTGAATTGAACTCCCGCAACTTTAATAATGTTTCTCAACTTTGCAGCCAGGGAGGAGAGGGCGGGAAGTGGTCGCCGGAAGGATGCAAACTAACAGCTTCGAACGCCACTCATACCACGTGTGAGTGTAATCACATGACGGACTTTGCTGTACTTGCGAACAGCAAGCAGGGCATGGTTGGTACTTTTTTATGTTTACCTTCAGATCA
>JAKSDK010001789.1 GCA_022360095.1 Phycisphaerales bacterium
CATGGATCGCAGATATTTAGTTGAGGATGATCATATACCTTTCTTAGAGAGAAGTAAGTATTGTAGGAAATAACATAATTGTGAGAAATCAACAATATGCTGAGAAATCATATACAAGTGATGTAAGGAGAATGTGTTGTTACTAATGTTATGACCCTTTTAGTCCCAATGGTGACTAACAGCAATTTTCTCCTAACAATGTCCATACATTGTCAAGAGACAAGGTTGTAAGAATGTAAAAAATGATCACGAAAGAGAAAATGCCTTGATGTTTTATAAATTCTCTCAACTAATTCTTAAAGGAAATGTATAGACATCAGTTTGGAGAATTTGTATGTGGATACTGGGGCTTAAAGGGATAAAGGGAATGAGATGTTCTTTGAAAAATCAGATTTAAACCCCTAAAGGAAATCAATGTTTGGCATGGCTCAGGGTTTATTCAACGTCTTTAAGGACCTATGGTATTCTAAAATTCCTTTAACCAATGACTTATTTTATTAAGTAAAAGCTATTGCAAAAAAAATTTCAAAATTGAAAATTGTCTTCAACAGAGTGACAGTGGTTGGTTTGGTTTGTAAGTAAAGAAGTCTGTATATGCAGAAATATTTTATCTTTCCATCTTAAATACCCTATAGAGGTACCAAAGACAAAGGAGAAGCAGCAGGTTGCCTTGTTTTTCCAAAAATTTCTTTTTTGGTTTCAATACTGGCACTTTTGGTCATTTTGCAGGGCTGTCACTAAGATTTCAAGTTGCCAGGTAAATACAACAAGTAGGCAGGGAATCACACAGCTAGGGATTTCTTTTGGTTCTATTTTTCCTCTATTTTCCTATAAAAGTAGCTGGGGGAAATCCCTGGCCCCCAGATCTTAATGACAGCCTGATTTTGTTACAACATGTTGAAGATGTTAGAAATAATAATTTTAAAAAACCAAGACAATATGGTTTTGCTTACTGTACTTCGCTCAAGCAGGCTTGGCTGCATTCATGTAAAAGGTTTTTGCGGTCTATAAATAGTTTCATAAATGCATTTTAATTTTTCTCTTCTAGATGTCAAAATTCTTCATCTGATTTCACTACCGTTTCCTAACTGTTGGCATCAAGTCTGTGACCATGAAGGCGAAATTGACCCCAAAGTGGTTCAGGATTTGTTGAAAGTCCTTCAAGTATTTGTTGTTGAGTACTTTGGGCTTGCAGTGGTTTAATAATTTGTACAATGCGTAAAAAAGAAAAGTTGTTTTCTTTCCCCTTTTCAAAACAATTTAGTATACTTATAATAAGTATAAAGTTACAGATAACGATTATTGTGGACATCATTAGAATACAGTAACTAGTGAGCAGTATGTCTAGGATGGACAGAATTAATGTCCTAACGCTTTCAATCCTGATAATAACATATACCTTAAGATTTTCATTGTCTCATTAGTTTTTTATAAAAGAG
>JAKSDK010001899.1 GCA_022360095.1 Phycisphaerales bacterium
AAACTTAACAAGTAACTAAAAAACTTTTGATCTATATAATTCCAAAATACGAGTTTTACAAAATCACAACTGACTTAGAATCCTTCATTTCACTTGCAATATTATTAAAAAGTTTACATCCATTAAAATAAAGACTTCCTTGCCGTCTCAGTTATTACTTTGGGGAGCAGCAAGTTGTGTCCACTTCCCCTCGTGTTGTGGACTGTTCTAAAAAACCTTAAAATAATCTTTAGAAAACATTGGAGGGGGTCCATTCAAGCAGTTAAAAGTCAAATTAATAGTGTGCATATCACCCCTCATAGACAAGGGAAGCCACTTGTCAGGTGATTGCCTAAAATGTGTGAAAAGCTTTTTCAAAGCCCTTTCTGTGGAGGGTTCTGACACAAGTTTCTTAATGAGCAAATGGTATTAATTTTTACAGCGGAATTGTATTATTCCATCTTCCATCTGACAGTATTCTGAAGTTGCTCCAAGCAAATCAGGAACTGAAGTATCAAATGCCTTTCATTTCAAAACCAGAGGAATGGCAGAAATAGTGCAAATAGTTAACTTTTATTATTTATTTTGAAATTTTTCTAAGATTAGAAATTTGCCATTAGAATTCATTAAATCAGTAATGAAAGTAACACCGAGATCAAACCATTGTCTCCAGAGGACGCTATTCGTCTCTCTTATTATTGTTCCAAAGAATGCGGTCATTGTTTTTGTTGTCTTCTCTCCTGAGAACTTAGTTCTTGAAAAAAAATCTAACAACTCACGGTAAAATAAAGTTGCATTGTTAAGAAATGCAATATTGTAGTTGCACATAAAGAAGGAAGGGCAGGTCGCCATATTTCTCAAAAAAGAAATTTGGTATCCTTCCAATTATTGTCAGAGTTACTGAGCAATCTTCCTATCCAGCCAAGTGCCAAAGATTTCACCAAAATTTAAAAATTTATAAAATTAAGGCCACCATTTGTAAGTGGCTGGCATACTACATTTCGTTTGATTTTATCTTCTCATTTTTCAACAAAAACAAGTACAGGAGTCTTCGATTAACTATTCTATTGTCAGATACAGCTACTATTATATTATGATGAGATCATTATACAATGCACTGTTATTACCTCAATTTGTAATATTTCTGTAAAGGAAAACATCGCTAAAGAGGAGAGGAGCACACCCAGAATAGCTAGTATTTAATTGTGTGCCCCTTGCTACAATATAGTTCTTCTTTGTGATCCACTGCTGATGCCCCCTTGATAATTTGCCTGGAAGAACCTGTTCCAGATGAGTTCCTGGAATCTGAATGTTCTTGGTACAAGGTTCTTGTGGGCCGTTCGTCGATTTGATCGGCACACATCTTGCAATAAGCTAACTGATGTAGCCTCTCTGGTGACATTTTCATTCCGCAATGACATGATGTTTGTATTTTCAGATAATGTACAAAATTATACCATCTACGTTGTATCAGCAGTGAGATTAATTACATTTTCCTTATTTTCCTTTTTTGAAGGAGTATGTGGCTAAAGGCCACTTACTGCTTTGATCCAAGCAAAACCTGGTAACAGTGGCTTAATAATTTTGTTTATCATCCTTTTTAGTGCACAGTACTTTTTAGTTACCCAGTCCAATGTTGCTAGGGCAATGCACATCTCAAAAGTGCGGTCAGCAAAGTGGATTCTCTTTGGGCAGTAGACAAGGATAACATTTTTGAAGGATTCTACCCAGTAAGTGTACATTACAACTTCACGCCGATTTAAGTGTGTATTTCAGAAACGGGGATAACCACTGGATTTTTTACCCTGAAGGCTCAATACTTTCCTTCGGACATTGTGTTCGGCAGTGTTCGTTTTGTCTCGGTGAGAATAAGGTGAGATTTTATGGCGGAAGACCCAGAAGCGAATTCAAAGGAAGGGAACAATGGCTTAATTAAGCTGTCCTGGGCCGCAAAGGTTTAAACGTATCCTTTTGTTCTGAATGTGTCAATGAAACTGCAGAGAATTATTGCACATATTGTGGTCGAAGTTTATGGATTTAAGTCTTTCGCGAAACTTCTTCGACTTGGATACGCATTTTTTAAAACGGAGAGTTTTG
>JAKSDK010001161.1 GCA_022360095.1 Phycisphaerales bacterium
GTTGGAGCCTTCCTCCAGTGAAAGCGCAGGTTGCGTGAGCTACAAACATGCCAACATGTACACTTAACACCTTCTATATGCCACAAATGTCCTCCCAATTAAACTATACCATACCATACATAGACTGCAAAACAGTTCGTATTTTTGCGTATTCAAGTAAGCGCGAGCAGTCAAACAAAAGGTCTGGAACGAGGCTGAAAATAGAGAGCGAGACTCGCGAGAGACGCTAAAATACGCCCTCACACGCTATACGGGCGTGTCAGGCTCGCGCTTCGCGCGCGTAAGACTCTAACGCCAAGTTTTACCAATTTTGAGAAAAAAATGGCCTGTTTTGCAGTCTATACCATACTATACCTCACTAATAATTTTAAAATGGAAAGATTACCCTGCAAGCAGAGTCTCCTTCGATCTTCTTAAGAAGATCAAGGGACCATGGAAGGAGATTGGAGATTCTGCTTGCAGGGTATGGAAAAGTACAATCTTAAGACACTAAATCGGATCAAACACCGACAGCCGTTAAGCAAAGCTTCAGTGTTGTGGAGAAATAATAAAAAACCCAAAAGTTGTTAAAAGAAATGGAGAGGTGTAAAGGAAAGCCTTTTAAGCCATTCAATACACCCTTGTTTGTTTCTTCAACTACACGGTAATACCTAAAGTGAAGCTCAAAGGATAACATCCACTATCCTCCCTCGCGCCACCCCAAATTGAAAATATATTATATATTATATGATTCAGGTGGGCTGTATGGGAAAAATCTTGCATACGGCTATTTCGAGAAAGTTTGTCGTCAAAAAATGTGCACGCAACAATCCCGAAAGGTAATATGGGATATGATCAATACACTTGTTCCTGATACTGTAGCTGTCGAATCTTCTATTGTTGCTTTCTTTTAGCATTCGCAAACATACCTCTATGGCCTCTTGTGTCATTCTTTCAAATTTCTTTGAAGAACAAAGAACTCAAAACCACCCACAGTACCTTTCCGAATTGTCGCGCGCACTTTTTCCGACAACCTTTCTCGAAATAGCTGTTTACAGCATACAGAGAATCCAAATGCCCAGAAAAAATATTGTTACAAAGATATGTCTCTTCCAATACTAACCCATCACGACCAGCTCTGCCTATCTCTTGGTAGTAAGACTCGATATCTTTTGGA
>JAKSDK010000733.1 GCA_022360095.1 Phycisphaerales bacterium
GCACAAAAGGAAAATCTACATGTCCTGGATGACCAGACATGACTTTCTCCTACCTCTGTCTAACAGACCAATTTTTTACAGATAAATAATCATAAATTCCCACTTAAACAAGAGAATGCCTATAAAGTGTGTGATGAGGGAGACCAAAGTCCCATGAGCCACATAAAAAATCAACATTTAAACGGGCTTTATAAAATATTTAACTTATTGATACACAATGCCTACAACAGGAGACTAGGAAGACAATTATTTCACTTGGCTATGCCTTTAAGGAAAACACTGTATACTACACAAAATACAAAGCCAATTTTAGCAACATGGCAAGCTAATATTCACAAACCGGAAAAAATTGCACAGTTTTGTGTGCAACAAACTTGGTGTTTGTTTCACTTTCCCTTGTGAAAAGTAAAGATCAGGAGTGTACCTAAACCAATTATTTTACAACAGTGTTTACCTTAGCCATAATCAAAATACGTCACTATTCGGTAAAGGGTTTTACTTGATGACACTACAGAAATGTCGACATCCAAACACTCCACAAAACAGTAGCGTGTGGCCGGACATTAGTAGACAGTCTAAATAACATTTCTTGTGGTTCGTGATTTCATTTCAAAGGAAGAAACAAAGAGAGCAAATTTGCCGCATTCTATTTCATAGTTTACTATCAAAACAAATTTTTATTAAACTATAGCTCGCGGATTGCTCGATTTTGTCAATAATCAATGAATCCGAAAAATGGGAGAAAGTTTAGCCAAAAATTCATTAAAACTTGTCTGAAAAGTATTTATCAAAAATGCCAAGAATATTTTATGACAAAGAGTAACTTGCATTTCTACAGTTTACACTTTTACAGCAGCTGTTTCATATGATCATAAATTTACTGTAAAGATTAATTTACAATTTCTAGATTTGTTGATAAAATTTAAAACTGAAACATTAATTGAATGGCTGAAAGCAGATCAGACAACAAGGCTGAACAGCTGATCAGAATTTTTAATTCAACATGTTAAAAATATTTTTCCAACCGTTCTTGCATGTTTAAATAAAAGAATTAAACTAAGGCCTGATATTTCCTAGAGTCAGCAGCTGATTATGGCGATTAAACTCTCGTTTCCTTCGAAAGTGGAAATTTTATCTCATATTTCACTTCACGAGAATGGCGGTTATGTTTTGACGCCGAGAAACGCATGAATGTTAACTTCTTTTAACCTCACGATTCTTTCACTTCAAAGAAAACGTCGGAGACATTGCTCAAAACTTTTCACAGATGAAAAATTTTGAAATATTTTCAGTGCATTGTTGTTTTGCTGCATGAAAATCATTTGAAAACAAA
>JAKSDK010001287.1 GCA_022360095.1 Phycisphaerales bacterium
GAACTTGACATGATAAATGCAGCAGATATTGCATTTATCATGTCAAGTTCACAAGCTATTGTGAATTGACTGAATGCTCTCGACCAATCAGATTTTATAGTGAGTCTGATGTATAATAATACCTACTATGTGTGGACTAAACCAAGGGAAACTTCCCCTTCTCTTTGCAAACTACAGAGGTGGGTTCTTTTACGTTTCTTTTGAGTGACCTGATGAAAAAAGACTGAAGGAGACAAGGTCGGCAAAGGCTTAATGTCTTACCTGTCACTTCTGACCACTGGTATGAAATGAACCTCATAGATGTGGTGTTTGACCGAAGGGTTGAACCGTTCCATACATTCATCTACACCAAGACGTAGCTGATCACGCTAGAAACAAAACATTAACAAAAATAATGTAAGGTAGCGTAACGTAACGTAACGAAAATATTTACAGAGCGCAATGTAACATAACGTAATGCAACATAGCTAAACGTAAGGTGAACGTAAGGAAAATAACATCAACAAAAGATAGCGTAAGATAGCGTAAAGTAACGAAAAATAACGGCGCGAAACGCGATATCGTAACGCAAGATAGCCTAAGGTGACATAAAGCGACATAAAACGACAAGGCAAAAAAATGACGAAACCGAATATAAAACGACAAAGATATTAGATCTTTTTCTTGAAGTGACAGAGCAGTATTCACTCCATTTTCGAAACTTTAATTGTGCTTCCTTTGGGTCTGTAACTACGCCTTACGGCACTTAATCTCAATAGCTGTTTTGAAATCTTAACCGTTCATGAACTTAAAGCTACCAGCGTCTAATTTCTCCTTAAAATATCATCATCATCATCATCGTGGATCTCCGTGCAAGACGGCACATTGGGTCATCGGTTCTTCACATAAGGGAAAGGATAGGGTCATTAACCCTTTTACGGCCTATGAGTGATCAGCATCAAATTTCTCCGTGTAATATCAATGCTTTGTAAAACAGAGTGGTCATGAGAATTACCGACATGATCACACAAGATGAATTTGCTTGATACTTTATCAACTTC
>JAKSDK010000898.1 GCA_022360095.1 Phycisphaerales bacterium
CCGCTACAAAACCTGGGAGGACTTGAAGGTTTACTGCTATCGAGTTGCCGGCGTGGTCGGAGTCGCCTGCGTGAACATTTTCGGGTACCGGAATCCGCAATGCCTCAGTTACGGTGTCAATGTCGGCTATGCCTTGCAGATTACGAACATCATGCGGGATATCCACGAAGACTTCGTGGCAGACAATCGGATCTACATTCCCATGCAGGACATGGCGGCTGCCGGGTACACAGAGGACGACGTCGCACACCGGCGCTACAATGAAAGCTTCGACAAGCTGATGAAGCAGCAATACGAGCGGGCTCTGCACTTCTATCGGGAAACCGCGACCTTGCTCCCGCCGGAAGATCGCACGAACATGCTCACCACGCAGACCATGTGCCGGATCTATTTCCGTATTCTCCAAAGAATGAAGTCGGACGGCTTCCGCATTTACGACCGGCGCTACGGGCTCTCTCGTGCCGAAAAGGTTTTCATTCTCGGCCGTGCGGTAGCTTCAAGATGGATTATCGGGAACTGATCTGATCTGATCTGTTCCTGCGATGCCTACCCGGTGGCATTCAACTTCTCGATTTCTCGACTTCAGTGGCTCCGGGCCGGGGCGCCTCGGTGTTCGTCTCGCGTAAAATGGCGAGAATCCTTTTGCGTTCTATTGCGGACAGGTGAGCGCTGACGTCCGTTTGTTCTCCAGCCAGTTCTGCCCGGAGTTTCCGGAAAAAGACTTCGGTGAACTCCGAGGGAAGATTGTCAAATGCCCGGGAGTGGATCATGTAGCTCAAGCGATTTTTAAAAAGGCGTGACATGAGATTGAAGTCGCGCAACGACTGGCCATCGGCGGTATGCCGCGCACCTTTGAGAAACGCCGTCTGAAACCGTTCATCGCCTTCGACGCCCCAGTCTTCCAGCGGCGCTTCATCCTTGAAGAGCATGACGGCCAGAAGCCGGTCGGCTTCTTTTGCAATGAGACGCCGTGTGGAATCGCTCAACTCGTCGGACGCGGTTCCGAAATGTTCGGCAAGAACCGCATTCTGGTGCAGCCAGCGCCGCGTATTGAAATGGGCGCGTGTGATTGCATTGTGGGCCGTGATCTGGTGTTCCAGAACCATGAGGGCAACGATATCGCTGGTGGGGGCAAGGTAGTTGGTGGTGTCGATGA
>JAKSDK010000292.1 GCA_022360095.1 Phycisphaerales bacterium
GTCATTCTGCACTACTCCACCACATTCCACGTTGAGTATAATATTTGACACGAGATCATTTACGGCTCTGTACGCGTTCATATCGTTATGTAACTCTCTTTATGTCAATAAATAATAAGCTACATGCGTAAAATCTTTATCCCTTGTTAAATTGAACTAAAATTGAACTAAGAGAAATATAATATAATAATAATATAATATCATCGATGCAATCAAACAAAGCCCTAGGGACCGACAAGGTTTCTTAAAAGACTACCTTGCCCCTATTCTTTCAGTAATCACGTCTATTAATAACGCTTCTATTGAAACATGCAAATTTCCCACCACTTGGAAAGTAAGAAAGTAAGACCTCTCACTTAAACTGAAAACCATGAATTAGCAAATAAAAACAGACTAATTTCGCTTTGATCGGTTTCATCAAAAGTTTGTGAAAGGGTCGTACACAATCAATTCACATTGCAATTAAATGATAGGTTAACAAAGACCAAAGAGGAAAAACAAAAATGGCATTCGACGGAAACATCTGTCATAGAAACAACTGACACTATTCTTATAGCGATAGACCAAAAGATGTTGACTTCGGTAATGTTCTTAGACATGAGCAAGGCTTTCAACGGCCGTGTTAACCACGAAACTCTAATGTTGAAAAGGCAAGATGTAAGCGCCTCAAACTCAGTTATCCAGTGGTTTTGTAGCTACCTTAATGAAAGACGACAAGTGGTTCGAATCCACTCAATATTGTCAGAGCCCTTACCCATTAACTCCTTCGTTTAGCGGGTAAGTATACTCGGACCACTTTGATTTAGCATACACACTAATCGATCTTCCTTCAGCACCTTAGGAATGCAGCGTCCAAAGCTATGTAGACGACACTAGGCAGGTTATATCCTTCAAAATGAAAGATATTGTGAACCCCTTTGCAGACTTAAGAGACTACTTGCATAGAATAGGACGATGGTGTTCCAACAACCTTATTTGTTGAATCTAAGCAAAACTTAAGTTATGGTGTTTGGTAGCAGGCCAATGCATTCCAGATTGGTCATTCCCAGCCTCACTTTCATGGGAAGAGAAACCGTACTAGAACACACCACTAAAGACCTTGGGGTGATTTTGGACACTAATTTAACCTATGACGAACACATTACCAAAACTCTCTCCTTCTGTATGTCTTGCTTCAGTCAAATAATCCGCACAAAGCATGTTTTTGACAAACGCACCCCGCTATTAAATGAATAAATA
>JAKSDK010000679.1 GCA_022360095.1 Phycisphaerales bacterium
AGATCTATTTTTAAACATACGCGTGGTTTGATCCGTCAATCAAATCGTACCTTTTAATGGTTTCCTCTCTGATTTGGTTGAGATCACTTTGTGTGTATATACTAAAACAATTATTCTTTTCAGTCTCGGTGAATAGTGGCTATGGGAATAGTTACCTCGCCGTTTTCGCGGCTCGGTAAATATATAGCCACTATTCACCTCGATTTCAAAGAATAATTGTTAAATATGTAACAACGCTAAAACTATTTTCCTTTAATCTATATCCAAACTGAGTGTTGCGGTAAAAACAAGAATACGTTGCTATTTCCATTTAATAATTTCTCCTTTCACTTGTTTTCCTAAATTCGCCTTCAACTACATATCTACAAACACCTATCAAAACGACGTTTTTAAATACTAAGCAAACCTAGTTAGGATTGGGATTAGTGACATAGTGTAACTCTTAATTCTTTGACCTCGTAGTCTGGAGAAGAAAGCTAACATAAAACTACACCAACAGAAACATTATTTCAAAAGTTATAACCCAAGCGCAGACAAAAGAAAAAGCTATAGGCATAATCATGTTGAGGGAAATGGGTACAAGGCTCCACTGCCACGCACCTTCCACAATGGAAGTAAAGCCCGATGGAGTGTTGCTTAAACATTTTGCACGACCACCGAATATGTGGCCATATTTTCTATGCTGTCACCTATCGACAACTTGAATTTGATCGATTTTCGTGTAAAATCGATGTAAAATGTAAAAAAATCTCACAAACAAAAACACAAAAATCTCGCGCTTTTAACATTAAAAAAGGCTTGGTATAATTTCTGTTTTATTACCTACAACGTAGGTCTCGAAGTTTTTTCCAAACTGAGCGGGTAATATAAAGGGCAAAGGATAAAGGGTCCTTAATTTACGTCCACAGCTCGAAATAGTCGTTATCTAACTACTAACCCGAGGCCGACAGTACGCTCATTTTACCCCCCTCTCTCCATCAGAAGTCGAAACAAGGATTGAGGTCAAACCCGCCAATAGAACTCGGGAACTCTCACATTGAAGGCCGCGCAATAACAAACTGAGCTGTGCAAGTCTTTGTTCCGTTTGCAAAGGTAGGTCAAAAATTGCGTCAAGAAGACTGACGTCAAAACTCGACGAAAATTCGAAGGATCCCCTTCAAGCACATCATGCTTGTAGTATTTTTCAACGAACGGGAAATGAGCGACACCTAATTCAGTTTAAGATTGTTTGCTATAGTATTCAAAGGATAAATGAATAAAATACTATATTTTTAAACCTTTAGCAGAGAATGGAACTAACTTTCTTGAACTCTTGTAAAATCGATCTTATCCTCAAAGACTCATGCATGCTTTTTAAAGTGGAGATCACAAGGTGTCCCTTAGCCTGAACAAGAGAGAACGATCTAAGCTCTTGGCCTGAAGTAATATGGAAATTGCAAATAAATGTCTTGTAATATCACAGGTACCCGCACTATGTGCATTTCTGGACATAAGTCAAAAAATCGCAGCACTAAATATAACCGACCAAACCTGTTTTCCTTATTCTTCTACGTTAATTTATAAAGAAAAGATATTTTCTCCCGATGACCTTTGGGGTGCCACAGGGGAGCATTCTAGGACCGCTTCTCTTCTTGGTTTATATTAATGACCTTCCGCTGGTTATAAAGAATTGCGAAGTGACTTTGTATGCTGATGACACGGTCCTGTACTACTTTG
>JAKSDK010000054.1 GCA_022360095.1 Phycisphaerales bacterium
AGTATGATATGTGTGTCATCAAGTAACAGCACTAGTGGACTGGGAAGAGAAGGAGATGTCAATGTCACTGTAGGCTCAGATCAGGTACAAAGTGTATTCTGCCATAATTAATGATACATGAATATACGATGGACCCTAATTAGGATATGAATCAGCTAATTGCAAAGCTGAATTAACTTTTTTCCAATGTCCACTTTGCTCCTATCTAAAATGATTGCCAGGGTAGGATAAGATAGCTTATTATTATATAAACACCAATTAAATACAAGGTGAGCTTTCGTGCGAAAACTTGATATCTTTACATGTGAAAATAACATGTTATCTTCACATGCGAAAATATCACCGTTGCTATGGCTACATGATAAATCACGCCTTTCACACCGAAAAACTATTAAAGTGAAATGGTTTGGTATTTCATTGGTGTTTATATAAAAAATAGAACATTACATGGCCGCTTGGAGATACGACATGTCTCTTCTTGTGTTGGAAAAATATTTCACAATATTTTTTAACACGAGAAGAGAAATTTCGTATCTCCAAGTAGCCATGTATTATATCCTCTATTTATTAGTCACATAATCATCTATCACCCTAACATACAGTGCTGTATACAGATGGTAGGTCCAGGCCTCTGTCCCTGTTCACTGTGGGACTTATAGTCATACATGGATGATCATGTGACCAATAAGCTAAGTCTCATGACCAATAAAGACATTGCGATAATGCTCTGAAAGATTTCACTGTGCCAAAATGTTTTGCTCTAAGTCAGCATTTAGTATCATGGTCTTTCCAGAGCACAAAAACAACCATTTGTGAATGTAAGATGGTTTTACTCTGTGAAGCATGGCTTTTTTTCATTGTGGCTATTGTCCTAGCCTCCTACAGAGACATGTTACATAGTCATGTAAGGCTTCATCATGCATATTCTCCCTCAACAAATAATGTTCAGGCAAGTCGTTCACTAAGGACCACGGGCTTTGCATTTCCCTCTTCTGCTCTAAGCATCACCTCGTGCTACTTTTATACTAGAAATAGGTTTAGCACAACGCCTCATGAAGCTGTGGTGAGGGGAAGCAATATGACTAAATTGAAATCGGCCAATAGGTAAAATATGGTGAAAGCAAAACAAAGAAAACAAAAACAAAACGACGAAAAACAAAAGAAAAAATTTCCCCCGGCGAGAGTTGAACCCCGGACCATTAACATGTAATGTCGTCACCTTGTCTATTGCGCCATTACACCATCTGTTAAACTTGCATGTTAAATTAATTTTGTTTAACGTTTTTGCCCATGAAATTCTGCGGGTAGATGCTGTTTGA
>JAKSDK010001527.1 GCA_022360095.1 Phycisphaerales bacterium
AACTACCTTAGACTCAAGAAGGCCGTGTATGGACAGGTTCACCTTTAATACTACAGTGAGGTTTTGAAGGAAAGCAAGAGTACATGTATATCCCGGGATACCCTCAGAGTTGAAATAGGAAAAACCCCTGAGTCATGGATATTTTCTTGTACAACACTTTGTACTCTGATCCAAAGATCGTTGCACCCTCTTTTTCCTGATAGGTTTACGGGTGCAAACCACCTACGTAAAAAGAAAGTACACAGTATGGGGACTGTCCAGAGAGTCTGCGGACAACCTACAATTTGATGTTGATGACGAAACATCCGGCCGTCGCACAAAAACAACTGTTGCAGCGTATTTCAGGGATAGGTATGGGATGCAGCTGAGGTATGCTTCTTTACATCTTACCATCGTTCTCCAGCAGAGATTTTAAAATCTCTTATCAAAGTTTCTTCTTGCTACTGAAACTGAATTAACCTTTGGCTAATCTCACGCAGATTTTGGTTTACTGACCTTACCATGACTTTGTGTTCACCAGTAAAGATTACCTTATTATGGGAAATTGACGCTTGTGTTAATTACGTAAATTAATGCGAATTGGAGGAAAATTTGCTGTCAAATGAAGGAAGTTAACAAAGAAACAAAAAGTGTTCAGAAAACAGGAACAATTTTATATCATTTTAGATAAGATTTCTAACTATAGTAAATGAATTATTGTAAAAGGCTATTTAACATTTTTAAGTAAATAGTGCCATATAAGTATTTAAATATTATTATAAAAAATGGAAACAGTAATCATGGCACTTTCCCGAAACGCATGGGGTCAAACGAAGAAATCTGACGTCTTTAAGCGAGGGTTACTAATTCTGGCGGATCCTCACCCCTAAATTGCACGCACGCATGTCCAATATACACAAACTGGAGACAATACGATTCTTCAAAGAAACCGTACGATTCGTACCAGTGGCACAATGATGTGCTCCCCAGTCGCTTGGTCAACTACGTGCTATTAGAGGCAGAAACACACATTGGCGCAAAGGTAACTTTATCTCATTAACACTTGAAAGTCGTGCAAAAACGATTAATTGATTGGTATTTTGGTAAAAATCGCAAAGAAGTGAGTCGACTCGTCCAATGGTGTACGCCATTCAGTTAAGTGTCACCCAGGAGCACAAAACGTCACATGAATATTGCTTGTTTCATATTGTTTTGTATACCACTAAAAGTTAAATTACGCTACTGGGGGCGGGGGAGGGGGAAGAGAAACGCTTATAAAAGCCAGAGAAGATCAAATATAATTATGCGGCCGGTGTGAGCGACATTGGAACAAAGCGGTATGCGGTGTCGGGGGGGGGGGGGCAGGGGCGGCGGGGGGGGTGACAAATGCACAATGGCAGAGAAACAAGGTAACAGTGTTTTGAAATGATCAAAAAAACTTTCTCATCTTGTTTTTGCAGCATTTCACATTGTTTATTTTGGTTACCTGCCAGTCTGCCTTGCAGCTTGCGAATGTAGCACACTGATAACAGAGTAATCATGGATCAAAATGACCATGGAGTTACCTTCCCTTTACGAGGAAGTTGACAATATTGATATTACATTGTCAGGTATCCCCACCTCCCTTGCTTGAAAGTTGGCCAAAAAAAAGCTCGTTACCTACCGATGGAACTTTGCACCGTTACTCCTTGTCAGAAGCGGCACTTGTCCGAACAACAGACCGCAAATATGATCAGAAGTACAGCGCGACCTGCACCTGAACGAAGACAAGACATTGAATATTGGGTAAGTTGTTTATGGGATGGGAGGAGGGGTGGGTATAGGTTGGTGGTAAACTAACCTGTAAACTGGAGCTAGCTTACCTTGTAATTAACCATTATAATTCTGAGTGCCTATTCTTATTATAAACTTTGTTAATTCTAATAGGCACAGGAAATGATAAAAACCAGTCAGAAGTACTTAAGGGAAGAGTTTCAGACTTCTGTAGACCCAGAAATGGCCAAGGTTGATGGCCGAGTGTTACCAGCACCCAAAATCAAGTTTGGACCACAAGACCAAGCACTGGTTCCTCGCGATGGCTCATGGGATATGCGTAACAAGGCTTTTCATCAAGGCGCAGACATTAAGACATGGGCGATGGCTTGTTTTGCACCGCCCCAAAGATGTAACGACAATCAGTTGAGGAACTTTTGTAATCAGATGGCTAGGGTGTCAACTAGAGAGGGAATGAAGATGACTGATCCAGTTGTGGTCAGATATGCAAGGATAAGAGATGTAAGATGTGATGTACTTCTACTACTGTCTAGAGACATCCACTGAATCTGAAACTTCTTATTCTATTTTTGGTGTAGGAACAAAGTTTTATTTGAATGGTCTTGACACTTAAGGATTTCATAAACAGACTTCAAAAGTCAGAACCACCTTGTACAGCATAATAAACATTATCAGAGAAATTATTACTCATGTTCATGTACTTCAGGGTTTTATCCGCGGACTCAACAGTCAGAATCGGCTTGTATTGTTTAAAAATATTATATTACTGAGAGAAATTAGTGCTCAGTTTTCTTTGGTTTGAATATTTCTCTCTTTTGAGCTAGATTCTAAGAACATTTTTCTTTGTTACTTTAAGGTGGAAAATTTGTTCCGCAGTTGGAAGGATGAGTACCAAGGACTTCAACTTATCATGGCCGTTCTACCAGGCAAAGATAAAGATCTTTATGCCGAGGTCAAACGAGTTGGAGACAGTATTGTTGGAATTCCAACACAGTGCGTACAGTCAAAACTTGTTCAACAAGCTAAGGATCAAGTGTGCGCGAACATCTCACTTAAGATCAACTCTAAATTGGGCGGTATAAATCAGGTTATTGATCCCTCGGTAAAGTCGCTGGTGTTCAGGGAACCCACTATTGTCTTTGGCGCTGATGTGACTCACCCCTCCCCTACTAAGAATGGCGCTGATGGGCCTCACCCCTCCCCCTCCCCTGCTGAGCCTACTAAGTCGAATGGCATACCATCTATCGCTGCGGTGGTGGCGAGCATGGATGCTAATGCTACCCAATATCAGGCACGAGTTGGCGCACAGAGGCATGAGAAGGGAGGTGGAGCCCAGGAAATCATCAACGACTTAGCTGCAATTGTGAGAGAGCTCCTTATTGAGTTTTACAAGGCTAATGGCAAGCTCAAGCCTTCTAAAATCATATTTTATCGGGATGGAGTCAGCGAAGGCCAGTTTGATCAGGTCCTTGCCCACGAAGTGCGCGCTGTTCAAGAGGCTTGCATAAAGCTTGAGAAAGAGTATCGTCCCCGGATCACGTTTATTGTGGTTCAGAAGCGACACCACACCAGGCTGTTTTGTGAAAACAGCAGAGATGAAACTGGCAAAGCTAGGAACGTACCTCCGGGAACAACGGTGGACAGTGGAATCACTCATCCATATGAGTTTGATTTCTATCTGTGCAGTCACTTTGGTATTCAGGTACCTCTTCATTACCGAAACTGTAATATATTACTGCATATGGTTTTTTGAGAATGAGTTAGGAGGGGTAGGGGCAGGTTGTCTCAAAACTTTGCTATTTGTCGTTGTCAACCTGTTGCCTTGTCTGTAGCCCTTCTTTTGTCCCATGAAAAAATATTTTCCGTGAGTGCAATAATTGAACTTGATGGTGAATTTCTTCAGATAAAACGTCGAAAACGTGAAATGTGCAATGGGATCCAGTTGTTTAACGAACTAAGTAAATTTTGTTACCATCTAGTTAGAAAATAATAGTGACAATTGTGCCCTTAATCTTTTCCTATACATCGCGGGCATGCTTACAAGTTTACATTGGAGCAATACCCTGCCCTCAGAGAAGCTGTTTCCCCCGTATTCCTTGTTAAATCCCTTGCTTATCTTAGCGTTATGACCATGAATTACTTTGAAAAGTTTTTGATCACTTTGGATTGTGTTTTATGAAACAAATTCAGTGGCCGGTTATTTAAACGGACTTAGACAATTAGTGGATTTCTTGATTTGTTTGTAAGTGGGTCATTTGAAATAAATACATGTTTTTCTTGCTTGAGCTACATGTATAAGCCTTTTTGGCACTGTTCAGAAAGAGCAACGTTTAGACACTAGCTGAATGTTGTTTAACCCAGCCCCTTAAGAGTTCGAAACATCGTGTCTACGTTTGCTCAACAGGGAACAAGCCGACCTACACACTATCACGTGTTGTATGATGACAATGGTTTTGATGCTGACAGTCTTCAACAACTCACTTATCAGCTGTGTCACGTGTATGCACGGTGCACTAAGAGTGTATCCATGCCAGCCCCTGCGTATTACGCACATTTAGCAGCTTTCCATGCTCGAGTCCACGTGACCAATGGTGGAAGTGGCAGGTCAGTTCCCCCAAATATGCTTATGATAACTTTTATGTTCTCTATAGCAATGTTAGAAAAAGTAAAATAATGTTCATCATCTTGTGAGCGTGAGACAAAGTAGCCTGCGAGCAAGTTCTCCTATTTGGGCAAGCGAAGCGAGGCGCGCGGTGCCGCGTCTCCTCGGGTGTCTTTCGCGCGTCTACTTTTTACGATATCCCCAAATGGAGAACTTGTTACCAGGCTACAGACAAAGAAATTCTGATCCCAGCGTGTTAAAAGTGGTACCCCCGAG
>JAKSDK010001449.1 GCA_022360095.1 Phycisphaerales bacterium
TATCTTAGTAAACAACTATTTTCAGGTTTCCTTCAATTTAAAGCTAATTTTGTACGTGGCCAAAACAACTTAAAATACCGTGACTGACCTCTTTGATAAGTGTCACGCTCTGTAAGAATCGCGTGACCGTCCAAAGTACCTAAAAGAAGGGGAAAATCACCTGTTTTATTTCGATCATCAAAATGTAAATTCTCCATGCTCATGCCATCATCGCGTCACCAGTTTGATTACGCTATTGAGTCCTCTGTTTCTAATACGTTCTATTCATCAAGTTTACGTCCGTTTTTCATGCTTCTGTCCTGTTATTGATCATGAAATTCGTCATAACATTGTCAAAGTAGCTGTGGATCCACGAGGCGATGGTTAAGTGGATCCGCAGACTATATTATGACGAAACTCATTGTCAATAACTGGACAGTCGCATGAAAAACTGACGTCAATTTGTTTTCACAATAATAAATTGTCCGCTCTCGCTCGTTGACGAGACGCATAAATCATAAATTCATTGTCTGTCCGCTCACTGACAATGAAAATTAGCCAATGAGCGCGTGAGAATTTCTGCAGTTATCGTAAAAAGAAGTTTGGGTTTTATATTACAACGCGCCATCTTAGTAGCGACGTAACGACAGAAACGACATAATACCATCACGACATAGTAGCCTATGTCGCAATGTGAACATCAACATCAAAGCATAAAGGAAAGATCAGTTTTTTTCTTATGTCGTTGTTCATGTTATTCTGTTGCCATAATTAAGTCAGGATGTTCACACTACTGTACATAACGAGGGGGGGAGGGGGGGGGGGGGTCCTTTTTATGTCTAGTATGAACGAAGCCTTACCCAGGCCTCATTTTAGTGATATCGTGTTTTTCACCAAAAAGGCGGGATCTTAAAAATTCAAGTAATAATCTTATTCCCGTTTCGAAGCGTTTTAGCATTTCTGCTCTTTTCGGAAGCATCGCTGTGCTATTAAACCTTTAACATTTACGACAAGGTATTGTATAGAAAATCATAATGGTACACGTATTTGCAGTGATAAATAGACTCTTAGCTAAAAGTTAAAATGAGAAAGGTAATGGTAATGCGAGTAAATGCATTTTTATTTGTATTGCTTACTCAATCAATCAATCAATCAATCAATCAATCAATCAATCAATCAATCAATCAATCAATCAATCAATGAGCCAGAGGTATGAAGTTTGACATTTACCAAAAAATTTAAAGGAACTAATGTGAGTAAATATCAATTAAATACAGAATATTGAAAAATTGACATAAGAATACAGTAAAACACCGCATGTAAGAACCCAGTAGTTTAAGAATCGGGTGGCAGAAATTTGGCATTTTAAAACCCAAAAGTATAAGAGTCTGTTTAGAGAGCGAGATCAAGCAAGTTCTTGTATGTGAGTTACAGATAAATTATGGGTGCGTTCCTTTGGGGTGATCTGGATCATCAGGATCAGCGATCCAAGATCTGTCTGGATCATGGTGCATTAACCACTCTGGTCATGGATTCGCCGGTTCCTTTGATGCACCATGATCCAGACAGATCTTAGATCACTGATCCTGATGATCCAGATCACCCCAAAGGAACGCACCCAGGGGGGGTACTCGGGATTTCAAGTCACGAGGATGATCGAAGGATTTTTTTGGGTTTGA
>JAKSDK010000375.1 GCA_022360095.1 Phycisphaerales bacterium
AAAGTTGAGTAATAACCTGATCATCGCATGAAATGTATTGGTCACATTATTGCAAATCTCAACACAACATTCTGCCAAATAAATTGTTGAAGGTTGAAGTCAAACAGTGACTAGAAGGCTCTTTACATACTGTCGATCGAGAACAGGAATCGACCATACCAGTTTATTTCCTTGCATGTGGAGGGATACAGTCTTTCTCGCCGAGGTAGAGTGGAAGGTTTGTGGGTATTGTATTTATAATGCAAATCAGTGAAATCACCTCTAGAATTTTCACGACATGTTAATTTTGCGATTTTGCAAAATCTAATTTAATTTCATTTGACTTCATCTGCACTTTTTATCATGCCAAAGCTGAAAAAAAAAATGATGCACCGGCGGGTCTATGACGACAGTAGCGTTAACAACAAAGAAATTCTCACAATTTCTCAGAGAAATTCGAGTTTGTACATGAACTATTTGCAGTCAGTTGTTCACGATTCCCACTATAAACAAGCCTAACAAGTTATTTATCTAAACGTCTTCAAACGGGATCAACTGGGGGTAGCTTTCTACTCCCAGTTACAACCGGCTCGAAATCCAAGCTTTGCCCCCATCCTTTCAAGGCCGGTGGGTCACTTATTCTCGCGTCACCTTATGTTCGTCAAACTTATTGTTTGCGTCACACTAATTTCGCGATTTCAAAACAATCGCGAAATTATAAGTGTTTATGTAATTAATGAGGTATTATACACTTACCAAAACTTTCCCGATGTATTTCAAATTCATTTATTCCGCTGTCACTTGATGTTACACTCTCAGTCTCCCCGACCATGTCCTCCCAGGGTTTTCCCGTATCGGCAAAATCTTGATAAGAAAAGAGATAAATCATTCAAGATCATTAACAAAACCGAGTATCCCCTCTCTCTACACCCATCCACTGCCACACACACACAACAAAAAATGGTTGAAAAGTCTTAAAACTCTGAAAATGCAGCTGAGTAAAAAAAGGGATCAAACAAAATGTTC
>JAKSDK010001804.1 GCA_022360095.1 Phycisphaerales bacterium
ACTGTCAACAACAACAGTCCTATTCAAAACTATGTTCACCCAGATGATCATCCTCAACCTACTCATGAAATGGTATTTACTTTTAACTTTTTATGTTAACTTGTAGGTTCCCAGAGTATATTTTGCGGCACTTAGAAGTGATGTCCATCAATCCTTCACAGCGTCTCCACCAGTCATGTTGTCTCTTATATTTATCATACATGATAACATTATATGGCTTGAACTATCAGGACGTGAAGAAAAAAGGTGAATGCTTTGGACCAAACAATACACATAGTCATACAATCGTGAGTTCCTTGTGATTGGGTCTTTATTGGCCAGTTTACAGTCATTCCAATAATTTGAGACTGTTTGCATGCGCCATAGTAGAGACCTTTAGATTCAAGGACAAGGAGGACCACCAGGATGAGATTTAACTTAAAAGCTTTGTGGCATTTTAATTTCTAAAAAATTTTCTTCTGAGAGGACGTGTGCTTACTTGCAATGAATAGTCTGTTAGTGTACTTCAGTAACCATCTGAAGAGATGTAGATACTTTGTTGTGACACATCGTGACAAGTGATAACAGCATACTTACTAAATATCCAGCAAAAACCATTTGCTACCTTGCAAAACCAAAAAATAGCTTGCCGACTTTGGAGAGGGCATTTGGTTTGAGTTTTATTATTTTTTTTACTGTGTGATGCATTTTTCCCGTAATTTTTTTTTACTGCTTTTGGACAAATGCAATATGCATATGTTACAACTTATGAATGTTTACACTACTGACAGTTTCTTGAGAAGAAGAACAAGAAGACAAGAAGATATATTATTTTAACTCAGCTTGGTTTACATATGACACAGATTGAAAAAATAACCAATAAATACATTAACATAAGTAAAGAATTTAAAGCAACTAGATAGTCTTTCTTTTCTTAGCAATGTGCAAAACTTAACAAAATTTAGAATGAGGCAATAAGAGTGTTTGAAAATAAGTTGCGATGTCACTGCTGACCATTTCTGCTAAGAATCATTGTTACCAACAAAAATTGAGATTGATATCCCTAAATAGCAACAGGGCACCCAAGCAACCACAGGACACCCAAAGGTTAGTGTTCTGCCCTTGCAGCCCAAAAAGTTGACCACAACCTCATGAGCCTGGGTCATTTTCTCTCATTTTATAGATCCTCTGTATGGAATGCCTGACATTATACAGAAGAAACTCTTGTCCATGTTTTCACTGCAGAAAGGAAAATTCAGGTAGGATTAAATAATAAACAAGTCAATGAAATCTGAATCAGTGCATGAGC
>JAKSDK010001228.1 GCA_022360095.1 Phycisphaerales bacterium
AATTTATTCACTCAAGTGGGTGGGGTGGGGGTGAGCGCTTATTTGAGTTTGATTGGGAGGAGGAGGGGTGGGCGCTTAATCGAGGCTGGGCGCTTATTAACTTTTTCTGCCTTTAGGATGGGCGCTTATTCGAGGTGGGCGCTAATTCGAGGTTGGGCGCTTATTCGAATAAATACGGTAATAAGGTACATACACTTAATATACAATTCCTTTGTACATGTAGACATACATACATATATGTAATTATGTGAGACAAATTTACCTAGCAGGGTTGTTTGTTTTGATGATAAAGCCTTTTCTGATCAAGGTAGACATAGATGACCAAGCTGTGTAATGACTTCCAGGGTCAGGCTGTCAAAATTAACATTTTTTTATTTGCCACTTACACATTTCCCAAAACCCACCTTGTTTGTCTCCCAAAATTTTGCATATTAAGCATTGTTTTCAATTTCTCCTGGGAAGACTGTAATTCCCAGAAGAAATAAAAAACAAAGGTTATGCAAAATTTTGGGGGGCAAACAAGATGTATTATAGGAGATGTGCAAATGGCAAATTGTTAGTCACCAAGCTCATAATTAAATCGCTTCAAATTTGTCTGACTTGAATCAGGTCACAAGACAGTCCTTTACACTAATATTATTATAATTATGACAGTAGGTAGTTACATGTACATGTAATTAATTGACTCTTACAAGATGAAATATATTAATTTATGCAGTCCTGTGTATATAGATTCATGAGTACTGTACATACTAGCACATGAGTTTAGGAAGCTGTATCTGCTGTAAGAATTTTTATCGAGCTTGTTGGAGCAAGTTAGTAATAGGTACATAATTAAACACAGTAATTACCATGGTGAAGGATGCTTCACAGAAAGGTTGGGCTTCTTTTTGCAACTCAGCTCTTGTCATGTATCCTCGATAGTTAGGTCTCTTTATAGTAAAAACAATTCATTATACATCATACATGTGCAAAATATAATGAAAACATTAACCATCGGCCAGTCTACATGAAAATTGCAAATTCAGACAAAAATCTTAGATGACATAATAGCCTATATACCATTAGAACTCTTCAGGCAGGGAAGGGTGATGGAGAATTCAGGAAAGCCTGAAATAATTTTCTTCTGGCTTTCCAGGCTTATAGGGTGTCAACTCTCTCTTTCCAGGAATTCTTAGAAAGCATAGAGAGCCGCTTGGCTTTCTTAATCAATAAAAGGATCTTAAAAAATTTGTGTGGAGGCAGTAAAAGTGGAGTCAAAACAGAGAAAAGTACTATTAGAGATGCAATAGGGGCTGCATCATTAGAACACAATGAATTTTTTTTGATAAATAATGTATAATGAAGTGAAAAGTTCAATTCAATAACTAAAATACAATGGTACCATGTAATTGACTAAATAGTAAACAACCTGGCTTTCTTGGTACAAAGTTAGCATCCAAGCATATGGTCCTGATCTGTATGTGGGGATGTATTCTCGCACAACTTTCTTCCTGGGTTTCCTCTTCTAAAATATGCAATCATTCATATAACATTGA
>JAKSDK010001822.1 GCA_022360095.1 Phycisphaerales bacterium
CTTCTGCGCTACAAATGCCAATTTCTAATTAATATTTAATCACAAAATAATAAAGTTATTAAAGCATCACCTATTTCTTTCCCGACAATGTTGCGCGTTTTTCCTGAAGGGTAAGGAAAAACGGATGGATGCGCCTTAATATAAGTTACATACAACTGACGCTAAATATAAATCATTGGGGTCAAAAAGGCGACTACAGGAACTGATCAAACAACTTGAATAGACTATAGTAACTAATTCACATTGGCATTAAAGCCACCTTATGCCTTTTGATGGATAAGTTATGGGTGAAAAATTTTGCATAAGGCACAGGGTGAGCTGATAGAGAAAATTTGCCAGCGCCGCTGAAGGGATGGACGGTGAGGAAACTTGCTTGCCCGAGAAGTCAGCGAATTTGTTTGTTGGGCGTATAAAAGGCCTAGGGAATTTCCCTGGGGACGGTAAAGAACAAATAGACTGCTTTACAAGGGAGAACGTAGTAATCTAGTTGATTAAATCGTCACTCGGTGGCTTTTACACGAATGAGAATAGTTACGATATTTCGACCGACCACTACCAGGAGTTAACAAAAAAAATAAATTTAGTAAAGGAACGGACGAAGGTGACGTGGTATGGTGCGGCTACTTGCTTTTGATAACGGAAAAACAAATACAAACATATTATCAACTAAATATAGTTAATTCCTATAATCACGTTCATTGATGGCTGGAGGCGTAAGGATCTTAACTTTAACTTGATGGACAAGCGCTCTTAGCACGCCTTCCTCAAGGAATATACATCCATTGTTTAATTTTTTTTCATGTACGAATTTGCAGCATGAGGGTGTCAGAGTGGTTTAAAAGCAATTTAAAACCAAGGTCATAATTGTTGTTATATTCCCTGAAGTCGGCACAATTTGTTCCCCAGCCTCGGGGGCGAGGTGGGTGGGGGATGAACTTGGGTAAATTTTTGCTGGGCGTGTGCCGCTGGCCTCTCAGAACCCCTAACCCGTTATAGTCAATTCTGTGGCCAATTACTTATTCCATATTCGTCACTTCTGACCAAATGTATTTTTGGCGATCCGATGTTAGTGACTTTCTGTTTATCATGCATTTGTCTTATAATCTTCATAGTTTTAATCCCTTCTTACAAGAATATGTTTACCGCCAAAATCCCGAAAATTTCCGACCCTATTCTACTAACTCTTGAAAAAAGCAAAGCGCAGTGATAATCAATCCAGTCAAATC
>JAKSDK010001938.1 GCA_022360095.1 Phycisphaerales bacterium
CAGATCATCCCAAAGGAATGCACCCTTAATTTCGTGGCAAGAGGTGAAAAATCAGTTTCTTAATTTTTTGTTCATAGAAAGCTTTTAGGTAAATAAGAAACCTAATGGAGATTGTTCCCACCACAAGCCTTTTATTTGTTAGAAAAATTAGAAGATCAGTTTTCAATGTTGGAGTCTGCAGACTGCCCTAATTTTCAACCTGAAGTTTGCTAACATCAACTTTCCTTGCATTTGCAAACGAAGCCACATGGTGAAATTTGGACACTTATGAAAAGAAAAATTATGTTTCTTCCACTAAAAGATACTTTCAGGGCAATAGCGAAGCTTGTCGTACTGAAATGAAAGGACAAAAACTTAAGTTTTTCGTACATGGCAATATTTAACACGTGGTAAAACTCCAAATTCTCTTCATGCTATTTTAATCACACATTTAGACATTCATTTAAAACATACCTGAGAACTGGCTTGGGTTATTGAAGGAAATCTCTTGCAAGACACTATCGAAGTCTAGTAATTTTCATGGTAGGCCTGTGGTAATTGCGTAAACACTTCCAATTTCGAAACCCACAAAAGTAAATATTTACAGCCTAAAGGCTCATTTTTCATACTTCTTGTAATCAAAGAGTGGGGTAAAAAGGTGAAACAGGGTCAATTTTAGCCACTTTGAAACACTGAACTCTACCAGCCGGCGACTCTGCATGACAATCATTCTGTTCCATGACTGCATGTGACATAACATACGTTTGAAGAGATGGAACCATCAAAATGACACTCACAGAATCATGATAGTAATGTAACGCAAAATCAAACGCACTAGTATTCTGCTACTCACTTTTTATCGAAACATAAGGACTTTAACAATGGTAATTCGCTAAGGATGAGGGAACAGGAAGAGATTTCTTCTTGTTTTACGATAGTGGTGCCGTTAAGTAAGTTAGTTTGGTCACACTTGACACACTTCGCTATATTTACCGGACTTCGATGCCTTCGTTTGGAGGCTGCCTAAAGGAACCCAAGCCAATTCTCAGGTATGCTTTAGAAGAATGTCTAAATGTATGAATAAA
>JAKSDK010000665.1 GCA_022360095.1 Phycisphaerales bacterium
ATAAAAATTAAAAAAAAAAAACAAGCAAACAAACAAAAACAAAAACAGAAAACAAAAGAAACAAAAAAGAGATGCACTGCATCTTCACACTCGTAAAGATTAAAATGCCCACTCACCAAACACAAGAGACAAAATACCTACACTGTACTAGGCACTACATCTCCAGAACAGTGTACTGCACAACTCCCTCACTATACTGTGAAACGATGAATAAATTAAGGGGTAGCTGGTTGGTCTAAATTCCACAACAAATAATCTCTCCATGAAATGAAACTCATTGAAACAAAACTGCAAATACTTCTTTACCCATACACAAAATCATGCTATCACCAGAGTACAGTAGGCCAGTTTTTACAAGAGCATAAAATGTCTAAAGCATTCATTCTTTTTTTCCCAAGCCATTAAAGAAAGGGGAACATTTTCTGGCAACCAATTTAGGCCAACTGGTGACCAAAAATTTTAAATGTATTACTTTGTCAGATGGAGCCTGTATTGAAAAGTCAGTCAATTTCAGACCCTACCATATACCTTCCATTGCCAAGACTGTAAACTTCTCCTGATGAAGATAAAAGCAGTGCATGTTCCTTCCCACAAGCAACTGATATCATCTGTTTCATCAGGTCCATTGGTCTAAAGATCATTGAAGCTGATTTGTTTAAATCTTTGGTGGCATTCTGGTCTTGATCATGTAGTACATAACCAGCTTGGCCATCATCTGTGCAAAAGAAATGCCTAATTTGAGACAGTTTGCAGATGGATGAGGTATAATGTATAATACATGTACAATCAAAAGAACACAGTAACCAGAACAATAATATTGCCATTCAGGGTTGAACTGATTAAAGAAAGGTGACTTGTGCATTTTCTAAAGGTGCTCCTTCAGATGCGAAAGGCATTTAAGTTAACTGATAAAAGCATTATGGAATTATTCTGTAATAAGGGATTACAATCATGCATGGCAAAATTTACAGTAATACACCACCATATATGGGTAGGCACTTGACCAGGTAACTTAAAATGAGCAAAATAACTTGTATTGATGGCAGTCTGATTTCTGTACAATATGTATGCCTTCATCTATTTCAGAGAATGATCCTTATCCTTGATATTTTAAGCATGAAGTAAAACTTGCCTGATAGAAGTATGCAACTCGATTCTAAGCATCCTGCAGCCTTAAATTTTCTGTTACTGGCCTCAACTTTTCTTGGATGTGACTGTCCGTTTGTGTAGTCACTCCAAAGAACACATTCGCCATCACTCGTCAGAAATGCAAGTTGTCTCCAACTACAGCATGCATCTGTGACAAAATAATCTGGGAGGAGATTCTCTACTTCACCACCGTCTTTTGCTCCAGGAATCCACCCCATGGTGTGGACTGTCCCATTTTCTTATAAATAATAGATTACAATTTTTGAAATTAGATGGTATTCTGGCAACCATGTGGAACTAAAGATAATTATTTTGACACATCTCGTAGTATACATTGAGATTAATTCTGTTGAGTCCAGTCAAGTCACAGAGTTATAGATCTCACTTAGATGCAAGCTGTGTTACTTTGAGTTAAAGAGCTTTAAATATGTATATTTGTCGCACTTAATGTATGATAAAGTGAGGAAAGGTCTCAATCAGTTTGTGCTGTTTTGAGCGTGTAAGATCATTTTCTGGTGACATGATTATAAACCTGTTGGTTCTATGCTGCCAAACAGCTAAAGTTGCCACGTTACAGGTCAAAATTATGATCAGCCTTAAATGTTTCAACCTAGGTTGATTCTTAATTTCCTTTGTCTTCTAGCCCCAATTGTTCATGAAATAAGGATAGGAGAATCAACCTTGCTCAAAAAATTTTAACCTGAATTTAATTTTGCTCTCTAACAGCTATGTTCAGCTAACATTATATGTTATCAAAAGGACTTTGAACTTGACACTGCCACAGACAGGGTATATAAGTGGCAAAAAATTTCCAAGAACAGTCTATTTTCCTAACATTTTCTATACTTCAACCTTGTGATTGTC
>JAKSDK010001650.1 GCA_022360095.1 Phycisphaerales bacterium
AAATCCCGGAGCTTCTCCGGACGCTGGGCCTCGGGCGCTTGCAGGTAGGCCTCACGATACGCCGTGACCAGCCGGTTCGTGAGCACGGCCTTCTCAGCCCAAAGACGGTTTCGTTCTTCAACGCGACGGGCATTGACTTCGCGCAACCACTGAAGCGGAGTCATCGTCTTGTGTGATTCCCACCAAAGAAGTGCTGCGTCCCCGCTTTCATGACGAACACCCGTCGCCTGCGCCAGGGCTTCGAGCACAGCCGCCCGAAGTCGCACACCATCCTCCTTCAGAGCCGCCATCAAGGCACCGATGGCCTGAAGCTCGTCTCCCATACTTCCGAGCGCCATCACCACCGCTTTGCGCTTCGCAAGTTCCAATGAAGCATCCGCCGAAAGGTCCTGCAGTCGGGGAATCACAACCTGACGTTCGAACCGTCGAAGGGCCTGTACGATCAGGTCGTCCAGCGCGTCCGGATGATCCCCCAGCAATAACAACAAAGATTCAACGAGAACCGCCGGCGGTGCGAATCCATTTTCGCCCGAGTTGCTCGATCCCGGAAACGAGGATGAATCGCCGTTGACGATGGCCCGGCACACGGCTTGTTTGGCGGGCAAATCAGAGGAGGTTGACTCCAGGATATCCACTAACTTTCGCACGGCCTCCGCCGACCCGGAATGCAGGAGTTTTCGGGCCCCTAATACGCGAGCCTCCGGCGTGTTGTTGTCTGTAATCAAGCGGGTGTGCTCGTCAAGTTCCTCCGGCGTCATGACGGATGAGGAGGAAACCGGACGCGTGGTGCTCGGTTTCGAAGCCACGGGCTGGGTGGTCACGACGAAAGCCGCCGAAGCGACACGCCCGCCTACGGCATGAAATGCGAAAACGCCCAGAAACAGACTGCCCCAAAAACTCACCGTAGAATGCACCCTGACTCGGCCTGAAATCCCCGAAAACGCGTGCCGGCGTCATCAAACCAAAGAATCCACATAATTTTTTGGGTTCGGGGGCCCCAGCCTTGTATCATAGTTATCATTACATCGTCAATCACGATGCCACTCCTTTCCCTGTCAAATCACCTGAAAGTTAGGGTATACGATTAGATCATCGCCGCTGCGGTGTTTGCAGATCATTCGACGCAGACCCGACACCCGGCCCGGTGGTTAGGCATTGACGCCATATCGGACGGGGTGACAATATGGGCCGTGGCCCCCCCGCTGAGGGGAATGCCTCTCAGACATTATCGAAAGAGCGAGGGGCTCCTTAACGCCATGAAGCCGGATTGACGACGAAAACGGTGGCTGCCCGACGGAGGAACCGTTATCGAACCGCGGGTGATCTGGATTGCAACCCTTCGAGCGGCCTAGCATACAATAAGCCGGAAAATTTAGGAGTAGTCCCTCGCACCCGGAAGACTTAAAGATATTGGGATAATCCGATGATGCACGTTAAATTCAACATATCTGGTTTTTGTTCGACAAGGCAACGATGGATTGCCGTGGCCTGCCTGGCTTGGGCTCTTTTGACCGTCGGCGCCCAAGCGTCAGGACAGGAACCGGACGACAAACAAACTCCAGATGAAAAGAAGAGGATCGTTCAAAAGGTCCAGAAGACCGGCGATACAAACAGCGAATCGTCCAAACCCACCGCCAAGACGCATCCCTACGATCCGATGATCTGGGACGTGGATCAGATGATGGAAGATGCGGTGATGCAGATCACGCTTCGCTACAACCTCAACAAAAGCCAGGAAGAGTACACCCGGTTACTGTTGACGACGCGCGTCCGGTCATTTCTCGATGACTATGAAGGCGACATCCGCGAGCTTCTTCAAGAGTCCATCGAATACCGTCGGGGAATGATGGACAGCGATCCTGAATCCTTGAAACAGTGGGCGGACCGGGCTGGACCAATCTATGAAGCCGCCCAGGACGCCATCTTGTCCGGGAACATGGCTTGGCGCGAAATTCTCGACGACGAGCAAAGAAAAACGCATGATCGTGACCTGAAGCTGATGGAACGAAACTTCTCGAGCGTGACGAAGCGGCTGGTCGCGTGGCAAGACGGCAAGGGAAAGTTGGGACCGGGTGAACCGATTTCCAACGGACCGCGTCAGACCAGCGGCAGCCGCGTCTCCCCGAATCCCCCCGGTCAGATCTCGGCGGAGCTTGAAGACAATTGGACTCGTTACGTCAACGAATTCATCAAGGTTTACAAGCTGGATGAGAAACAGCAGAACTCGGCCCGAGAGAAAATCCACAAGTATTACCTGAACGAGGCCAAGCGGTACCGTGCGAAGAAAAAAGCTCAGTTTACTGACTTGGATAAGAAGCTCGCCTCGAAAGGGCCTAAAGCCGACCGCACAAAGATCGTTCACGAGAAAATCCAGCTTCTGCAGCCGATCTACAAGATGTTCGGCAAGATGGCCCAGCGGCTGGACGACTTACGAACGAGTGAGCAGAAGGTCAATGTCGATTCTGACAAAAAGAAGGAACTGGACAGATTGCACAAACAGTTCTCAGGGCAAGGAATGACCAGGCTCAAGGCGAGCAAGCCCAAGCCCTCCGTAAAAACCGACAAGGCTGGTGAGCCTCCAAAAACCGAAAAGGCCGGTTCAGACTCAGCCAAAAAGAAATCGCCCGACAACAAGCCGGAAAAGGCTGCGCAGCCCGCCTCGCCCAAGAGCGGCGATTCGACAGGAAAACCTGAGAAGGAAACGAAGGCTGCCCCGTCTCCAAAAAAGGATACCGTCAAAGAGAATAACGGTGAGTCATGAGGCGCTTGACGACTTCGCGGTCATGAAATAATCGATGCGACGGTAAAACTCCTGGGCCACGGCCTGTTCCGCCACAATCACCTCATCGGCGCCTTTTTGCAGCGCCTGTAAACCCGTTGATGTGTATCGCGTGCTGGCGATGATATGGATTTCCGGGCGCCTCGCATGAGCGATTTCGGTGGCGCGGAGGGCAGCCTCTTCGTCCGGGATCGCGAGGGCCAAAACGCTCGCGGTGTCGATCCCCGCTCGTTGTAGAATGCTCTCGTGAGAAATGTCGCCCTCGATGACCGCGGTGCCCAGAGTGCGTTGCGTGTCGCAAGTATCGGGGTTCAATTCAACAACCAGGTAGTCAATCCCGCGTTCCCGAAGACACTCTGCGATGAATCTGCCGCCGACTCCGAACCCGGCAATAATGACGTGATTCTCCATGCATCGCACCTTGCTATGATAATACAAAACTCGATACAAGCTTGATGATCATAATAACGTGATATCGGGTCCCATGTTCCAACAATCGTCGATGAATCACTCAGGTATCGAAACAATCAGCGGGATCGTCAATCTCTACAAGCCGCCGGCCCAAAGTTCCGCCCGTTATGTATATCGTCTTCGTCGGATCTTCGGGCTCCGAAAAGTCGGACACGCCGGCACGCTCGATCCGTTTGCTGACGGAGTGCTCCTGGGATGTGTAGGACGCGGCACAAAACTCGTCGAAAGCCTGATGGGACTTTCGAAGCGTTATCGGACGACCTTGCGATTAGGCGTCACCAATCGAACCTATGACACCGAACAACCGTTTGAGCCCGTACCGGGAATCAAGCCTCCTTCTCAACAGCAACTCGCGGACACCGTCGCCCAATTCATCGGAGACATCGACCAAGTTCCGCCTGAATACAGCGCGGTCAAGATCAACGGCGTTCCCAGCTATCGCCTCGCCCAGAAGGGTCAACCTGTCACAAAGCCACCGAAAAAGGTCCGGGTCGACCATGTTGAAATCCTGAACTACGAATGGCCGGCCCTGGCGCTTGAAGTCCGATGCGGCCGCGGCACCTACATCCGGGCACTAGCTCGTGATCTGGGGAAAGCACTGGAATGCGGCGCGTGCTGTGAAGCGCTGACCAGAACCGCGGTGGGACCCTTTCGCCTGGAGGATTCGGTCAATCTGGAAATCGCATCTCCTGAATCGGTGCGATCAGCCCTGATGGATCTTGCCGAAGCTCAACGCCGCATCACTTCAACCAACGTTTGAGTTGTTTTTGGACTCGAACTTGACTTCACCTTAAGTTCGGTCTATGTTAGGTTATGGTCGGGATCTCAGGACCGGCGAGATGTGTCGGTCAAAGAGGAATGCCTTGAGACCGGGGTCGAACCGTGAATACCGATCGGATTCCACTGGGCGCGATGAGTGCGCGTCAATGTCAATTTGTGGAAAACAATCTCCCGCTGGTGTATCTGACCCTTCGACGGCATCGCTACCTGACCGATCATCATCGCGCAGGTCGTGAACCGAAGGAGCTGTTTCAGGAGGGCAGTCTAGCCTTGATGGAAGCCGTGCGCATGCACGACCCCATCCGACACGGGGAATTCGCCGCATTTGCCATGGCCCGAATTCACTTCGCAATCAGCCGATACGTGCATGAATACACGGGCGCAATCCGTGTACCCTTTATCACTCAGCGACGACGAAAGAAAAACCGGGAAGAAAAGGAGTGCGATCGACACCGGCCGGCCCCCCTTCCGCGAGTCGTGAGCATGAAGGATGGTCGTCACGGGACGACACGCCTGCGGACTTCAATCCGCGAGGTCCACCACGCCTCTTCCGTACAGGATGAAGTGACGATCGGCGACATGATTCGCGAGCGCTTTGACCGTGCCATGCGAGAGGTGGCCCGAGACATGAAGAACTCACCGCGTTGCACTCAGGATAACTCAGATGTGATAGAACGCTGCCTGGAAGAACGATGGAGCGTGCCGGAGCCGACGGCTCGCACATCGATCCGGCAACTCGCGAAGTCCCTGTCTTGTTCGGCCGGACGAGTCACTTATTATGAAGAACGATTCCGCAAGAAGCTGGCGGCTGCGCTGAACGGTGATGAAACTTACAGGACGTTGACGCGCATCGCGAAACTGAAGCCGGAGGGATGGCGTCATTGTTTGGGTTCCAGCGAACTCGCCGGAATCGCCGCTCCCTATGACAAGGGCCGAAGCTCGGACCTCTAAGCAAAGAGCCTCAATCCGTCATTCTTCGTGCAATCGGGGCATGCCGTCATGCCTCCGTCGGCTTGCCAGACGGGTTTTCAGCCGGTATACTTTTCCAGTACCCCCTTTTGGAGGCCGACCTGTTTTCGGACTTCAAACAATCGCGATGGAGAACACCCCATGCCGGCAAAACTAGACGGTTGTTCCGTCCTCGTGGTGGACGACGACCCGGATATTCTGCACACCGTGCGAGCACGGTTCGAAGCCTGTGGTGCAAAAGTCACGACTGCGAATGACGGCAACAAAGCCGTAGACATGGCCCGCCGCATCGAGCCTGACCTGATCATTCTGGACATGATGATGCCCAAGAAAAGCGGTTTTCTGGTCCTCGAGACCCTTAAGCCCAATTCGGAGCTTGGCGAGAAACCCTTCGTCATCATGATCACAGCCAATGAAGGCAGGCGCCACGAAGCTTATGCCCGGCACCTGGGCGTGAACGACTACGTCAACAAGCCCTTCAGCACCGAGCGACTGCTGGAATCGGCCTCCAGCCTCCTGGGACGAGAGTATTCGGATCCGGACAGGCTCTAAAGTCTTTTCCAGGGGCAAGTTAATTTCGCCCAGGACGCTTTCCGAGTGTTTTTGAAACTCGGCGCTTGCAGATTCGGTGATTCCGGATTATCCTAGCGGATCTTTAAGTATGCTGAGAGAATTTGCCCTCTTCGGGTGGGTTCTTTGAGCCGGTGTCAACTTTATCCACATACGGGAGTCTGGTCAGGAATGGCGTTAACGTTGGAACACAAACAGGACGTCGTAAAGACATATCGACGCCACGATGGTGATACCGGTTCGCCCGAAGTCCAGATTGCCTTGCTGACAAGCAAGATTCAGCAGTTAACCGAGCATCTCAAAGCCCACAAAAAGGATCATGCTTCACGTCGCGGCTTGCTGAAAATGGTCGGTGCGCGGTCGAATCTGCTGAAATATCTAACAAAAACGGACCGCGAACGGTATCAGAAGATCATTGAAAGCTTGGGTCTGCGAAAGTAGTCGGTTCTTGGGAGCCCTCGGCTCCGCGTTGATCAGCGTCTCCCTTTGTCACCACATCAATTGTCGGACGCGGGACACCATTTTGAGTGGTGCGCGCCGGAGGTTCGCGCATGCTGATCACTTCCGTTGTAATGCCCAGCGACGGAATTCACGTCGTTTGTTTAACATGAAGTGTTGTTCATAGGAAATTGGAAAATCATAGGCAAGTTGGCAAGAAAGTAAGCAGGCGTATCAACATGGCGATTCACAGTGTCGAGATGGAAGTCGGCGGACGAAAACTCAAATTTGAAACTGGACTATTGGCCAAGCAGGCGTCGGGGGCCGTCCTGGTCACCTATGGCGAAACGATGCTATTAGCCACGGTCGTCACCGGGAAACCGCGAGAGGGGATCGACTTTTTTCCGCTTTCAGTCGACTATCGCGAGAAAATGTATGCCGCCGGAAAATTTCCCGGCGGTTTTTTTAAGCGCGAGGCCCGGCCATCCCACAAGGAAATCCTCACGATGCGGCTGACCGACCGCCCGATTCGCCCCCTGTTTCCCGAAGGGTACAAAGACGAAGTTCAAATTCAGAACATGGTCCTCTCCTCGGACCAGGAAAACGACCCTGATATTCTCTGCATGCTTGGCGCCTCGGCTGCCTTGGTCGTGAGTCCGCTGCCCTTCCTCGGACCCACCGCCTCCGTTCGTGTCGGCCGCATTGACGGGCAATTCGTCGTCAATCCCACGATCGAGCAGAGGTCACAGAGCGACATCGAAGTCGTCGTTGCAGCCCATGAAGACGCCGTGAACATGATCGAAGCGGCCGCGCTGGAGGTTCCCGAAGACGTGATGGCCGATGCAATCGCCTTCGGCTTCGAAGAGTGCAAGAAGATCGTGGCCGTGCTGAAGCAACTGGGCGAAAAAGTCGGCGTGGAGAAAACCAGCCTTTCACCGCCTCGGGACGAGTCACTTCCGGCGAAGGTGAAGGAGCTTTGTGACAAGTACGATCTGAAGACCGCGCGTTATCAGGAGAAAAAAGCCGATCGTCAGGCTGCGGTCAAGGAAGTCGAAGACAAGGTCATCGCAGATCTGGTTCCTGAAGATGCCGAAGACCTGCCTTACACCAGGACCGACGTTTGGGAAGAGGTCCATAAGCTTGAAGAGCGATTATTTCAAGATGCGGTCATGACCAGCGGCAAACGGTCCGACGGCCGCGGTCCCTTGGATATTCGTGAGATCACGACGGATGTAAGCCTGATTCCCAGAGCCCATGGCTCATCGCTGTTCACTCGCGGAGAAACTCAAGCGATGGTCGTCACCACGCTCGGCACCAAGCGAGACGAACAGCTCATCGACGACCTGGTCGAAGAATACAACAAAAAATTCCTGCTTCATTACAACTTCCCGCCGTTCAGCACGGGTGAAGTCAAGCGAATCGGCGCCGTCAGCCGTCGCGAGATCGGCCACGGCAACTTGGCCGAGCGCGCCCTCGAAGCGGTCCTTCCTGCGCCTGACAAGTTCCCCTACACCATTCGACTGGTCAGTGAGATTTTTGAATCCAACGGCTCAAGTTCAATGGCGTCGGTCTGTGGCGGAACGCTCGCTCTAATGGATGCCGGCGTGCCGATCAAACACCCCGTTGCGGGGATCAGTATCGGAATGGTCCACGACGATCAAGGCAACTACAAGCTCATCACGGACATTCTGGGTGAGGAGGACCATTTCGGCGATATGGACTTCAAAGTCGCGGGCACGCAACACGGCATCACCGCCATCCAGCTCGATCTCAAGGCCCGAAGCATCACTCAGCAACAGATTGTCGAGACCTTAAAGCAGGCCAAGGATGCCCGGATGGAGATTCTCAAGAAGATGTTGACGTGCATTCCGAGGCCGAGGGGGGACATCAGCCGCTATGCACCGCGACTGCTGTCGATCAAGGTCGACCCGGACAAAATCGGGAAGATCATCGGCCCGGGCGGCAAGGGCATCAAGTCGCTTGAAGCCGATACCGGCGCAAGAGTCGACATCGATGACGACGGAATGGTCCACATTTCCTCCCTTGACGCCGCCGGTGCTCAGGCCGCCTATGAACGCGTTGAACAAATCTCGGAAGGTGTCAAAGTCGGGAAAATCTATGCCGGCCGCGTCACGGCGGTCAAGGACTTCGGCGCGTTCGTCGAAGTCACACCCGGACAAGACGGCCTGTGTCACATCAGCGAATTGTCCGACGGCTTTGTTCAGAAGGTCTCGGATATCTGCAAGGTCGGTGACGAGATGCGGGTCAAGGTGATCCTGATCGACGAGACCGGCCGTATCAAACTCTCGCGCAAACAGGTTCTCATCGAAGAGAAGAATTCCGAGGGGAAGGATCGTGCCGAGGAGGAGTCTGTAGAACAGCCTGTCTAAGTGTTTTTTTGCGGACGACAGAATCGAGTGCAACTTTCCCAAGAAGCAGTAGCGTCGCTCCCAGAGGGCGACGCTATTTGTTTTTCCGACCTTTCGTGCAAAACGTCGCTCAAAGGTGACCCACGTGACTGAACCCCAAGGACCGCAACCGCCGAGGCTCCCGAAGTCGGCCGCCGAGCCGTTGCCGAGCGGAACGGAGCAGATCATTGAACTCTCGACGATCGCCGGCGGATTGGCCCACGAGATTCGGAATTCGCTCTCGACGTTTCGAATGAACCTGCAGCTATTGGAGGAAGACTGGCAGACGATCGCGCCACCTGGTTCCGACGATCAAGTCGAAGCCGCGGAGATTACGCGACGAAGCCGAGTGAGAATAGGCTCACTGCTCAAAGAATCGAGACGGCTCGAAAGCATCCTCGAAGACTTTCTTCAATTCGTGAACAAACGCGAACTGAAAACAGTGCCGTGCGATTTGAACGAACTTGTCGGTGATCTTGCCGATTTCTACCGGCCACAGACGGAAGCTCACGACGTCACCATGACCATCAAACCGGCGGCCAAACCGCTCGTCTGTGAAATCGACGTCAATCTAATGAAACAGGCGATTTTGAATCTGATGATCAATGCCCAACAATCCATGGTCGAAGGCGGTCAACTGACGATTCACGTAGGAACGGAAAGTGACAAAACGGCCCGGATCGACGTCATGGACACCGGCCACGGCATCGCGCCGGAGCGGGCAAAACACATCTTTGAAGCGTACTACTCGACAAAAAAAGGCGGCACGGGACTGGGATTGGCGACAGCGCGTCAGGTTATCCGAGGACATGGCGGACGTATTCACTTCCAGTCAGAGCCGCCACACGGATCGTGTTTTACGGTTCTGCTGCCGCTGAAGAATATCTCCAACTCATAGATGAAAGCCCCGATCAAGCATGCCTGAACGGGGCTTTTCGCATTCTACGATACTCGCAAGGGGCCGCGCCTAGAGCTTCGAATCTTCGATCCCGAGCGTGCGTACAAGAAACGCCCATTTGTCGGCGGCCTCTTCGATCTGGAATTGAGTCGGTTTGCCTGCGCCGTGGCCCGCACGGGTCTCAATTCGGATCAGAACCGGGGCTTTCCCGGCATGGGCTTCCTGCAGTGCGGCCGCAAACTTGAAGCTGTGAGCGGGCACGACACGATCATCATGGTCGCCCGTCGTGATCATGGTCGCGGGATAGCTCGTGCCTTTTCTAACGTTGTGATATGGCGAGTAGGAATACTGGACCTTGAACATTTCCGGATCTTCGATCTTGCCGTAGTCGCTGGTCCAGGCGTGCCCGATGGTGAAAAGCTGGAAACGGAGCATATCGAGAACACCGACGGCAGGAACCGCCGCACCAAAAAGGTCCGGGCGCTGCGTCATGCAAGCACCGACCAGGAGGCCGCCGTTGCTGCCGCCCCCGATCGCCAGCCTATCCTTGCGAGTGTATTTGTTCGAAACGAGCCACTCTGCGGCGGAAATAAAGTCATCAAAGACATTCTGCTTGTTGAGCAGCCGACCGGCATTGTGCCAGGCCTTGCCGTATTCACCGCCGCCGCGAAGGTTCGCCTGGGCATAGATTCCACCCATCTCCATCCAGACAAGGTTCGGAATGCTGAATCGCGGCGTGAGCGAAATGTTGAAGCCGCCGTACCCGTAAAGATAGCACGGATTGCCGCCGTCCCGCTTCAGTCCTTTCTTGTGTGTGATGAACATGGGGATCTGAGTGCCGTCCTTGCTGCTGTAGAAGACCTGACTCGTAACATAGTCATCAGGGTTGAAATCGACTTTCGGCTTTTTGAAAAGGGTGCTCTTGCCCGTGGTCATGTCGTAACGATAAACCGTCGGCGGCGTGCTGAAGCTGTAATATGCATAGAACGTCTCTTTGTGCTCGCGCTTGCCTCCGAAACCGGAAGCGGTGCCTATGCCGGGTAATTCGACCTCGCGGACAAATTTTCCGTCCATGCCGAAAATCTTGACCTGGGTGTGCGCGTCCTTGAGGTAAGACGTGACAAACATGTTGTTAACGACGCTGGTGCTCTGGAGCGTTTCCTTGGCTTCGGGAATGAGCTCTCTCCAGTTCTCACGATCCGGACGGTTGGTATCGATGGCAATGACCCGTCCGCGCGGTGCATCAAGATCAGTCTGAAAATAGAAAACAGGTCCGTCGTTGGCAAGGAAGCCGTACTCGGCATCGAAGTCATCGAGAAGCTGAATAATCTTGCCTCCCCGCTGAACCGAAAGGTCCTTGAAATAAATACGGTTCTTCCGTTCAGTGCCCTTCCAAATGGAAATGATGAGATACTGACCGTCCTCGGTGACGCTGCCGCTAAAACCCCAGTCCTTCTGATCGGGGCGATGATAGATCAGCAAGTCTTCGGACTGCGGCGTGCCGAGACGATGGTAGTAGAGCTTCTGGAAGTAGTTCGAACCGGAAAGTTTCTCTCCCTTTTTCGGCGCGTCAAAACGGCTGTAGAAGAAGCCCTGGCCGTCTTTGGTCCAGGCCGCGCCGGAGAATTTCACCCATTCGATCTTGTCACGCAGATCTTTGCCAGTTTTAACGTTACGAACATGGAACGTTCGCCAGTCGGAACCGCCGTCCGAAAGTCCGTAGGCCAAGTATTTGCCGTCGTCGCTGATACTGTAGTTTCCAAGAGAAACCGTGCCGTCTTTGGAAAGCTTGTTGGGGTCGAGAAGGACACGCGGTGTATCAGTGAGGCGATCCACCGTGTAAAGGACATGCTGGTTTTGAAGACCGTCGTTCTTACGGAAAAAGTATCGGCCGCCCTCCTTAAAGGGCGTGGTATACTTTTCGTAGTTCCAAAGTTTGGTGAGACGGGACTTGACCTTTTCTCGCGCCGGAATCTGTTCGAGGTAACCGAACGTGACTTTGTTCTGTGCCTGAACCCAGGACTTTGTATCCTCGGCATTATCATCTTCCAACCAACGATAAGGGTCAGAGATTTTCACACCGTGAATCGTGTCAACGACCTCGACCTTTTTCGTTTTCGGGTATGCCAGCGACGCATCCGATTTCTTCGATGGCTCCGCCAGAAGAATGCCGGAGACGAAAAACAGCGTGACGGATGTGAAGGCAAAAGACTTCAGCAACGTGGAATTCATATTATGCTCCTTAGTCATTCTGGACCCGTTGCCCTTCAGGTCGTTAGGGCGGCTCTTGGATCTGGAAAAGATTGTCCGGGCAATTTCAGCCATTTGCAAGGACGTCGCCGAGCTTACACCTTGCTTGCGAGGGCGATCTCCGGCGCGTGCCGTTGCTGCCAGGCAAGCAATGAAACCAGCGCCCAGAGGCAGAAACTGTGGTCTGCACGGCCGGTTCTGTGTTCGTCGACCGTCTTCAATGCGCCTGCCCGACTGAGAAGAGGACCGAAGAAACATTGGTCACCATGGATCAGTTCCCTGGCCATCTGATTCAACGGCCCTCGTAGCCAGGGGCCGACCGGGACTTCAAAGCCCCGCTTCGGACGATGATGAAGCGAAGGCGGCAGATCGTCTTTGAATGCTTCGATCAGCAAATGTTTCTTCCGCCAGCCATTAAGTTTCCATCGCCAGTCCATCGGAAAAATCTGATCAACAAGACGATGATCCAGAAACGGTGACCGAACCTCCAGACCGTGCGCCATCGACATCAGGTCTACCTTGGTCAACATGTCATCCGGGAGTGAAAGCTGCCATTCCGTGCGCAAGTGATGATTCAGATCATGGTCTTCCTTCGGGCTGCCCCGATAGTGCCAAAGCAACTGAACAAGACGCTCAATCTGATCGGTCGGATAGGAAGCGGCACTTGATGAACCCAAGAGTTGCGCCAGCGTACGGTCATCCGAGATGCGCATCCAGTTCGCATAGCGATGCGGCAGACGTGGGTCCATGGACTGAATCGCTCGCTTCATCATGTTGAGCTTCCCACCCAACCAGCGTTCGCGCCTGCCGGGTAAGCGCCCGATCAGTCGGCAAGCCAATCCGTACAGAGGTGTCTTCGCAAGCCAGCCGTACTCTTCGATCAACGTTGCGGCGGCGTAGCGGTTGTAACCGGCGAACAGCTCATCAGCGCCGTCACCACTGAGCGCTACGGTCACATGCTCACTGGTCAGACGACTCAGCAGATAGGTCGGCAATGCGGAACTATCGGCAAACGGCTCACCGAGATGATCCTGTACGGCGGGAATGATCGACTGCACCTCGTCAAGAGAAAGCGGCAAAACGACGTGATCCGTGCCGTGCATCTCTGCGACAGCCTTCGCATAATGACTTTCGTCAAAAAATGGGTGCCCGGGAAATCCGACCGAAAAGGACCTCACCCTGCCCGACGCAACCTTGCTCGCCACTGCGGTCACGATGGCCGAGTCAATTCCGCCGGAGAGAAACACCCCAACCGGAACATCGGCCAGGAGACGTGTCCTGACCGCGTCTGTCAACGTCTCCCGGAGAACTTGGCATGCCTCGGAAAAGTCATCTACAGACGAACTGCGCGGCGGGTCCGGCGACCACTTTTGAACCTCGGTGCGGCCCCCACGATAGCGAAGCAAGTGCCCCGGCCTCAGCTTCCGCACCTGGCGAAAAATACTCTGAGGTGCGGCGATGAAACCGATTGTCAATAATTGCAGAACGGCCTCAGGAGCAATTGCAAGATCGGTCAGAATGGGCCGCAGCGCATTCATTTCGGACGCAAACGCTAGTCCGCCCTCGGGCAAATCACCGTAAAGCAGAGGCTTCACACCCGTCCGATCGCGGACCAGGGAAAGCGTCTGCGTCGAGGCATGCCACAGCGCGAAGGCGAACATGCCGTTGAGCCGGGGAAGAAAACCCAATTCAGGATCGCGGCGACAAAGCTCGAAGAGCACTTCCGTGTCTCCCGACGAGCTGAACGTCGCACCGTCCAAACGTAATTCCTCGCGAAGCTCGCGAAAATTGTAGATCTCTCCGTTGTACACCAAAACGACGCTGTCATCCGAAGCCCGCATTGGCTGATCCGCCGCCTCGGTCAGGTCCTGGACCTTCAGGCGCGAATGGGCAAAGGCCAATCCGTAAGCAGCGTCCGACCAGGTGCCTTCACCGTCGGGCCCACGGTGGGCGACCTTCTCCAACATCTGCTCGAGAACCGTCGTGTCAAGGAGACCGTCATGACGAAAATAGCCGGCAATTCCGCACATCGGAGGTCGATCATAGAGAGTACGAATTCTTTGTCCAAGCCGTACGACACGCCCACGGTTGCGAAAAATAGGAGGGCCGATACGCTACCGGCGTCCTTCGAGGGAAGAAAAAAGGGCTTATGGTGATCGTCACCTCCCCCATCGACGGATGGCAAGCAAGGGTTCATCCAGGCAGATTGGAGCCGCATGAAGATTCTACAAATCACCCAGTCGCTGGACCCAAGCTGGGGCGGCATTGCTCGGGTGCTTCCAATGCTGGCCTCAACGCTCACCGAAGCCGGGGATGAATGCCGAATCGCGGTTCTGGAAGGCGGACGGTACGGAACCCCTCAAGACGTTCCAGGCGTCGAAGTGCTGCGCTTTCAGGCTCGATCGAACGCTAGGCTGGGCCGTTCGGAAGAATTTGATCGACAAATCAATGACCTGGTTCGAACAGTGGACGTCATCCATTTGCACGGTTTGTGGTCGGGTCAGAACTGGTCCGCCGGCAAGGCGGCACGAAAAGCCGCTCGCCCGCTTGTCATGACGGCACACAACATGATGATGCCGTGGGCGTGGAAACGAAGCTGGTGGAAGAAACGGCCCATCGGCTGGCTGTTCGAACATAAGAACCTGCGGACCGCGGCATGCCTGCATGCCCTCGCCGAGGGGGAAGCTGAACACATGCGCTCGCTTGGCTTCAATCGAAGAATCGAGATGATCGCGAATGGCGTTCATCCGGCAGATTTCGAGAATCTGCCGACCGCTGACGCGCTTGAGCAACGCTTCCCCGAAACCAAAGACCGTCGCTGGGTGCTCTTTCTGGGCCGTATCGCGGAACAAAAAGGCATCGTTCCCGGCATGCAAGCTTGTTTTGACACACTTGCGAGAGGGGAAGACTGGCATCTGATCATTGCCGGACCTGATGAGTTCGGGCTGAAAACAATGTTGGAAGCCGCGATTCGCCGGAAGGGCCTGGCGGATCGCGTGACGTTCACCGATCTGCTTTCGCACGAGGACGTGCTGGCTTGTCTGGGACGATCGTCCCTGTTATTGCAGCCGAGCCTGAGCGAAGGTTTGAGCATGTCCATTCTGGAGGCGATGGCGGCAGGCCTGCCGGTGCTCATCTCCGACGCTTGCAACATGCCCGAAGTCCGCGAGCACGATGCCGGTCGCGTGGTCGAGCCGAATCGTCACAGCATCGCGCGTGCCCTCCGCGAGTTGATCGGAATGTCCGACGATGATCGAAAAGCCATGGGACGGCGAGGCCGCGATTTGATCGAATCGAACTTCGATTGGTCCGTGTTGATTCCGAAATATCGACGAATGTATGAGGGTGTGCAGCAAAAAGCTTCACTGTAATAACCGATCGAGCACCGCGACCCATTTCTCCGCCGCCGTTTGTGAATGGAGCCTGTCGTCCAGCAGTTTCCGTCCCGAGGCTCCCATCAACCGTACCTCGTTCGCATCTTCCTTGAGACCACGGATGTGTCTCAGCAGCTTCTTTTTGTCTTCGGGTTCAACATGCACGCCTGCATGATGCGCTTTCAACCAAGCCGCTATCTCGGAACGATGGCTGCCGATGAAGATCGCTGGCTTGGATGCAGCAAGGATGCCGTAAATTTTAAACGGCAACGCCTTATCGTACATTTCAGCGTGCTGTGAAATCAGGCATAGATCGGCCGTTTCCAGGACTTCACCGAGACGGTCGGCCGGCTGATAGTCGATGAGTCGTCCATTTCTCGGCAGCTGCGTTTGAATATAGGTGCGACGCGGACCGTCGCCGATAAACTGAAACAGAATATCCTCCCGACCGGCCAGTGCTCTACAAGCCGACATGATGATCTCGAAGGGATGGGACAACCCCATGTTTCCGGCGTATTGCACCACAAATTTGTCTTTCGGATTATGTTGCTCTCGAAACGAATTCCGTTCGCCAACCTCAATTCTCGCCGGATCGAAACCATCGTGAATCGTGACCAGTTTTTCCATTGCGATATTTCGGGTTTGAGCAATCCGGTCTGTAACAGTCCCGGCGATGGCCACCACACAGGCCGCGTCGCGCATCACCTCCGTGTCGAGCTTTAGCCAACGCTTATACAGAAACGAGCTTGCGGAAATCGTGTTTAGCGCGGCGGCTGAGTCAGGATAAAGGTCCAAGACCGTGTAAACGTAAGGACAACGGTGGTGCTGAGCGATCGTGCGCGTAATCTTTCCGCCGTTCGGCGGTGCCGTCGTCCCGATGACCAAATCGACGGGGTCAAGCCGTCGAGCTGACCGAATCGCGTTTCGCTGAAATCCAAGAAACCCCATGCCGCGCTGAAATAGGCTTCTGCGGCTGACGACCGGCCGCTTCGTCCGCACGATACGAATACCTCCGTACTCTTCCATCTTCGGGTAGACGACAGAAGGATTATCCCAGGCCCGGTTGCCCGTGATGACCGTAATCTTGAAATCCGGTCGTAGCTTGGCGATACGCGGCAGGCGATCGGTCAACACCGCTGCGCTGGCACAGATGTCGGGATGAAAGAATTCATTGATAAAGAGGATATGTCTCGTCATCACGTCCCGGTCGCTGTCTCCATTCATGAGACATCGTTTTCGATTCTACTTGCCAACTGCCGGCAAAGTTCATCGAGAAGATGGGCGTGCTCATCTTCAAGCTTCGTTTGACCGATCAGTGTAAAACGGACGGCCGCTGTCTCGTTCAGGGACATTTCGACGACCGTGGCCGGTCCGGCCCGTTCGGACTCATCGAAGCCCTCCGCCACGTCGTGGGTGATAGGATCGTCCCAGGTCATCGCCTCATCATTCTGAACGAACTCGATGCGCCGTATCCCCATCTCACGAACGGCAATCGCCAAAGCAGCCAGAAGTTGCCGCAGGTCCCCTGACCTGGCGATCTTGAGACGGGCCAGGTTCACCGCCGCATGGAGCACTTTCGTTTCCTCCCGACCCGACCATCGCGCGATCCAGCCGCCCCATTCCAAGTAACCCAGCACTCTCGCACTAAACAGCGCAAGCACTGTGACCCCGGTGATCCCGAGCCCCAGTACGAAATAGTTGCTCATCGCTGCAGCGATGCAGAGCAGTGAGACAAAAACGCTGGCAACATAGATTTGAAGCGCAGCCCTCGACGGTGTACGGCTCCGGTCCATCAGACGATGGTGAATGTGATCCCGGTCCGAAACAAACAAAGGCTGCCCCCGTAACATGCGCCGGGCGATGGCGAGCAGCATGTCGAAAATGGGATAGCCGAGTGCAAAAAGCGGCACGAGAATCATCACCGCCGTATGAGCCTTTTGAGCGGAATGCATCGACGCCAACGCCAGATACATGCCCAATGCGAGCGAACCGGTGTCTCCTAGAAAAACACGGGCGGGATGGAAATTGTATCGCAGGAAACCCAGCAAGGACCCCGCCAGCAAGACCATCATAACGGTCATGTATTGGTTGCCCAGCCAGATCGCCACGATGGCGTTGACCGCCGAGGCGAGAAAACAGATCCCCGCCGCCAAACCGTCCAGGCCGTCGGTCAGGTTGATCGCATTCGTGATCGCGATGATCCAGAACAACGACAGAGCATAACTCGCCCATTCAGGCAGAACGATGGAGTCAAATCCGGGCAGCGTCACCGCCTGGATGCGAAATCCGAGCGCCACGGCGGCCACCGCGACAACGGCCTGAACCATGAGCTTCACCTTCGGCCTGATCGCGCGGCGATCGTCCACAAACCCAAGAAGAATCATGCAGGCCGTACAAAACAACAAACCGTAGACGGAGCCTCGCCTTTCCTGGAGTTTCTCGCCGACGAGATTATCGAGTTGCATGGCGACCAGCGTGCCGCCGAAAACGACGGCAAAGAGGACCAGCCCTCCCATCGTGGCCGTCGCCTGCTTGTGCCGTTTTCGCCCTCCCGGGTAATCAACCAGCCCGAGGCGCTGCGCGGCCAAAATATAGACCGGGGTCGCCACGGCTGTCACCAGGGTCGCCGTCGCAAACAACACGAAATAAGACTTGAATTGACCGAAGTAAAGCAGCCAATCGGGCCATGCGAACGTTTGTGCGAAAAAGAGCAAAGCGGACCCTTCCTTGACGATCGTTGCACGTCATTCTAGCATGGGAATCGGGCAGTGTGAGTACCAACCACCAGCCAATTCCGAAGGAGTAGAATGTGCCCGTTCGTCTTGTTGCAGGCCGAGCAGGAAGCGGCAAGACCCATTGGTGCCAATCGGAGATTTGCGAAGCGCTGAACGACAGCCTGGTCGACGGACCGCAGCTGATCATGCTCGTCCCCGAACAAGCGACGCTTCAGATGGAGCGAAGCCTGCTTGCGATGCTCAAGCAAAATCCCGGGGCAACGGCACTCGGCCGCTGCGAAGTGCTCAGCTTTCGGCGACTGTCTCACCGCGTTCTCAATGAATCCATGGGTTCGACGCCGGTGCCGTTGACGTCCATCGGGCGACAGATGGCGCTGCGGTATCTCGTGGGCAAGCATCGCAGGTCACTCCGAGAGTTCGGAAAGGTCGCGGAGCGCAACGGCTTCATCGCGGAAATCGCGCGAGGCGTGGCCGAATTACTCCAGGAAGCGATCACCGTTGAGCAGCTCGAAATGTGCGCCCGGGAAGCGGCGGAATCAAATGAACCGATTGCCGCTCGCCTCCACGATACGGCCTTGCTCTATCGTGCCTATCTGGATTACCTGGGCGACCAACGAGTCGATCCCGAGGGCGTCCTGGATCTGGCCCGGTCACGCCTGGGTTCCACTCCGTGGCTGACCGGCGCACGGTTCTGGATCGACGGTTTCGCCGGACTGACCCAGCAACAAACTCGAATGATCGCCGCCTTGGCGCAGATCTCATCGCACATTGACATCGCGCTATTACTGGATCCTCAACGCGGCAAAGCCAGGGATGTCGACGGGCCTCCGGATGAGTTATCGCTATTCGCAAGAACGGAACAAACCTGGGCGTCGCTGCTCAATACGTTGGTCGGCGCCGGCATTTCCGTGGAAGAACCTCTGCTGCTAGGCAAGGGCGATTGCCCGCGTTTCGAAGCATCCAGGACGCTTGCGGACTTGGAACGACGCCTGTTTGCCGTTCCACCCATGATCGATGATCACAGTGGGCTCAACACACCACAGCAACGAACCGAAGGCGCATCCGATGGCCAACTCCTCTTATTCCAATCCCATCCATCGGAAACATCAGAGCCCGACATCCGACTTGTCAAAGCGCCTAACCGCCGTGTCGAAGTTGAGACCACAGTTCAGACGATTTTGGATCTCGTGCAACGACCGGATCGTCCGATGCGCTACCGCGAGATCGCCGTCGTCGTACGCGATCTCTCGCCATATCACGATCTTTTTTCCGCAAACCTCCAGAAACGGGGAATTCCTTTTTTCATCGACCGTCGACGCCCCACGTATCATCATCCCGTCGTCCAGGCAAGCCGGGCCGTTTTGGCCCTGATCGGCGGGGCGCCGTTCGACAAATCCATCGCAATGCTGCTCAAAAGCGGACTGACCGGATTGACCGACGAAACGTGCGATGCCATGGAAAACAACTGCCTCGTTTATGGCCGATCGACCCCCGAGTCGTGGGATGATCCCTGGTTGAGCTCATCCAGCGCGGAACAAGGACGGCAGCGCCTGCGACAACGAATGGGCGAGTGGTGGCCGACTGAAAAAAAAGATGATCGGCACGTTTGCAAGACATGGGTAGCACGATTCTACGCTCTATTGGAGCGCCTCAGGATCACCGAGCAACTCGCCGCCTGGTGTGACGACGCGGAAAGCCGTGGCGACCATGATGAAGCCGGCGAGCATGAACAAGTTTGGAACGATCTCGTCAAATTGCTCGACGAACTGGTGGCGGCCATGGGCGACCTACGAATGACCGGGCGCCAACTTCGGGACGTGCTGGAGTCCGGTCTGTCCGAATTTACCCTGGGCTTGATTCCGTCAACCCTGGACCAATTGCTGGTCAGTTCCATCGAACGCAGCCGCCACCCCCCGGTCAAGGCCATGTTCGTCCTCGGCTTCGCCGACGGACACTTCCCGGCTCGAGTGTCGAACGAGACGATCTTCGGAGATCAGGAACGCGCATTCCTCGAATCCCGAGCCGCGAACCTGGGGCGTACACGCACGCAGCAACTCCTGGACGAGCGTCTCCTGGCCTATATCGCCGTCACGCGCCCGAGTGAGTTCCTCTGGATCAGCTATCCGGAAAACGACGGAGCAGGACCGATCGCTCCTTCGCCGTATTGGTCGTCGTTAAGAGCGGCCGTTCCGGATATCCCTACTGAACGCGTCGAGACAAACAGCCCTGAAACGGTCAGCGCCGTCAGCGACCTCGCGGCCGGGACCGCTTCCAACCTACGGTCCTGGGCACAGGAACGTCTCTCTGACAAAGATGCAGCCGCCTGGCTCGCGCTCTACGATTGGACGACCACATCAACCTCAAAAATCCGAGCGACCGTCGGCCACGCCCTCTCCGCTCTCGGCGCCGTCCCGGAAGCCGTGCTCACGAGTGCCGCATCGGCGACACTCTGGAGAACGCCGTACAGAACCAGTGTCACGCGACTAGAGACGTTCGCGAAATGCCCTTTCAAACATTACGCGGCATACGGTCTGAAATTGACCGAAAGACCCAAACATGAGGTCTCCCCCCTCCATCTCGGGCGCCTGTATCACACGGTTCTCGAACAATTTGTCAACGACCTGATCGAAACCGAAACGACGCTTCGCGAGATGACTCCATCCGACATCGCCGAACGTCTTTCCAATGTCTGCGAACATGTCGTTCCGCAATATGCCGAAACGCACAATCTCATCGACGCTGAACGAAATACCATCGACTGGCGAAGCCGACATGAACTCCCCATTTCCATCGAAGGCCAGCGAAGCACCATTGGCCAAACCCCGCTTCAGCCGACCATGACCGAAAAACAATTCGGCGATGACGACGCGATGCCAGCCTTGGAGCTGACGACATCGAACGGCCGGAAAATCCTTGTACGGGGCAAGATCGATCGTGTCGACCTCCGGCCCGTCGGCGACGCGTCCTTGGCCGTCGTCTTCGATTACAAACGGTCACTCGGCAAAAGATTAAAGCTGGACGAAGTGTATCACGGACTGGCCCTGCAATTGCTCGCGTACTTGCTCGTGATCCGCGACGGATCAAAGCAGACTGAAATCATTCCCGGCGGTGCGTTTTATTTGCCGCTTGTCGGACCCTATCGGCAACTCAAGCATCCCGGCGAGGCCGACGCCGAGGATTTTACGCCGTTCGAGGATTTCAAGCCTCGCGGCATCATCGACTTCGATTGGATTCACGAACTCGACCCGAATCTGGAATCGAAACAAAGCGCCGCCTTCTCTGCCTACAAGAAAAGCGACGGTTCTCTCGGCCGAATCGATAGTACGGACGCCGTCGGACCCGAAGACTTGCCGAGACTGCTTGGCCATGTACGACGAAAGATGACCGAACTGGCGGAGGCCTGGATCAGCGGTGACATCCAGGTCAAACCCGCTCGTCTCGGAAATACAATCGCCTGTACGTACTGTCCCTATCGCAGTGTTTGCCGTTTCGAATATGCCACGGGCCGCACGCGAGATTTTGCCACGATGTCCAGATCCAACGTATTGTCCGCCATCGAAGTGGAAGCGGGGGCCGACAATGACTGAGATCAATTGGACGAATGCGCAAACAGCCGCCATCGGCGCGATCGGGCGTAGCGTGCTCGTTTCCGCCGGTGCAGGCAGTGGCAAGACCGCCGTCCTCGCCGAACGTTGTGCTCATCTCCTGGCAGACCCGCAGGGATGCAACGCGGATCAACTCCTTGTGGTCACCTTCACCGAAGCCGCCGCAGCCGAGATGTGGGAGCGGATCGGACGGGCATTGCGAAAAAGACTGCGTTCCTCCTCCGACAACACCCGTCTCAAATACCAGCTCGCCATGTTGGACACGGCTCAGATCTCCACCATTCATGCCTTTTGTCGCCGCATCCTGAATCGCTACTTCGCCTACGCCGAACTCGATCCGCAGGCGCCCATCCTGGACCCGAATGATGCCATGCTGCTCCGGCAGGAGACGGCGAAAAGTGTTTTCGATGATTTGAGCCGGCGCCAAAGCGCTACGGGCGACGCTTTCCTGGACTTTGTCGCCGCATACGGCGGCACGCACGACAGGCCGTTGCGAGAACTATCGCTCAAGATTGCCGACTTTCTCACTTCGCTGTCGTCACCTGACGCGTGGATCGAGCAAATCCGTTCCCGGTTCAAGCCCTCCGAAACCGGTTCGCTTCCCGACTTCTGGCTCAGCCAACTCCGTGATTCACTGCAAGGCGAATTGACCGAGCAACTTCGGGTCGTTGAACGACAGCTCGGCGATTCGGAATCGGACGCCCTTGGTGAATTTGCCCGATGCCTGGCCGATTATCGCGACGCGCTTGGAAGCTGGCTTGGGCAACTCAAAAAGGGAGATAGTGCGGAAAGTATCGACCAATGTATGCACGTGATCAAACACTATGGTTTTCCAGGAATACCAGCCAAACGCGGTAAGCAGTACACGAAACTGGACGCTGGCGGAAAAGCGCGATTTGAGGCGGCCCAACGTCAGGTAAAAAATGTGCGATACAAACTCTTCGAAAGACGCCTGAGAGACAACTTCGCGCAATTCACGACCTCCGATTGGGCCGAAGGCATCAGCCGGACCGCACCGCATGTTCGCACCTTTCTGAATGCGTTGCAGAAAATTCGCCGGAAATATCAATCGGCCAAAAGGGAGCTCGGCGTCATTGACTTTGCCGATCTTGAGCGAATGACGCTCAACCTGCTCCGTGACGATTCCAACGGAGTGGCGATCAGGCTTCGCGATGAATTCAAATTCGTGCTTGTGGATGAGTTCCAGGATGTGAATCCCATTCAGGCTGAAATCCTGCGACTTGTCAGTCGAGAACCCGACCAGACGCGAGACGACAATCTATTCGCCGTCGGAGATGTCAAGCAGAGCATCTATCGCTTCCGCCTTGCCGAACCGAAGCTCTTTCTCAATCGCAGGTCGACCTTTGAGCAAACAGGTGAATCGCAGGCCCCCTCCAAGGGAATTGCCATCGACCTGGTGGAGAACTTCCGCAGTCGTCCGGACATGATCGAGGCCATCAACGCCGTGTTTGAAAAACTCATGGCCTCCGACCTGGGCGGCTTCGACTATGACGAACACGCTCGCTTGAAATGCGGACTCATCGATGCGGCTCCAGCCGGCGGCGCCGCTCTGGAACTGCACATCCTAGACAAATTCACGGCCTCCAAAGACCCCGAGTTCGCAATGCCCGACAAAACTTCAGCCTTCGACTGGGAACAAATCGAACGGGAAGCCTACGTGATTGCTCTGCGGATAAACGACCTCGTCGGCCAAGGGTACCGCTACGAGGATATGGTCATTCTCCTGCGTTCCCTGCAAGTTCATACCGGCCTTCTTGTTCGCGCATTGTTACGATTGGACATACCGGTCTTTGCCGACGTCTCCGGCGGCCTGTTCGAATCACTCGAAATCCTGGACGTGCTCTCGCTGCTATCCCTGCTCGACAATGAACAGCAGGATATCCCGCTCGCGACGGTGCTGCGTTCTCCGTTGTTCGGACCGCCGATGACCGACTCTCAACTCGCCAAGATCCGAACTTCACCCGGAATCGAACACGGTTCGCCCTTTCATACGGCCGTCAGACATTATGCAAAACACGGTAGGGAAACACCTGTGCGTAAGCAACTGTCCACGATCTTCGAGCGACTTCGGCGTTGGCGATCACAGATGCGGCGCCGGCCGCTTGCCGATGTCCTCTGGGAAATCTACGAAGAAAGCGGCTATCTTGCCTACGTCAGCGGACTTCGCGAGGGCGCTCAACGCCGAAGTAACCTGATCCAATTGCATGAATACGCACGTACCTTTGGAACTTTTCAGCGGCAAGGGCTGTATCGATTTCTTCGCTTCCTCGACGGAATCCGAGAATCCGGCGAAAGTCTCGAAACCAGCGCTGCCGCTGCCCCCTCCGGCAACGTCGTACGAATCATGACAATCCATCGCAGCAAAGGACTGGAGTTCCCCGTCGTGATCGTTGGAGAACTGGGAAAACGGTTCAATCTGAGCGACGCACAAGGTTCCATTCTGTTCGACCGGGAACTCGGCCTGGGGCTCGAGGCCGTCGATGTGCAGCGCCGCATCAGCTATCCCACACTTCCGCACCGTCTCGCGTCGCTGGCGACCACCACGGAGTCGCTGGCTGAAGAACTGCGAATCCTGTACGTAGCCCTGACCCGAGCCAAGGAAAAGCTGATTCTCGTTGGGACTGGAAAACTCCCGGAGCAATCTCCGAGCGCGTCCCAAAAACCGGAGGCTCTCCCGTTTCTGGAGCGCATGAGCGCAGGCGGCATGTTGGACTGGGTCGCCAAGGCCGTTGCCGCCCAACCGGCTGACCTCGTGACCTGGCCGGACGATAAAGACGAACGCCGCAGAACACGTTTTGCCGTACACCATTACACGATGGCCGAGATACGATCCTGGACCATCGAATCCGAGCCGCCGAAAAAAACCGTCGACCAGCTCAATCGATTCGCTCGTATGCAACCTGTCAAAACTCCATTGAAAGTTGCATCATCAGATCCAATCGTGGCAAAAGTGTCGCGCCGTTTGACCATGACGTATCCTGCCGAGACGTTGACCAAGGTGCCCGCCGTTGTCTCCGCCAGTCTCCTCAAGCGGCGTTGGAACGCGCTCGAGGACGAATCGGAGCCGACGGGCCGGCTCACCGTGACACAGCGGAGCGTTCAGGGTGTCCGATTCAGGACGCCCGATTTTCTTCGTGCGGGTCGTGATCACGAGCCGACTCATATCGGCACATGGACACACGAATTTCTGCAGCGGCTTGACTTGACTCGTCCCTGCGACACCACGGATCTCAAGAAGCAGCTCCAAAGTCTCACTCACGACGGCGCACTGACAAACCGTGAAGCTAGCGCGATCGATCTGGACTCCATTGCCTGGTTCTTTGAAACTGAACTCGGCCGCAAGATCCGGTCCGATACGACGCGCGTGTTGCGCGAATGGCCGTTCACCTTCGGCGTCGATCCGACTCGCTATGATCCTGACGCGACTGCCAGGAGCCCTGACGACGTCATGCTCGTGCGAGGCATCATTGACGTCCTGTTCGACGCCGGCGACGGCTGGGAAGTCCTGGACTACAAGACAGATCGGGTGACGGATGAAGAACTGAAAGCCCGTGCGGAACTCTATGCCGGACAATTGCGAATCTATGCGGCCGCGGTCGAAGCCGCCCGGCACCGACGTCCGCGGCGTAATTGGCTGGTATTTCTGGGGGCACGAAGGATCACAGAGGTATAAATGGAGAAAATTCTCTGTTTATGCATGAAACTAACCCACAAACCCGCCTTCGCCCGAAAGCTTGCCTTTCATCAACTGTTCTCTTAGCTTGCTCAGTAGTGAGAGCTTAACTTTTGATCAACAAAGCACTCTGTTAAATCGCAGCTTTCTGAGGCACGATGATGATTCGCCGAAAGATGGTCTGGGCGGGTATTGGGGCAGGTATCCTCTGTTGGATCGCAGATTGCATCGTGGACGCGTTTGTCTTTCGCGAGGGGGCCGTGATTGACCAACTCCTGTCCTTCAAGACGGCCGAGATCTGGCTGCGGATCCTCTTTCTCTCCTTGTGCACGGCACTTGGGATCTACGCCCAAGTCATGATCAACAGGGCCCACCGTGCGGAGGATTCACTCCAAAGGAGCGAAGAACGATTGAATCTCGCCCTTAGCGCGCTGGACGGCGGCATATGGGACTGGAACCTGCAAACCAACGAAGTGTATTTCAGTCCGGGTTGGGCACGGATGCTCGGCTATCGGTCCGATGAACTGAATACTCATCTTCAAACCTGGGAGGAGGCTTTGCACCCGGAGGACAAGGCCCGAATCATGCATGCTGTCGAAGATCATTTCGAGCGGCAAACAAGTACTTACTGCTCGGAATACCGCATGCGAACAAAGACCGGCGACTGGATATGGATTCAGGACCGTGGACATGTTGTCGCGCGAGATGAGAACGGAAGGCCTTTGCGCATGACCGGCACGGACCTCAACATCACCGCACGCAAGGAGGCGGAAGAGGTGATTCGCCTCAGTGACCGGTCAATCCAATCCGCGAGCAACGGAATCGTGATCGTCGACGCGACAAAGAAGGACTACCCTGTCATTTCGGTCAACAAGGCCTTTGAAAACATGTCGGGCTATCCTGCCGATGAGATACTCGGCCGAAATTGTCGTTTTCTACAACGAGACGACAGAAATCAGCCGGAAATCACTGAATTCCAAAAAGCGATCAAAGCCGGCCTGCCCGTTCATGTCATCCTGCGCAACTACAAAAAAGACGGCACGTTGTTCTGGAATGAGGTTCGCGTTTCCCCCGTGCGAAACGAGAATGGCAAGCTGACCCATTTCATCGGCGTCATGAACGACTACACCGAAACCAAGCAGGCGAAGGAAGCTTTGCAACGTGCTCACGACGAACTTGAAGTCCGTGTCAAAGAAAGAACCGCGGAACTTTTCGAGGCCAACAAGGCGCTCAAGCAGCAAATTACCGAGCGCAAACGCGCTGAAGACCAGGCCCGAAAACATCAGGAAGAACTGGCTCACGTACAGCGCATAGCGACCATGGGCGAAATGGCGACGGGGCTGGCGCACGAAATCAACCAACCTCTGACCGCCGTCGTCAATTATTCCCGTGCCTGTTTGATGTTGCTCGATGCCGGCTCGCAAAGTACGGACAAATTACGTGAAGCGATGAGAGAGGTCGAGGAGAACGGATTTCGAGCCGGTCAAATCATCCATCGACTGCGCGACTTTGTTCGCAAGCGTGAGCCCCGCCGCTCGAAGCTCGACATCAACCAGGTCATCAAGGTGGCTGTCGCCTTTCTGGAGGATGAGGCGCGGAATCATGACATTACGATTCGCCTCGATCTGGCTGATTCGCTTCCAAACGTAGTGGCCGATCCAATCCAGATCGAGCAGGTTCTCCTCAACTTGATCAAGAACAGCTTCGATTCTCTTCGATACAACGGTTCGCTTCGCCGCGAAGTCATCATCAATTCAGACGCTCCACAGCCAACGGCGGTCGAGGTTGCGATTGTTGACACGGGGCCCGGATTTTCCCTAGAGGCCTCTAAGCAACTGTTTGAACCGTTCTACACGACCAAACCGCAAGGACTGGGAATGGGCTTGTCGATCAGCCGGTCAATCATTGAGTCGCACGGAGGCCAAATACGGATTTCGCGATCGGAGGAGATCGGCCCTAAGGTGTGTTTCAGTATTCCGCAATGCAATGGATTTAATAAGTGACCGCTGAACCGACAGTTTATGTTGTTGACGATGAACAAGCCGTTCGCGCGTCCATAAAGTTCTTTCTGGAAACGATCGGCTTGAACGTTAAGACGTACGGTAGTGTTCAAGATTTTTTCGACGACTACGAAAGCGGAAAAGCCGGCTGCCTGGTCGTTGATGTTTGCATGCCGAACATGTCCGGGCCGGACCTCCAAAAGGAACTGGCGGCGCGAAAAGACCCGATCCCGATTATTTTCATCACAGGCCATAGCGACGAGACCGTCTCTGAAGCCGCGTTGAATTCAGGCGCTTTCGCTTTCTTTCATAAGCCTCTTCAGTCGGAAGAATTCGTGGAATGCATTCGCAAGGCCTTGAATCGATTTTGAACGCCGGACCTTCGCGATCTTGCCCGGCAAGTTAAAAAGAAACCGGCAGGATTGGACGCCGCCAAGCCTGCCGGTTTATTTATCAAAGTCCAACCGATGTCGCCATGGACTACTTGCCCTTCAGCTCCACCTTTCCGCCGGCCTCCTCGATCTGCTTCTGGAGGGCTTCGGCGTCTTCCTTGGACAGATCTTCCTTGATCGCTTTCGGCGCGGAATCGACGATTTCCTTGGCTTCCTTCAATCCCAGGCCCGTCGCCGCGCGAACGACTTTGATGACGTTGATCTTGCTCGATCCGGCATCCGTCAGGACCACGTCGAAGGCGCTCGGGGCCTCGTCCTCAGCAGCGCCTTCACCGCCGCCGCCCGCGGCCATCACGACCGCGCCGCCGCCGGCAGGCTCGATGCCGTAAGTATCCTTCAGGTAATCCGCCAATCCCTGCGCATCCTTGACGCTCAGTTCGACGATCTTGTCGCCAATTTCCTTGATCGCTGCACTGAACTCCTTGGCTGGTGCTTCTGCCATGATGTTCACTCCTCGTTATGCTTTGACACCGATTGATCATTCGAACCGATGTCAGGGGTTCACCGTCCCGAAAGCTGAAGTCCCGCTGACTTCATTTAACCCGGATCGCAAACACGCGACCTTCGAATAGGGCCGTCGGGTTCGTGGACTTTATTATTTTGCTTTCCCAGGCCGTGTCGGCCCGGCTCGATTAATTCCGGACCGACACGGCCCGGCTCGCTATGCGACTTTTGTGATTTTTTCTCCCTTTTCCAGCTTGTCGACGATGGCCTTGATGCAACCGGCGATCTTGCCGCCGACGTTCAACTGACCGGCGATCCGGCGGCCGGGAGACATGGCCAACATGACGATTTCGCCCTGCAATTCGGTCCTGCTCTTGCGCTTCGAGATTTCCTCGATCGTCAGGACATCCGGCTCGCCTTCGACCAGACCCTCTTTCAATCCGAGGGCGGGATACTCTTTGGCCAGGCGAATCAACTCCTTGGCGGTATCCACCGGACTCGTCCCGCCGGTCACGAAGGCACAGGAACCCGTCAGCCGCGTGGCAAGCGGCTCCAGTACCGTTCCCGACAAAGCACGACTCGCGGCCGAGTTCTTAACGACGTGGACTTCCACGTCCTTCTTACGAAGCTCACCTCGAAACGCATTTGCGTCGTTGCCGCTGAGACCCAACACATCAATCACCAGGACGCTGTCCAGCGACTCGTATCGCGACTTCACATCCTTTTCAACCATGGACTTGACTGCACGACTCATGATGTGACTCCGTTAGCTCTGCGCTACCTGCAATTCAATGCCGGGCGACATGGTCCCACTGATGCAAACTTTCTTAATATAGGTGCCTTTGCTGGTCGCCGGCTTGAGCCTGCGAATGTGATCGACGAACGCAGTGATGTTCTCTTTGAGATCTTCATCTGAGAAACTCACCCGGCCGACGACTGCGTGAATATTCGCCCCTTTGTCGTTGCGAAACTCGATCTTGCCGGCGGCAAAATCTCGAACGGCTGACTCGACCTCAGGCGTCACCGTACCGTTCTTGGGACTCGGCATCTTCCCCTGCGGACCCAGGACGCGACCAAGCCGTCCGACCTTGCCCATCGACCGAGGATGGGCGATTGCCACATCGAAGTCCATCCAGCCGTCGGATATCTTTTTGACCAAATCGTCAATGCCGGCTTCGACAGCGCCGGCAGCCTTGGCCTTTTCGGCGTCCTCGCCGTCACAAAAAGCGATCACTTTCTTGGTCTTGCCGATCCCCTTTGGCAAAGACACACTACCGCGAATCATCTGGTCGGCGTGCTGCGGATCGATACCGAGGTTCATGACCAGGTTCACGGTCTGATCGAACTTCGTGCCTTTCGCGACGTCCTTCAAGAGCTTGACGCCGTCATCCAAACCGTATTGTTTTTTGGATTCGACCTTCTCCAGATTGGCCAGATGCCGTCGACTTTTGCGCCGCATGGCCCGCCCGCGTTCGCGACGGCCGCTCGCCTTTGTCGACTCCGCTTTTGGTGCGCCTTCTTTCTTCTCCACCTGTTTATCAGCCATCGAACTACCTTTCTAACGACACGAGGGTCTGCCACGATTCCCGGCTCGTGGTCGAGCTCTCCGATAAACCGCCGTTTCGACGGTCATGTATACTTTTCTAATCCGCGACCTCGATGCCCATGTTTCGAGCCGTACCGGCAATGATTCGCTTGCCAGCCTCGATGTCGGTGCAATTCAAGTCGGCGATCTTCGTCTTGGCGATCTCCTCCAACTGGGCCTGCGTCACTGTGCCGACCTTCTCACGGTTCGGCACACCCGAACCCTTGGCGATCTTCGCCGCCTCCTTCAGCAGCACGGCCGCCGGCGGACTCTTGACGATGAAATCAAAACTCTTGTCGGCATAGACGCTGACGACGGCCGTCACCGGCATACCGTTCAGCTGCTTGGTCTTGTCGTTGAACTGCTGAACGAACTGACCGGGATTCACACCGTACTGACCGCATGCAGGTCCGATCGGCGGCGCCGGAGTCGCCTGTCCGCCGGGTCCCTGAACCTTGAACACTGCTGTTACTTTTTTCTTCGCCACGAAACTTGCCTCTAATCGTCGGTTGCTTTCTCGATTTACCTACGTCAGCTCGATCTGCCAGTATTCCAGCTCGATCGGTGTGGGGCGACCGAAGATGGTCACGATCACGCGGACCTGCCCCTTGTCCGGGAATACTTCGTCGATCTCGCCCTCGAAGTTCTCGAACGGGCCTTCCTTGACCTTGATCTGATCGCCCTTCTTCATGCCGGCCATGCCTGCCAGGGTCGGCTGCTCCGCCGATTTCTCAATGACGGCCAGCATCTTCTCCACGTCATGCGGCTTCATCGGAGTCGGTTTGCCGTCGGAGCCGATGAAATCGCCGACGCTCATGGTCTCCTTGATCATGAACCAGATGTCCTCGGGAACACTGCCGTCCTCCTCGGTGGCCATCTCCACGAAGACGTAGCCCGGGTAGAGCTTTTTGTCGAACACCTTGGCCACGCGACCGCGCATCCGCTTTTCGCGCTGGGTCGGCACGAGGATTCGACCGATACGGTTTTCCAAATGCTCGATCTTGACCTTGCGCTTCAGCGCTTCGCAGACCTGATCCTCCCGGTTGCTGGCGACGCGAAGCACGTACCACAACATGGAGGAATCGCCGCTGCCAATCGATTCCTGAGGCGAGGAAGGAGGCGGAGCGTCGGCAGCCGCATCGGAGGTCGGCGAAACCGTCTCGTCCGGCGACGCCTCCTCAGCCGATTCGACGGCCGGTTCCTCGACATTACCGCCTTCAAGAGGCTCGTCACGAGGACCGGATTCGCCTACACCGCTCTCTTCGCCGTCCATCACCTTGATTTCCTCGTTTTCACCGGTTGAGGACATCAGAACAGTTCCTTGATCGCATCAATGAGCGCGGCTCCTTTGAGGACACCGATAGCGTTGAAGAAGGACATGAAAAAGATATCCACCACAAACAACATGACCGTCATCGCGACCAGCAAAAAGATCACGACCTTGGTCGAGCCGATGATGTCCTTCCGGCTGGTCCAGTTGACCTTTTTCATTTCCCCTTCGGTGGCGATGAGGAAATCACCGACTTTTTTGTTCAGCCCCAGGAGCCAGTATCCCACGAGACCAAAAATCGCAATCACGGTCGCAAATACGCTGACCTGGACCACTTGCGTATATTTTCCGGCATCGACAAGCGAAAACTTGTCATACAAGAACCACGCAAACCAGAAAACCAATGCACCGTATCCCACCCCCGACCAAATCCGGGTATGGTAGCCTTGTCCGGATTTGTAGATATCGAAGAATCCGCGTTTGGGCGCGGTCTCCGTACGATCCTTTGAAGACCTGCCCTCGTTCCCTGCGCTCGCTGTTGCCTCAGACACCGGTTTTTTCTTCCTTTCCGCGACGGCTGCACCGGCCTGTCCGGAGCCTTGAAAATCGTTTTTTTCTTCTCGCTTGGCCATCGTCGATTACTCAGAGCTATAGCAAACTTCCCAAATCACAACGGCCTCTTCGCCTCACAGGAGTGGAGGGACTCGAACCCCCAACCGCCGGTTTTGGAAACCGGTGCTCTGCCAATTGAGCTACACTCCTCCTGAAAAACCGGCTCCGATCCGAAAGTCGTCTAAACCTACTTCCGCTTGATTTTATGCATCGTATGCTTGCGATCGGTCTTGCAATATTTCTTGAGTCCCTCTTTCAGTCCTTCAGGAATTCCGGTTTTCACGTTGACGCTCGTGCGATAATTCAAACGATCGCACTCTTTGCACTGTAGCCAGACGTTTTCTCGTTTGCTTGCCTTCGCCATGGTGCTGTTCCTCGCTGCGCCACATCACAAAAGAGCCGGCCTGGCCACACGTCCACGACCAGGCCGAACGCGCTGATGATGGGGGCACATTCCCTATTCGACCACCTTCGTTACAACGCCGGAGCCGACCGTTCGACCGCCCTCGCGGACCGCGAATCGCACACCCTCTTCCAAAGCAATCGGAGACTGAAGGCTGACCTCCAGAGTCACGTTGTCACCCGGCATACACATCTCGGCGCCACCTAACAACTTCAAGTTGCCGGTCACGTCCGTCGTTCGAACATAAAACTGCGGGCTGTAATTATTGAAAAACGGCGTGTGACGACCGCCCTCTTCCTTCGTCAAGACATAGACCTCAGCCTCGAACTTCGTATGCGGCGTGATCGAGCCGGGCTTGGCCAGCACCTGACCACGCTCCAGTTCTTCCTTATCGACGCCGCGAAGCAACAAACCGACGTTGTCGCCGGCCTGCCCCTCATCCAACGTCTTGTTAAACATCTCGACGCCCGTCACCGTCGTCTTGCGAGACTCTTTGTTGAGGCCGACGATCTCAACTTCGTCACCCACGTGAATGATGCCGCGCTCGATTCGGCCCGTGCCGACCGTGCCGCGGCCCTTGATACTGAACACGTCTTCCACGGGCATGAGAAACGGCTTGTCCGACTCTCGCGCCGGCTCGGGAATGCTGTTATCCAGCGCGTCCATCAGCTTCTGGATGCAGTCGTTTGCCTCAGCGTTCTCCGGCTCCATCATGGCCCTGTTGGCCTGGCCGCGAATAATCGGAACATCATCACCCGGGAAATCATACTTCTTCAGGAGATCGCGAACTTCTTCCTCGACCAGGTCGAGAAGCTCCGGATCATCCAGAAGATCAACCTTGTTCAGAAACACCACCAGTGAAGGCACGTTGACCTGACGCGCGAGCAACACGTGCTCCCGAGTCTGGGGCATCGGGCCGTCGGCGGCACTCACGACGAGGATCGCACCGTCCATTTGGGCGGCGCCGGTGATCATGTTCTTGACGTAGTCAGCGTGGCCGGGGCAGTCCACATGGGCATAATGGCGATTGTCCGACTCGTACTCGACGTGCGAGGTGGCGATGGTCAGAATCTTGGTCGGATCGCGCCGACCGTCCTTTTCCGAGGCCTTTGCCACTTCGTCGTACGCCTTGAACTTCGCCAGCCCCTTCTTTGCCTGGACTGCGGTGATCGCTGCCGTCAGAGTGGTCTTTCCATGATCAACGTGGCCGATGGTGCCGACATTCACATGGGGTTTGGTTCGTTCGAATTTTTCCTTGGCCATTCCAGCGATTCCTCCGCGAGATTGTGTCGCAAATTACGACATTTGTCCTTTTCTATAAAATGACTTCATTGATGACAAACCAAAACTAAGCTACCGGGCCTCCATTCGACTCCGGCAGTTTGCTCCATCCCGTAAACAAACCAATAATCGAAGCCGGACAGCGATGCAACGAGCCGCCTTGCTCGCACGTGACTCATCGCCGCCAAACGCTCACGACACTGAGCGCGACTTGCAATGTTGACCGCGCCTCCAGTCGAGCCCACGCAGCCTCACAGGAAAGCTGCTGACGGGACTTGAACCCGTGACCTCGTCCTTACCAAGGACGCGCTCTACCAACTGAGCTACAGCAGCAGCGTATGCGAGCACGCCCGCGCGCCCTGGTCACGGCCCCGCATCTGGACCGGCACGCGCAAAGCACTGCGCCGACCACAAATAAGACCCGCCAGTATAAAGCCAATCTCTATCGCGTCAACGGGCTATTCACACTGGGGTAGTGTCCTAATTTGGTGAGTTCTTCCACTCGACGGGCTTAAGATCGAATTTTAGGCTTGTCAGCTTAATTACAGATTGCTCTATTTTATGTAAGTGATTGCCAACAAAGGTTTTCTTGGCCGTCTCAGCCGTTATCCAAGAACTCGAATCGGAATCGTAACGTACCGCCGCCGCCGCATCATAGAGAGGGCGAAAATGCTTGTGGATGTTAAGGTATCGCCTAGTTGTCTTCAGCCGCTTTAGTCGCTCAGCATGGCTATGGTGGGGTCGGTTTTTGTCGAATGAGGACAGAATCTCGAAACAGTGAAGAGCGGCGTAAAAAGCTACAGTTACAATCCAATCGCTATAGTCATTATCAATCGATTGTAAAAATCTGCGATTATGAAGCCACTTCTCCCTGTGTAGCTGTTGCCTGGTCTTGTGGTCCATGAAAGGCTAGAGCTTGCTCTTCGTCAAGAAACGCGGCCAATTCAGTAGAGGATTTACCCGGAATCTGAACTACTTGGCAACGCCAGTATTGGAATTTTTCCGCCAATTCCACGTCCAGTTCAGTAAGCTCGTCTGCTAGTAAGTTGTCGTATTGATCAGACTTAGGGACCGAAAATACAACAAGGTCGCCATCGCGACTTGCCAAGTAGCAAGCATGTAAACTCTCAATACGCTTGGTGACCCATTCGGAAATATGCTTGATGAGTTCTTTCAGTTCCGCCTGAAAGGCGATTTCTCCAAGGCCGCTCTGAACAGCTTGAATAGTCTCTTTGCAAGAGAGTACAAATCGGTCTTCATTCTCCGGGGAGATGAGGACCGACCGCTCATCGCGCGCATCTAAAACATGCGGTGTTTTGTTCTTTGTCCGCTCAGTCATGCTAAAGCGCTCTTTTCGCGTACAATGGGCACCCTTCTCACTACATAACTATATCGGACAAAAGGATTTACGTCAATAGTCGCGATCACCACCCAACTAACAGTCTCTCGTAAAGGCAGCTTTGTCAAGTCCTTACGAGGAGAAAATTTTCCGAAAATACGCCAAACTAACTTAGCACAAAACAACCGCCATGACCGGAAACAGCACCGAACGCCACATAAAACCATACTAATCAAACAGTTATAGCAAGAATTCCGTCACCTTAGATCGAACACCACCAACAAACGGAGCGGCTTTTCCGCTAGACCTTGTCGCAAAGGGCCCAAGGCCTCGCGATGCACCACGACCTCCCCCTTCGAAATCACAAAAACCGCATGGGACGCCCGTCGCGATCCCAACCTTGCGAAATCCTCCTCGACATCGATCGGACGATCGAGGTAATACGCCAACTGTGGCGGAATCAGATTTCGAAAACGGTAACCCCCTCGTTCCTCAACCAACACCGGGTTCCTGAACAACAACACTCGATCATCCGCGGATGTCATGCCTCGAATGGCCTGCCAGTCTGACACAAGCTCCGGCGGATAGGAACGCGAAACCCGATCGAAATAGTCTCGAGCGCCATCAAGACAGAACGCCACCGTGACGACCACGATTGAACCCGCGCTCATGAATGCGAGATAGCGATTTCGGGTGGACAGCCATGACCACAAACCGACCAGAAACCGCGCCGAGTACACGGCCGCAACGGGCCCCAGGTAAAACAACCAATAGTTGTGCCGCTCGTATTGACGCCAGAAAACGACCAACCAAATCAATCCGGTAAGCAAAACCAACGCCAAACCGGCCTTTGCCGTTTGACCGGGGTGCGACGTCGTTGGGTTTGACAGCCCCGAAGCCCCCCGCCGAAAGAGTCCGGCCCATGAAAAAACCAAAAATCCCACCACCGTGAGAACGGTCACCGGCCAACTCAAATTCTCGACCGTGTAGGTTCCAACGCCGCCGGGTGCAGCCGTATCTTTGTGGATCGTTCCTTCCTCACTCTGACCCGCCCGCGAGAGAAAAATCGACACCAAGTCTTCCCATCGCCCTTCCAATCCGGCATACACGAGAAACGCGATCATGCTGACCACAGCCAACGCCGCCGTCCCCAGGACCACAATTAAGTGGAACTTGCCGATCTGTGACCGGCAATATGCCCATACCGCATATGCGCAGAACAGGCCCGCGAATAAAACCATTGACCAATCGATCCAAACTCCGAAAATCACGGCCACTGCCCAACCGCACCAGGCCGCTCTCTGAGTGCGCTTGGATGTTCTGACATCCAAAACCACCACCCACGCCGCCAACAACGCGATCATGCACAACAAGCAGACGGCCTCGTGATCCACCATCCTCCCGAAATAGACGGACATCGGCATCAGGCCGTAGATAAAGCCTGTCAGCACGGCAACTGCCCGTCCATACGCGCAAAAAACGAGCCAGACGAGCAGCCCCAAGGTCGCCAATGACGCCGCAATCGGCACCATCCTCGCAACGCTTTCCGCTTCTCCGAACACGGCGAACGCGCCGGCCACCAGCCACACGAGGCCCGGCGGATGCGTCGCATAAATAGAGCGCTCTTCGACGTCCGGCACCTCACTGCCCACCGCCACCATGGGCATCCCGCGATGCACCGACATCGGATACCGCAAATGATTCCGGGCGAGCTGAGAAAAGAACGCGCCGTTCCAATCGTGCATTCCGATCCAAGGTTCCGAGAGTGACTGTGTCAACCCGGCTGCATAGATCAGCAACAACAGCAACAGCCAGATTCCGATCCCGCCGCCGGTGACGTCGCGCGCCTTCCCATTCTCAAGATTCGCCATGCGATGATCTCATCCTCAGACGTTATTATCATACTACCCTGAAAAACTCGACGCGCAAGCGATGCCCGCGTCTCGCGACACATTTGAAAGGCAACATTCAATGGGAATGCTGGGCGGTTGGAACAAATGGATGACGGACCAACGGCGATATGCCGCCGCGTCCGTCGGACTTCTTCTCTTAAGACTGGGCTTTGGATTGATGATGATGCTCGGTCACGGACTGAGCAAACTCACCGGTTTTGCTGAAAAATCCGGCGAGTTTCCCGATCCGTTGGGCGTCGGCAACAGTCTGAGCATGGCCTTGGCGATCTTCGCCGAGATCGGCTGTTCAATTCTGATTGTCCTCGGCCTGGCGACGCGCGTCGCCGCGATCCCACTGATCATCACCATGGTCGTCGCCGTGTTCGTCATCCATGGGAGTGATCCATGGCCGAAAAAAGAGTTCGCCATGCTCTATCTCGTCCCGTTTCTGACGCTCGTCTTCACCGGAGCGGGTCGCTTCTCGCTGGACGCGGCGATCTTCTGCCGTTGTTCAAGAGAAAATCAGTCGCTGTAATACGTGTCCAGAATCTCCTGGTTGCGCTCCATGACCTCGTCCCATTCCTTCTGAAGCGCCTTATGCTCCGACACTTCCTCGTTCGAAGCCAGGGAGATGCCATCCTGGTCCACCGAGAGGTAGATCGTACGGTCTTTCCACCAATGCTGGTTCCGCACGTCGGTGATCTCCCCCACGCCCTGTTTCAACGCGTCGATGGAATCGTCGCACGCAGCCGCAAGCTGAAGACCCAACGGCTTCAACCCCATCCAAAGTGCGCCCAACACGACCATCACGCCGAATCCGCATGCAAACACCTTCACCGCGCTCGGACCCTCGTCTTTGAGACCTTGGTCTGCATTGGATTCAGGTTTGTTCTTGATCTCATCCACAGCGTCGCCTCCGCAATCCCCCCATCGCAGAACATCCTTCCTGCTGAGGACGCCCTGGAAAACATACAATGTCCATCGATTTCGGACCCTTTATCCGGCCATGGATCATGCGAACCCTGGCGATAACCCGGTCTGCCCGCTAATCTGCCTTCATGAAATACCGTCTGATCTTCGGACCGATTCTCATCGCCTTGCTGGTTGTGCTCATCTACACCGACGACCGACTCGGCCGTTCCGCCTTCGCAGGTGATGTCCCGAAATTCCTCGAAATCCTCGGCATGGTCCGCTACGACGGCCTCATCGTCACAACGGTCCTTGTCGTGCTGACCGCCCTCGGCACGCGAGAACTTCGCAATCTTCTCTCTTCCGCAGGTCACGCCCCGCTGCCAAGGTGGCCCGTCCTCGTCAACGTCGCGCTGATTGTGATTCCTTTCATCGCCGCCAACGGTCCGCCCTTCGACACCGACGCGCTGCACGCGACTGACCATCAATACAGTTTCGCCGCTCTGGTCATCGCCCTGCTCGGCACCGGTTTCTTCGTCGCCGCTCGACGCAAGACCGAAGGCGCCATCGCCGCCGTCGGCACGTCGCTGCTGATCATCCTCTATCTCGGACTGCTCCCCCAATATCTGGTCCGGCTCCGCGTCTTCGGAGGCACAAGTGCGGCATGGCTGCTGCTTTATTTCATCGTGACGGTCAAAATCTGCGACATCGGCGCCTACTTCACCGGCCGCTTCCTCGGACGACACAAACTCATCGAATGGCTCAGCCCCAAGAAAACGATCGAAGGGCTCCTCGGCGGCATCGCGGCCTCCGTCCTGTTCGCCGTCGCTACGGTCTGGCTCGTGCAGCGCTACTCCGATCCGTCTTCACCGCTCCACGATCTGTTCGCCTTCTCGCTTGCTCGTTGCGCAGGCTTCGGCGCGCTGATGGGCTTGATCGGGCAAGGCGGCGACCTACTGGAATCCCTCTTCAAACGCGATGCCCAGGTCAAGGACTCGGCCCGGGCCATCCCCTCGTTCGGCGGCGTACTCGACATTCTCGATTCGCTGCTCCCGACCGCTCCCGTCGCCTATTGGATGCTGCTACAATGATGAAAGTACATCGATCCGTGGAGACCGAACCATCTCAGAACTAAGCATCACATTGGACGGGGGCGACGAGCAGCGCATGCAGCTCTACGGCCCCGGCGACCAGAACCTCCGCACCATCCGCGAGGCGCTCGGCATCAAATACTTCGCCCGGGGAAACACGCTCAAACTCGTCGGCGACGCCGATGCCGTCGGCAAGGCGGCCGCGCTCATCGAGAGTCTTCAAAACACGTTGCGAGAACGCCGCCACCTTTCCAAGGACGACGTCGCCAACGCGCTCGCCGATCTCGCCACCGGAAAAACCGAGGGAACCACGAAGTACATCGACGTCTACCGCAAGACGGCCGCCATCCGACCACGGACCGCCGGTCAGGAAGAGTATGTCCAGTCCGTCAACGAGAACGATCTCTGCTTCTGCCTCGGCCCCGCCGGCACGGGCAAGACCTACCTCGCCGTCGCCATGGCCCTCTCACTGTTGAAGGCCAGCCGGATTAAACGGATCGTCCTCGCCAGGCCTGCGGTCGAGTCCGGCGAGAAGCTCGGCTACCTCCCCGGCGACCTGCACGCCAAGGTCAACCCCTACTTGCGACCGTTGTACGACGCGATGAACGACATGATGGAGTTCGACCAGATCAAGCGCTTTCGAGACAACGACGTGATCGAGGTCGTGCCCCTCGCCTTCATGCGCGGTCGGACGTTGAACAACTCCGCCATCATCCTCGACGAGGCCCAAAACGCCACGCCGCAGCAGATGCTGATGTTCCTGACGCGCCTCGGTCACCACAGCAAAATGATCGTCACCGGCGACGACAGCCAATCCGACCTGGGCGACCGTGCCAAGAGCGGCCTGGTCGACGCCACGCGCCGGTTAAAGGACACCGAAGGCATCGGCATCGTCCGTTTGTCGAAAGCCGACATCGTCCGACACCGGCTCGTCACGAAGATCGTCCTCGCCTACGACGTCGACGGCAAATACGCCTGACGCGAATCGTTTGTTTGTTTCGAATCGAATCCCCTCCCGTTTTACGAATTACCCCCAAAGCCCCAGGCATCCTGCCTGGGGCTTTACCCGTCAACCATCCACGCCACCCAACACCAACGACTCCCCCACCGTTCACCCTTTCCCCAACAACCGCGCAATCCAACCCCGCCGCCGTCCGTTGCGCGTCGTATCGATCACCGCACACGGTCGCCCGTTCCGCTTCCACTCTCCATACCGTTGCACCAGATATTGCCCCGCAACAAAAACAATCCGCCGCGCCACTCCGGCCCATGCCTCATCGGCGATACCATGATGACTCCCCTTCGCACTGGCGATGCCGTACACGAAATGCAACAGCTCGTTCTCATCAACATCGATAAACCCTGAGTCCATCAGCCGCCGCCGATACGTGCCAAACGCCGTGCACTTGGACGAGCCGGCGTCGCCGCCTGCCTTCTTCCCCCGCGAGGCATGCACGATGCTGACGACCAGCGCTTCGAGAAATGACCGAGCCTCGTTGATCGCCGCATGATGATACCCGTCTGCCGCCGTCGCATCGGACTGCTGTAGATGATACCCTAGCGTCCGCAGATCCAGCTCGACATGCGGCGCCAGATCCTCCATCAACGCGACCAACGCAAACCGTGACGACTCCGATGCATCCACGGTCGGCGTGCCCTTAAGCTGCAACCGCTCCGCCGTGATCATGTCGACCGCCTGCGCTTGGCCGCGCGCTGACGGTGAATCTTCTTCACGCGCGGCAGCACCGAGTTGTCGATCAACCGACTGACGCACTCGACGACGATACTGCCCAACGTGTTCCGATCGGCCTGCCCCAACGCCCGATTCCACCGCGCCGACAGTTCACGGTAACGCAGCTTCGGATCGTCGATGATCTGGCTGATGGCGATCGTCGTCCAAAGAAACCGCCGGTCTTTCTCCGGCAGCGCACCCCACGCCCCCTGAAACTCCTTTTCGGTCATTCCTTTCCATTTTCGCTTCGCCATGCACACACCTCGCTTTTCTACGATCTGCGCGCACCATCAGCGCCATCGATTCGCTTCCCTCCTTCGTAGTAAAAGAAAACGGGCGCCACCCGGTGCGCTAAGAGTCGCAGACGAACCGTCAAGTTCCAACCATGCGACTCCGCGCACCGGGTAGCGCCCGCAGTATAAGCGCGGACACTAACCGGCGGGGAGTGCCCCGGCTGGTTGGAAGCGTCACCTATCGGCAGCGCTTTCTTGACGGTTCGTCAGCCAAGACAGACCTTACCATCGGCGCCCCAGAGGAACGCCGCTAATATGTGCAAGGCCACGGTGGCCTTGCACAAACATGCTCTATTGGAAATATACCACAGCCTGACGGACTGTCAAGAAAAAAGTAATCGATATGATTACTAAAGTAATCTTTTAGATGAGACCACGTATTACAATCAAACTCAGAGAGGCCATGCTGGCCTATGAGCGCCATACCGGCGAGAAAATGACCTATCGAATTCTCGCCGACCTGACCGGCTTGGCAGAAGGCACCTTGCACAACATTGGTAGCCATCGGAAATCCAGCGCGACATTGGATACACTCGCTCAAATCTGCGCTGCGCTCGACATCACTCCCGGAGATCTGCTCGAATTAATCAAGGAGCTACCCAAAGCCAAACGAAGCGTTAAGAAGAAAAAGAAAAAATGACTTGAATGAATCGCGGCTTAGTATTTGTAGGGCGGGTTGATAACCTACACTACGTCTGCCCCAACGGGGCTGCGTCCTCCAGCCCAGGGTTGCGTCGAAGACGCTACCCTGGGACCGCGTCATCCCAATCACATCCAACCCCAACGGGGTTGCGGCTCGATTTCGAGAAGACGCAACCCCCTTGGGGTTGTTTTTGTTGGTTCATCCCCTGTCCCCAGGGTAGCCGCTGCGCGGCAACCCTCATGGCGCATACTGAGTAATATGCAAGACAGCAGTAGCGTCAGTGTTTCTTTCTTTTTTGCTTCTTTTTTCTTTCTGTGAAAACCGTGAGATTGTGATGTGTGGATCT
>JAKSDK010000828.1 GCA_022360095.1 Phycisphaerales bacterium
AGATCCACACATCACAATCTCACGGTTTTCACAGAAAGAAAAAAGAAGCAAAAAAGAAAGAAACACTGACGCTACTGCTGTCTTGCATATTACTCAGTATGCGCCATGAGGGTTGCCGCGCAGCGGCTACCCTGGGGACAGCTGGACCGAGACTCCTTTCTCGGTCCATTCTTCATGGGAATCCTTCCCCATGTCTTTTCGTCACGGCGAAATAAAAAACGCACGATTGCTGCAAGAGGAACAGGAAGGGATTCCTATCTCGGTCCAGCGTGGGACATCAAAAGACGGGTGAACCTATGTAAGCAGGAGGTCGAGCCGTTTCACGGTGCCTTGAGTTCGTGGTAAACCGTTGGTTTGTGAAAGATCCATTTGTTTCCACACAAGGAGTCCACCATGAATTATGTCGGCATCGACCTCCACAAAAAAACTATCACCATGTGCACCGTAGACCAAGCGCGCAACATCCTGAATCGTAAACGGTTCTTCTGTTCAGACCCCCAGCGCATCCTGGCCTTCTTCGAGCAGCAGAGGCCCTTTCAGGCCGTGGTCGAAGCGACGGCCAGTTACGACTGGCTGGTCAAGCTCATCGAGCCGCTTGCAGACCGACTGGTGCTGGCCCATCCCAGGAAGCTGCGGATCATCGCCGAGAGCACCCGTAAGAGTGACACGCTGGATGCCCAGGTGTTGGCCGAGTTCCTGGCCTTGGACATGATTCCCCAAGCCTATCGGCCCACCCAGCGACAGCGTGACCACCGAGTCCTGGTACGCCATCGTCATTATCTCCGAGGGCGACTGACCTCGGCGCGCAACAAGATTCGGCGGATTCTGGCCAACTACAACGCGGATCGTTCCGACCTGTTCACGAACGCAGGCCTGGCCTATTTGTCGTCGGTGACGGTATCGTCGGCAGATCGTTTTGCGCTTGATCAACTCCGGCAACAATGGGAGCAACACCGTCAACAACTGAAAGCCATCGAACAGGAATTGATGCGCTTCGCGGCCTCGGCGCCGGTGCACGAGGCAGAGGCTCGGGCCGTGTTGGATACCATTCCCGGAGTGGGCCCGGTGACGGTGGACGTGGTGGTGAGTGAACTGGGCGACGTCCGGCGCTTCCGGTCGGCCAAACAGGTTTGCGCGTATGCCGGCTTGGCGCCGGGTCAACGCGAATCGGCCGGTCGAACGAAGGAGTTGGGGATCACGAAAGAGGGTTCCCGGCTGATGCGTTGGGTGTTGACGGAAGCGGCCTGGCAATTGGTCAATCGCACGTCGCGTTGGCGAACGGTGTTCGAGACCTTGGCCCAACGGCGGGGAAAGAAGAAGGCCATCATCGCGATCGCCAGACGGCTCTTGTGTGTCATGGTGGCCATGTTGCGGAGTGGTCGTCGTTATCAGCCTGCGGCGGCGTGAGGGACCGACTGAGTGCGTTGAAATGACTTTGTTTGTCGAGCGCAGACCGGTGGACGTGACGACTCTGAGAACGACCCCGCGGATGGGGCTGGGCGCGGACCCATTGCCGACGCCCGTCCGGGTGAATGGCGGCGTTCTTCGTATGACTTGTTCCTGGCGACGTCCGCAATGTCGGGCGATCCCGAATAGATGCTTGAGCGCATCGCGTCTCGTCGGCCCCAGCTCGATGTCTTTCGGCGGCGGCTGAGATGGGCAGGTCGACCGACGCCGACGGCGAGAGGGAATGTGCAAGAGCTTCTCCTTCAGATTCCTTGCACCGGCAGCTTGACAAACAATGCTACATAGATGCC
>JAKSDK010000251.1 GCA_022360095.1 Phycisphaerales bacterium
GGCAGAGCCAAACTCTCTCTTGTGAGCCTTGATTATTTCTGATTCCTGACCATATTTATCCATCAATATGCTTTTAGTGCGATTGTAACCCTCAGGTGAAAATCGCAAAGCTTCTATAGATGTACTCACCTTTGGAGCTAATAACTCCCGCAAATAAGAAAACTTGCTAGCAAAGCTCAACTTGTCAGTCGCTTTACTGTACTGCCCCCAGAATCATGGTCAGTCTTGAAACGTGCCATTGAATTTAATTATAACTAGTTTCGGCAACTTCGCTTCTAATCCAGTCGCTGAATTTATGCCAGAGTTCTCCGCTATACCCCCTTGATGGTCTTGGAATTTTGCTGCATACAACTCACTGTGGAATTTCAACCAGGTTTTGAAGAGCGTCCACTCATATTCCAGCTCTCGTTCTCGGAGCTTCTGGCTATCTTCCCACTTAAGTTTTTCAATCCACTTTCCCAGGTGTAAAACGTCATCGTCTGCTTCACTTATTTTTGCTTCGACTTCATCACTCCATTTCTCTATTTCTTGGACGTCTTCTTTCGCGGCCGACTTCTTTCCTTCGATTGTTCTTCTTAAGTTATCAATCTCACACGACAACTCCTTCAACACATTCACTTGCCTTTTAATTCTGTCACGTCTTCCGCTTTGTATTTTTTCCGTCGTTTTTGCGCGGGCGAACTGAAGTGGATGGAGCTTCGCGTCGAAAGTTTACATTGCCTCTTTCATGCTTTAAGACTGAAGTAGTTTCACTGTATTTCAATTCCCTGCAGTTTATCTGGTCCCGTCGGAGGTGCCACTTGGTCGGGAATCCGGGCCCCCTTATTCATAGAAATCTATGACAATTCACTTGATGTAGCTTTATTCACAATAACGAATCCCAAAGTCACAGTTTTCACAACTCACTCACTCGCATATTTTCGACAGAACAAGCTGGTTTTGATAGTATGATCTTCTCCCTTTGACTCGCCACAACACACGTGAAACCTAACCAATATTATAATAAAGTGATTGACATTTAAGATCATTTCCAAGATATTGATTAAGAAACCCAAATATCTTATCAGTTATAACGGTTCACTTCGTGACTTCCTTGAACGTATCGGAGATCATGAGCTAATTATTTAGCAACCAACGTTGCCATCAACTTGAAATACAGTGAAGCAAAAAGGAGAAAAATATACTACGAAGTATGTATGCACACTATTGGCGCACAATTTTCAACGGTAGAGTAATTATTACATGTAATGTCAACGGGTCTGTACTTCCATGAACACAAATGCTTTTTGTTGGTAGATTCGCTAATTTTGTACGAAGTCCTTCTTCTCCTTGTGTGTCGAACAGGCTCTTAAGGTGGTGAAAACGGAGTTCATAATCAGCAAACTTTTTGGCTTTAGACTTCATTATTTGGCCACCCGAGGGATCCGCTATTATTCCATCAAATGACTTAAAAAGAGCGTGACTTCAGTCAAAGTTCATATCTGGGATGGCTGAGTTAATGTCGGTTGTGCCACTTTTGTTGGCAATTTTGGAAAGAGATACAAATGTAACTGCAGTGAGGACCTAA
>JAKSDK010001911.1 GCA_022360095.1 Phycisphaerales bacterium
AATCCTGGATCCCGGAAAACCTATTGGGGACCCTCAACAAGGGTCTCGGCGCTGCCTCGTGGACGTTACTAGCCGGGGTTAGCGGATTACTTCTGTGACGTAGGCTAGAGGCTGCACTTCACATTATACCTTCGGAAAAAGGCCAATTATAACGCACTAAAAAAATAGAAAGACACCATTAAGAGCAAAAATAATAAGCTGCCAAGAAAATGCTAATATTCACGGAGCCCTAGTTTGGAGGAATCGCTGTTAAAATAACCCACATAGAACTGAATCTGAAGGTCCAAAATCATTAAATCATAGTTAAGCTTGGTAATTAAACGACCCTAAGAGTTTCTGTTTTTCTCTACATGCGCTTGTATCTGCTTCGAGATCTCCTACAACTGAGTGAAGCGACATATGTTGTTTGATTGTCCATTATTGTTTTTTGGTCAGATATACAATCTCAGTGGTTTTCCAGAGTTTGTAAAAGAGCATGGATTGATGTATTCATATCAGTTGGCTCCGAGAGCCGAGATATTTCGCCGAGATCAAGGAAAGGTAATGCCAAAGTATTACTCGTGACACTATGCGTGCAGCTCCGTATACAGTAAACCCCCGACTGTACAGATGAAAATTCAAAAGTTACTCAAGTAAACCCCCTCTTAGCAACCTGGCGAATGTCAGAAACAAAAATCGCGCGAAATTAAGTTTAGAATAGGTCTAGTTGCTTGGTCGGTTCTACATGTAAGGTTGTTAAGTCAGAGGAAGGTGACTGCTGAAATTTATTGATGGTAATTAAAAAATACACTAGGATGACGTGAAGTTGTTGTTTTGTTTTTTTTGTTTGTTTTTGCAGGTTGTGGATGTGGAATCAATGAAACATATCCTGCGTTATAACGGTATGACTCAAAGTTTGTCTGTTTTTTATTAATCCTTCTACACGCGCGAACACAGCTTCCTTTTGTCCACTTTGGTGATGAGGAGAAATGGCCAGGATCTGCCTGAATCTCGCTAAGCCTTTGAAGTCCTCGACTCTTGAACTTCTGGACTAGTCATTAGGGTAGCCTGTTCACAGACCCTCTATTTTCATACCTTCCGTGTATGGGGACTCGCGCGTAGTTTTATTCAATTAGAAAACACGATTCACACAACTGGCAGCAACCTGATTTGTTGCTAAGAAAATGCACGTTATTTGAGTGTCAAGTCATTTAGCACGAAAGTACTAATTGCGGACAAAATTTTTTCGTCTCCAGCTGGAGACGGGACCGCCATTTTACGTGGCCATCCGAGCGACGCTAAGGTCTAACCACTTGCAGTGCAAAGGGAGTACCTTCATTTTTCAGTTATATTAAGACTCTGAGTATTAGTCCGGCTCTAGGAATGGAACTCGCGACCTTCCGCTCTGCAGTCAAGCGCTCTAACGACTGAGCTAATCCTGCCGCGGTTAATATCGACTC
>JAKSDK010000061.1 GCA_022360095.1 Phycisphaerales bacterium
ACATAATTTTATATATTCAACAGACTTAATACATCATCACGTTTATATGATTGCTAACATACCAACCATCGACGTTCCATTTCTAGCAGTGTGCGGCTGTTTGTCACATGAACCTAGTTTAATGTCCTGCAGGTCAGCGTTGAGCTAGACTTTGACCTCCACTGTAGTTACGAGAAGGTCATGGGTTCGACTGGTGAATGGGGAACTCAGTATTTAAGTGAAGCCTGTATCACTGACTGAAAAGTATCATTATCATAAGCGAAAAGATGTTGACACTTACGATAGTCATACTCATATGTGTATTTTGTGGCGGTGGTGCATAGAGGTTAAGGATCATCTTAAACGTGTTTACACTGGGAATAGATGTCCCAAATGGTTCACATGATTCTTATGTTGGGACTTTCTTAGTATGGGCAAGGCTTTACTGAACTGAATATTTTGGGATTGCAACCTTCTGTTTGCTCCTTCTGCATTAATAGCTACCTTAAAATATATTCAGCGTTGTAAATGTTTTATTTTTCATTTACTTATTTTTTATTTTGTTCATCCTCAGGTGCCCGTTTTGGTAAAGTGTTGCAGAAAATAATCCTACGCCAATGATACAGTGGAAGAATTCTTGAACTGTCAGAATCTCATCTCATACGGAGCATTAGAATAGCTGTGGTTGGCGGGGGGACGGGGGGGGAGGTTCTAGCCGCTTGAATTTTTTTCCGTCTTATTTCCTTTTTGACGAATATCCCCCCCACCCCGCCCCCATAAGTTTTCTAACGGTCCGTCCCTAAATGGCTGTCGAATACCGACGGTGAACAGATAAGAAATGCATAAAACGAAGATCTTCGCTCCGAATCGCTGGACACACGTACAATTTAGCAGTTCTCTGTTAAAGTATGGAATCTTTTGTACGATATTGTAAACAAATTTGTGAATAGGTTTATGATTTGAAATGTAATTCTGTAACGATCTCTTCTTTGCAATGTATGGTGAAAATGAATAAACGTTGAAGGGACTGATACTACGAATGGCTAAATTAGTCTCTGAAAGGACTGAGGAAGTTATGAATTTGTACTGGTTCTTGAGATTACGTAGTATGGCACGTCACCAGCCGCCACTTGCGTATTTCCCATAATACACGTTGTTTGTCCCACAGCTCTAAAAAATCTCATACGTCATCGATTGAACTAACCAGA
>JAKSDK010000734.1 GCA_022360095.1 Phycisphaerales bacterium
GTGTCGGCAGAAATTGTTCCAGTTCTGCAAGAAAAAGTATGGGAAATTATGGATAACAATTCATTCAATGTCACACAGAACAACTGAAGTCCAATTGAACTGATGGTGAGGTGGACATGATTAAAAAGATTTTTACTTGTGAAGCTCAAGTTTATAGTACATGGTAACAAGTCAAGAAATACTGTTATCATGCGATCCACTGATGTGGTTCCGGTATTCATCCTGACAGACCAAAAGAATGCCTGTGAGTGTAACTGCAACAATGTTGATCTAGTGGCTGGTGATTTCAACCTTGATTTAACGACTGCATTTCCTAGATAGAGGTTGGGTGTCTCGAATGTGGCAGGGGCTTCCACTTTTGGCAGTCAGCCTGTGGATTGAATAGCGCTCCCATGGGTCTGGCACAAATGTGCAACCCCAGCATGAGAAGCCACTAAAAGGAAATAAAAACAGGCGCCCGTCACACTGAAAAGAATATCAGTATTGAAATAGCGAAAGGGAGAGGAGAAAAGAAACCTTGAGTGTGTTCCATTGAGATGACCTGGATCAGGATCAGTGATCTTAGATCACTCAGGTCATGGTGCCCTAACAGGACCTCATCATAGGATCGGACAAATCCACTCTGGGAAAGGATTCATAGGTTCCTTTGATCTGCATGATCTAAGTGATCTCAGATCACTAATCCTGATCCCAATGGAATGCACCCATTGTGGCAGAAAGAACACATCATGAAGGAAACTGTACACACCATTGGATCACATGCATGAAGAAGGAAGTGATGTATCGTGCATGCACATACCAACCAACCATGAACCACTAACACTAAGGACGCTCTTAGTTGTTTATAGCTCTTATATTGCATTTAAATGCATACAATAACAACAGCAAAAATTTACTCTATTACATAGCTAAAGATTACAATGGTCTCCTCTGAACCGACATTTGAGAAGAAGACTATTAAATCAAGGTGGGATTCTAAAGAGAAACAGAAATCAGTGGATGCCCA
>JAKSDK010001281.1 GCA_022360095.1 Phycisphaerales bacterium
CTTCGAAGTGGATTGAGGCGAATACGGCCACGTAGTAAAGAATGGCCGGCATCAGTGCGAGCCCGGCCACCGTCAAGTAGCTGACCCCGAGATATTCCGCCATGACGAATGCGGCGGCGCCCATGACCGGCGGCATGATTTGACCTCCGGTGGAACTGACAGCCTCGACCGATGCGGCAAAGGAAGGTTTGAAGCCGATACGCTTCATCAGCGGGATTGAAAAAGCACCCGTCGTCATCACATTGGCAACCGCCGATCCGGAAACGGAACCAAACAGTCCGCTGGTGATACACGACACCTTGGCCGGTCCGCCCGCCTGCTGTCCTGTGAGAGCGATCGCAAAATCCATAAACAGCTTGCCGACGCCCATGCGCTCGACCATCGCGCCGAAGATAATGAACAGGACCATGAAAGTGGCGGAAACCGCGACCGGAATGCCGAAAATCCCGTCGGTCGTCAGAAACAACTGTTCAATAAGCAGCGGATAGCTTGTGCTGGTTGCAGTAAGCGCAAAGACTATGAAACCGATCGCGGTCAGAGGAAGCGCAGGTCCAAGTGTACGCCTCGTGCCTTCGAGAACCAGCATCACAAGTCCCGTGCCGACGACCAGATCCCATGGGGTGAGGTCATCGACATACATGAAGCGCTGCTGAACGTAATCCAGATTGATCGCCGGATAGAGCGCGGCGAAAAATACAGCTCCGGCCAGGCAGGCATTCAACAGAGACGGTTTGTCGACCGCTTGCCCGCGCCAGTTCGTTATCAGGTAAATCAGGCCAAGCCCGATACCGACGTGATAGCCCCTGAGAAGATAGGGACCTGGATATCCCGCCAAGGCGAAATAGAGATGGCTGATTGCCAAGACGAGCAGAAGCGTCTTGATTACCAGCCGGATGGTGTTGGCCCAGTTGTGTCGCATTCTCGCTAACATCGGCTGCCTGCCGACGTCGGCGGTCAACCCGAAACCTTTATATACGTGAATTATGCCGCATGGCTGACGCCGGCCCCGCCGCTCGGGGAAAGGGAGACGGGGCCGGAGTTCAGCCTGTTTCTAATCGGCGTCGCGTTGCTTGTAGAATTCAGCGGCGGCCGGGTGCAACGGCACGCCAATATCCGCGGACATGTCTTCAATCGACAGAGTTGCCATGCTCTTGTTGACAGCAGAAAGGGCTTCAAGATTGTCAGTAATGGCGGTCAGAATGGTTTTCACGACGTCGCCGTTGTAATCACATGCGGCAATAAGATGTGTGCCGTAAGTGATGGCGTCTGCTTCACCACTCAGGTTCGGATAGCTGTCAGCCGGGATTGTTCGTCTGATAAATGCAGCATTTTGTGATTTGAAAAAGGTGAAGATCTCTTCGGTAATCGGCACCATTTCGATATCGCGGCTTGTCGCCACGTCCATGACCGCGCCAGCGGGCAGAGCCGTTCCGAGTGTGAAGATGTCGGCGTGCCCATCCTTCATCTGGTTGACGGAGTCGGAGTAGGACACATGTGAGACATTCGCCATGTCCTCGTAGCTCAGGCCGACGGCGTCCAGGAGGCTTCGCGTCAAAAACTCGCCGGTATTGCCGTTTTGCTGTGTGGTCAGGCGCTTGCCCTTGAAATCGGAAACTGAAGTCACGTTGGCGTCGTCACGCGCAACAATCTGAAACCACTGCGGGTAAAGGGTGCCCAGGTTGCAGACATTTTCAGCCTTCTGACGGAAAGGAGGC
>JAKSDK010001129.1 GCA_022360095.1 Phycisphaerales bacterium
CATTCATCTACATATGTAAAATACGTCAAGGAAAGTGCATGGAACGGTATTTACGTTCAACTGTTGTTAATCGTCGATAATGATGACGTTTCAGTCATATATAAGGAGTCAGGTAGATTTATTTTTTGCAAATGAGCATGATATTGCAGTTATTTGAACTAAGCAATTTTTATTACTTCAGTGTGATCTACCCATTTTCACCCCAAATTTAGACTGGTTTATGTTTGAAATAATCTCAAAATTGGGTGATGATGAAAGCAACAAATTGCTGTTGAAATAGCGCAGTGGTGCGCACAACTTAGTCTATCCTATATAGACGTTGTACTTAATTTTTTATCCCAGGTAATTTTTATTTTTCGTTCGTTTCAACTTCATTAGCATACATTCCAGATAGATTCCAGATTCCATACCCGTCGTAGCCGTATACATAACAACTCACGGGCAACGTGGACTTTTCCAGAGCTATCACGAGAGCACAGTGAAAGGATAACCAATCTCGAGAATAGAACCGGTGACCATGAAGCGCGCTTGGTTGATTGTAATCGCACCATAGAGGAGACGACTATAGACGTTGGCAGGCTTAAAAGACAAGTAGAGGAGATAAATCGTAAAGCGGAGCTGAATGCACGAAATGGGGTGAGATGGATGCAGTCAATCAATCATGAATTAACTCTAAGAAATGTTGCCTTGGCTGACTTGGAGGAGTACGTCAGGGAACAGGAATTTTCGAGCTATGATGGCCAGTTGCTGTGGAAAATAACTGAATTTTCACGGAGAAAAAACGAAGCAGTCAGCGGGCAGAAAGTCTCCTTCTACAGCCCCTGCTTCTTTACCAGTCGCTATGGATACAAGATGTGTGCACGCATCTACTTGAATGGTGATAGCGCTGGAAGAGGTACACATATTTCAGTCTTCTTTGGCGTTCTGCCTAGTCAATATGATGCCTCACTCCGCTGGCCATTTAGCCAGAAGGTCACCTTCATGTTACTGGATCAAGATTTTGTGTCGCACATTACTGCCTCCTTCATACCTGATCCAGACAGCCATTCCTTCCAAGGATGCCCCATGTTCTGCTCGCTGGAGGAGCTAAATAGACATGCTTACGTAAGAAATGACGTCATGTTCCTGAAAGTTATTGTGGATACTACCGGCCTGTAAAGGTAGATTCTTTTTATTGATAGATATAAACTATAAATGATGAGATCGAACGGATCTGTGGCTGTACGTTTTTACGATAGCCTTCGTTTATATCACCGAATTTCCGTTTTGGAGCATTTCAACAAGGTTCAAGAAAAACCATTCATCATTAATTGGATGCACTTCTTTGAGATGATCCGGATCAGGATCAGTGATCCGAGATCACTGGGATCATGAAGATCAAATGAAC
>JAKSDK010000944.1 GCA_022360095.1 Phycisphaerales bacterium
CCGGATTCGTGAACGGGAAATTGGACGGCGAGAAAGCATCCGAGACCTGCTTGGCAAAGAAGCGGGCTTTCTTGCGCGTCTCTTCGTCAAGGCCGTTCATTTCGCTGACCGTTTCCTCAAGCCAGCTTGCATTGATCAGATAGGACTGTTTGATGAAGTCGAAGAATTGGTTTTCGTCCCAATCCGCGTGCTTGAAGCGCCGGTCCCCGCGTTCCGGCGAGATCAGGTCGGGCAGTTCTTCCCCCAATACGCGGCGCGCGGTGTGCTGCCACAAAGTCATATGCCGTTGAAGCAGTTGAAGCTGGGCTTGGGGCAAATAGGTGGGGTCGGCCATCGCCTTGCGCATCAATGTGGTTAACGTGCCGGTAAGATTGAACGGGTCCAGGGAACGGTTTCGGGAGGCAACGGCGCTGTTCATCACCGACGTAACCAGCCGGGCGCTCTGCGCCGCCATTTTCAAGGCATTTTTCGACAGGTCCATCGCATTTGGAACGGGCAGCTTTTCCGGCCCTTCGGCGGCCATGGGGGGTCTCCTTGGCTAGAGCGTTTCATTGTCATAACGCCGTTGGATGGGTCCTCCGTGCACGGCGCGGTTTCGGATTTGACGGGCCTATAGTATAACGGGCCTCAAGGGTATCGTCAGCGGCCACACAACCGGATTCATGTGACCAAGGTGTGACGCGGGCGAAACAATGATTTGGAAGGGTAACTTCGTGCGAAATCAAAGTAAGCGTCTTACTGCGTATAGTGTTGTTGTGGCCGCGGCCCTGGGTTTGTCGGCCTGTTCGGCTACCCCAAATTGGGCAAATCCGGTGGCTTGGTATGATGGGATTGTGGGCAACGATCAGGGATTGCCCGACAAGCTGCCTGAAGGCCCCGATAAGGACTTTCCCCAATTGGCCGATGTAGGGCAGGCCCCAAAGCCCAGCTTGACCGTCAAAGAACGCAAGCAAATCACAGAAGGGCTGATCGCCGACCGGAATCGCCAGGCCTATACGGGCGAAATCCTCCAAGGGGGTACGGACCCCTCCGCGCCACCACCACCGGCCGCCGCGCCATCCTCTTCCTTTGTGGGCCAGCCGGCCAGCCCGTTAAATCCCGAAGGGGCAGAGGATGCATCGGGTGATATAG
>JAKSDK010001634.1 GCA_022360095.1 Phycisphaerales bacterium
ACTTGCAGTTAATTTTGATGTTTAAATGCATTTAATAGGTGAGGGCTCGTGGAAATGTAAATTCAAAGCCCGTCAAATTCAATTATGTGAATGACAAGACGTGGGCCTCCTTAATAGAACAGTCGGTTGGTCCAGTGAAGTCATACACTGCACTTCCAAAGAAACAGTCTCGTGAGTTGTTTTCGGTAGCGTTGGTAAGTGTAAGGTTCATCATTAGTTTTTAAAGAGCAACGATAAAATGCGGGCCTGTTGGTCCATCTTAAATCTTAAGTCTATTGAATGGCAATTGCAGCTAAAGTTGCAAATGGTCTTAAAACGCTCACAATCATGGTCGTTTAAGAAGCATGTGCATAAGTTCTCTGTGGCGCTCAAGTTAGATTCAGTGCTGTCTCTGATATATGTGCATTTCCGTTAGTGATAATAACCGGCATCACCAGTTTCGATTAACACTTATCCGTGATAGACTAGGATTTATCGAGGTAGGAGAAGGTGTCTTATTGCTCTTAACGTTCTTGTCGCTTGGTAATACAGACAACTCCTTTCGAAGGACACCGTTGGGGCCAGTACGGAATATCCCTCTTAGACAGTTGTCCGCCCAAAGGAGTTCGATAACAGGGACCAGCTCTCTGTGATTGAAAAGACAGAGTTAAAACCAGTACTTGGTCCGCCCGTGGACTATAGCCATCATGTTTTAACTGAGGGGTTGCTAGTTTTGTGTACAATATTTTGTTGTCCTTTACAGGTTGTATTTCTTATTCATGGATGCAGTTATTGTGTGCAGGTTCTACCAACAATCGAAAAGATATCAGTAGATGCCAAGTATTTAGGTACGTATTGTCCGACCTTTTTGGTTTTTCTTGTCGGTCTGCTGTAACTATATCTCACTGCTGAGATATTCACTTGGCCCCAGTTGTTCAAAAGGTGAATAATGCTGTCCACGGGATAAATCTCCATCCAATGAATGGCGCAATTGGTTTCCCTAATACTCATCCATATCCAGCTTATGAACAACTAACCGGGGCGAGGTCCTCTGAATGTGAGGCAAACTAACTGTTGGCCCAAGATAAAACATGTCAGGTACCAGTTCAGAATCGTATGACTACTAGGTTCCTGGTGAACGCAAAAACATACTTCCGGACATGTTTGTTTTTTTCATAACTTGACCCGGGAAGCTCCTATCTGGCTTTAAAAATGCGCGAATGCAATTTCTCCATTGATCACATTTATGATATTTGGTGGAAAACAATTATGACACCGCAATTCACCATTACAATAGTCAGCTGAATAGTGCAGTCGCAATACAGCTGTAATTTGATATCGTGATAATATTGCTATAGCTAAGATGACTTTAATTCCTACCCGCGTGTAAAAGGTTGATCACAGTAAGAACCCCCTTTGTCCTTGGAATAAGTTGCCCCTATAATGTAGTTGCAGGATTGCTTTGGACACTGATATGCAAATGTTTTGGTTCTCTGTAGGTGCTTCCTTGTTTATACACAATTGTTCATCTGATCCTAAAACATGTCA
>JAKSDK010001853.1 GCA_022360095.1 Phycisphaerales bacterium
ATCTCTATCTACTAATTTTTTTTATAATTGTGTTGTGTTATTTTCTTACTCTTATTTTAATAACATTTAAATATTTATTTCTGTTGAAAAATTCAATATTGTTGGGGTGGGAGGGGAAGGTCGCTAGTTTTACTAATATCACTGGAAAGGTCCCAATACTTTTGACCTCCATTGTACATGTAGTTGATGGCTCAGGATCAATATTAAAATTCATTATCATGAGACAAACGATAAAAGAGAAGGGATGTCAGTCACTAAGAGGCTACTTCCAGCTCATTTCATCAGCTGTAAGACAACTTACTAACACCAGCTCAAATTACTCTGGAAAATAATTACGAGGGGTAATTTTGAAGGTGCAGTTGAGTAAAAAGCAAGCTTGTTGACTAATAAAAAAACAGCTTAGCTATATAGATCCCTTAAGAGTCGGTTTGACAAGAACACGATGCGGTATCAATCTGTGTACCTGTTTGCTTTATACCACCACTGTCAGAGGAACAACCCACTTGACGCTTGTCAGGTGGCTGTGTTAAAATACAAAAAAATTAACATTACAGGGAAATACATGTATGATTGTTGTTAAGGTTGATGTTACAATACAAGTGACAGCAAACAGCACAGTTAGCATCCATGCTGTTCATTTGTATCAGGTGGGTGGGGTTGATGGGATAGGGGGACGAGCCATTCCAAAAATGATATTAGCCATAATAATATTATTATGGCTTCATTCAAAGAGGGGCAGACAAAAAATGACAGGTGTAGGGAACAGTGATTTTCTTTAATTTGTATGACTGCATGCAGACAATTAAAAAAAGTTTTTTATTTTTCTACTTTAATTGAATTCTTCTGGGAATTTTTATTGTCGAAAACGTGTTTCGAAGCTACATAGTTGAGCTGTTTTCTCATCAATGTCTGGCTATAAAGAGGACACTACACTTTGTGGCCTTCATACCCTCCTCCAGATGCAAAATATATAGTAGCTTCTGAAATACGGGCATTCGTAGACTGTGGCAAAATTTTGAAATAATTTTGAAAGTCAAACAGCAGTCTATAGAGTTTTCTTTTCGCTTTCTCTCCTCCCCTCTTTGTTCACTTTTTTTAATACCTCATTTTTTTCTTTTGCTGGGTATTTAGTGGGGTTTATGTCGATTGCAAAGTTTGAGGGAAAGCTTTTAGGAACTTAGGATAGATGAAAGGAATGGATGGTAGGTAGGTTAAGTGCAGCCAGATTTTTATGTGAATTTTCAGGTCAACTGTACAAAGTCATGTTTTTTTTTTTCCCTTTTCTGCACTCTGCCTCCTTGAGTGAATCATGCTCATTCTAGTATGGTTTGAAAGACCTGTGCACCCTAGTTAAGTAAGCTGACTTAAAGTTGTTCTTGAATGATGAAACTTATTATGTCACAAGCGGTTCAAGCTGGGCGGATAGTAGTGAAAATAGTTTAAAATTTTGTGGGGAAAGAGATTACCACTGGAACCCCTCACTGTTACTTTATACAGTTACTGGTGTTCAACAGGACTAATTCTGAAACCTGCTACAATGTTGAAATTGACCTCAAGGCTTTACGTTTGATTTAAGTTCAGCTTAATAACTTTGAAGGTTTCTTTTCTTTTCTCTTGTGGGGGAGGGGGAGGGGG
>JAKSDK010000411.1 GCA_022360095.1 Phycisphaerales bacterium
GTACTTTGAAATAAAAATTACCGCAACACCGCACCAAAAATGACCCAATACCGCAATACCGCAAACCCTTACGCCCCCCTCAATTTGAAATATCCTAACACCGAATCGTCTTAAACACAACTACCCACCAGTCCAACCTAGGATAGAAGACCTAATATTTCTTTCCTTACACCCATCACCTAATAGATCCAGTGAGTCTTATCTAACCACCCGGAAGGTGATGTTCGCCTCCACCTCCAACCTTGGCCAATAACACCCTCTTAGCTCTGCGTAATAATTATGATTCTTGACTTCATATCATACTCATCCTCATCCAATGATTGCTAAATAATATCGTAGAGAAACTAATGTTATTAGAGTTTAAATTACCTTGTAACAAACAAAGTTAAATTAACACCTCCTCTGAAAATGTGAATAGTTAATGTGTTATTACTCTTGATGTTTCACACAATGTTTAATTTACCTCTGCGATGGTGATGACTTCTAGTTTAAAGTTAAAAACGAAGTTACACCAATTCCTGCTATGGAAATGGAAATAGTTTATGTATTGTTACTCTTGATGTTTTCAACAATGACTGTTTAATTTACCTCTGCTATAGTAATGACTCCAGGATAAAGAGAATGAAGCATATCGTTGGCTAACATCAGGTAGATAAGTGAATCTGTATCCACTCCAAGTCCATAATAATCTGGATAGTCTCCACCAAAGCCATGTCCAAGTCCGTGGTCATGATAAATCATGGATGTGACACCATCAAATCTAAAGCCATCAAACTTATAGTTCTCCATATACCATCGAAGATTGGAAAGAAGGAATCTTAACACTTCCCACCTGATCATGCGGTAAAAAAACAATAAAGTACATGTATTAGAAAAATAACAATTATCTAAGCTACATGTGTTGGAAACTGGTCATTTCAATACTAACCCAAGCAGTAAAATTGCATAAAAATTTTGTTCACTTCAAGTATAGTTCATGAGTAAACAAGAAAGACATTTTGGGTGAATATTCTTTTTTCTTTAAGCCAAGTGTGAGGAACTGCACCTCGACTGAAAAAACTTGTATTGAAACTACAAAAGTTATGACATGCTTGTTTCTTTATCATACGTTTTGGTCTTACAAAACCTACATGTAAAAATGTTGGAGGATTCCATCAAGAGGTACAGTGTAGAGAAATTTTTGTAGAGAGTTTTGATGAAAGTCAGTTCATTAGATCTGGTTTTTGAGAGAATTATTACCCTTCTTTACTTTTGTAAGACTGCATGATTTCAAGGTTTTTCTGGGGAAGGATTGGACAACTTTTACCATTATGAAATAAGTTCTAGGTTTTTCGAGGTCCACAGTGCAAGTAAGACTTTGAGTCCCAAGAGTCACCAACGTTGATTTTCCCCTAACTATATCAATATATCATCAAGAGAAAAGGTTGCGAGAATTAATAAAACAATGACCAAACAAAAAATACTTATTTCAGGGCGAATGAAACAGACATTGAAAAACACATGCCAAAGGTAAATGGCATCATTACTAATATCATCTCCGCAGATATTCAAATTCCAGAGACATAGTTGTAAGCTCTCCTTCCTTTTCCAACCCCGCCACTAGAGCGCCCCTGGAGGAGAGCTTGCTCGCAGACTATGTATGGAGACAAGTGTGGAAAATTTGTATGTGGATATTGGGACTCAAAGAGTCAACAACGACCA
>JAKSDK010001592.1 GCA_022360095.1 Phycisphaerales bacterium
CAAAAACAACTGTCACGGAGGTTTCTACATGTTTTCCTAAACTTAGAAAGTTTGCAAATCTTAAATGTTCCTAGATCTTAAATCTTTCTGCTTTCGACACCCCGGATAAAGCGAACTGTCCGTAATAATAAGGTGTTTCTATTAAGTGGGTGTCTGTAAAGCAGAGTTTGTCTGTAATACTAATACAAAGATAACAACAAAAATATTGAGTATTATAATATACTTTTACCAGGAGCCTACTTTTACCCAACTCTTATTCGGCCTAATTCGACCTTAAGTCCATTTTGAGGGGGTCACCGTTCCCTGTTTTCCGATTTAACTTGGGTTTTGTAGAACTCTATGAGCCTGACCAAATTAGTCGGTGATTGAAGATCTCGTTGTCTCTTAAACATCTCCCGGGTCTAGAATCCGTTTCAAGCCGTTTTCTACACTTCGAGAGGGAGGGGCTTTGTGGGAAACGAAGATACCCGTTTTTAGTATTTATAAGTGATTTTAAGGGGGTCGTCGTTTTCTACCCACCACTGCGTTCCACCAGAATTGTTTTTGTGCTTGCAAGAGTTTTGGCTTTGCTGCAAGAAGCAAATGCAAAAGGTGCAAAAATATTCAAAGCGTCTTCTCTCCATTCTCTGTTTGGCTTTGCAGTTCCTCTGCCAAATCTTTGCTCATCCTAAGTGACAATCCCACCAGGCTACTGATTAGATGTTCATTAAACACAAATCTGGTTCATTGTGATATGTCTTAAACAAAAATGTGATGTATCGTACGATATATCTCAAAAGATAGGGTGCATTAAAAACATCCATGGGAATCAGTATACAATAAAACAGTTCACTTTATGAAAGTAGCATCTCAGTGTTAGTCTGATATCCAGAAGATGTATCTCCATTGAAGAAGAATGTAGAAGAATTGATGTTGGTGTTGAAAGTAATGTTTGTTGGTTTTTGTTCATTCCAACTTTTCCAATAACAAATAATAAAAAAAAGAGAGGCAAAAGCTAGAAATAAAGCAAGCAGGGATCACAGACATTTGTTTTTCTCTTGGCCTTAAGACTCAGTTTGTCTCAAATGTACGATAAAGTTGCTTTATATTTTGGAAATGTCAATGATGATTTGCATTGTGTTTTATAAAATAACTAAGATGGCACTTGCGCTCTGATTGGCTGAGAGGCATAATTGCACGAGAATAGGTATACCGGGGGGGCTGGCAGCGAGGTCTGGAACCGAGTTTACATGATTGCCCCAGTTAAGAAATTTGACCGAGTGAGACTGAACACTAAAATTGGCCTTTCGTTGAAGAAAAAAAATGGCGGCCGATTCGCGTTATTCGGGTATCTGAAATGTGATTATTGTAAACGACTGTACCGAAAG
>JAKSDK010001080.1 GCA_022360095.1 Phycisphaerales bacterium
AACAACACGGCAAAGGCGACACCGTTTTTTTTCGCATCGAACGCCAGCTTTTCCAGGCGACGCATCAGCCGCCTCCTGTTGGGCAGTCCAGTCAAATGATCATGTTCGGAGACATACCGTGTGTGGAAATACATCTCCAAAAGGAAGAACGACAACACCGCGATCGCGAGCGCAAAACCGTATCCAGCGAACCGTACCGTCAGAATTTCAGGCAGGTTCTTTCCCCATCCACCGACTGGAACCGCGGCAATCTCCCACGCGCCGGAGGGAAAGCTAATCGGCATTCTGACAGAATTTTCGGTAAAAACCGTTTGATCACCGATAATCGGAACGGACGCTCCCAGTGCACTGCTCTGGCGGCGCACCGCCATCAGAAGTCCGTTTTCTTCAGTGGAAAAACGCGCCGCCGAAAAAAGGCTTTCCCGTGCAATCGACATGGATACGAAGCCCCAGAATTCCTTGCCGCTTTCTGATCCGCTGTCCAAAACGAATATCGGGGTCCGCAACAAAAATCCGGTCTTGCCGGAGACAAAATCCATCGGTCCGAAGAGGACTTTTTCACCTTTTTTCAACTGTTGGAGCTGAGGTTGCCAGTCCGGGTACCTGCTGAGATCGACATTCATCAGAACCTGAAACCGATCATAGGGATGAATGAACCTAAACTGCGTGCCCCTCACGACGCCGATGGTTTCGATAAACGGATGGCTGCTGACCATTTCCCTGGTGATGGTCTCAAACTGTGTGCGGCTCATTTCAGGATTGAGGACGATGCTCGATACCAGGCCCTTGGACAGGAAAAATGTTGCATTGACTTCGGATTCCAGCCGGGACCGAATTGAAGAAAGACGTGAATAGACGGAGGCAAGCTGCTGGTCGCGAGCATTTTTTTCCAATACATGAACAACGAACTCAACCGCGTTGAAGCCGCCGAAACAAATCGCAGCAGCGATGGCGAACAGTGCCACCCGGCGTTTGATAGAATGCGTCAACCCAATTCTCCCCCCAGGTTGAGCAACCCTACAAAGAAAAGCCGTCCATTTCGTTAATGGCGCGCGGCGGGTAAGACCCGGCGTGTGGGCTCAT
>JAKSDK010001692.1 GCA_022360095.1 Phycisphaerales bacterium
AACAATTTCATCTCTCAGAAAGGACTGCAACATTATGATTCTTGTCCTTTTAGGGCTGGTTTTCATAAAATCGCTAGAATTGTTAAAAATGTTCAACGATCGTCGCGATCTCATTGATCGCAGCTTTTAAATATAATTATGGCAATGAGCCTATCTCAGCGTCTATTGCTGCTAATGTTGTCTCCATATCATAACCGTAACAGTCAGTGAACTTTTTTTCATCGATCGTAGAAATCGTATGAGGACCAGCCTTTACAGAAAACAAAGCACAAAGACCTTTGACAGCGAAATTTACGTAGCTTGACGTAGCCCACAACAAGAAACAAGGGAGACAATCCAGTCTCATTTCGCAGAACTACAAATAACATTCGGTAAACATTCGCTATTTATTGTACCATATCAACAGACAGACAGCATCAGTTGGTATTCTCAATCAGTTTGTTAAAACAAGTCAGATTCATAACTCCAGCACAAGATCTGTCGAGTTAGCAACTCGTTTTATGTTAAGTTCTCTAGAACCGCTGAAATGTATGCCTTTTTCTCAAGAATCGGTGCCCAAATTTGGAACTCTATTCCTTATTCGTTCGTTAGTTAAACGTTCTTCCTTTCGTAAAAAAAAAATAAAGAAATTATTACTAAATTTCTTGTGGTCAGGAGATGATCAAGTCGAAGTCCCCCGTCTAATTAAGTTATTTAATACTTTAAGTTAGCCTCTCTTCGTAATCGTTATGTACTTGCCTTGTTTTATGTTAGTTTATTCCGTTATTTAGTCCATCTATAGATAAACCTTGTACTTGTAATGTGTCTTCAGCTCCCCCCACCTCGATTAGCGAAGTTATAAGATATTTGCGGGTGGGAAAGTAATGTAATTAGTTATATTTCCAATTTTCAAAAAAATTGTTGTCGTTGTTGTTGTTGTTGTAAAAAGGACAATATCCAATGAAATCTGAACTGTCGTCAGTTATAAGAAGGTGGAGCATGATCGTCCTGGTGATCGTGGTCACGAATATGACTGTTGTTGACAGTGACTGACATTTCGACAACCTGCGCGGTAGTCATCTTCAGAGTCAATGTCGTCAGTTATGTTATGGGGATGAAGTTAACAGGTAAGACTATTACTTTGCGTATGCATAAAATCTACTTTATTCTTTCGGAACCTGTGAATTATTTAAAAAAAATATATATATATTAAACGATTGCTTAAATGAAATTGTGTATGGGTTAATCAGTCTACTTATGAACCCAGCGCGTTACACGCACAATACTGATGACACGTAATCTGTCCATGATCGATCCGACCACAGTTTTTTCCCGACCAAAATGGTGACTAAGCTGGACATATGTTCTTTCAAAGTAGAAAAACTATTTGCATCCCTACCCCAACAGCGGTTCTTATGGGCTCTAGCACTCTCCTGACTGAAGCTTCCAGTTTCTCCAAAAGAGTTTGAGCCTGATGTGCAGTTCGCTGGCCCTGATCTTCAGATGGCTTGATGCTAGCCAAGGATTGTAAAGCTTGGTAGATGAA
>JAKSDK010001310.1 GCA_022360095.1 Phycisphaerales bacterium
CAGCAACGACTAAGTATTAAAGCTGACAGCATTTTCAACGCAAGCTAACAATGCTTCTCTTTATAATGATAGAAACCTCGTCCCCTCCCGGACTCGAACCGAATACAGTGAATATCTGCTTTTGCAGTTAGGCGCCTAAACCGCTGAGCTTTGAAGTCAAAGGACTTTTCTAACGCATCAAGCAGTATTACGGGTCTTTAAAGCCAAGATTCTGGTGGCTGAGACATTGCGAACCTAAGCGCTCTAATCCCAACAACAGGAATCATTGTTCTTCAAAGTTTACTAGCATTAGAATGGTCACGTACGTAAATATATCACATAACCTGCCGAAATTAACCGAGGGGATTAGTAACCAGTAAGGGTCTATGTAGAACGTACCTTATTCTTGTTCGCAGCAGAGCTAGGGCATGGAACTAGTAATCCAACATGGCTACCTTGAAGTTCACGAGCCATAAGCCACATGAAGTGCCGAAACGACCCTCCTAAAGGGAAAGAAATACGTCGCCCAAATAAGGCAGTGATAGCTTTACTCCTTCATTCATATAGCTGGTCTTATATTTAAGAGCAGTAAATTATGTAAACGTAGCAACTTCAATTAACCTCATTTCTTCCTTCGGTGCAATGTCATTTTGACGGGAATGTTAATAAAGGGACAGGAGGGTTTGATCTAGTTTTAAACACGACAGGTATCCGAGTATTTTTTAGGCTTGACAAAACACGAACAGCAAGTTTACCTTCGAGGATTTCAAAAGGAGATCTGTTCATTCTCGCGACGACCATAAAATTCAACCCTGTTGACACTCCTTTAAGTCCCTATTTTCCTCATGAATTATTCATGAGTTTCTGCTCTTGTAGGTCAAGCATTCCAGTTGGGTGCAGTTTAGGTGCATATTTTCTAAACTGCAATTTATATGATAAATCAAACGGTATTTGAAAAGACCTCTCAAACTGTAGTAGATTTTTTGCCTCTCTGAGGGAAAACAATTTGAAGTTAAGATTACCTGATCCCAGAACCTGCTC
>JAKSDK010001028.1 GCA_022360095.1 Phycisphaerales bacterium
ATTATTGGATGAGGTTTTGGTGATATCCAGAATAATCAGAGGAAAGGTGAATGTCATCAGCCAAGCTGAAGGTCGAGGCTGATAACGCTAACCGAGACTTTGATTATTTCAGATATCACAAAAACCAAATCTACTAATTGTTTTATTATACTCTCTTTTGAAGAAAGTAACGACAAAAGCACTATCGCCCAGAACACAGTTTGATGGCGCTCTTGGAAATGATGCATTGCACATGCAACCTACAGATTAGTCACTAATCGGCCAGCAGATAACTGACTAATCTTAAGTAGGTTGTACTGATTTCCAAAATTAACTGTAGGGTCTTAGTCAATGGGAAGACAGATACAAATGTAGTGAGTACAAAGTGTAACAATGCTGGGAATAGGATAGGTTTTCTAAAGGGCTCGGAGGCATGTGTGGCCAAGCTGTTAACATTGTGAACTCTGGAACGTGTCGGTGATTTTGCTCCCTGAAAGAAGAAGCAACTAGTGCTTACAATGTCATAAACAAAAAAACATATCATAAAATCTGAATGAAAACGTAAAGGCCCACTGGTTTTGATTTATGCTTTAGTTATTCAAACGCTATATTTCAGTCAATTCTTCACACCTTTCTATGGAGGTTTACACAGAATGATTATTGCTCTCGTTCAAATGTATGTTTGTCCATTTCTTGTAAGTTGTGTGGCTGATTAATCAGAACCTGAATGAAAGCTACATTCTCTTAAATGAGGCACACACACTTTTGTACTCAATTTAGTCCCTGGAGCGCTGGAAATCGCACTTTAGGGCTCTGAAATTTCCAAATTTTCTGAGGGAGCATGTCCCCAGACCCCCCTAGAGGCACAGGATTAACGGCCTCTTGTTGATACAGTCAGGTATTCTATTCAAACCTGCTGGCTACTTCAGTTATTACTGAAACCCTTGCTTAGACATTGAGCTTTATTCCACTTTGTCTCTCTTCACCCAGGTGTATAAATGACTACCAGTGACATACTGCTGGGGGGTAGCCCTGTGATGGACAAGCATCCTGTCTAGGGGGGAGTAGCAATACTCCTGGGCATGCTTCATGCTATGGAAACCAGTATGAGCTCCGGCCATTTGGGCCTTTGGCTCATGTGTACCTTTACCTTTTACCTCTAAAGGGCTTG
>JAKSDK010001126.1 GCA_022360095.1 Phycisphaerales bacterium
GAATTCGTTCCCACAGTATTCGAGCAGGCTCCGATTCGAGCGACTGGAATGCGTAGCAAGATCCATACGTGCCAGCCACAAACCGTCCCGCTGATTGCCTTTTTTTATTGGATGTCGTTAAACAAATGGTTAAATAATAACTGCTGAACAAGACTTGGTAAGCGTTTGTCGTTTAACGACATCCAATCATTTTGATGCAGAGAAACTGAAGCTACTCTTTTGGCAGGTGCATGGTGGGAATCGTTGGTTACAATTTCCGAACAATGAAGGGCATGGTCGATCACGTAACCAAATAATTTAGATCTCTTTTTTCAAGTTTTCAATTTAGTTTACTTTTCCATATATCGTTCCTCGTAGATGTCTTTAACAATAGTTTTTGGAAACTGTTCATAAAAACCATAACTGATTTACACCCAGGCCTTAATCTACTTGTAATATAAGTTGACGGGGATGAAGAGCTATAGGAACATGTTACGTATTCCTCACTGAAAATGATAAAACAACCTGAAACTTAAATTCGTTTAAAACTAGTATATTATAGTGTCAGTGACGATTATCGTTCGAATGACGATGACGATGAAAATGACGACAATGATAAGGAAAGTGATGACGAGGGAGATTATGATGGCAATGACGAATATGCTGATGATGATGATGGTAATACTGATAACAAAGATGATGATGAAGGCGATGAAAATGACGTTGGTGATAAGGATAGTGACGATGAAGATGATTATAATAACGGGATGATGACGATTTCATATAATCGAACCAACCTGTCAGCTGTTGTCCAGGTTTGTCCCATGAAGTCTGCCGGTTGAGCTTGATGAGGGTCATAGAAGGCAGGACTCGCTGTGTAAAAAATATCTTTTGTAAGTAAGCTGTGACACAAAGGTCTTAACATTTTGTGCTGTGCGTGTAAATAACTGGCCTGTCTTCCCCAAAAGCAAACTTTACTCTGTTCCTTATAAAGTTACACATGTACATAGATGTGCTATAAATTATTTCTAACTATAAACATACAAAGTAAAACTATCCTGGCCGTCTCGACCCATTGGTCACTGACAGAGCCCACTAGAATCACTGGTTTTCTATTCTTGAGGGGCTTAGTGAAAGTTGTATTGTTCATTTTTTGCGTGTGGGTGGGGGGCTGATAAAGTGTTCAATATGAGTCTGTTGGATACCTTTTTCACGAATATATTCCACTAAAGTCATAAGTGTTGTAAAAATATAACACAAACAGCGGTGATAAACATTGTGAGTTTTCGCATTTTTATAAACATGACGTTTCGTATGCTATTCCACATACATTTTCAAAAGTCATCTTAAGGTGACTCGACCCAGTTTTTTTGGGGGATACCATCCTACTTTGAAGCTC
>JAKSDK010000822.1 GCA_022360095.1 Phycisphaerales bacterium
AGCTCGGCCGCGCCGATCGGGCCAGGACATCGCTTAATAGAGGCGGCAGGTAGCGCGCAAGGTTTCCGCGTTCCGTCGCCAGTTGATCGGACCGACCCTTAAGGGCCATGATGCGTCCGATCATCGCCACAAGGGTTGCCAGTGCAAGGGTTACGACCAGCGTCATGCCGTCGAGCCAGATGTCGGCGCCGGCAAAAGCCCACTGAGTCAGCACCAGGATGGCCAGCCAGGACAGGATGATCAGCAGCAGGCTGACCAGAGAGTTTCGGTTGTTTGCCGCAAAGAAGACGAGGGCAACGGACAAAAGGGAGAGCAGGGCGGTCAGCATCCAGGTCGATGCATTGCGCTTCAGTGCGTTTTGATGGATCAGATTGCCGGCAACGGTTGCAAGAACTTCGACGCCGGCGAGTGAAGAGGCAAAAGGCGTGTTATATTTATCGCCCAGGGCGCTTGCGCTTGAGCCGATCAGCACAATTTTACCGGAGAAAATATCGGATGAAACGTTGTCCGCGAGAATATCGCTCGCTGAGACCGTCGTGAATGTTCTCTGTCCGCCATAATAGTTCAGGGCGATTGCACTATCATTTCTCGTTGCAACAGTCATGGGACCGACTCGGACCGACCGGCCAAGGTCAAGCTGAAGATCGCTCTCCGAGAGCCTGAAATACTGCAGCAGCGTCACCAGCGGCAGCGATGGAAGGAAACGGTCGTCCCCAACAGGTAGAGCAAGAGCCGCGTGGCGGACTGTTCCGTCCGGTTCAGGCCTGACATTCACATGACCAAGTCGCGAGGCTTTGATGAACTCCGATGCCGGAATCAGCATGGCTCCGGCGGCCGCAATATCTGCGAGCGACGTCTGATCGACGGCGCTTTCAACAATGATTTTGAAAAAACTCGGTGCGAGTTGCTCCCGGAGTTCCGGACTGAGTGACTGATCCGCGTTCGCCGGGACTGTCCGTTCTGTTGTCGGACGTGCCGCCACAGCGATCACGGTATTGTCCAGCGCAGAGAGCGCTTTTGTCAGTTCCCAATCGCCGGAGGATGTTTCTCCCCGCTGGGACCCGATCAACAGAAGATCGAGTCCGATCGATCGCGCGCCACCCTCCGATGCCGCGCCGACAAGCCGGGCAATATCCAGGCGCGGCAAAGTAGCACCGCTTTGGTTGGCCAGCGCCGCATCGTCGATTGCAATGATGACTATTTCGCCGGGCGGCTCGCGCGGGCCGCGCAGTTCATAGCGCAGGTTCAGAAGCTGGCCCTCGATGCCCGCCAGCTGCCCGCCTCGATCTCCCGGGTACCAGAATGAGACCGCACATGCCAACAGCAGCAGAATCGCCAGTAACTTGCCCGATAGCCGAAATTGCGGGGATTGCATGGTGTCCTGCCAATGGGTGCAC
>JAKSDK010001109.1 GCA_022360095.1 Phycisphaerales bacterium
GTGTTCCACCATGACTGTTCGACCATTACTGTTCCACTATGACTTACTGTTCCACTATCACTGTTTTACCATGACTGTTCTACTATTACTGTTCCACCACGGGTGTTTCTCCATGACTGTTCCACCATAACTGTTCCACCAAAACTGTTCCTCCATGACTGTTCTACCATGACTGTTCCAGCATCACTGTTCCACGATGAAATTTCCGCCATGACTGTTCCACTATTAATGTTCCACCATTTCTGTTCCATTGTCACTGTTCCACTTTTACTATTGCAACATGACTGTTCCACCATCAGTGTTCCACCATGACTGTACCACCATCAGCGTTTCAATATTACTGTTCCACCATTGGTGTTCCACCATTACTGTACCACCATCATTGTTCCACCATCATTGTTCCATCATGACTGTTCCATCTTCTCCGTTTCACTATGACTGTTCCACTATTGTTGTTCCACCTCGAGTGTTCCACTATGACTGTTCCACTATGACTGTTCCACCAGTAGTGTTCTGCTGTGACTGTTCCACTATCACCGTCTAACCATGACTGTTCCACCATGAGACTTCTACCATGACTGTTCCACTATTAATGTTCGACCATTTCTGTTCCATTGTCACTGTTCCACTTTTACCATTGCAGCATGACTGTTCCACCATCAGTGTTCCACCACGACTGTTCCACCATGACTGTTTCACTATTACTGTTCCACTATTGGTGTTCTGGCATTACTGTTCCACCATCACTGTTCCACCATGACTGTTCTATCATCACCGTTACACTATGACTGTTCCACTATTACTGTTCCACCTCGAGTGTTCTACTATGACGGTTCCACTATTGCTGTTCTACCGTTAGTGTTCCACTATTACTCTTCCACAACGAGTGTTCCACCATGACTGTTCCATCATTACTGTTTCACTATTACTGTTCCACCATTACTGTTTCACTATTACTGTTCCACCATTACTGTTTCACTATTACTGTTCCACCAAGATTGTACCACTATGAGTGTTCCACTATTACTGTTCCACCATTACTGTTTCACTATTACTGTTCCACCAATGGTGGAAC
>JAKSDK010000471.1 GCA_022360095.1 Phycisphaerales bacterium
CTGTTCCACCACTACTCTTCCACCATTACTGTTCCACCATTACTGTTCCACCATAACTGTTCCACCATTACTGTTCCACCACAACGGTTCCACCACTACTGTTCCACAACTACTGTTCCACCGTAAATGTTCCACGACTACTGTTCCACCATTACTGTTCCATCACTACTGTTCCACCATTACTGTTCTATTACTACTATTCCACCATTACTTTTCCACCATTACTGTTCCACCATAACTGTTCCAGCACTACTGTTGAACCATTACTGTTCCACCACTACTTTTCACCTCTACTGTTCCACCATTTCTGTTCCACTATACCTGTTCAACCATTACTGTTCCACCACTTCTGTTGCACCATTACTGTTCCACCACTACTGTTCCACCAGTACTTTTCACCACTACTTTTCCACCATTTCTGTTCCACCATTACTGTTCCACCATAACTGTCCCACCACTACTGTTCCACCATTACTTTTCCACCATTACTGTTCCACCATAACTTTTTTCCACTACTATTGTTCCACCTTTAATCGACCATTACTGTTCCACCATAACTGTTCCACCACTACTGTAGCACCATTACTGTTTTACCACCACTGTTTCACCATCTTTGTTCCACTATTTCTGTTCCACCCTAACTGTTCCACCACTACTGTTCCACAAGTACTGTTCCACCATTACCGTTCCACCATAACTGTTTCACCAGTACTATTCCACCATTACTGTTGCACCACTACTGTTCCACCATTTCTGTTCCACCACTCGTGTTCCACGATAACTGTTCCACCATTACTGTTCCATCATTACTGTTTCACCATAAGTGTTCCACCTGTACTGGTCAACCATTACTCTTCCACCACTACTGTTCCACCAGAACTGTTCCACCATTACTGTTCCACCATAACTGTTCCAACACTACTGTTCAACCACTATTGTTCTACCATCTTTTTCCACCACTACTGGTCCACAATTAGTCTGCCATTATTGCTGTTCCACTACTACTGTTTCACCATTACTGTTCCATCATTACCGTTCCACCACTACTGTTCCATTATTACCGTTTCACCATTACTACTCCACCATAATTGTTTCATTACAACTTTTCCATCATTACTGTTCGACCACTACTGTTCCACCAGTAGTGTTGCACGATGACTGTTGCACTACTACTGTTCCACCATCGTTGTTCCACTATTTCTGTTCCACAATAACTGTTCCCCCAGTACTGTTCCACCATTAGTGTTCTACCACTTCTTTTCCACCAGAACTGTTCCACCATTACTGTTCTACCATAACTGTTTCATCACCACTGTTCCACCATAACTGTTCCACTATTAATCGTCCAATACTACTGGTTCACCACTACTGTTTC
>JAKSDK010001288.1 GCA_022360095.1 Phycisphaerales bacterium
GAGGTTCGTTACATCGAGGTTCTGTTCCATACATTTTGTTGTAATTTCGGCCTGGCTGAAGAAAATCTTTCGTTACGCCGAGGACGTCGTTATATAGAACCGGTTGGTAAGAAGACCGGCGACTCCGGTAACGGTACAGCGTGCCGCCAGGTACCGATCGATGTCACGGAATCTCTTTCGCATTTTGCCTGGAGAAGTACACCCAAAAAAACAACTTAATATAGTTGGGTCGCAAAAAAACTTTTTGCTTAAGCCCCCTACCACGTGAATCTCTCTGATCGGTTGATGCTTTGGGTTAAATCAGGTTCAGCCATATTGCACTTGTATTATGACAGAGGAAAATGATTTTTCACCAACCTATTTACAAAGTGACACTCGCTTGCGCAAATGTGTAAACATCACTCTACTGTAATTTCTACACCAAAGTGATTGTTTTAAGTGCAGACACGCGTAGATATAATTCCAACTTTCCAAGTTTGTTATGCAATGCATTACTTTGTTACCAGACTGATTGTTATAATTGTTTTACAAGAAGAACACTTATCTTCATCAGCTACACAACAAAACTTGTCTTCTTTGTTCAAGGGACAGAGTAAGATTATTAGCCTTGCCGATATTAAGAATAATCGTAATAAGAATTAGAAACCAAGAAGAAAGGGAAAAAGGTTTAGTTATTTGTCGAGTTAGAGCAAGCAGGGATTGAAATCAACAAAAGAGCTTTACATTTGATTCACATTGTATTATGTGCAATTTTTACCTTTAAAACGGGATAAAAATGATTAATTCAGTTTTATATTGTATCTTCATTTGTATGCTGCCTGGTGACAAGTCAACAAGTCCGCTTTGCAAGCAATTATCATAGTTACGTGAGACTACTGGATTTGATATAATGTTAAGTATCACGTCTCTATCGCATATATAGTTCAATAGAAAAGTTACAATCAACACGCACTTTCCCTACGAATTTTTAAGAGGGAAGAAAAATATTTAATAGTTTTCACAATTA
>JAKSDK010000710.1 GCA_022360095.1 Phycisphaerales bacterium
CATGGACCTTCCCCGCTCCCGGCGAGATCCACACATCACAATCTCACGGTTTTCACAGAAAGAAAAAAGAAGCAAAAAAGAAAGAAACACTGACGCTACTGCTGTCTTGCATATTACTCAGTATGCGCCATGAGGGTTGCCGCGCAGCGGCTACCCTGGGAACGGGGAATCCACCGAACGACATGCGGCGGCCGGGCAGTGAGTCGGTCGAGACGTTTCGCGCTCGGCAACGTAAAACGGGCAGCATTTACAATTCCTGTCGTTTTCTGCAGCAGAAACTGTTCTTCGACCATGATGAAAAGAACAACATCAAACGGGCACACGGGGCCGCGAGTGTGCCTGCTGATGACAGCGGTGTGAGCATTGAGGCATGGGGCCGGATTGCGCGGCAGGTGGTCTTTACGGCCGTCAAGCGGATTGCCGCGCGGTTTGACGAATGGAAAAGGGGCTGTCCGTGCGACGACGGCCCGGTGGAGATGATCTTATTTCAACCGGTGGGTGGCGTTTCGGTCTATCACCGGTCGATCTGCCGTGACTGCCGTTGTCCGCGAGACCCTAAGCCTTTGCAAGAACGGGCAATGACAGCATGTGACGGAGAGGCGGCCGGTGAGGATGAAGCGCGTCTACTAACATCCATCGACGGCAGCGCGGGAGTTTCGGACGTACCGCCGGAGCTCCTGCGTTCGCCATTTGATCTGCCGTCGGAATTGTCCGACGCGCTCAACGGACTCGATACGCCGAAGCTGATGACCGTGTGTGTGCGGAGTGTAAAATTGATTTACGAGCGGCGCGGCCCTGATCAACGCAAGGCTTAACTGAAATCCGAAACGTCGGTCGGCACGTCGCGGCTGAGGACTTCGCAGCCGTCGGGCGTCACTGCGACGACATCCTCGATTCGAATCCCGAAGCAGCCGGGCACGTAAATGCCGGGCTCGATGGTCATGCACATGCCGACTTCCAGACGTTGCGGGTTGCCCTGAACCAGATACGGCGGTTCGTGGACGTCCAGTCCGATGCCGTGCCCGAGACGGTGGCTGAAATACTCGCCGAACCCGGCGGAATCGATCACCGATCGCGCGACGGCATCCACGTCCTCACACGCAACGCCCGGCCGAATGAAATCGATGGCCGTGCGCTGGGCGTCGCGAACAACGCGATAGGCCCGTTTGATGTCTTCCGACGGCGCGCCGATGACAAAGGTCCGCGTCAAGTCCCCGAGATAGCCCTGATGACGGCAGACGAAATCGACGATGACGGCATCGCCGTTCCGGAATAAACGCGGACCTGCCGGACGATGCGGCACCGACGCATTCTCGCCACCCTGAATCAAATCCCCCACCGGCATAAGGCCCGCCGCTTTCAGCTCGCCCAACACCTGACGACCCAACTCAAGCTCTGAAACACCCGTCTGCAAGTGCTTGGCAATGAGCGGATAAATCCGGCCGGTGTCCTCAGACGCCGTACGCATCGCGTCAACTTCTTCCGGACTCTTCGTCGAGCGAACTTTGGCGATGACACCGGGATCGATCGTCAATTCCGCCTTCGGCAAAACCTGAGCCAGACGGTGTTGCGTCGCAAGCCAGGTGTGATCATCCAAGAGAATCTTGCCTGACGATAGGCCCAGCAAATCGGCCGCCTTCGCGACCGCTGCGTAGGCGTCCTCGGCATCCTTCCAGGTGATCAAATGGGCGCCGGCCGGAAGCGTGTCCGCGATCTCGGCCTCGAAGACCGGGACGACCAGCGCGATGTCACCCTGACGATTGAGCAGACCGCAGACCAGCCGATCCGACGGTGCCAGCGGCACGCCGCAAAATGCCAGAATGTTCGAGTCGCGAAACAGAAAAAGTCCGTCGCTTCCGAACTCGGCCAAGGCGGCGGACGCACGTTCCACATGTTGCGTGACAAGCCCAGGAAGAATCGGAGAATCTACCGACTCAACTGCCATATCTCACCCCACATCCGACAACCTCTACCGAGCCCTGTTGCCGCCCGAAAGGACGGCTGGACGCATTCTAATTGAATAAGTTATCGTTATCAATCGCGAGAATTGCGAGACGATGGCGGAAAATTTCAAGGTTCCTGAACGCCGATGCCGCCCTCTCCGACGATCCAGAACCGGTCTTTCCCGGCTTCTTTGGCCTGGAACAGGGCCCGATCCGCGGCCTCGATCAGTTCCATACATTTCGTCGCCTGCCAGGGATAATGAGCGATCCCCCCGCTGATGGTCAGCCGACCGGTCGCCTCCGGCCCGAGCCTCGTGAATCGGTGGCCTTTCAAGGCCTTGCGAAATCGCTGCAGCACGTCGATGACTTGCTCCGGATGCTGAGAGCCGACGGTTCGCGGCCCCTCCGGATCCCAAAAAACGACCACAAACTCGTCGCCGCCCAAACGCGCCACCATGTCATCTTTGCGGCTGCACTGAACGAAAAGGCGCCCCACTTCGGTCAGAATCTCATCGCCCGCTTCGTGCCCATAGGAGTCGTTATAGCGCTTGAAGTCGTCAATATCGAAGAGCAATACGGTCACCGTCGCGTTCTCGCGCTCCGCCCAGGCGATCTTCTCGTCCAGGAACTGCATCAATCGCCGACGGTTTGGCAGACCTGTCAAGTCGTCCGTCAAGGCGAGTTGCCGCCATTGATCCGTGCGGCGCGCTCCCTCAAGCAAGCGCCCGAACAAGACACCGTAGTGGCGCAATTTGGCCGTGTCCTCATGCGTGAAGCTTCCGGTCAAACGCTTGCCGACGCGAATCTGACCGACTCGCTGCTCACCCCGCGTGATCGGCTCGACAAGAATCGCTTCATCGCCGTCCAGGTCCTGACGACCCGCTCGGCCCAGCTTCCAGTCGACCGACACTGTGACGACTTCCGCGCTCAAAGCCCCGCACACCAAAGCCGCCATCGCATCCAATACCATCGGATCATCATCGGCCAAACGAGGCAGCAGGTCGGCCAGCCCGGCCAGTTCTTCTGCGGATGGAATCGGCGCAGTCAACGGCGTCTCCAGCCATCGGCGCTGAGTCTCACGCGACGGCATTCGCAGTGCCCGTTCAAGGTCCACCGCTTCCGGCGGAAAAATGACGTAATCGTCCGCCCCATGTTGAAGCAGCCGCCGGCCGATGTACTCATAAGCCGGTTCGCAACAAAACACGACGGGCACCGTCTCTCCCGCCGCCTCCTTGATCGCTGAAATCGCAGCCTCCGGATTTCGACACTGGTCATCATAGCCAACCAGGACCGCCCTCGTCGGCGACCGAGGCAATTCCGCGATGCCGGCCAGATAACTGCGCACCCCGCTAATGGGGTTGGGAGCGAAACAGTCCCGAACGATCGGCCCCAACCGATCCAGGTCGGTGATGACAAGCAGGCGTGCACCCTCAGCTCCGTCGGTTCCCGTCATTCCGTGTTTCCCACCCACAAAATCCGCTAAGCCCCATGGCCTTCGTCACCATCACGCAGCAACGCGTCCATCTCTTCGGCGGACAACGTCGTCTCATCGTCCGGCGACACCTTAGGCGATGACGCCGAATCTGGTTGAAACGCCGTGGACTCACTGCTCGGGGGCTTTCGACGAATCGAGGCCTCGCTCGCGCTCGAATCGGCCATCCGCCGACGAACGGCTTCGTGCAAAGACGGCCCATCCATTCCGGAATCCGACCCTCCGCCGGTGGATAGTGAATCCGAAGGAGCGGAGCCGAACACCATCCCACGGTCGGCCTCGCTCACCGGGACCGTCCCGTTCCAGCCCTCTTCGGAAAGCCCCTCTGACGACTCATCAGCCCATTCGATGACCTCCGTTCCGTCCTGATAGTCCACGGTGACTGCGGAACGAATTCCCAACAACGAATCGGTAAGATCCGAGACCGATAGGGCCTTCCAGCAGCCTTCGCAGGCGGCTGCCCGCTCAGTCGTACCCTCCAGCAAAGGAACCAGGATTTGAAGTTTCTCGTAATATCGTGGTGCCAGACTCAGGAAATTCATCTCGTGATCGTCGAGCAACCGGATATCGACCACCACGCTCCTGGCGGCAGGCCCCCCCGCCAATTGGACCATCGCCGCATAAACATCCGACACAAAATGAACAACGGTCCCGTAGCTTCTCAGTGTCGCCCCACATTCGAGTAGCGACTCGTCCTTTCCGATGATGACGGTGCGGCTATCGATGGTTTTCGCTTCCGACATGAGCTGCCTTGGAAGACTCTCGCGAGAACATAATTTGGTAACGATCGCCGACTCCCAAGGTCCCCAAAGCCGGCGGTTCCCAGGTCCCGCTAACGCATCCACCCTTTCGGTGTCGATACCAAGTGGAATCCGAGTTCATTTTAGATCCGTTTTCTCTCTAATCGGAGTTTAGGGATATTGCATTCTCAAGTCAAAGACATCCGGCCCGGCATGGCCAAAGCCTTGCATCAAACCACAAGTGCCTTAACATCCTCGACCATGAACCGGCAACAGCCTCATTTCAGGACGTTCCTTATTCGTGTTTTGGCCGGCATGACATTCATCGTCGGTCTCGGTGTGATTTCCTTGGCCGGCCAATATGCCGCGGCCGACGAAATCGAACGTGCAAAAAAGGCCTCGCTCAAATCTCAACTCGACGCCATTCTACCACTTCCCAAATCCGCGAAGGCCCGCCTTGGCGCCCACATCATCGAATTGGACACCGGGAGTGTCTTGTACGATCGCGACAGCAAACGGCCCCTGATTCCCGCAAGCAACATGAAACTTGTCGTGATGGCGGCAGCAATCCACCAGCTCGGCCCGGATTACAAGTACCAAACCGTCCTTGCAATCCGCGATACGGATCTCATCGTCATAGGAAGCGGAGACCCCACTTTTGGTGACGAGCGCCTGGCTGAAGCTCGTGATGAGACCATCACCGCCGTCTTTCACAAATGGGCCCAAATTCTCAAAGACGCGGGCATCCGACAGATTCCCGGGAATATCCTCGTGGACGACTTGATATTTGATCTAAAATTCACCCATCCAAAATGGCCGTCAGATCAGTATCAAAGTTGGTATGAAGCGCCGATCGGCGGCCTCAACTTCAACGCCAATTGCGTCCAGACGGTCGTCATTCCGACCCAGCCCAAAAAGCCGGCTGAGGTCCACTTGGTGCCAGGGAATTCCTTCCTGAAAGTCTCCAACAAAACGACGACCGGAAAAAAAAGCACGGTGGTCGTCGCCCGTCCACGGGGCAGCGACACGCTGATCGTTCGCGGTTCCGTCTCAAAAAAAGGAAAGCTCAAGGAAGTCACCGTCCGCGAACCCGGCCTCTACTTCGGCTCTGTTCTAAAAACCGTGCTGGCGACGGAGGGCATCCCCGTCGGTGGAAAGGTTGTTCGTGAGAAGGTCCGTTTGAAAAACGGACACCTCCCCAAAAATTGTCATATTCTCGATGTACACCGAACACCTGTCGGCGACGCCCTCGCTCGCTGTGGAAAAGACAGTTTGGGGATGATGGCGGAAGGACTCTTAAAAACACTCGGCGCGCATCAAAGCGGCCTCGGCTCCTGGGAAAGCGGCCGGTCCGCCATCCATGCTTTTTTGAGAACCGTCAACGTGCCGGCCGATCAGGTCACGGTCGACGACGGCAGCGGTCTATCACGCTATAACCGTCTCAGCGCCTCGGCCGCAACCCGGATCCTGAGATTTATGCATGACGGCCCGGAGCAAAGCTTCGAATTATTTAAGAGTTCTCTCGCTGTTGCCGGCATCGACGGCACGCTCAAGAAACGCCTTCGTAGCAAGCAGACCAAGGGACGCATCTTCGGAAAGACGGGTTACATCAACGGTGTGTGGAGTCTCTCCGGATACGTCCACACCCATTCGGACCATTGGCTGGCATTTGCCCTCTATTACAACGCGACCGGCAAGACATCCACACCCAAACCCCGGATTGACCGAGCCTGCCGCCTGCTCGTCCAGTGGCCGAATCTCCCCGCGACGTCTCAAATGGGAGACTGATCCTGACGGCAAGCGCCAGAGATCAAACGACCGGTTACGCCTGCTCCTCACCGTCTATCCAAGTGGTCTCCGTAACGCTGCCGTCCTTTTCGTACTTGATCCATTGACCGTGTTTTCGATCGTTGGCGTATTCGCCTTCCTCCGCGAGGTTGCCGTCCTCATCCCAGTATGTCCAGCGCCCGTGCTTCAGTCCGTTGACGTTTTCATATTCCAATCGCTTGATGCCGTTCTCGTGCCAACGGATCCAGGGCCCTATCTTCTTTCCGAACTTGAACTCGCCTTTGCCGCGCACCTGCCCCCCGGGATACCATGACATCCACATGCCATGCATGAATCCTTCAGCGTAAGCGCCGTCAATGTAGAGATCGCCGTTTTCATACCACCTGGTGATAGGACCGTGTGAAACGAACGTGCCGTCGGGCTTTTGCTTCACGCGAACTCGCTCGCTCAATTCGCCATTCGGAAACTTCTTCTCCCGCCATTCGAATTTCTCGGTCTCATTCTCAGGCGGCTTCTTCTTGACATCTGACTTGGCCGTGTTCGCAGAGTTCGAAGCGGCTTTGCCGTTCTCCGGCTTGCTCTTGACAGGTGAGTCCGTCTTCTTGACAAGAACCGGCGTCGAAGCGCTCGACGGATCATCGGTGATTGGCGTGGAGCCATCCTGTGTCGAGGCTTGGGCATTGCCCGGACCCGAAGGCGGGCTTTTCTCACATCCCGTCGCCCACCATAGACCGATGATGAGCAAAACACACAAGGATGACACGGTCAGTCTTCGATTCATGGCATTGGACCTCGTTGCAAAAACCTGGCATCTCAACTCAGGATTATGAACTCTAATATGGAAGAAACGCCGGCAACGGCGAATCCCTTTCGATTATAACACAACGACGTGAAGCCACCAAAGTGGCCGAAAGACTCAAAGACGTCGACGACGCCGAGAAACGGGGAATTTGCCGCCAAGCGTCCGAGCGGCAGGCGCGGCCGAATCATCTTGCGAAACAGCCTTCGTCGCAGGCGCCGGGGCCGGGGCCGGGGCCTCGGACGGCTCCGGCGCAGGCTCGCGTTCCTTCGGCGGCGGCGACGGCTTGAAGCCGTCCACGACGATCTTTTCCAATTCCTGATTGATAAGCATCTCGACCTCAGTCAAGCCTTTGCCCTGCTCCGTCGTCACAAAGGAAACGGCCTTGCCCGCCGCGCCCATTCTGGCCGTGCGGCCGATGCGATGTACGTAGACCTCGATATCCTCGGGCATATCGAAATTGATGATGTGAGAGATGCCCTGCACATCAATGCCCCGCGACGCAAGATCCGTCGCAACCAAAATAGGAATATGGTGCTTGCGAAAACGCTCCATGATGCGCTCGCGTTTCTGCTGCACCAGGTCTCCGTGAATTTCCCGTGCATTGAACCCCGCGGCGTGAAGGCGACGGGCGAGCTTTCTCGCGCCTTGCTTCGTCCGGCAGAAAACAATCGCCTGACGAGGTTGTTCCTGTTTGAGTAGAAGCTTCAACAGACGGAACTTGTCCCAAGGCTCCACCACACAGTATTGCTGTGTGACCTCACTGACCGTGAGCTGATCACGAGAGACATTAATCTCCACCGGGTCCTTCATGAACTGCTTGCTGAGTCGCTTGATTTCCTCATCGAACGTCGCAGACACAAAAATCGTCTGATGCGGATGACTAATTCGACCCAAGATGCGCTTGATGTCGTCGCGAAAGCCGATGTCAAGCATGCGATCGACCTCGTCCAGAACGGCGAAACGAATCTTGTCAAAACTCAGCACCTTCCGCTGCAGCATATCGAGCACGCGTCCAGGCGTGCCCACAATCAGGTGCGGCTTGCGACCGAGTTGATGAACTTGCCGCTTGATGCGCGTGCCGCCATATACGGGAACACAATGAATATCAAGATATTTCGCAAGTCGCCGCAATTCACCAAGAACCTGGACCGCCAACTCACGTGTCGGCGTCAGGACAAGTGCCTGCAAACGCGCCTGCGGATCGATCATTTGAAGCACCGGCATTCCGAAAGCGGCGGTCTTGCCCGTGCCGGTCCGTGCTTGACCGAGCAGGTCTTTTCCGGCGAGCGCAAGGGGGACCAGCTCGCGTTGCACGGGAGAAGGTGTTTCATAACCGATGGCCGTGAGCGCGCGTAGAATAGGAACTTCGATCCCAAGCTCCTCAAAGGCTTTCGGCAATTCCGGATGTCGATGCATGGTGCCCCAATCAATACGACAATCGGCTCTGCGGCCGACGTTCGGAGATAATAGGACTTCGCGGCCATCGTGACAAGTAGCTAGCCAAGACATTACCGGACAACTGTCTACTCTGCCACCTCCGTCCTTTCTAAAGCCGGCGCTCGCTGCCTATTGTCAGTAGGAGGGCAAGGCATGGAAGAAGAGCGACCACATGAGGTCTTCGAATCCGGCTTAGACCATCGGTTGCCCCCTGCTGAACGTCGGACCAAAGCCGCGCATCGCCGCATCTTTCGACAAATGGTCAAGCAGGAGATCGAAAATCGACCGCTGAACTGGCTCCGCCGTCGGGCCTTGATTCGTTTCGCCGAAAAAAAACTGCGCATGGACGCCTTCGAAGCACGACTGATTATCCGAGGCGTCGAGTACGAATGCGGACACGTCGCCCCGGCGGCCATGGCAAACGTGGAGTCACCTGTCGCGACGGAGTATTTGCCCAAAAAAGAACACGAGCAATACTGGCTGACAAGAGCACTGGTGTTCCCCGTCGCCCTGGTGGTCATCTGTCTTATCCTATGGCTTCTGCGCCAATAGACGCGTCGAAGCATCCCGCCATCGCCCGATGATTGCCGTTTTCCAGCATTCTTCGTATGCTACACGCCATGTGGATGCAGCACTCACGAGAAAAAGCCGCCCGGAAGGGGTGGACGCTGGGAGCCATGTGTATGGCGTTCCTGGGCACCGTCGGTTTGGCCCAAATCATGGTGGACCAACGGGCCAATGAAAACGCGGAGTCCGTCAAGCAGTCGTTGCCCGGTTGGCCGTTCGACTTTAGCCTGCCTCCAGGTCAGCGATGGGTCCAAGAAGTCGACGTCGGGCTGATGGCCGACCTGATGGCGCTGGTGAACGATTCCGGGAGCGCCCTTTACATCAATCAAAGCCCTTGGCGTCGCCAATCCCGATTACTGATGCAATATCAAATCGTACAGAAGGGAACAACCTCGAAGTATGCGGCTAATCGGGTATTCAAGCTTCCCTTCAGCGAATTCGATCAGGTCGAGCTGGGGAACCTTTCCTGGCTTGTACACCTGCAGAAAGAAAACACGACCATTTGCGGCGTCGCCTGCACGCCGGAAGGCGTGGCGATCTGCGCGACTCTGTCAAATTCGAGCGACGTAAGAGATGAAATAGAGCTTTTCGAGGCCGTATGCGGCTCCGTTGTGCTGAGAAACGTGGACTGACGGACAGGTCAAAAGCCGAGTCATCTCCGCGCTACATGATCAGCATCGCGTCACCATAGCTGTAAAAACGATACCCCTCCCGAATCGCGATCCCATACGCTTCCATGACCAATTCTCGACCCGCGAAGGCGCTGACCAGCGCGAGCAGCGTACTGCCCGGCAGGTGAAAATTCGTGAGGATCAGATCGGTTGCACGAAACGTAAACGGTGGATAGATCAGGATGTCGGTCCAGCCGTTCCGCGCCTGGAGTCTCCCTTCTTGGGCACAGGTTTCCAGCACGCGAACGACGGTCGTGCCCACCGCTAAGATGCGACCTCGCGCCGCCCGTGATCGACCGATGACATCAACGCTCGATTCAGGAAAATCGAACCACTCGCGATGCATGGCATGATCGGAGAGATCATCAACTTCGATCGGCTGAAAAGTCCCGAGACCAACGTGCAACACGACCTCAGCCGTCGAGACTCCTTTTCCGTGAATCTCATTGAGGACCCCATCCGTAAAATGCATACCCGCGGTCGGCGCGGCCACGGCACCGGGCACGGCCGCATAAACAGTTTGATATCGCGCATGATCGAGTCTTCTCAATTCCTGCGAGGCGGCGTCATCACGTCGAATATAAGGCGGCAGCGGCGTCATGCCGATCTGCCCAAGGATGACCGACGCAGGGTCGCCAGGGTCGATGCGAACATCACAAAACCCGCGCTCCCGACGACGCAGGAATTCCATCGACCACTCCGATTCACCGAGTTGCATCCGCTCATTCGGCTTCAAACGTTTGGCGCCGTTCAACATGACGTCCCAATGACCCCGCCGCTCCTCACGAATGAAGAGGCCCGTGATGCGACCACCACTCGCACGGCGTGCCGTGAACTTGGCAGGGACCACTTGCGTCTTGTTGAGGACAAGGCAGTCTTGAGGTCGAAGGACGCCGGGAAGATCACGAAAAACACCGTGCTCCACGTTGCCGGTCGCGCGGTCGAGGATCATCAGCCTCGACGCATCACGCGGCTCGCACGGGCGCTGAGCAATCAACTCCGATGGGAGATCGTATTGTAGATCTTTCGTTTTTATCTTCGAGCACCGTCACGAGCGATCTTCGCTAAGTCGCGCATCGGCACGACATAACGCTGACCGATAAAAAGTTGAATCCGAACGGATTTGTTCTCATTCTTTACTCTGCGTCCTGCAAATTCTACGATATTTTAAGACGATTTCCGAAGAAATGAGAGTAGAGGTGTTCGCAAGACATGTGCTCCCTTCCTCAAGATCATCCACTGCGTCGCTGGTTCGCGGCATTGATCGAGACCAGCTTTCAGGAGGAAATCGGCATCAGCGAACCTTCCGTGCTCGAATACCTGACGGAGCTCCTCACCGGCTTCATCCATATGGAGCGAATCAACCTGCTCTGTGACGGCAGCGGCCGGAAGATCGAAGACGTCGCCGAAATGTTGAGCGAAGCGGAACTCGGCGGCACGGCCGTCCCGGAGCAACGCAGACTGCGCTATCACCTGCACATCGGCGACTTTACCCTGTTCTGGACCGGCGTGTATCCGGAGAATCTGCGACAACTGCATCGTCGCCGGTCTCCTGACGATTTGCTGGATTATTTCGATCAGGGCAAACGCTCGTACGCCATCGCTTCAAATCTGAGCACCGACGACTCGCGCCCTCCAGCTTCAGTCCTGCAGCAATTGAGCGACCAGTTCGAGTATTGTGTGTACGGACTGGGACTGGTCCGAAGACAGTGGGAACAATCCGGCCCAGGGGACCTCGGCTCATTCAACATCATGTCAAACTGAAGAAAAACCTCGGTTTGACCTACTCCCCCGCCATCGCGTCCGCACCGCAAAGATCATCGCCGGCCTCGAGACGTTTGGTGATGTCGGCTCTGATGATGCCCGCTCGGAGACCCAGTTGAACCAGCGCCGCGTGGGCCACGCTGCCTTCCTCACGGGCGAGCGCGATCAGGAGATGCTCCGTGCAAACGACTTTGCTCTCCAGCTGGCGGGCCTCTTCAATCGCTGCTGCCATCACGTTGCGGAAGTGCGGCGTGCCGGGAAGACGGCCGAAAACCCAGGTATCCTGCAGGCTGTCCTGGATCAATCGGTCGACGACCGTTTTGGCTCTCGACCAGTCAATCTCGTGCGCATGGAGAATCGCTGTTCCAACCCCCGTGCCCTCCTTAAGAATGGCGAGCAGGAGATGTTCGGTTCCGACGTAGTCCTGCTCGTAGTCTCGCGCTATTTGCTGCGAGAGCTTGATGACCTTGTCCATTCGCGGTGTGAGTTTCTCGAACATGGCAATACGGATCAGCGCTGGTCGGTGACGCGCTGGGTCGTGGGGCTCTTCTGGTCGACCATCTGGTTCTTAAGATAGTTATACCCCAGACTCATGATGGCCACAACCACGGTGAAGGCCAGCGTGATACGAAGAATCTTAAGACGATTGGCAACCTCCCGATCTCGCCATTCCGCGAGGCGTTGATCAATCTCGCTGAGCTTGGCATCGATGCGCTCCTCGATCTCGTCGAGCTTGACCTTGATGTAATCGTCCGCTGCGCCGCGAAGCCTGCTTGCAATGCCGCCGACGACACCATGATCCTCGATATGTCTTTTCAACGAATGACCGGTAGCGTCGTTCTCAGGGGACACATCTTCGGGAAGAAATTGATACTCACTGCCCTTGCCGTCGTCTCCGTCGATCATTTTGGCGAGCCAGGACCCGATCCAGCGTCGACGCTTGCGGTGCCACCGCTTCCAAAAGCCCTCCTGCTTGCGCAGCTTGTCGATAAGATCCTCGGCCGTGTCCGTCTCGTCTGCCGAAATGTCGCGCAGGCGAACCAGCGTCAAAAGACCGCGACGGGACAAACTGTCATAATTCGTCTGATGAATTCCGGCGATCTCCCGGGCCAGCTCCTCCTTGTCGGCACTCTTGCGAACCGGCCGTCGCGACCACTTGATGACATCGAGCAAGGCGTCGCGATCCAGTTCGCCGAGCAGTTCATGGCGCTTCCTCACACATTGAACCAACTCATCGGACGTAAGCTTGTCACCAAGCTCGAGCCCCAGGGACCGCCCATAGCGCAACAATTCGTCGTGAGGCAGATCCGCCAGGGCGGCCGACTCACTCACCTGATCTTTGCGTGGGTGTGACTTTGAATCCGTGGTCATGACGGCGGCAAACGCGACACGATGACGATATCCCATTCAGCGTTCGTGACAGTATAAAAGTTGTGACCGATCCTCAAGTCAAAAGATCATACGGCCCCATGAAGCCAGTATTGGACCCAGGCGGCCCCTTCATAAACAAGATAGGGAAAGATAAGAATCCGTCCCTTCCAGTTGGCCCCTTCTCGGCCGCGAAACTGTCTTTCCCAGCGCGGTTCGCGCATGATGACGTGACGATAACCGTCTTTCTCGAAACACGCTTTGCTACGCGGCAAATGCGTGTAACTCGACACGATGATACAGACGTCATTCTCCGGATCGACGCCGACCTCGCGCTGAATCGAGCCGGGATGGTCCAAGGTCCTCGTGCTTTTGTCATCGATGAGAATTCGCTCAGGCGGCGCGCCCCATTCCACGGCCAAATTCCGCATCATGACCGCGGCATGACCATGATTGGAAACGATGAGCTCCTCGCCCCAGCCTTCCTGAAGCAGCCGTGCAGCCTCGATGACGCGATCGGGATCACCTCCAAGGCAGATGATGTATCGGGCCTTGGCGAGCTCGTCCTGACAGTCAATGCTGTCGTAAAGCCACGCCGTCGCAGGCGTGAAGACCATGAGAAGGATGATCAGGAAAGAGGTCGCCAACAGATGCTCCGCCCACCGAACGAGCCGCCGTGTAATCGGGACCCGCAACTTCACAGATCCGGCAGACGTTGATTTCTCATCTCCGTTCGATCTTTCGGGCATCATGAGTCAAAAGTTCCCATATCAAACTTGCGGTTTTACACGAACGTCCTATACGTTCGTGCACAATTATATCGCACATCAAGATTCCGAACGACCTTCTCTGCCTGGAGTAGTACTTGTAAGTACGCAACTTGATCAAGCCTCTTCTTGCTTCGATGGCTGAACAGCGATACCCTGATAATACGCGGTTGGAAAAACCCAGTCGTCGCCGATAAGAAGCGGTCAGGATCGAAACGATCCATAACGCAAAAACAGTCGATCTATCAGTCAGGAGCTCGACGATGACTGAGTCCGCCGCTGGCGTCGTTCTAAGCCGATGACCTTCATCGAGTTAAGACTGTTCGACAAAAACGGGGCTCGGCAAGCACTGACCCAGGCTCGAAAACACCGGTGCACCTTGCCATCCAAAAACGGATGAACGACCATTGACGATGAAATCTACGCTCCCGCCAGATCAAAGCACGGTTCTCATCACCAATGGGAATCTGTTGTCCATGTTGTCGCTGGGAAAATGGCTGGTCGACTACGGGCACCAACTCAAGGCCATCTTCATCACCACCAAATTGCCTTCTTCCGAATCCAATATCCGCGGCCTTTATGACATGCTGCGGAACAGCGGACTGGCCTACACCCATTTCAAGCTCAGCACGAACCGCATCTTGCCAATACGATTCGCCCTTCGCGCGTTGCCGACCACCATTCCGGAATTGGTCCACTGTTATCGACTTCCCATCGATATCTTTTATGTGGAAAACATCAATGATCCCCATGTCATCAAGCAGATAAATGGCTACGCGCCGAAAATTCTGCTTTCCTTCAGTGCAACAAAGAGGTTCAGCGACGAGCTTGTCACCATCCCTTCGCGCGTGGCCGTCAACGTTCACTATGCCTTGCTTCCAGGTTATGCGGGCCTGTCACCGTACTACTGGTACGTCCATCACCAGGAACCGGTCAGCGGCATCACCATGCACGTCATCGTTTCAAAACTTGATGCAGGACCGATTATTTGCCAAGAACAATTCAGCACGACCGGCATTCGATCCGTCATGGGCCTGCTGATCAAGCAAATGGAGCTGGTCTCGCCGACGCTGTGCAGGTTTTACCGTGGGGAACTCCACGAAGACAACGCCGTTTCGCAGGATCTCTCCAAGAGGAGCTATTTCCGCCATCCCAGCCGGAAGGAAATCCAGGCATTTCGCCGCAAGAATCTCGTTTTCGCCACGAGACAGGACATCAGGCGTCTGGCCAATATGGCAAGAGAGCTTCGTGACCAAACCGATGTGGTCGTGCAGCCCCACTGGAAACAACTGATCGTCAGCCCCGAAATCGACCCGAAGATCCAGGATGAATCCAAGTCGGCTCAGGAATCCTGGTACATCCCGAAAAAAAAGAAAGTCGAGTCCGGATGGCTGGTTTACACCCTCGACTTCGTCCTGGCGACCTTGCAGGGACGCGTCGCCGAACAACACCGAGTCATTCGAACGGTCCCATGGTTGATCGTCGGACACCTGGTCCGTGGCGGGATGGCCGTCGCTCAGGCCATCATCATGCTGCTTGCATGGGTCCCCATCATCTCATGGTTCCTCGAAACCGCCGCAAGGACCTTTACACGCAACGCAGCCGGGTTCTTTCTGAGATGCTGCTACTGGAAGGCGAAACTAAAACATCTCGGCTGTGACACGATCATCGATCAAGGCGTCGAAATCTGGGGCCCCGGCAGCGTCTCCATCGGTTCGCATTGCCATGTCGACACAAACGTACGCCTGGCCGCCGGCGAGCGACGCCATGGTCAGCACGGCTTCATCAAAATCGGAAACCACGTCCACCTCGGACCGGGCGTCCACATCGCAGGGCGCGGCCGTGTCGAAATCCACGATATGGTCGGCATCTCCGCCAACGCTCATTTGTACAGCGCAACCGGCACGTTTGAGAGGCCCGACGATCCCGGACAACTGATCAGCATGTCTCACATGGCTCCGGAGGAGCAGCAATTCGTCTACGAGGGAAAGATCGTCGTCGAAGAGTATGCCTTCATCGGAATGATGACCAGAGTCATGCCCAATGTGCGCATCGGTCGGGCGGCGATTGTTCACTCAAATGTCCAAGTCGACCGTGATGTCCCGGCGTTTGGCAATTTCGGCGGACAGCCTCGCGGGCGCCTTATCGGGATGCGGCGCCCACGGCGAAAAAGTCCGAAACTCAAACCGGAGTCGGACGGAAATGGCCAGGCTGAACGAAAACAGGATTTATTAGATGCCTCGGAATCGACCGGCTAAACTCTATTTGTCCGTCGCGTTGTCTTAGGTGACTCATTGTCTCATGAAAGCGGAAAACAGGGTAGTCCGCAAAGCGCCGCACAAGCGGAAGCGGAACGGGAGGCCGTCCACCCCGATGCCCTTTTTTCAGAGGTCGATGCATGCCCGACCCTGCTCAACATCTCCAGGGTCACCAAACGGCTTGCCCCGCAGCGCGACGACCTCGCTCGTGTCGGGCTCAAGGTCGCTTGTGTTTCGTCCTTTACGTTCGACCCTCTGAAGCCCGCGCTCGAACTGCAAGGACTCAGGGCGGGAATGGGGATTCATTCGTATATCTCACCCTACGGCCAATATGAACAGGAATTGATCAACCCTTCCGCCGGTCTCGCGGACTTTCGCCCGGACGTCGTATTGGTGACCATTCGCCTCCAGGATGTCTGCCGACCGATCTACGACGAGTTTAACGGCATGACGGAAGATGACGCGAAACGGGTGTTGGATGATTGGATCAACCGGCTCTCGGCGGCGCTGCAAACTTATCGTGAACGCGCCTCAGCCTACATCCTCATGCAAAACTACGACCTGCCCGCGGTTTCGGCAACCGGAATTACCAGCCGAGGGCAACTCTACGCACAAGCCGACGCAATCGAGTGGGCCAACAAGCAGCTGGCACGCCTTGCCGAATCGATCGACAATCTCTACGTCATGGATTATGACGGCCTCGTCGCCCGGATGGGCCGGCGCCGATGGAGTGACCCACGTACGGAGTTCTACGCCCGAATCCCGATTGCAAACGACCATTATTGGCCTCTGACGGGATTCTACATTCGGCATCTTCGACCGCTTTACGGCTTATCCAAAAAGGCGATCGTTCTCGACGCCGACAATACGCTTTGGGGAGGGGTCGTGGGCGATGCCGGCCCGAACGGGATCGAGCTTGGCAACGATTTTCCGGGCAACGCCTATGTTGCCTTCCAGAAGCGCATTCTGGATTTACACCACCGCGGCATCATCCTGGCGATCGCCAGCAAAAATGAGCCTGGCAGCGTGGAAAGCGTATTACAGAATCATCCGGACATGGTGCTGCGTCCCGAGCATTTTGCGACGACGCAGATTAACTGGAATCCCAAGCCGGACAATCTCCGTCAAATCGCGGAGGATCTGAACCTCGGACTCGACGCTTTCGTGTTCATGGACGATAGTCCGGTCGAATGTGAAATGATGCGTACCGCCTTGCCGCAAGTGCTGACGATCCCGCTGCCGAAAGACCCTGCCGCGTACCCTGATATCATTGAGTCCCTCGATTGTTTCGACCAATGGACGATCTCGGCCGAGGACCGAAAACGCGGCGAGCTGTATAAGGCCGAAGCGGGCCGTCGCGAGTTTCAACGGCAGACGGTCGATCTGCCCACATTCTATCGCCACCTCGAAATGCAAATGACGCTGTTCATCGATTGTGTCGCCCATGTCGCGCGTGCGTCTCAAATGACCAATCGAACCAATCAATTCAATATGAATACGATTCGTTGCAGCGAAGACGACATCCGAAAATTCATGGCTGCGACCGATCATGAAGTCATCACGCTTGCCCTGCGAGACCGCTTTGGGGACAATGGCGTCGTTGGCCTGGCCGTCGTAAGACGCCGCGAGGAGGCTTGGACGCTCCACTTGTTCCTGATGAGTTGCCGCGTCCTGGGACGCACGGTCGAGCAGACGGTCGTCCGATGGATCAAGAAGCGGGCGCAACGCGCCGGTGTGAAACAACTGACGGCTGAATTCGTGCCAACGTCCAAAAATAAGCCGTTTGCCGGATTCTACCGCGAATGTGGCTTTAACCTCGCCGGGCCGTCGAGCGATATTCAACGATGGGAATGCGAGCTCGAAGGAGCGGAGACCGACGCTCCCGATTGGATGGCAATAGACATCGGTCACCCCGACCGTCAAACAGGAACATAGATAGTCAAGATGGACAACGGCCAAAAGTTTCGCTCGATCGTAAGTACGATCCTTCAGATTCCGGAGCACGAGATCACGGATGATCTTTCGTCCGAGACGATCGATACATGGGACTCGCTGAATCACATCAATCTGATCGGCGCCATCGAACAGGAGTTTGGCCTGACGTTGGATGCGAGCACGTTAAGCCAGTTCCAATCCATCTTCAAACTCAAGGCGATGCTCGCCGAACATGGTGTTTCCGTTTAGCCCCCCCAATGTGGCGCTCCATTCGCCGACGCGTGCCGTGATGCGATCGAGCCGTGAGAAGGACGTTGAGTATGGTCCGTCCTGATGGCGAAAGACGATCTTTCATCGCCGCAGCCGTGATGCTCGGACTCCTGTTCTACGGCCTCACATGTGCCCCGGGGGTCCTCTGGCAGGACAGCGCAACGTTTCAATACCGAGTCTGTCACTTCCAACTCCGCAGTAATCTCGGCCTCGCGCTGGCGCACCCGTTGTACATTCTGCTGGCCAAAGCCTTTTCACTCATTCCGGTGGGAAACATCGCCTTTCGCGTCAATTTGTTTTCAGCCGTGTGTGCCGCGGTCAGCCTCGGATTCGTCATGGACCTTGTCCTCTCACTCACGCGTTCTCGCATCGCCGCCGTCACGGGCACGATCCTGATTGCCGTCAGCCACACGTTCTGGCGACACGCCGTCATGGCTGAAGTCTATAGCCTGTATGCGGTCGGTCTCCTCGTTGAACTATGGCTGCTCGAACGCTTTTTCACATCGCGTCGAAATCGGTGGTTGATCCTGGCCCTGTTCATCAACGGCCTGAACGTCTCCAACCACCTTCTGGCTTTGCTGCATCTTCCCGTCTACGGCGGCATCCTTGCTTACGCCGTTCATCAGCAACGGCTCTCCCTGAGAAAGCTCCCACTGCTCGGTCTCGTATTCCTGATCGGCATGTCACCGTACTTGGCGCTCATCATGACCGACCTTGTCCGTGGGCAACCGTTCGTGGCGACCGTCCAATCGGCGCTCTTTGGAAACACGTTTGCCAACAAAGTGCTGAACACTTCGATTTCTCCCTTGAGTCAGTGCTTTCGAACGATTCAGTTTTTCGCCTTGAACTTTCCGACGCCCATCGCATGGCTCGCGCCCGTCGGCGCCTGGTGGGCCTGGAAGGATCGGAAGACCCGATGGTTCGGTCTCGTCGGAGGCGGTGTATTTACGATCGCGTTCGTCTTCGCGTTTCGCTATCCCGTCCCCGACCAGTATGTCTTCTTCTTTCCGTGTTACATCCTGCTGCCTGTCTTTGCAGCGCTGGTCGTCCCAAGACTGGTCGGGCAATCCAACGGCAGGAAGCTCGTGTGCCTGATCCTGGCCGCCTTGCCGATTCCGGCCTATGAAATCGGCCCGACCCTGCTGGAGCGATGGAACCTCTCCATCGGCGGCACGCGCCAACTCCCCTACCGCAACAAGTACACCTATTTCATTCGACCGAGCAAACACGGTTATGACGGTGCGGAACGATTCGCAAGAGAGGCGCTCGCACAGGCCGCCCCGGACGGCCTGCTAGTGGCCGACAGCACGATCATGAACGTTTTATCCTTTGTCCGCGACGTCGAAGGTGTCCATCGCGGCGTAAGTCTGGCTCGCACGGCCGACGTAACGCCGGCGGAACCTGCAATTCGAATCACACGAGAGTCAATCCGCAATTATGTCGAACGTCACGGCGCCTACCTCTGCACGGATGCGCCGGGCTACGTTGAGGACTGGCTCTTGACGGACTACGATCGTAGACAAACCGGTGTCATATTCCAGTTACGAACCAGGGCGTCTCAATCCCGGAAGGATCAAGCCCCGTCGAACTGACAACCGGCGTTGGGATTGCCAAAAAACAGGAGTTCATCCAATGTCTGAGCTTGCCGCGAAAGAATGTGTGCCCTGCAAAGGCGGCGTGCCGCCGATGGAGCAGGACAGAATTCAGGAATATCTGAGCCAGGTGGACGGCTGGGGGATCGAAAAAGGACATCACCTGACGCGCACGTTCACCTTCGCCGATTTCAAAACGGCCCTGGATTTCGTGAACAAAGTGGGCAACATGGCCGAGAAGCAAGGCCATCATCCGGACCTCTACCTCGCCTGGGGCATCGTGAAGGTCGAAATCTGGACGCACAAAATCAACGGCCTCACGGAAAGCGATTTCATCTTCGCCGCCAAGGTCGACCAACTAGCCCGATAGCGTCCCCGTGATCACGTCTTCGGCACGCAAAGGCAACTCGTCGCGATGGGAATGTCTGCGCGAAACCACGCCTTGCGCAACCGGGCTTCAACGGCTGCCGCTTTCGAAATCTCGCCCCTGCCTCGAAAGCAACGGCTCAGCCCATAGAGTGACCAGCCGTTCTCATGCCATTTTTCGAGGTCTTCACGGTAAACCTGTTCCGCCTCGTCAAATCGGCCGGCGCTCAGCAGCACCGCGCCCAAGGTATGTCGCATCGGCTGCACCCACTCGGGCGGCTCCATATAAAGAAGTTTGTCCTCGACTTCGATGGCCTTGCGCAAATGGTCGACCGAGCGGTCGATCTCACCCCGACGAAACGCGATCTCCCCGTCAAGCATGTGTGCCGCGATTTTCAGAATATTCCTGGCAGGATTGATGGCCATCATCGCGTCTTCAGGAACCCTTGAGGACGCCGACTGAAACGCCTCTCTTTCCTTAGTGGCGCTTGCAACGTCGCCCCTCGCTGCGTAGGCGAGCCCCCGCGTGAAGCGCCACATCGCCGTCGTAATCGGCAGATAGGAAGGCGGCGCCGGCTCAATCAAAATCTCATCCCAACGCCCGAAGCGCTTGAGCGCGTCGTATGCCGCCCCCATGTAGGGATCGATCAAATGGGGCTCGCGCTTCATATAGCTCTTGGGCACACTCTCGACCGCGTCACGGGCCGCACGAATCGCCGCCTCGGAGCGACCCTCCATCATCGACGAAAAGGACAGCATGTGGTGATTGTGCAGCATGTACACGTGGTAGAAACCTTGCTTGGGCGATCTCCTGCGATACCTCCGGTCAGCCCTGATCGCCTCGATATTCTGCATCGAGGCCAATCTCCAACGTCCTGTCAAAACGTCGATATGGGACGGCATGTGCGTCAGATGGCCCGAACCCGGCACGAGGTCGCGAAGACGACGAGCAGACGCGTCCGCCCTCTCCGGATGCGCAGAGGCCTCGAGCGCGTGGATGTAGAGATGGTTCGCGCCGGGGTTGTTCGGATCCAGCCTCAACACATGCTCGAGGACTCGCAAAATCTCTTCGGTTCCCGGCTTGGCGCGACCGTCCTGCGTCCACAAGTCCCACGGACGCAAGTCCATCATCGCCTCCGCATAAAGCGTGCCGACGTCGGGGTCGTTTCGATGCTCATCCCACACCTTGTGCATCGCCTCCGCGTAGGCCTTGTCCAACGGTTGGCGATCCGACGGCTGCGGATATGCGTAACGAGATGAAAGTGCGACGATCAAGGACTGCTCGGTCGGACTGGCTTTCTCTTTCAAAGCCATCGCCCTTTGCAATGCCCTCCACGCCCCCTTCGCACGATCGGGTGGGACGACGGGATTGTTGATATGAGGCCCGTTGCACAACGCGATGCCCCACCAGGCCATCGCGCAGTCAGGGTCGAGCCGAGTCGCGGCCATGAACGACCGAATCGCTTCATCATGGTTGAAGGCGTAGGCCCAAATCAGCCCCTGATCAAAATACCGCTGTGCCTTCGGAGAGGTCGTCGTGACCTCACGATGGTGATCCCCCAGCCCCTCATAGAACGGAACCCTCTTCGCCCCGCTGCATCCCATGAACACGGAAAGACAACAAGCCAGCGTAAGCCCCGACGTCGAGCGTAACATGATCCGATCCTCCTCGCGTAGATGAATCCGGTGTCTATCTTAGCCACATCACGGCACCGTCGGCAATTGAACATCTGGATGACCCGGCGATCCGTCTCAAATCCAAAAAAACTCATGATAACTATCAGTTTCAAGTATTTCCGAGGTAGAATAAGAGAACGATTGAAACGTCCAGCCCCCCACGAGCCGCTGTTGTTGGACTCAACATAGCCAGCAATCCCGCGAAAAGAAAACGAAGCCCAATGACGTCAAATGCGATGAACCGAAGAATGAGAACCCTGATCGGTGCTAGCCTCACGTTTTCTTTTTCACTCCTTCCCAGTGCCCTTGCGCAGCCGACGGACAATCCCCTCGCCAATCGAAAAAGAGACAAGCGACGCGATGTTCTTCGAAAGTTCGGCGGCAACCATAAGACCGAACGTGCCGTCGCCGACGGACTGGCCTGGCTTGCCGCGCACCAGCGCCCGGACGGAATCTGGGACCGGAAGGGCTTCGACCGTCTCTGCCCCAACCACGACCGATGCGGCCAGACCGCCTTGGGTCATATCAGCCGGAATGCCGACGTCGGCCTCAGTGCACTCGCCGCGCTGGCCTTTCTCGGCGCCGGTTACACTCACGAGGAAGGAAAATATGCCGACCATCTGACCAAAGTGTTCTCGTACATTCTTGCGCAGCAGGACGTAGACGGCAGTTTCTCGGCCGGAAGCGGCTTTCAAATGTACAACGACGCCATTGCCACGATCGCCATGGCGGAAGCGTATGACCTGACGCAGGACGCCGTTTTCAAGGAGCCCCTGGAGCGTGCGATCAAACACATTACCAGAAGCCAGCAGGTTGGCGGCGGATGGGATTACACCGACGACACAAACACCGGCCGAAACGACACGTCGATCACAGGTTGGGTGTTGATGGCCCTGAAGTCCGCCCATGCCGCAGGCGTGGCCGTGCCGGTTTCGACCCGATTCCGACTCATCGAGCATTTCGACAACGCCACTGAAACCGGCGGTCGTGTCTGGTATGCCAACAAACGCCGCGAAACGCTCAGACCGCTGACCCCGGGCGTTCACCGTCCCTACCAACGGCGCTACGGTCCTGCCATGGTCGCAACCGGCCTCTTCTCACGCTCGGCTTTTGGCTTCAAGCTCGACAGCGCAGCCGCGGAAAGGCAAATCGAGTTGCTACTCCGCGAATTGCCCAGTCTGGACCGGCTACGCGAACAAAATTCGCCCGGGCTACACAACGAATACTACTGGTACTATGGCACACTGGCGCTGTTCAACGTCGGAGGCGACAGGTGGGAACGCTGGAATCGGGCACTTCGTAGAACCGTGATGGAATATCAGGAGCGTCCCGTCCGAAAGAACGGCCAACGTCGCCACAGCTATGGAAGTTGGCCGGCCTTCGGACGCAACTGGGGCAAATGGGGCCGAACCGGCGGCCGAATCTATGCGACCGCAATCAATACGCTGACACTTGAGATTTATTACCGTTACGTACCCGCTTACCTCTCGCCACGTGGGATCATCGGACCGTCGGACTTGCGACGAAGCGTGACCCATGCGCCCCCCCATGAACACGACTCGATCCTGAAAACCGCCCTGCGCTTGCATCCTGACACCGGCGAACCGGTCCTTCTCGACCTGCTCCGCTCGTCAAACCGCAACGTCTCCCTCAACGCGGCCATTGCCCTCGCAAACCTCGGATCGCCCATGGCGCGGGCGCGGTTGGAAGCCAAACGGGAATTCGCCGATCCCTCAACACGCCGCCGAATTGCCGACGCCATCAACAAAATCACAACAACAAGCCCGGAGCAAACCTACGGAACGATTACAGAACTCAACTCACAGGCCCGAATGTTCCTCTTTGAGACGGCCGGCCAACCGTTATACTACGGCCAGAAAGTTCGCATCGTTCGCGACGATCGTGAGATCGGAACGGCGAAGATCAACCGACGCTTTACCTCGTATCAAGCCGCCGCCGCCAGAATCGAAACGAGCCTGACACCCATCAAGGAGGGTGACGTTGTCATGACACTCAAAACGGAGGGGTGATGCACTCCCGTCACAAACGACGGGTTCGACAAATCCGTTTTCGTGCCGGCGATTGTGATCGATTCAGGAGAGCTGAAATGAAAGCTGAAAATTCCGGGCAAGCTTCCAACATCCATGTCGGCCATGCACTGAAGCAGCGATTCGAGTCCGATGCTCTGCTCGGCGCCTCCCACTTGCCGATCAAAGTGCAGGACTCCGTCGCGATGCCCGTGATCGCCCGACAACCGATCGCTGAGGATGATGCGAAACAGCGTCAGGTGCAACTCGACGTCATCGATAACGGCGAAGTCAAAGAATGCGCAAAGTGCGGGCTATCCAATACGCGCACCAAAACCGTCTTCGGCACCGGCAGCGCGACGGCGCGGATCATGTTCATCGGTGAAGCCCCCGGTCACGACGAGGACATGACGGGCATTCCCTTCGTCGGTCGGGCCGGCGAGCTGCTGACCAAAATGGTCGAAGCCGGCATGGGACTCAAACGAGAGGACGTTTACATTGCAAACGTCCTCAAATGCCGGCCACCCAACAACCGAGACCCGGCGACCGATGAAATCCTGGCCTGTAAGGACTATCTCTGGCGGCAGATCGACCTCATCAAACCGGAGGTGATCGTTGCGCTCGGGGCGCCTGCTGCAAAGACCCTGTTGGAGACGAGAGACGGAATCGGCCGTCTTCGGGGACAATGGCACGACTTTTTTCCCAGCGGCACGGCCCTGGTCGGCGAGCCGATTCCCGTCATGCCGACTTATCACCCGGCCTATCTACTCCGCAGCCCGGGCGAAAAGAAGAAGGCGTGGGAAGATCTGAAAATGGTCATGGCACGTTTAGGGTTGCCGATTCCAAAGAGACGTTAACATGACAATGTTAAGTCGTTCTCCCTAGAGATGGAGTGACGCGATGCAACTCAAAACGCTTCCACGGTTCCAGAATTTGCTCATGTCTCTTGTCATCGGTTTGGTCTTTGCCGGAGCCGCTGCCGCCGAGGGTACTGAAAAAACAACGCTCAAGAACGGCATCAAGGTCCTCCTCATTCCGATCAAGGACTCGCCCAACATCAACATCATCACCTGGGTGCCGTTTGGCTTGTGCCATGATCAAAAAGACCAGGCCCAGTGGAGTCATCTGATCGAGCACCTGGTCTCGCAGAGCACCGGGGAGGCTTCGTTCCAGGAAATCAATGCCGAAACGCTGCCTGACGGAATGCACCTTGACTACTCACGTCCGGCCGACACGTGGAAGGACGGAATCGACTATCACGTCCGTTGGCTTTCCATGAAACACTTTACCGAGGCCAACGTGAAGCATGAGATTCCTCGCGTCATCAAGGAGACCGAGTCCATCTCTCAAGCGGGCCATACGCACAAGTTCGCCTTCGGGGCGTGGGCTCAGGCGGTCGGCTTCGGAACGTCACACGTGGAGATGTTGGGCGACGTTCGCGGCGCCGAGGCAAAAACGAAGGAGCTGTTCAACTGTTACCGTAGGAACTTCCTGACCGGCAGGACACCGGTGATCGCGATCAGCGGCAAGTTCGAACGTGATGCTTTGCTCAAGGAGTTGGAAAAAAGAATCGGAAAGATCGCGCTGCCTCCGGCACCCGGCAAACCGCGCCCGGCAAATCGAGAAATACCGATCCGAATCACGTGGGACCTTGCCAGCCGCCACCTGATTTTCTATTGGCCGCTTCCCGACACGACCGATCATCAGCGCGCCGAGTTACTTGCGGCTTCCAAAAGTCTCATGATGTCCTGGTTCACGACGCCGTCAGACTATCGTCCGCACCGTTCCTTCGTGTCCGTTGAAGATCGTCTTGAAGTGGCCGGACGTGCCTACCTTGTCGTAAACATGACGTTGCATGAGTCGGACAAAGATGCGTTGGAATCCGCTCGGCGCGACGCGGCCAAGTTTGTGAAAGCGCTGCTTGAAGAGAATTCCAAATCCAGGCAGACAGGGCGCATCCACGCGCGCGTTCAGCACAAGCAATTCGACGACGTCGATCGAACGGTCGCGCAGTCCATGACCCAGCGAATGCCCAACGGCCAGACGATCCCGCGAAAGACCATTGAGGGCAACGTCGCCGTGCAAATGGGCATGATGGAATTCCGTTATGACGGCAAAATGTCTGACTACGTCGAGATTCTGACAAATCCGGACGACGCCAAAGCCCGTGAGTTTCTAAAAAAGGTGTTCGCTTCCGGAAAACGGCAGGAACTGCTCATCGAACCGAAACGTTGACCACGGTTCGCTTAAATAATCACCAAGGTCGAAACGTCTTGCGAATGCGAGCCAAATCCAGCTTGAAGCCGGGAACAGCATGAGTGGAAAAATCGTCGCCTGAAGCTCTGACCTCCAAAAAGCGGCCGTCCTCCAAGCGATAAAACGCCATGGCCTCACGCTCCGGATCGATTAGCCAATACTCACCGACGCCGAACTGCTCGTAGTCGTTTTTCTTCGTCTCACTGTCCAGCGAACGAGAAGCACTCGATACGACCTCCACCATCAAATCCGGGGGCCCGACGATTCTGTCCTTGATCTGAGCGACCCGCTCAGCGCGAATAAATAAGACTTCCGGACAATAGACCAGATCCTTTCCGTCCGACTTTCGGCCGAGTTGTACATCGGTCTCAAAAAGCACGAGGCCGACCTTGGTTTTCTCGGCGTAATCGGCCAGTTGACGATATATTTCACCTGATATGAATTGGTGCCTTGGCGTTGGACTTGGTGACACGACAACGACTCCATCGATGAGTTCATAGTCATACCCATCCTCCGGAATCCGGAAAAACTCTTCGGCGGTCATGCGGAGTCCGCAGCAGGTCGGGCCGCTTCGAGCAATGGATGGGGTCGGGGAGACGGCGGTCACGATTGATTCTCCATACACTATTCTATTTCATCTCAGGTCCGCCAACAAGTCGCGACATGAGCCTCAAATGGGCGGGTTTGACGCTTCCAGTGTTTCGTCAGATAATATCAATTATCAAGTCTTGAGACCGAACCAGGAGGATGCATCATGGCCACCGCGCCCGCCGTTTCCAACGAGGTCGAAGTCAAATACACCAAGTGTCTGATTGACGGCGAGTGGGTGGATGCCGTCGGAGGCCGCACCTTCGAAACCATCAATCCGTCCACGGGCGATGTCATCGCACACGTGTCCGAAGGCGACGAGCCGGATGTCGACAAGGCTGTCAAGGCTGCGCGCCGCGCGTTTGAAGCCGGACCATGGACGAGAATGACGGCCACGCAGCGCGGCAGGCTCATGTTCAAGCTTGCCGATTTGATTGAAGACAACGCTGAGGAGCTGGCCCGCCTCGAAACCTTGGACAACGGCAAGACCTATCAGGATTCGCTCAAGATCGACGTGCCGTTGACCGTCGCATGCTATCGTTATTATGCCGGCTGGGCCGACAAGATTCAGGGAAAAACCATCCCGATCAACGGCCCCTACTTCTGCTACACCCGCCACGAGCCGGTCGGTGTCTGCGGGCAGATCATTCCATGGAACTTCCCGATGCTGATGCAGTCGTGGAAGTGGGGACCGGCGCTCGCGGCGGGAAACACGGTCGTACTCAAACCGGCCGAGCAGACACCGCTGACGGCGTTGTACATCTCCCAACTTGCAATGGAGGCCGGGTATCCGCCCGGCGTCATCAATGTCATCCCTGGCATGGGACCGACGGCCGGCGGCGCCATTGCCAAGCACATGGACATCGACAAGGTCGCCTTCACCGGGTCGACCGATGTCGGTCATCTGATCATGGAAGCTGCTGGCAAGAGCAATCTCAAACGCGTCAGCCTCGAACTCGGCGGCAAGAGTCCAAACGTGGTCTTCGCCGATGCGAACCTTGACGAAGCCGTAGAAGGTGCTTTCTTCGCGTTGTTCTTCAACCAGGGCCAGTGTTGCTGCGCCGGCTCACGCCTGTTTGTCGAAGAAAAGATTCATGACGAATTTGTTGGCAAGCTGGTCGAAAAGGCCAGGCACCGTCGCGTGGGCGATCCGTTTGATTCGCAGACGGAGCAGGGTCCGCAGGTCAGCCGTGAGCAATTCGACCGCGTCATGGGATACATCAATTCCGGTAAGGAGCAGGGTGCCCCCATGCTTTGCGGAGGCGGGCGCGTCGGCGATCGTGGGTTCTTCATCGAACCGACCGTCTTTGATGATGTTCGCGACGACATGACCATCGCCCAGGAGGAGATCTTCGGACCGGTCATGAGCGTGATGAAGTTCCAAAACACGGACGAAGTCATCGACCGCGCAAACCGCACGGCCTACGGACTCGCCGCCGCCGTCTGGACCAAAGATATTGAAAAGGCGATGCGAATCGCCAACGGCGTTCGGGCCGGAACCGTGTGGGTCAATTGTTATGACGTGTTCGACGCCGCGGCCCCGTTCGGTGGTTTTAAGAAGAGCGGTATCGGACGCGAACTCAGTGAATATGCCCTTGAGCATTACACCGAGGTCAAGACCGTCACGGTCAAATTATAGGCCCTACCGCCCCATTCCAGCGTCAAAGAGACCGGATATAGACAATATATGACACTCTGTGCAGAGCCGGCGGACATCCGGCCATTGAATCGACCGCATCTTCAACGTAAAATCTACGACACTCATGGGGTCAACAGTCTGATAAAGCCTGATACGGAATCGCTCATCGGTGCCTAAACCCCGGTCCGTACACAACCGACATGCTCCTTAGCAAACGGTAGAGGAGCCCTGATATGACGATCAAGACAAGTCCCATCGAACGGCGCAGAGAAACCCGCCTGGAATCTGACGACATCATTCGTTGGAAGCGCCCCGGACACATTGAAGACCATAAGGCCTGGACGATTGATCAATCCCCCTCAGGTTACGGCTTCATGGCTCGCAAGGACAACGCACCGGCAATCGGCGAATACATCAATATTCGCCGCTACGACAACGATCGTTGGGATATCTTCGAAGAGCCGTTCCGTGTCGCTCGAACGGAGTTCGTCACCGATCAGTTGGTGCTCGTCGGCTGCGTTCAGGACGAACCAATGCAACTCCCGTAGACCCGTTACTTACACAAACATCCAACGAAGGGTGCCATGCCCAAGCGCAGCGCGGGCATGTTGGTCCCTATACGGTTCATGGCCGCGCTGCGCTTGGCCATCCCACCCCCACAGCTTATTCAATTTTCCCAGTCAGCAAGCATTCAATGCTCGCCGATGAGCGCCGCTCACCGGCAGGCTCACACGGCCGCCGTCGCGTGATTCAAGACCTGTCTGAGGGAGAACTTCAATCGATATGGACTTAAAAGCGGGGGTCTTCGATTCCGGATCGACCGTCTTCGGCACAAGCACGTTCGCTTCCGGGTAATACATCAGGGCATTGCCCGCTCGTATGTCGAACTCGCGAACGAGGAGATTTCGCATCGACCCGGCTTCACTCTTGACCGTCACGCGCTGATCGACCGCCAGTCCGAGCCGCTGAATGTCCGCTCGATTCAAAAGAATGACGTCACGCCGATCCTGACCACGGTAGATGTCCTCTTCTTCGTAAACAACCGTATTGAACTGTCCCTCCGAACGCACGGTCATGAGCCGTAAGGACCGGTCGTCCCCAGGTCGATGTGGAATCGAATGCACCCGGAAACGCGCCTTGCCCGATGGTGTCGGAAAGGTCGGCGTGTGGAACGTACGGCCGCTGATCTGAAATTCCTCCCGTGTCCGATCGATCTCACCGATCTTCTCGAAGCCGGGGACGACGTCCGCGATCATGCCTCGGATCGTGTGATATTGCTCCATCGACTGCCAATCGACGGGACCGTCATCCGTCAACACCGCTCGGGCGACGGCGGCAATGACCGACACTTCGCTCCGCGGACCGGCGTGCCTGGGTCGGCCGCCGTCACTCAAACGAACGTAATTGAACATCGACTCCTGTGTCGTTTTCTGCGGTTCCTCGTCTCTGGCCAGCGCCGGTAACACGAGGGTTTCCCGACCTCGTCCCCATGCGTGGCCGGTATTCAAAGTCGTGCTCATGTAGACGACCTGATCCACGTTTCGCAGCGCCCGTTCGACAAACTCGGCGTCGGGATTCGAGCCATACAGGTTTCCGCCCAGACACCAACCGAAGCGCATCCGACCGTTCTCAGCCGCCTCCATGCAACCCATCGTGTCGAACCCCTCGAACGTCGGAAGCCTGAACCCGTGGTTTGATTCCAAACGCTCGAAGATCGCATCCTTGAGCTTCGGCGTAACTCCGACCGAACCGATGCCCTGCACATTGCTGTGCCCTCGGATCGGAAGAAGCCCTGCACACGGTCTTCCCACCATCCCGCGCATCAGTGCCAGGTTAACAATGGTCTGAACATTACCAACGCCGTGGGCATGATGCGTGATCCCCATCGTCCACGAAAATACGACGTTCTTCGCATGGATGTAAAGCTCGGCGATTCTCTCCAGCTCGGACCGCTTGATCCCGCTGCTCGTCTCGATCGCCTCCCAAGAGGTCGTCTCAAGATGCCTCCTGAAGTCCTCCCAACCCTCGGTCGCCCCGGCGACGAATTCTTGTTCGATCGCCCCCCGTTCCAACACCAGCTTTGCCAGCCCGGTCAGCAACGCAATGTCCCCTCCGATGTGCGGTTGCACATACATGCTCGCGATTTCGCTGCCGAAAAGCAGACTGCGAACGTCGGAAGGGACGCGGAAATTGACCAGGCCCGTTTCCCTCACCGGATTGATGACGACGATTTGACCGCCCCGCCGTCGAATGTTGGCCATTGTCCGCATCAGCCGCGGATGGTTCGAGGCTGGATTCCCGCCAATGAGAAACAGAAGGTCGGCATTCTCGACGTCCTCCAACACCACGGTCGCCGTCCCGCTTCCGAGTGACCCGGTGAGACCGACGCCACTGGCCTGATGACAGTAATAGGAACAATTGTTGACGTGGTTCGTGCCATAAAGTCGAGCGAATAACTGCAGCAGGAAACCCGCTTCGTTCGATGAACGTCCGCTGACGTAGAAGAATGCCTCTTCAGGGGATGTGAGCTTGAGTCTCTCCGCCACTCGGCGCAGGGCGTCGTCCCACTCGATGAGTCGATAGCGATCGTCTTCCGGCCCCGCGTACATCGGCTGGACAATGCGGCCGCACGACTCAAGCTCTCGCGGTGTCAGCGAGCGGAGTTCGGCAAAGCCGTATTTCCTGAAAAACTCCGCCCGAATTCCATCCTGCATGTCTGCCGCCAATGCCTGAAGCGATTTCTTGCAGACTTCGGGCCAACGTCCCTGTTCATTCCGCATCCCCCCGCGCTGCCCCCCCATTCCCAGTGCACAGGTCTTGCAGGCGTTTTTTGACCGGAGGGTACGCCACAAGCGAAGCCAACCGACGCGATCGGCAATATCAAGTGCATATTTGACCGCCGGCCAACCACCGCCGCTTTTTTGTCGTCGCATGCCTCACCTCATCGGCGCGGCATTGTACCAGGAAAGCGAAACACGGGAAAAAAGAGGGAAACGGAAACAGAAAGTGCAGTGAAGATGCCTCGTCGTGTCGGGGCGACGGTCTCGGGGCGACGGTCGCGAGCGCAAAAAAACGGTTGGCGCTCTTTTCCTCCCGCCCTCGATCAGGAACGGATTTGCATCCGTTCCCGAACTAAGGGGGTGGCGGCCCCGACATCCAGGGCTGGCCCATGGTTCCCAGATATAACCCCAGCTGCCGGGGCCGCCGCGTCAAGGGGCGCAGGAAAGAGCTTCCCAACCAAGTCTAAGACGGAAAAAAACCTGACTGCGCTCATCCGTCCGGCAAAATTTTTGCTTTTTTGGTGCAGAAATGCTTTTGAAGGTTGATTGGGCTGATTATTAGGGTTTTGAGCCCGTTATTCATTCGATGATTTCGCAAGGAAGTCGGAAAGTCGCGCTTGGAAAACGTGCTCGAAACTCCGTTTCAAGAACGCTGCCGCGGCGGATGAACACAAAACGCGGCCGTGCCGCAGCGTCCCGAGGTCGCGTCCATCTCGGACAATCGACCCACCAATAACCCTCGACGAAGTCAGCCTTGTCCAAATGCCGAGCCCAAGCGGTCCGAACGTTGTTCATGATGAAATCGGGACGCCGGCTGAGGACGTAGTTGAAATCGGTCCGACCAAAAGGTGGTGAAGGACGCCCGTTTCGGGCGATGTGCTCGTCGGTCAGTCCCGCCATGTCGAGGACACGGATTTGATCAGCGTGATAACTCAAACGCCCGAGCACGTCCGTCGCCGCCAATAGACCGGCCGCTTCACTCGAAGCATTCAGGGCCGCCGCAAGTTCGGCGTCCGGATTGCGACTGACGACCGGTCTTCGCCACTGAAATTGACCGGCGGCACAATACAAAACGGCAGCCGCGAAGACGACTCGACAGGGAGCCTCCCAGCCGGAACGACCCCGTTCTCGAAGCCACGCCAGGACATCAGACATCCCCCAAACGACGAGCACGGTCGTCATCGGCAAATACGGGGTCAGCAAACGAAATGAGGTCATCCAATCACCGAAATTGTAAACGGCCACGGCAACGCCCATCGCCGAAGTACCGAGCATAAAGACCGCTATCCAGCGATGTTGGACACTCCGCGCGGCCGGGACCAAAGCGATCAAAAGCCAGAAACCGAAAGTGTACCGGATGTAGTCGCCGACATATCGGATACCGTCGTCATTGAATAGGAGTCCGGGCCAGCCGGTCAAATCGGTCTTTCGCAGCAGCGGCAGCATCACACTCTTGGCCTGCACGCTGTTGGGCATCCAATGCCCAAAATAGCCGAGACGAAAGACCACCAGACTCGTAAAGATCAGAAGACACGGGAACGTGAGCTTCAGCACGTCGCGCCAACGATGATGACGGCCACGAATCAAAACCAGCGAGAACACCGCAATGACCCAGACGCCCAACCCTTCAGGTCGAGTGATCGCGCCCAGGCCGATCAGGAGCGAGGCACAGCCTGGACGGTTTCTTGCAGCACACGTCACTGCCGCCGTGATCAAGAGTGTATAGAGACCGGTTTCGAGACCGGCCATGGCAGATCCGCAAAGGGCGGTGGATGCAGACAGAATGACCGCGACGGCAAGCGCGGCACGATTCGAGTTCGTGAGTCGTCGAGCCAGATAGACGGCCACGAGAACCGAGCCCATCAGAGCCGTTACGCCAAGAGCCCTGGTCCATGAGACAGGCTCCAGTTGCCACAGCAGCCCGGCGGCGGTCAGCAGCACCCAAAGAAAGTTGGAATACCCCTCGACGTGCTCACCCGGATTAAATGCAAGCCCGTAACCATCGACGAGATTCCTGGCGTAACGATAGGAGATAAAGGCATCGTCCACGACGATCCGGGGCAGCCAGACAACATGAGCGGCGACGAGCGCACAGGAAAAGATGAAGATAAGGCCGAGTCGGTGCCGTTGAGATCGCGTTAGCTCATGCTGCATTTTCGTTTTGGTACCCTCTCTGACCATATCGGTCCACAGACGAGGAGACTGGATGAGGTAATCGTACAACCGGGTCCGATAGGATGATGGGCTCCTTTTTCTTGGGCTATACCGCCGGGGCTTCGCCGACTACACTTGTCAGAAGCGATCGATTCCAGGTCTTTCGTGTGAATCCATGATTGCACCACAGATATGACAGACTATTCAGAACGAGAACCAACGATCATCACCAAACCGGGGGAGCTTGAAGACCTGTGCGGGCGACTCAAGGACACCGGCTGGTTCGCATTCGACACGGAGTTCGTTGGAGAAGACCAGTATCGCCCGGAGGTCTGCCTGATCCAGGCGGCGACGGATGAATATTGCGCCCTGATCGACCCCCTGAACGGCCTGGACGCCCATCCTTTCTGGGAGCTTATTTCCGACGAGCACTTGCTTGTCATCGTGCATTCGGGAAACGAAGACATCAGTCAATGCTGGAAGGAGATCGGCCAGGCTCCAAGAAACGTTTTCGACCTTCAGATCGCCGCAGGCATCGTGGGACTCGGATACCCCATGAGTCTGAGCAGACTGGCCAAGACGACCACCGGCCGCAAAATCCACAAATCGCAGACCTTGACGGACTGGCGCCAACGCCCGCTTACGGACGATCAGGTTAAGTATGCGGTGGAGGATGTCGCCTGTTTGCGTCCGATTTACAAAAAGATAAACAAGAAGCTGGTTGAGCTGGATCGCCAAACGTGGGTCCAGGAAGAATGCGACGCCATGTGCATCGCCGCCGGCACCGAGGACAACGAAACCCAAAAGCTCAAACGGCTGAAAGGCTGCGGCTCTTTATCAGGCCGCGAATTGGCCATCGCACATGCCCTGCTCGATGTTCGCGACGAACTCGCGCAGCAGTACAGCCGCCCGGTCCGCAGCATACTGAAGGATCACCTGCTCGTGGAGATCGCGCGGCGCGGCTGGACGAGCGTGAAACGAATTCAAACGTTAAGGGGCCTCAATCTCGGCGGAGCCGCCGTCAAGCGTCTGGTCGAAGCCGTCGAAGCGGGCAAGCAGCTTCCACCCGAAGCGTGGCCCGAACTTCCGACACAGGAAGACACTGCTCAGGAAGAAATCCTGATCTCTCTGATCACGTCCGTGCTCCGCGATTATTGCCATCGCAATCAACTCGCGTATTCTCTTGTCAGCAAGAAACAGGATCTTCGCAGCCTGGTTCGCAGCTACACGCGCCCGGAAGTCGCGGAAGAGGACCACGCTCTGAAGACAGGGTGGCGGAAAGCAGTCCTGGGAGACCTGCTCGATAAAATCCTCCGAGGGGAATGCGGCGTGCGTGTCTCGAACAGGGACGCTCATTGGGGATTGTCCGTCGAGTGATATTGGCGCGCACGCAAGTCGCCGTGTCACATCAGGTAACACCGATCGCCCCCGAGCAACTCGGCCATGCCTTGTCCCTGCCGGCGATCTACAAGTCGCTACGTTCGAAAGACGATAGAATTGGAAGAGATTAAGGAAGAGTCCGGTGGTTTGATCCAATGCCGCAGTCACTGCTGAGTATCCAAGAAGTCGCCGCAAGCCTGCATGTTTCCACTCGAGAGGTGGTGCGGATGGCGGAGCAGCAAATCCTCCCGGCGACCAAGGTCCGAGGTGTCTGGCAGTTCAGAGCCGGCGAGGTCTGGAACTGGATCGAAGAGAACCTCCATGTCCTGCCCGAACGTCGCCGAAAAGACAGGCATCCCGAAACCAAAGGTGAACTGCTGATCTCGACGACCTTGCTGGAATCAGCCGTCGCTGTCGATCTCGCCGCCAAGACAAAACCTTCGGTGATCCGCGAGCTGGCCGGCCTGGCCGCCGTCGTCGATCCCTATGTGGATGCCGGCGCGATGGCCGAGGTGTTACTCGAAAGAGAAAAGCAGGGATCCACCGCCTTACAAGATGGCGTGGCGGTTCCGCATCCTTCAAGACCGTTGTATTCAGAAGGTTGCATCCTCGCGGCGGCGCGCACGACCGGCGGCATCGCCTTCGGTGAACCGGGCGGCGGGCTGACGGACCTCTTCTTTCTTGTTTGTTGCCCGAACCAAACCGATCATCTTCTCTTTCTCGGCCGCTTGTGCCGCCTATTGATCGACAAGACGCTTCGCGATGAACTTCGTGATGCGGAAGACTCGCGGGAATTCATCGAAACGATCCAAAAGGCCGAGGAGAGGCTTTGCGAGGTGGGCTAGCCCGCAGCAGACGTCGATCGTCGAAGAAATTTATACGCTTATATAAATAAAATTGAAGACCCAAACAAAACCGGCATCGAAACATCAAGATCAGCCTTGAAAATATCAAGCGGATGTGCATTCCCGCATTGCCGGAAATACTTGACCTTTCTCCCAGCGACCTCTAGGATAGCCCAATCATCGAAAGCCGCTTCCATGCACTGTTCCCGCTGACGTGTGGTTTCCCGGCCCTGCTTCAAGTACCGGAGTAGCAACGTGACGCTCTTTACACGCAAGGACCAGCGCGACGCCAAAGAGGCCGTCGCAACATTTCGAAAAGCTGCGGAGCTTAACCGCAATGATCCCTACGTCCGGGGAAGCATCCTCCTCCTGCCGGCCTACGGCCAGGCCGTCATGACGGGCGATCTGCATGGACATCTAAAGAATCTGGAGAAGCTCAAGAAATACGCGATGCTCAATCGCGCTCATGCGCGTCACGTGATCCTGCACGAAATGATCCACGCCGAACTGTCCACGCCTGCCGACGTCGACCATTCTCATGAGCTGCTTCTGGAGGCGGCATCCTACAAGTGCGAATTTCCCGACCAGGTTCATTTTCTCCAGTCGAACCACGAGTTGTCTCAACTCACCGGCTATCTCATCGCGAAGAACGGACGAATCGTCATTCAGGATTTCAACCATGCCGTGGCAAAGGCGTATGGAGCCGGGGCGTCAGGCGACGTCCTGTCTGCAATTAACGACTTCATTGCGTCTTTCCCTTTGGCAATTCGGACGGAAAACCGAGTCTGGCTTTCACATTCCCTCCCGAATGTGCATGACATGGACGAATTCGACGTCGGCGTATTCGAACGCGAACTCACCCTGGAGACCCTGAAAGAAAATCGCACCGTCTTCCATCTTGTCTGGGGCCGTCGTCACACCCAGGCGCATATCGACGCCCTGGCGGAGCTGCTGGATGTGGACGTCTTTATCACCGGACATCAACCGCAGGAAACGGGCTTTACCCATCTCTTTGATCGCCTGATCATTCTTGCCAGCGACCACAACCATGGCTCTTTTCTCCCGTTCGATCTCGCAAAACGGCATTCGGCGAAAGACCTGGTTACGAATATTCGGAAATTTGTCGAAGTCGTCTAATTCCGGTGGCCATTTATTTCAGGCAGGAATTCAAAAGTCGATCAAGCGCTTTCGTGTAATAGTCGGCAATCAATTTCTTACAGCTGCCGATTTTCTGCTTGATGACGTAACCCTCGCTGCCCAATTCGACATGAACGCCAACTTCCTGAAGCATGTTCAAATCACGGAAGACCGTGCGGCGGGACGTCCCCAGTTTCTTGATCAATTGTTGAACCGATACTCCTTTTCCAGCATTGAGAGTTCGACAGAGTTTCACCAGCCGCCTCAATTGGCTCCCATCAACCGCCAGGAATTGCACCATGTAATCCTCTCCAGAATTCCGTTTGCCCAAACACCTGCTAATCGAACAGATCGCGAATCATACAGGATATCGACATTCATGTCATGTCGAAATCAGACGTCCGTCCAGCTTACATCAGGAATCACCAGGCGCGTCTTTTCTTCGGGACTCCCACCATTGGCGCACGCGGGTCGGATCATACGTTCGTATTCGCTGAAACAGATCAGTCAAGTATCCCCCTAATTCAATCGTCCCGGACGGCTCCTTAACTAAAGCAAAGGAATCACCGAACAAGCGCTTGAAGCCGCTCGGCATTTTGACGGTGAGGATCGTATCGTTTCCCGCCCCATGCGTTCCCAGGATTCTCAACCGGTTGTCCTGAACATGGAGGCGCACCCCGAACTGCACATACTCGACCTGCTTCGGTAAAATCCCTTGAGGCAGCGCCTGGGGCCAACTGAAATTCAAAACCTTCTCAGCGACGCCAACGAGCAACGCACGGTCGATCGTGCCGGGCCCATCCTCCGGCGGGGCCGCGGTGATCACAATATCCGCAGATTTGATCGTTTCACCCATAATGTCCAAGTTGTTCACACGAACCTCAAGCTGACCCTTGGCCGAGCCCTGCCCCCATCGTTGTAACCATTCCTGCAAAGAAAGGTCGCGAACAATCCCATCCAGCCGAAGACGATTGATCCGCCCCAATGCGACGTCGACTTCATCCACATGGAACGACGCGCTTCCAGACAGATCTGAACGCTCCATCAGCGGAGCGAAGGCCCCAAACCCGAGGTCGGTGATGTAACCACGGCCCTGAAAATGAGTAACGACCGAATCGTAGAGTCGAGCGTTATCGACGATCACGGAAAAATTGCCCTGAAACGGCCCGAGATGGACACCACGCGTCAATTCCGAAAGGTCCGCATCCTGCAACTCCCCTTCGATCAGAACTTCCGGCAAACCGGAGGGAAGCTGATCGAGATATCGCACCCGTCCCGCGAAACGACCTCGCGTGATTTCGCCACCCAAGGCCGGGGCAAGCCCGATCGACGTCAACGGCACTTCCGGCAAACTCAGGTTCAACTCTGAGACTTCGATTCCGCTCCTCGGAGAAAAACGGGCGTGAATACGGACGCCTTCGTCCACCGGATGTCCGTTCAATTCATACGCGCTCAGCCGAGCCACGCCGACTTCGGCTTGACTCATGTCAATCGTTCCCGATGCCTGACGACAACGTATTGAGAGATTGCCGCGATCGAAGGCAATTTCAAAATTACTCATTTCAACTTCAGAAAGATTCAGCTCGGAAAAGTCATGGGCCAGACCGGATTCGAGGACCTGACGATAGTCGCTATTATCCCAACGATCCGAACCCAGGATCAGAATGCCGTCAAGCAAATCAAGCCGGTTGACCGGCTCACCACGACGTTCCAACTCATGCCATACGGCTGTCGCACAAGAAAAGATCTGATCGCGTCGATCCGGCAAATAGATCTTCACACCTTCGAATGCACGGCTCGAAAACGTGCGCCCGCGGATTCGCGTCACCTCACAAGGCAACTCAAAAAAGGCGCTCAGCTCTCGCTCAACGTCACGCCGATAAGATTGACTGCGCAGTCGCAGGCCATATGCGGCAGTCAATCCCAGCGACCCGCCGGCCAGAAGGATGGTCAATGCCAGTAGTATTCTGCGATGGGGCCGCATAAAGATTCCGAACGACTTGCTTAAGCGACGTTCACGCACGAACGCCGGCAAAACGCCAAGCCGCAGCCGTCATGACGACGTCAGCGCTCGAGCCCGGTCAAGATAGAATGAATACGATGCTCGCGTTTCTTCCAACGTGTCGCCGCCGAACTTCTCCATAAACGCTCTTGCGATCTCGAACGCAACAACGGACTCGGCAACAACGCTGGCCGCGGGAACCGCACAGATATCGCTCCGTTCATAATCACTTCGCTCCGGCTTGAGAGTCTGGAGGTTCACGCTGTCCAGACCTTTGAGCAGCGTGCTGATCGGCTTCATCACACCACGAACGATAATCGGCATCCCGTTGGTCATGCCCCCCTCGAGACCACCCGCATTATTCGTTCGACGTTGAAAACCAAGATTCGCGGTATGCCGTTGTGCGGCGTCATAATCGATCTCGTCATGAACTTGACTGCCCCGTCGTTCACCACACCCAAACCCGAGACCGATCTCGACGCCTTTGAATGCCTGAATGGAGCCGACAGCCCCCAACAGGCGCCCGTCGAGTTTGTCTTGCCAGCGGACAGAGCTTCCGACCCCCGGGGGCAACCCCGTCGCTCGCACCTCGACCACTCCGCCAAGCGTATCCTTGTCGGTCTTCGCCTGCCGGATGGCCTCGATCATTTTTGCCGCCGCCTGCGAATCGGGGCAATAGGCCTCATTGCCGTCGCGGCCGTCTCTCAACTGCCCAATGGGCAAATCATGCGGGACCACGGCTTCGACAGGACCGATCCTCACGACGTATCCGACCACGTCGATTTCAAACTCGGCCAACAGACACGCCGCGACGGCGCCGGCCGTCACTCGCGCCGCCGTCTCCCGAGCGCTCGCCCGCTCGAGCGTCGTGCGGCAATCCGTCGTCAACCATTTCATCGATCCGGCATAATCCGCATGGCCGGGACGAGGTCGATTCACGGCCGGCGCAGTGTCAATCCGCCAATCCTTGTTATTCAACTGGAGGGCCAACGGAGATCCGATCGTGATCCCCGCTCGAATCCCGGAGAGGATATTGATCCGGTCTTGCTCGATCTTCATTCGGCCGCCACGGCCATAACCGCCCTGCCGTCGACGCAGCGCTTCATTGATCGCATCCTCGTCGAGCGTCAACCCCGCCGGCAGCCCCTCGACCAAGACAATCAGGGCCTGACCATGTGACTCACCCGCTGTTCGATAATCCAAGCCTGCCATCGTGGAGAGATTATAAGTCCTTCCTCTCTTCCCTGTGTCACCAAAAGTTGGGTGACCTTCAAGCGCGTTCATCGACGGCCGATGACGAAAACATTGGCACGGAATCCCCGGACGACCTTATCGGACGACTTCCCGCCAACGACGACCTCTTCGGCTGAGCGTCAAGGTGAATCCCCGCCAAACCGATCAAATTACCACGAGACCGTCTTCACCGACGGTGATCGATCGTAACGACAAGACGTGGGAAGTTACACAGTCTTCATCGACAAAAACATACGTAACGGAGTGATTCCATGAGTGTCCAGGCACCTGCCAAACCGAAGTCGAACAACCCATCCACCGGTGCCCCGGAAAAGGAGACCTCGCAGGCCCCCTTCGTCCCAAGGCCGCCCGAAACGCTCGAAGAGGCGGGGCTGGACTCCAGCATCGTCGAATCCCTCATTCTCAAATACCTTCATGGAGCCGGATCAGCCTCAGGCGGGCAGATTGCCGAGGAACTCTGCCTACCCGCGGACCCGATCATCCAGTATCTCGCCGGCCTGAAACGACAACAGATCGTCGTCTATGTCGACGCCGGCAATATGGGCGATTTCACTTACACTCTGACCGACGTCGGCCGTGACCGCGTGCAACGGTGTCTAAGAGAATCCATGTACGTCGGCCCTGCCCCGGTCCCCATCGACGCATACGTCGCGGGAATCCAGGCACAGACGATCACGCAGCTTCAACCCCAAAAAGAAGACCTCACACGGGCATTTAGCGACCTACTGGTCAGTGAAGAGATGTTCGAAATACTCGGACCGGCGATCAACTCGGGGCGCGGCATGTTCCTGTACGGCTATCCCGGAAACGGAAAAACGAGTATCGCAGAGCGCATCACGCGATGTTTCGGCGACGAGATCTACATCCCCAAATGCCTTATTTCAGGCGGCTTTGTCCTGAAGCTCTTCGATTCGGCCAATCATGAAGTGGTCCAGCAGAAATCGAACTCCATCCTAAAGAAGGACAAGGTGGACCCCCGCTGGATCAAGATCAAAAGGCCCACAATCGTCGTGGGCGGTGAACTCACAATGGATGCGCTGGAGATTCAGTACAACGCCACCACGAAGACGTGTGAAGCACCGCTTCAATTGAAATCGAATTGCGGCACGTTGGTCATTGATGACTTCGGTCGCCAGCGCATGCGCCCCGTCGAACTGCTCAATCGCTGGATCGTCCCGCTCGAAAAACGCTATGATTTCCTCTCACTCCCCAACGGAAAAAAACTGCAAGTGCCGTTTGATCAGTTGATCATCTTCTCGACGAACCTGGAGCCGAAGGACCTTTGTGACGACGCGTTCCTCCGACGTATCCCGTACAAGATCAACGTCGAAGATCCTACCGAAGCGGAGTTCCGCAAGCTCTTCGAATTCGTCGCGCCGCCGCTGGGCTTCAAGATCGATGACAAAGCCAAGGCCGCCCTCGATTACCTCATCGAAACACACTACAAGCCGACCAAGCGCGCCTTTCGATGCTGTCAGCCGCGCGACCTCATGCTTCAGGTGCGCAACCGATGCCTATACGTGGGCCATGACCTGGAGCTGACGCCCGAGATGTTCGATTACGCCGTTTCAGTTTACTTCACCGTGATGTGATCAAATCACCGGGCGCCGCTTCGCCCCACGGAATCCGCCGACGCTCGATCCCCGCCCGTGCCGCAATTGACAGGCTCTGGGGTCCCTGGTAGCCTTACGTGGCTTCACAGTGGTAAGCGTTTGCCACCGAGACGGTTATGGAAGGATTCCGGGTCAAATCTGGCAGGGCTGTCATGTGTCATCGACATCCGAGCGTTATTCCGATGCTGCTTGGCGTCGCGATGTTCATCAGCGGATGCGGCGAAAGAACCAGGACGCCCACCGTTCTTCAGCCGAGACCTCAGTTCTTCGTCATCGATGTCCCCGTCCCGAATCGTTTCGACCTGGAACGGCGGCGATCGACGCATGATTACAGCGGCGGCCAGCGAAGTGTCAAACACTTCTACACAGGCCGGGAGGACCCGCAGGCGGTCGCCAACTTTTATCGGCAGGAGATGCTGAAATACAAATGGGAACTCGTGGATCAAAGACTTCAGAACGGCGTGGATCATCTGAACTTCAATAAGGGTGATGAAACGTGTCAGGTCCGGATTGAAAAAACCCCGGGCGGATGGTTCGGTTCAAAGACACAGGTATGCGTAGCCGTTCAAGCCTCTAAGTAAGGGAGCGCCGGCGGAAGCGCCGGTTTCATGAGATGAAAACAACGAGACGACAAGAGCTGCGAACAAACGAACTGTCGCAACAGATTGAGCAAGTTGGAAACTATTTCAAGGACCACGCCGTGACGCTGACGGCCGTCGTCATTGGCGCCGTCGTCGTGCTTGGGGGAGGGTTCTGGTACTACAACCATCAAACCAGCCGATCCAACAAAGCCTGGGCCGATCTTAATCCGACGGACATCGACGGCGGCACGACCGTGCTCATTGAGCGCTTCAAGTCCGTCGCCCATGAGGATATCAGCCCCGAACTGACCAGAACGGCCTGGCTCAGTGTCGGCAACGCCGCATTGAGTGAGCTTGGTGGAGCCAGACCGAGTGCGGAGGCAACCGAGGATAGCGAGGTTGAGCCCCCCGATCGCGATCAACTCATCGCGACCGCCAAAGAGGCTTTTGAAAAAGTGATCAACCAGGGAAGTGATGATCTCACTGCTTGCGGGCGCGCGATGCTCGCCATGGGTGTCCTCGAAGAAAATCAGCATCAGTTTGATAAAGCCCGACAGTGGTACTCAAAGGTCATCGATGACGCGCGTTTCGAGAACATGCCCTTCAGAAAGGAAGCTAAGTTCCGTTTGGACGGTATGCCGAATTGGTCGCACCCCATCGAATTTCCGCCACCCCCACCGCCCGTAACGATATCCACCGGCGACGCGAAAACTCCACCGGAAAAGAAGACTTCGAATGAAAAGCCGGATGCCGTTCCTGGGATCCCCGACATACTTTCGAATAAGAGACCGGTTGCGGCGCCCCCGATGGTTGAAACCAAGGCGGAATCGCCTCCTTCGATCCCGACCACACAACCGACTGAGCCTTCGGACGCGAATCCAGGAACGGAACCATAAAGTCGTTGGTCTCAACCGGCGTCTTCCCAGCCTCGCGATGAATTGCAGTCAGTCCAAAACCGTACGAGCCTAGTCACTATGCTACCGGATACCGTCAAAACTCGCGGTCTTCACGCAGGCGTCCGATTCGCTCCTCAGGCGATGCTGGATAAACAGCACAAAAAACAGTTTCAGCTCAAGGCCAACGAGGGCTTTGACTGGCAACGGCAGGAGTACGCCGAGAAAACATGGCGACTTACGACCCCACAGAGTGAAGGCGATCCGCGAAGCCACTTGAAAATGACCCTCCAGCCCGACGCGGTGAACTTCGAAGACTCCTTCCCGATCGGTTCACTTGAATTGTACTACGACAACCTCAAATTGGCCCTGGACGTCATCGCCGACGTCTTTAATCCCAGGCTGATTATGGAAACCGGCATCGTCATCCGCTTGTCGGCGCAGTCCGACCTCGAAGACGCCCGGATCTACCTCGGCAAACATTGTCTCAACCTCGACGATCGACTTGAGCCGTTGGGCCGGCCGGTCCACGGCGTGGGGCTGAAGATGCTCTTGCCGCCTTTGCCCGGCGAAGGAAAACCCAAGTGGCAGGCCGTGATCAAAGTGGAGTCTCTCCTTGAAGACGTACGACAACTCTTCATCGAAGTGGAAGCAAGATGGGGCAATCCGATCCCTTGGAATACCGAAACAGTTGTCGACCACGTCAAGACCGCGCACGAATTTGCAACCGGCCAGGTGACGGACTTCCTGAAAAAACTGGGCACTTCTTTGTAGCACGAATCCACCCGTCGCCGAGGGCGATGCATACGAAATTGATCACGCCCTACGTCGAGGCTGCATTGGGATACTCGCCCGAAGCGTGACGTCGCCCCAATCGAACATAATTCTGGACGACGTATTCGATGTAGCGTCGTTCCTCATCCGTCGTTTCACGAACGATCTTTCCCGGAATACCCATGACGACTTTTCCGTCGGGGATGACGGTGTTCGGTGGAATCAAGGCTCCTGCCGCGATGAGGCAGTTCCCCCCGATTTCGCATCCGTCCAGGACAATCGACCCGGTCCCGATCAAAGAGCCCGAGGCAATCCGCTTACAATGAACAACGGCTCGGTGACCAATGCCGACATCGTCCCCGATGTCAAGGTCGACACCGTTCTGCGTATGGATGATCGTGCCGTCCTGGACGTTGACGCGCGCTCCGATGCGGATCGTGGAAACGTCTCCTCGAATGGTGACATGGTGCATCACGGTGCACTGGTCACCGAGGGAGACCGCTCCTCCGACGTACGACGTTGGAGCGATATAAACATCACGTCCCAGAACGACCCTGGCATCGGTCACATGGTGCATGGCCCGAATTGTACGAACGATCGGGCGTCCTGGCGAGCGGCATGCTTTGTGTTTACGACGCCGTCTGAGTCTGGGACTGCTTCTCTTCAAGCTTGTGCCCTTCGATCATGATTCCGGCCACGACATTCAGAGCGGCATTCCAGTCCTCAGTCAGTTGATCAGCCCATTGATCGCCCGCCATCTCGGACATGACCTGCACGAGGGTATCACGGACGATGGGATAATGCTCAGGCTTGGTCCCATAGCCGACGTGTCGGCGGCCCATCTCGATGAGCGGCTGTTGCAGTTTTTCCGGCTTGCGGATGTTCTGCATGACCAGAACGAGAGAAGCGAGCAGCTTCTTCTTCTGGCCGCTCATTTCCTCCGGAAACATCGGACGCACACCAGGGTTCTTGGAGAACAGGTGCGCATAAAAGCGATCGACCAGCTCCGGTCCGCGCGGCGCAAGAAGATTGAAGCTGTTTTCGAGTCGTTCGATCAGTGCCTGGTCCATTGCGATCCCCTTCCTACATCGCATGTCGTCCAACCGGACCGCTTAAAGACAATGGTTCTTCGACGATTTCGGCCCGTTGGACGATGCGGTACGCCATTGTCCCATCCTGTATCGACTCCGGAAAATCTCATGATTAGCCGGTAACCGAGTTGGCAGGTCAGAAAAGCGACAATTGCCGCATGGAGCGGTAAGAGTGACCATCCCAAGTCGAATCGGCCTTTTACGTTTGCGGACCGGATCTTTGAATCACAATGGATTCGGACCGTCCTACGGCATCTTGCGGACACGTTCCGTCCTCCTTACCGTATCCACTGGTCCGAGTTCAGGAGAAATCTGATGAGTAAATCGATCGACTGGTATTATCACCGCAAAGGCTGAACGTCATGCACAAAAGCGCAAGGGTTCCTTGCGGACGACAACGTTCAGACGAAAGCGATGGTCGATGCAGGCAAGGCCAAGCTGGGCAAGTCCGATGCCTTAAAGCTCGCGAAAGAAGCAAGCAAGATCATCGTCGCCAAAGGCAAAAAAGTGGTGGAGTTCAACATGAAGAAGAACCCGCCGAGCGAACCGGAATTGCTCAAAGCCATGTTGGGACCGACCGGCAATCTAAGGGCACCCACGATTCGCAAGGGTAAGACACTGCTCGTGGGATTCAACGATGAGGAGTATGCCAGGGCCCTGGGCTAACGTCGCTCATGGGCTCAGGCGCTGTTTTGTCGAAATATGGATCAATTGCACCCGGATACATTTTTCGGATAACATAGAGGCAACGCGAGCCGATCTGGGAATCCTCTAAGATGCGGAGGTTCGACGCAATGCGAGATTCCTCCTTGCGAATTTACAGGCAGCAATCTCCGTTGCAAACCAAAACGACCCGCCAAAAAACGGCCGTTTCGCATCGGCGCGCCTTCACGCTGATTGAGCTCTTAGTCGTCATCGCAATCATCGCCGTGTTACTCGGCATCTTGTTGCCTGCACTATCGACCGCACGCGCGGAGGGCACCAAGGTCAAATGTCTTGCAAACCTGCGAGCCCTCGGTCAGGCACTCGCCACCTACAGCCTCGACGATGAGAAGGGCTTCACTTCACCCGTCATCAACCGATACGACGAATGGGGGTTTGAGGGTGAGTATGAATATGGCGGCAAAACGGGACTGGCGGTGTATTCGAGCAACGATTTTATCGCGGAGAAGCGAGTGCTGAATCGATACATCTTCGGCGCCGGCTCGAGCATTCCATTCGAGCTTTACGAATGCCCGACCGACGGAGGCATACAGCCCGCGCCCGTGGATTTCGACCCCTATTTTCTTAGAGCCGATTTGATTAACAAGAAAACCCATGTCGTCACCGGCACCAGCTATAGGCTCAACAACCACACGGACTTTTTGAGAAAAACGCAATACGACAATTATTTCTATGGTCCCTATTTGCGAACGCGCACGTCCGTCCCGGATCCGTCCACCACTGTCATTCTTGAAGAGACCGTTGCAGAAGTGGCCAAGTGGAATGAACCCAGCTACCGAACGATGGGGTGGCATCGGAAAAACAATATCTTTATGGTGTCCTTCGTCGACGGGCACGCCGGAAACATCCGGCTGGCCGGCCAGGAGGATCTTTCGGCACAATTCCCGGAGTACTGGGTCCTCCGCGGAGACGGATGGCGAATGGATTGTTATCCTGCAGAGCCGATCTGCGACGAACGTAACTTCGCTTGTCAATGTTGTGACGAATAGCGTCCGCAGAATGCCCCCCAACCAACCTCGTTGAAATGACCAAGCTTGTTCGTGTCGGAATCTGGACTGCGGTAGGACTCATGGTCCTTACGGTCGTCGCATGGCGGCTCTGGCCCTCTCAAGAACGGGCCAACGATCCTTACGCGGGATGGCCGAAGACCTTGTCCATGACCTGCATCTCCTGCTCACATCGCTACGACGTCTCGTCAAAAGATTACCTCGCAGGAATCGAGGCGATGAGAAAAGGTGAACCTTCGGTCGGAAACTGTCCGGCCTGCAAGAGTCACGACGTCACGCGCACCGACCATCTGGGACGCCCTCCCCGCTACACCGACTGATTTGCACGCGTGATGGCCGGCCGATGGCAACATAATCATCTGATATTAAATGGTTTACACTTAGATAACCCACCCCGGCCGTCACGGGCTCCCTCCGGAGGACTTGAAATACCCCAGACCATTGACTACAAATCCTAGTTTATCTTCGGCAGCCGCAGTGTTTGTGGCGATGCAAGGATGTACGAAGAAAACGGCCTCGCGGAACTTCTGGGAAATGATCGAGCGGTGAAGTTCATTCTACTGGATCAAATCGTCTCACTGGAACCACCGACGCGCATTGTCGCCAGGAAATCACTGACCCTGGCGGAAGAATATTTGGCGGACCATTTCCCCACATTTCCGGTCATGCCGGGAGTGCTGATGCTGGAGGCCATGGTCCAGTCCGCGGCATGGCTTGTGCGAGCCTCGCAGGACTTCAGCCACAGCATGATCGTGCTGGAAGAGGCGAAAAATATCAATTACAAGAGCTTTGTTTCACCAGGCCGCTCACTGGAAGTGACGTCTGAGGCGATCAGAATTGAGGAGGCCACTAGCGAATTTAAGGCGTTCGGCCGATCAGATGACGAGGAGATCGTCAAAGCCCGGCTGAGGCTGAGGCATTACAACTTGGCCGATGCAAACCCGGAGTTGGCCGATACGGACGAAAAAGTCACGTCGGATCTTCGAAAAAAGTTTGAATTGCTTGGTGGGCCATCGGCGTTGAAGATGGCCACGGCGATGACGAGCAGCAGTTAGGCGTCCGCAAGGAGGACAAACTGGTATGATGATGAATCGTGATGAGTGTTTCGACAAAGTCAAAGAGGTCTTGGTCGATGCCCTTGGCGTCGATGACGACGAAATCAAGGAGGAGGCGACGCTCACGGGAGACCTGGGCGCGGAGTCGATTGATTTTCTCGATATTGTCTTCCGGCTTGAGAAGACGTTTGGAATCAAGATTCCGCGGGGAGAGTTGTTTCCGGACGACATCCTGAACAACCCGGAATACGTCGACGGCGGCAAAATGACCCCCAAGGGTCTTGAAACGCTGAAAGGCGCCATGCCTCATGCGGATTTCTCCGACTTCGAGGCCGACCCGGACGTGTCCAAGATGCCCAACCTCTTCACCGTGAAGACGATCGTCAATTACGTCACTACGAAAACGGCGGCCTAGCCACGTGCGTTGGATCTGGATCGACAAATTCACGGATTTTCAATCCGGTGTGCGCGCCACGGCGATCAAGAACATCAGTCTTGCCGAGGAACATCTGCACGATCATTTCCCCGCCTACCCCGTCATGCCCGCGAGCTTGATTATCGAGGGCATGGCCCAGACCGCGGGCATTCTGGTCGGCGAAGCTCGCGACTTCGCCGAAAAAGTCATCTTAGCCAAAGTTAAAAAGGCCCGCTTCGAGCGGGAAGTTCGCCCCGGCGAGCAGCTAAAATACGATGCGGCGATTGAACAGGTGACGGAAGAAGCGGCCATGACGACGGGAAAAGTGTCCGCTGACGGCGAGCCGCTGGCGGAAATCGACATCGTTTTCTCGCACATCGACAACAACCTGAGCGGGCTGACGTTCCCTAAGGAAAACTTTGTTTTCACTGAGGATTTCAAGTCCTTGCTCCGGACATACAATGTGTCAACGGCCAAGGCCTGACACACGACGAGCTTTCGCAAACGTTGCATCAGTGGAATGCTGTGATCATGAAGAAAAAACGTGTCGTCATCACCGGACTCGGAGTCGTCACACCACTCGGCGTCGGCATCAACGAAACGTTTGACGCCCTGGTTGAGAAAAAGTGCGGCATCCGTCGAATCCAGGCGTTCGATCCGAGTCGATTCGCGTCGCAAATCGGAGGCGAGGTCACGGACTGCAACGTCAAGAACTGTGTCCCGAAAGGTTACCGCAAAGCCACAAAAGTCATGGCGCGCGACATCGAACTCGCCGTGATCGCCGCCTACCATGCCGTCAAGGACGCCGGACTCAAAACAAAGTGCCTGGTCGATCGCGGCGAGGTGGACGGTGGACTCGACGTTGACTCCACTCGGTTTGGCGCCAACATCGGCGCCGGCCTGATTTGCGCCGACCTCACGGAACTGGCCGGGGCTCTGGCAACCGCGGCCGAAAAACCCGATACGCCGGAAAACCGCGGCTTCAGCCTGAACAAATGGGGCCGTGAAGGAATGGAAAACCTCACGCCGCTGTGGCTGCTCAAGTTCCTGCCCAACATGCTGGCCTGCCATGTCACCATCGTCCACGATTGCCAGGCGCCGTCGAACACCATTACGTGTGGGGAGGCGAGTTCACATCTGGCGATCGGCGAGGCATTGCGGACGATTGAGCGAGGGGCGGCGGACATTTGTATCTGCGGAGGCGCCGAGAGCAAAATGAATCCGATGGGCCTCATGCGACAGGCCCTGCTGGACCGCTTGGCGACCGATTACAACGACAAACCGGCTGAGGCGTGCAGACCGTTCGACTCCAAGAGAACCGGCATGGTCATCGGCGAAGGCGGCGGGTTGATCATCCTCGAAGAATTGGAAAGAGCAAAGGCGCGCGGGGCGAAAATCTACGGCGAAATCGTCGGCTTCGGGGCATCGGTCAACAGCTCCCACTGGATGAAACCCCAATCAAACGGACGTGGGCTGACACTTGCCATGAACAAGGCCTTGGACGATGCAGGCGTTTCAGCAAGCGAGATTGGGCTCGTGAGCGCTTCGGGCGTTGGCACGAAGGTCCACGACGCCTCCGAGGCAGCCGCCATAAAACAGGTTCTTGGCGATCGCACCGTGACCGTGCCCGTGATGGCCACCAAGGGCTCCCTGGGAAACAACGGCGCAGGGAGCGGAGCCATCGATATCGCTGCACTGACGATGGCGATGCACCGAGGCGTGATTCCGCCGTCGCTCAATACCGAAATGGTCGATCCGGACTGCGGAATCCATGTCGTCACGGGCGACCCGATTGATTCGCGGGCCGATGTGGCCATCTCGGTGGCCAGCGCCTTGTCCGGCGGCCAAACGGCGGCCCTTGTGATTCGGAGATATCAGGCATGAGTCGACGAGTTGTTGTCACGGGCATGGGCTGGATCACCCCTTTGGGACGAGACATCGAAACCACTTGGGGTCGAATCCTCGCCGGAGAAAGCGGCGTCGCGAAAACGACGATCTTCGATGCAGGCACCTTTCCGACCCAGTTTTCGGCCGAAGTCAAAGACTTCGCACTCAAAGACTTTCTTAATCCACCTGAATACGATGTGCATAAGACCGTCAGCAGGCAGGCGGGGTTCGCACTCGCCGCAGCGAAGCTTGCCTGGACGGATTCCAACCTTGAAGGCGCTGCAGATCTCGACAAAACGCGTGTCGGCGTCTACCTCGGCGGCGGCGAAGGCCCCATGGACTTCGACAATTTCACCGCCGCGGCCGTCGAAGGCTGGAATTACGAAGATAATGACTTGGACGCCACCCGATGGGCCGATGTCGCCTCGACTCAACTGCAGATGACCACTGAGGCCGAGCAGGATCCGAACATGGCCGCCGGGCACATCGCCCAACTGTTCGGTGTCGAAGGGCCCAATTTCAACACCCTCACCGCCTGTGCCGCAAGCACGCAGGCCATCGGCGAAGCCACGAACATGATACGGCGAGGCGACGCCGACGCCATGATTTCCGGCGGCTGCCATTCGATGATCCATCCTTTCGGCGTCACCGGCTTTAACCGCCTGACGGCCCTTTCGACACGCAACGACACCTGCCTGACGGCCTCTCGGCCCTTCGATCGCACGCGTGACGGATTTGTTCTCGGCGAAGGCGCAGGCATGCTCATTCTTGAGGAACTTGAGCACGCCCGGGCTCGTGGAGCGAAGATTCTGGCAGAGATTGTGGGCTACGGCTCAACAGCCGACGCCTTCCGCATCACGGACATCCATGAGGACGGTCGCGGCGGGATCGCCGCCATGCGCATGGCCATCGAAGACGCCGGGCTCTCGCCTCAGGACATCCACTACATTTCCGCTCATGGCACCGGCACGCAGGAAAACGACAAAATCGAAACACTGGCCATTCGAGGTGTCTTCGGGGAGAACGCAAAGAACGTGCCGGTCAGCAGTGTCAAAAGCATGATGGGCCACTTGATTGCCGCAGCCGGTGCCTGTGAACTGATCACCTGCATCCTGGCCATTCGCGACAACCAACTCCCCCCCACGATGAACTATGAGCATCCCGACCCTGTTTGCGATCTGGACTACGTCCCGAATGAACGGCGTGAAACAAACGTCCAAACCTGCCTGAGCAACTCCTTCGGATTCGGGGGGCAGAACGACACGCTTGTGGTGACGGCGTTCTCGAGTTGATTGATCGGGATGAGCAAGCCCGTCAAATCCGTGTGAGACTTACTCCAGAATCTTATCGATGAACAGGCCTAGATCGTCTCCGTTGGCGACACCGTTGTCGTCCAGGTCAGCCGCCCAATGCGCCAAGGGCGTCGTGGTGACTCCGAGCAGCACATCGACCATGGGGCCGATGTCATCCAGGTCGACCACTGCGCTGATATCCACGTCCCCTTTTCGCACAGGTTCTTCGATCTGGAGGGTCTGGTTCACGCCGACATTAAAAAACTGCTGAACCAGCCCGCTGGCGGGCCATTCCACGCGCACGGAATGGATGTTGATGATCCCGGAATCGCCGATTCCGAAATGTGCGGCCACTTCGTTTTGTGACATGTAATTACTGTTGCAGGACACTTCTCGCATCTGAGTCGTGCCTCCTCGGTCCACCTGGACGTAAACTCGCGCCCCGATGCCGAAATGATTCGTTCGATGCCCCCGAAGCAAGACCCGGAACCAATTGTTCGAATTGCCGCCGTCATTGCGGTACAATACAGGATGCTCATTGTTGTTCACGATGAAAACATCCTGATCCCCGTCCCGGTCGTAGTCCAGAACCAGGAACGCTTTGCCTGATCCGGTGTCATCAAATCCGACGGTGGCGCCAAGTTCCGTCATCGTCCCCGTTCCGTCGTTTTGCCACAGCTTGACCACGTCGTCGTTGAAAGCATCGTCAGAGGCCGTCGATGGAAAAACGACGCCGTTGGTCATTCCCAAGTCCAGATCACCGTCGTTGTCATAATCGAAAAAGGAAGCTCCCCACCCCCAGGCACCGTCGCGCACACCCACGGCGTCGGTCTGATCGCTGAATACCGCGGCCCCGTCATTGCGATAAAAACGATTCCCGGTGTATCCCCAGCCGCATAAGAGCACTTCGCATGTTTCATCCGCATCGAAGATCGACGTGACAAACCAATCGAGATCTCCGTCATTGTCATAATCGCCGATTGCCGATCCCATGCCGTTCTCATCCGTCCCCACCTGGGCAGAGGCCGTGACCTTGGTGAAGGTGCCGCCGAGGTTTCGAAAGAGCTGACTGCTCCCAAAGTCCGCCGCGATGAGAAGATCGACCCATCCGTCGTTGTCGATGTCTGCAAAACCGGGAGCAAATCCGTAAACCGACTGCCCCGCAACGGCACCTGACGCCTGCGTCACATCCGTGAAGTGGCCTGTTCCGTCGTTGTTAAAGAGAAGACATCCGGTGGGCGAATTCCTCCACGCCGTCACGAGCAGATCAAGATCGCCGTCCAGGTCGTAGTCACCGAGCGCCGCGCTCGTAAAGCGCCGTTTGTCTCCGTCGGGAGCGATCGCCACGCCTCGACTGATTGCACTCTCGGTGAAGCCTCCCGCTCCGTCGTTGATGTACAAGTAGTTGCGTTGCTCCCGATCAACCGTCAGCACGTACAAATCCGGGAACCCGTCGTTGTTCACGTCACCCCAAAGAGCGCCGCTCGACCATGCCGTCAGCGCGACACCGGCCGAGGCCGCAACATCGGTAAAAGTCCCGTTCTGCTGATTCTTGAACAGCAAATTCGGGGCATTGAGACGAGTCACGTAAAGGTCGGGCCAACCGTCCTTGTCGTAGTCCGCAACCGTCGCCCCTCCGGACATGTACAACATTTCCCGGTCAAACGGATTAAAATCTGGCGGATAGACTCCGTCCCACTGCAAATGGTCGACCCCGGCACTGAGTGTCACATCCTGAAACGTTGCCGCCTGCGCGGAAGCCGACACATTGGACAACACCACGGCGCCCAAACATGCCAGGAATGCTCGACCCAATCGATTCTGTATTCTCACTGCTTTGACCCTCCTGCAGGCGACTTTCTCTCCCTGCCTCCCTTTGCCGATCCGCGCCTGGCGGATGCGATCGCCACTTCAACTCTCAAAGAGAGACTGGAGTTTGTATCGAACTGAGCATCCTCAAACAAGACGCAAGCCCAGGACATAAATAGATGTCTCGTGCTCGCGCAGAAATTCCAGAATAACTCACAAGATATGGTAACGATGAACCAGCAAAAGCACCTTTCCCAAAAGAAGAACTTCCACGGCTCTCAATATTGCATGTCCTAACCCCACCTACAACCATGCAATATCGTATCAGCTGAACACTCAGACGGCAAGCGCAAAATGGGCTATTTTGCCCAAAATACACCATTTGAGACGGCCTTTGTATTTAATGATCTGTTATTGCAATCAAACCCGGGAAAGGCGAAATCACCCGATCGCCAGGAGTGGCACGACAACGCTTGTCGTGACGGTGCTCAACCTTGGAGACATCGTCGACCTATTCAAGCGCGTCAGACCGCGCGAGAACTATTCCAAAACTTTCTCAATGAACAATTCCAGATCGTCTCCGTTGGCGATCCCGTTTCCATCCACATCAGCAGCCCACTGCGCCAAGGGCGTGGCCGTGAATCCGTCGAGCAACACGTCAATCAGCGGCACGATGTCGGCTGTGTCAACCACGCCGCTGATATCCACATCGCCCTTTCGGACCGGCTCCTCAACTTGCACGCTTTGGTTCACGCTGATATTGAAATACTCCTGAACAAGTTCGCTGGCAGGCCATTCCACGCGAACGGAATGGATGCTGGTCGCACCGCCGACTCCGAAGTGAGCGACCACTTCGTTTTGGGACATGAAATTGCTGTTGCAGGACACTTCTCGCATCTGAGTCGTCCCGCCTGGTTGCGCCTGAACGTAAACACGCGCCCCGATCCCAAAACGGTTTGTTCGATGCCCAAGCAACGACACATCGAGCCAATTGTTCGAATTGCCGCCTTCATTGCGATACAACACCGGATGCTCGTTGTTGTTCACGATAAATACATCCTGATCACCGTCCCGGTCATAATCGAAAACCAGGAAACCCTTGCCTGATCGGGTATCCGAAAACCCAATGGAGGCACCGAGTTCAATCATCTTCCCCGACCCGTCGTTATTCCATAATTTGATGACGTCATCGTTGAAAGCGTCATCCGTGGAATACTGCGGAAAGACGACGCCATTCGTCATCCCCAAATCCAGATCGCCGTCGTTGTCATAGTCGAAAAACGAAGCACCCCAGCCCCATCCTCCGTCACGAACACCGGCCGTCTCCGTCTGATCGCTGAAGACGGACAGCCCCTCATTTCGAAAAAGACGATTTCCCGAATGCCCCCAACCGCAGGATTGAACTTTGCACGTCTTGTCCGGATCGTAGATTGACGTGACGAACCAGTCGAGATCGCCGTCATTGTCGTAGTCACCAATCGCGGAACCCATCCCGTTTTCATCCGATCCGACCTGGGCGGTCGTCGTAATGTTGTTATAGATGCCACCGAAGTTTTGAAATAGCTGGCTGGAACTGAAATCCGCGACGAGAAGGATCTCCGGCCAGCCGTCGTTGTCGATGTCCGCAAAACCGGGCGCGAAACCGTAAACAAACTGCGTCACCGATGCGCCCGCCGCCATGGTCACATCCGTAAAATGGCCCGTGCCGTCATTGCAAAAAAGAAGATTTCCCGAAGGCGTGTTTTTCCACGCTGTGATAAACAAATCAAGATCGCCGTCCAGATCGTAATCACTGAAAGCGGCGCTCGTGAAACGCCGCTTGAGCCCGCCCGTCTCCGCAGCAACACCTCGGGCGACGGCCTCCTCGACAAATCCGCCTGCGCGATCATTGATGTACAAATAATTGCGTTCCAACCGGCCCAAGGTCAGCACATACAAGTCGGGGTAACCGTCGTTTGTGACGTCGCCCCACGCGACGCCGCTGGACAAAGCGTTCAGTGCCACGCCGGCTGCAGGCGCGACGTCGTCGAACGTTCCGTCTTGCTGATTATGAAACAGCATATTCGGTTCGCCCAGACGCGTAACGTACAAGTCCGGCCATCCGTCCTGGTCAAAATCACCGGCCGCCGCCCCACCGGCCATATACAACATCTCGGTCGTCGGGATCGAAATGTCAGGCGGAACGACACCGTCCCAATGCAAGTGGTCGACCCCGGCACCGATCGCGACGTCTTCGAATCGAACCGATTGCGCATGCACGGATGCACTGAATAAGAGTATGGTCGCAAGAACCGGACCGGTCCTTGCCAAGCGCCCCCGCAAAAGTTCTGTCGATCGATTAAGCATGAATACTTCTTCGATCTTGCTAACAATAACTAGAATTTGCTCCCGATTTGACAAATCATACCAAAACCGTGTTCAGACTACAAATGATAATCCGATGTGATATTCAAGAGAGGACGGAAAATAGGCCGAGCGGCCGACGGACGGAAATCTCAGACCCGATGTCCGAAACGCCGCTTAACGAAAAAGTTCCTTGATCGGTCGCGCATCCACTTCCTTGACAATCCGGAACGGTCGCTTGTCGGAGGAGTAATTTGACTGAGTATGGTCAATGCCGAGTGCCTTACACAACGTGGCGTGCAGATCACCCACGCGAACAGGACGATCTGACACGGCGCGTCCTTGATCCGTTTCACCAATCACTTGCCCCGGCTGGATCCCACCGCCGCCGATCACACTGCTCCATACACCTGGAAAATGATCCCGTCCTTGATTTTCATTGATCCGTGGCGTCCGGCCGAACTCGCTCGTCAAGAGGACCACCGTCCGCTCAAAAAGATTCTTCCTCCGCAAATCCTGTACGAGCATACTGAACGCCGTGTCGAGTTCCTCGCTTTTCTGCTGAACCGTTTCGAAGTTATTCGCGTGTGTGTCCCAGCCGCCGAATGAAACCTCGACAAAACGAACCCCTCGTTGCACCAACCGGCGAGCCAACAGGCAACCCTGGCCGAAAATCGAATCGGCGCCGTACGCCTCGCGAACTTCCATCGGCTCCTCGTCGAGATCGAACACCTTCGCCGTTTTGGGACGCATCATCAACAAGGCGGCGTCGTAGTGTTCGGCGTACGCTTCCAAAGCGTCGTTTCTTGGGTGCTTGTTTCTAAACGTCTTGTCAAACTCGCGCAACAATTTGAGACGCGACCGGAATCGCCGCTCCCCCAATCCCAAGGGCATACGCAGGTTTTCGTCGCCGAACCTCGCGTCACCGATGTAATAAGGAGCATACTTCGGTCCCAGGTATCCGGCCGCCCAATCCTGGCCGATCGAAACATAAGGCGGCAGATTCTCGTCGCGCGCGCTGCGACCCTTGTATTTCGACACGATCGAACCGATCGTCGAATGTTGCATGCTCGCAATCGGGACGTAGCCCGTGTGCATCTGGTACGTGGCACGGCTATGATCGAATTCATTGCTGGTCATGCTGCGGATGACCGAAAGATGCTTGAATTGCCTGGCCAACTGCGGCAAATGCTGGGATATCTCGATGTCGTCCGCGTCCGTCTGAATGCTCTCGAAAGGCCCGCCGTGGTCGGTGCCCGGCTGCAAATCGAACGTATCCAGATGACTCATGCCTCCGCGCATCCAAAGAAGAATCACCGAATCGGCCGTGCGATTCTTGTTTTTGCCGACAGCATAAAGCAACGCAGGGTCCAACAGCCCGAGAAACGACGCACCTCCGGCCGTACCGAGCGCGGTCTGCAACCACTTCCGCCGTGTCATTCGGCGATAACTTTCACAACCGGCACAGTCCATCAAATTCTCCTTAACGAATAAACTGAAACTCCCGTGAGTTGAACAGTGCCCATTGCAAGTCTTCCCAGGCTTCGTCAAACCCGCCGTTGCCGACATACTGCAACGCCCCGCGGCGCTCCTGTTTTGTCGGAGGACGGGTCAATATCTGGTAAAACAATGCGTCAACCAGTTGCCCGACGTTCAATCCCCTCGCATGTCGCCATTGTTGAAGCGGATGGTCGGGATGCCACCGCACCGTCCCGTTCAGAAAGCGTCCGTTCAACAAGGTCAGCGTCTGCTGAATGCTGCCGTTCAAAGGCGGCGACTGGATCGTCTGGCGATCCGATGCGCCGAACGTACGGAGAAAGCTCCGGTCGCGCGGCGGGTAGGTGAGCTCAATGGAAGGGCGAAAACGTCCCCCTGAATCATAATGACCCGTCGCGGCAAGAACGGAATCGTAAATCTGCTCCGCGGTCATCCGACGGAGTACAACGCTTTCAAACAGAGAACCCTCGACCGGGTCATTTTCCTCCGGAGTCTTCTTCGAGGATGTGCTCCGAGACCGACGCTTCTTCGGCTCACTGCTCGTTTGCTGATAGGTTCGGGAACTGACGATCAAACGAAGAATGTGCTTCAGATCGTAGCCGCTGTCCACAAACTCAATCGCCAACCAATCGAGTAAATCAGGGTGCGACGGCGGGTTCAATGCACTGAAATTCGACGGCGGATTCACGAGCCCGCGGCCCATCAACTTTTGCCACAGCCGATTAACCGCCACACGCGCAAAATAGGGGTTGTCGCGCCGCGTGATTAGATCGGCCAACCCAAGAGGACCTTGACCCAAGTCCGACTGAGCTCCCGTTAGAAAAACACCTCGCGAACGTCTCGAATTCGTGACAACTTCAAGAAGCGGCCGTCGCCTCGCCCCGTCCTTTGCATCCTGCATTTCCGCGCGCCGCCTGACTCGTGTGCCGTCCCAAAAACCGGCCATCCCCTGAAAATCCTTCTGCGTCCACCAATCAAACGGATGATCATGGCATTCGGCGCAACGGATCTGGACACCGAGAAATACTTCACTGATCGAGACGGTCAACGTGTTGGCGTGAACCCGATCCTGCAGAATAAATCCTGAAGCGGGATTCTCCTCTGCAGGCCCCTCGGCGGTCATCAGTTCTCTGACCCAATCGTCGAAAGGCCGATTATCCAAAAGATTCTGATGAAGAACGTTCTTCAGCGCGTTCTCAGGCAGACCCCGGACGCGGCCGCGCTCACGAAGAAGATCTCCCCAAAATGTCGTCCAGTGATCGGCGTATTGCTTTTGTGCGAGGAGAAGATCAATCCATTTGTCCCGCCGTTTCTTCTTCTTCCAGCGAAAGAAACGGTCCAGATCCTCCACCCTCGGAATAATGCCGACAAGGTCCAGGCTTGTCCGACGGGCGAAATCCCAATCATTGCACGGATCATTGGGTCTGACCTTTTCGTCCTGAAGCCGCTTGAGAATAAACTGGTCGATCTCGTTGAGCGGGCGGAAGGTGCCGTATCGAACCTTGGGAGGAACCGGTCGTTTCTCGGGCAACGGCTCCGGACGCAGCCGCTTACCCTTGGGCCGCGTGTGGGAAAAATCCGGGCTGCCGCCGTGAACGGAGGTAACCGCCATCATGAGCGTGGCGACCACGGCCAATCGCGCCCAGCGCCGTTTGGAGTCTTGTCCTCGCATCCGGAAACTCCAGACAAGGAATGCCCCCCACTGGTCTAACGAATGTATCTTATGCCCATTTCCAGAGAAATCAAAAAAACTCTCATTTTGCAGCCGGCGGAATGGGTCGCCTTGAAATGAATTTTCGAGTCACGGGCTCCGGTCGAAGAGCTGTTGAGCGCGTGCCATCCCGCCGTCACGAACGAAGCGGGCAAAAATCAAACACCCGTCGGACACCGCACACCGGTAATCTCCCGAAGCGCAGGCAGGAAATGATCCCTGGCGACCGCGTCCCAACTCATTCGACTCGCGATCTCGTAGCCCCGTTTAATCAGCAGGGCCTTTTTCTCATCGTCGCGCGGCAGGCGCTCGATCACCTCTTGCGCAACACGCTCGGCGACCTGGACGTCGAATTGCTCACGGACCTCGCGCGGACAACTGGTATACCCCTCAATCGTATCAGGCGAGACTTGGTAGTCGGTATAGTCGGCGACGATCAGATTCGGCGATTCTTCATCACCCGCGGACTTGGAGGCAAAGAATCGGCAGCCGCACACGCTGCTCATCACGCAGATCGAACCAAACGACAACGCCTCCAACTGGGCAATGCCGAACGGTTCATAGATCGATTGACCGAACTCGACGTCGCTGCCCTTGCGAATATCCCAGAACTCCATCTCGCCGGGCATGCGATCACCACATGTCGCTCGATCAAACCCGAACTGGTTGATAAAGACGATCTTGCAGTTCCGGGAACGCGCGTTGAAGCCCTGAACACCCTGATAGAAGAGCGCTTCGCCGTCTGACAAATCCGGCAGCCCTTCGCGATGGGCCACGGGCCAGTCCCACCAGCGTTCCATGTGCAGGATGTCTTCACGACTTCGCGGCCCTCCGACTTCCGTCGATAGGACGAACAAGACCGCCGTATCTCCGGATTTTCGAAGTGCCCGTTCGATCGACTGCATCACGAGGATGTCCCGCCAGAGACCCTTACTGGGAACCAGCCGGGTCACATGCGTGAAAATGTAGTCGGGACGTTCGCCCAGCAGAGCCCCCGCGTAATCTTGCAATCTCCCCTTGCTACGGGCGGCGGATTCCATATCGATCTCGTGAACCGGAATTCCGTTGTAACACAAGTGAATGTTGCTATGCGCCATCTCAGGCGAGAGCGCCCTGAGTTCCTCAACGACATAATCGCCGACGGCCAGTGTCACATCCAGGTGCCGACTCGCTTCCGTCAGGGCGTGACGATAGTAACCCGATTGATCGCCAAAAATGTCGCCGAGCGAAAGCCCTTGTTCGCCGCATTTGGCCAGCACGTTGTAAAACATCGTGTCATGACCCGAATGCTCTTCAACGATCCGACGGGCTGTTGACACCTCGTGGGCATGGTACGCCGTCTTCAAATCCCAATCGGGGTGCAGCTTCGCAGCCAGCGCCGTGGCCATCCCCATGAACTCGTGGGCAACGACGACGCATTCCCGTCCGTCGGCCTGAAGACCAATGGCCCGAGCCGCCGCAAGACCCGGCTCGGCCAGCCGGAGATACATTTCGTAATCCCAGTTCTCTTCATATCGAGTCGAGTCGAGTCCGAAAGACTCATTCAGCCGAAACTTCAGCTTGTCGATCTCGTCCTGGACCATAGAACGCACATCGACCAGAACGACCTCGACGTCCTGTGATCCACCGGTCAGCGAATCACGCAGCTGTCGTCGTCCGTAAACGATGCCGACGCCGTACTGCTTTTCGATCTGACCGAAGACACCGCCGAGCCGATGATCACAGCGACCGTCGACCGACGAAAAGAACACTTCGCCTTGCGGCCCTAGCCGTGCGTCAACATCCCCATCGATGGCAAACAACGGACAGAGCAACATCGTCCGGGCGACAGACTCGGCGTATGCGGTTGAGGTGATCAACCCTTCCAGCACCGCACCGATGCCGCCGACCTTGTGAACCGCCTCGTGTGTGACATGGACGAGATTAAGCATAATTATGCAGACCCTTTGCCGCTGATCACAACGCTCACGCAATATAACATCGTCCTCAAGAACCATCGAGTTGACCCAAAGGGCTTGCAATCGAGCGCTCGGGGCCGTATACCCCCGGTTCATGATCACGTTTTCGCTCCAGTCCGGCTCCAACGGCAACGCCATCTACGTCGAAGCCGGTGACGCGAAGCTGCTGTTCGACGCCGGGATCAGCGGTCGGCAGGCCGCACTCCGGATGGCCGCGCACGGCCGTGAAATCAGCGACTGCGACGCGTTGATCCTCTCCCACGAGCATGCCGACCACACTCGTGCGGCAGGTGTCTATCAACGCAAATTCGACCTCCCGATTTACTGCACGGAACGCACCTTTCTTGAAACGCGCAGACGCATCGGCAAACTCGGCGAGCCCGTGCATTTCAGCGCCGGCGAGACACTTGCCTTTTGCGATACCCGCGTGCACACAATCCCGACGCCGCATGACGGCATCGATCCCGTGGGCTTCGTCGTCGAACACGCCGGCAAGAAGCTGGGAATCCTGACAGATCTGGGACATCCGTTTCATGGGCTTCGAGACGTTCTGTCAGAGCTTGATGCGATGTATCTGGAAAGCAATTACGACCCGGAGATGCTCTGGTCGGGCACATACCCGGAGCGGTTGAAGCGCCGAATCTCCGGCCACGGCGGCCATCTCTCGAACGAAGAAGCCGCGATCCTGGTGCGCGATTGCATAAAACCGAGGTTCAAGTGGCTCGCCGTCGCACATCTCAGCGAGCACAACAACAACCCGGAACTGGCCCTCGATGCCCAACGGAAATGGGTCGGACGCACGTTGCCCGTCTATCTCTCGTCGCGCTACGCCGTCGGCGAAGTCCTCGAAGTGTAAACAAAACAACGAAAAGCCCCAGGCAAGCATGCCCGGGGTTTGAAATAGCCCTTTGCTTTCAAACCAGGCGCATTATCGGTACGATGCCGGAAATTTTTCAGATTCGATGAACTTCCTGAGTGGTTTGAGTAGTACAACCCAATAAGACAAGTATTGACGCACAGCAACACGGACCGCCAAATGCAACTCGTCATCTTTGAAGACGCCGGCTACGTCAATCTGCTTCCGCTCGTTTACACCCGGGCAACGTTTGATTTGAGGTGTGGCTGGAGCGACTTGCTGTCCAAATTCGAACGCCTGTTCGAAACAACCGCAGACACGTTGTTTGTACGAAATGCGATTGCCCCTGCGCTTCGAGAACGGCAGAGCCGCCCTGTCAACCAGACCCCATCCGGCGACCGCCAACTTTGGATCAACGGCCGTTTACTTCTCCGCAAAAGCTTCAGCCCCGCAGCCAATTCCGCCGCGTGGCAAGGGGATACGCTGCAGGCCGCCTTCATCAATGCCGACATCGCCGCGAGGCTCACGATCGAGACTCTGCTCGACAATAAGAGGCTCAAGTCCGCGCTTTCCGACTGTCGTGACTTAAGCCTGCCTGACGAATCCGTGCTTATCGAATATCCCTGGCAGCTCATTCACCAAAATGAAAAGGAAATCATCCGACCATTCCGGCCCCTCGAGTATGCTCGCCGGACCGATGCGAAGATTTATGAAGGTGCGCACATCATCGATAAGAAAAACCCGGTCCCCATTGGCGCCGGAAGCATCGTGAAGCCGGGGGCCGTCCTGGATGCCGACAACGGGCCGATCTACGTTGGCCGGAACGTGACGATCAGCCCCAACGTCACCATCACCGGCCCTTGCTACATTGGTGACAATTGTCTGATCCAATCCGGCGCCTCGATCCGTGAAGGCTCCAGCCTCGGACCGTACTGCAAGGTGGGCGGCGAAGTCGAAGGCTGCATCTTCCACGGCTATTCCAACAAACAGCACGACGGATTCCTCGGCCATAGTTATGTCGGCGAGTGGGTCAATCTCGGCGCGGATACTGTGACCAGCGATCTAAAAAACACGTACGGTCCCGTCAAGGTCCCCATCAACGGTCGCCTCATCGACAGTGGTGAAATGTTCGTCGGCACCGTCTTCGGTGACCACGCCAAGACGGGCATCAACACCACACTCCCGACCGGATGCATCATCGGGTTCGCCTCGAATGTGTTTCTCAGTAAACATCCGAACAAGTTCGTCCCGAGCTTCAGTTGGCAGACCGACGAGGATATACAAACCAACGACCCGAAACGGGCCTTGTCCGTCGCGCGCAAGATGGCAGCACGGCGAAAACGAGAGCTCTCACCCGTTGAAGAATCGTTGTTCTTGTCAATCCTCGAAGAGTCTGGTCGGCACGAAGTTTTGATGACGTCGGCTGAGTTAGGGTGAAGCCGTTGCGGCACTGACCGATGATTCCGGCGGCCCTTTCACAGCCCGTGTGGAATTGGGGATGTATTCACCAAACGGTGTAAGCAGGTCCTCCTCATCAATCGGCCAGTTTTGCGCATCGCTTAGTCGTGCGTCAACAACAAGAAGCGTTCGCGCGCGCCCCCCCAGGGAAACGACGCAATACCCCAAAACGCGCTCATGAACAGGGCGCCCGTCAAACATGGCTCCCCCGGAATCGGGTTCATCCAAGAGCAGCAAAAAAGCTTCCACGGCCTCCGGCTTGAGGAAAAGCAGATCACGGTGATTGCCGCCTTTCCGGTAGCGAAACGCCGCACATGACTCCCGGGCCCAATCCATCAGGTTATTCAATACAACATCGCGATCCCGACCCGCTTTCCAGGGCTCCGGCGGCTTGCGATAGGTTGAAGACGGTGACTGGCTCGGCGAGACAACCGCGACGCAGCCTTCCCACGGCCTTGCCTCACTGACCAAGTGTAGATCACCGACACCCGTGATGTTTCGAAGATCCGCCTCCGTCAACCGCGGTAGCAGACGACGAAAATCATCTTTGACCTTTGACCAGGAATAATGGTTTCCCGCAATCGGACGCTGCCACGCCGGCGCCACATCTTTCTCAGGTCGCTTGAAGGAATACGCAAGACCGGGAACCGGCGTTCCTGTTTTTGAAACAATGCCAACCGAGAAACCCCACCCACGGCTCCACTTGCCCGGCCAGGCTTCGACGACGCATTTCAGTTCGTTCCATCCTTTTTCGAGTTTCACGGCCCTTGAAAGCGTATTGACCAGATTCTTGTCCTCGAATGATCCGCTCGCGTAATGTTGACCCGATAGCACGGTTTGCCCGTTGACCCAAACCGCGATGCCATCGTTACGGCCCAGGTTAAGCCGGACCGTCTGTTCATGCGGCGAAAAAACCCAACTCGTCGCTCGCGCGAGCGCCCACCCCGCATTCGGAATCCATTTCGCAAGATCGATGAAGTCCGCTTCGCTCAAGAGGTGCACAACGGTCTCAGGTGTTCCGGCCGGAATCGGGTCCATCACATGCCGACGGGGCTTGCCACCCGCCGCCAACTGGTCGTTGACCTTGAACGGTCCTTCAACCATCCACATCCGCACGAACGTCCCGGGGGCCGGAACATCCGCGATGTTCAACCCCCTGATCGTATCCAGATCATAGTGATAACGCAGAGCAGCGCGATAGGCTTGCCCTTCATGCCGAGTCGGCTGGAGTCCGCAATCGACGGCGTCTTCTGTGCCGGGCAATCCCGGACCGCCCTCCGAAATCTCCGCCGCCCAAAGCAGATGGCCGTAGAGGGCCTTTAGATATTGCGGCCATGCGGCGTCATGACCGAGCGCGGCAATCGCAGCTCCGTTGGGTCCGGCGCCGCCACCGGCGATCCTGACCTGCGCCCTTTCTTCGCCTTCGAGGCGCGGACGAACACTGATGACACTGTCGAACCATCCGCGTGTTTCGACAATGTCTTCCGAAGGCGCCGTTATTTCACCCGGATAGCTTGCATAAGCCTGTTGCATCGAGTCCGCGACTTCATAAAAGGAAGTGGCTGTTTGAAGCGCCCCGCCGGAAGCAGCCCATGCCATCTTCTCCGCGATAAGCCAATTGTTCTTGATCTGGATCACCTCGCTATCCGTCAGTGATCGATTGTTGCGTGATCTCTGAATCACGACGAGCGTATGCCAATAGGTCGGCGCCCTCACCGATGCGCCGCCCGTGCGATCCATGTAATAGAGCACGTCAATCAACCCACCCCCGATTTGCTCCAGACATTCCCCGGCTCTGAACTGACTGTCGCCATGAGAGGGATCAATGATCCGGCACTCTTCAAATTCCTGAAATGCCGCCGAAAACAGACCGCAAAACTGGAGATACAGTCCCCATCGATAACTCTCCATAAAATTGCCGGATACTTTTCGCTTACGCAAATCATACGACAAAATGCGCAAGCCGCGCCGAGCAAACCGCGCGACGCGCACATGCCCGGCGGCTTTGAGCGATTCATACCCGCTTCTCGCAAGCTCTTTTTCACCGGCGATCTCCTTGCGAAGAGTTGAAAAATAGGCCTTCACGTCAGGATCAAGCGCGCTTGCTTCAAAAAGTGCCAACGGCCCGTCAAGAGCAGTCTCTTCCCCGTTCTTGAGCAACAGCGGATCAGGCATGCCCAGTGCGGAGATCTTAATCGTCTCCGCCCTACCCGCGAGCTCAATCTTCAAAGCAAGCCTGCCGACACGGTACGCCTGATTCTGCCGAATGGTATCGAGGTTGATCACGAAAGCCGTGGCCCAGGCCTGGAGTTCCCAATCGGGCAACCGTCGTTGTCCGACAGAGATTTTCAACGTCACGGACTCCTGTCCCGCAGCTCCGGCAGGGCGCGACGCAATGAGAACGACCGGCTGACCAAACAGGCCAACGGAGCCTGCGGGAAGCGAAAAAATACGTTCGTTGACACCTCCCTTGAGCTCGTGCTGCCCCAAGGGTATCACGGTGATTTCACCATGTCCGGCGCCCAATGCAGGCCGCTCCATGGAAATCCATACGGCGAAAAACAACAGGGTGATCCACACCGATCGCATCATCACGCTCCAAATAGCCAGTCAGTGAATGGTTGCCACTTCTTGTTAAATAATAGATCGTTTCGAAATCGAGACTTCTATGATTTGTTTCGCTCTTCGCCTTGGGTTAACCAGTCAAAGTCTTCATCGGATTCCCCCCTTTGTGCCTTCCCGTTGGACGATGACCACGGTTCCGATTGAAAAGAACGCAAATTGCGACGCAGCACAAACCATAGAACCGCGAGCAACGCGGTGCCGGCCATCAGCCAGACAAATACGTTATCGGAATCACCATCATCACCGACCAACCCACCGACGGGTTCCAGATGCCGAGCCACGAGCAACGGCCCCGTCCCTTCCTCACCCGAATCGGTCTTAAAGGCACGAACAATGATGAAATACCCCTTCGTTCGGACCCGTGACCGAATGGGAATCTTCTCGATCTCCTCCGTCGCAATCACCGTACAAATGGCACGCGTGCCTGCCTGCCCAAGCTCATACTGATACCAGATGCCGCTTCCGCGAGAAGCGGACAATTTATACGGCGGGTGACGCTTTAGCAACTTGCCTCCAATCGTCACCAATTCACCACGATAGTCGCTCGGACGTTCCAGCAGAAAATTCCACGGCAGGTCCGGATCATCGTTGCGAACGACATATTTCGCCTCTGAGTCCTGCTTAACATAGTCGCGAAACCAATAGAACGCCGGATGATCAAAGGAAAAAACGTGATCGCGCACGTCCTCCAGGAGCTTGCGGCCATGCTTGAGCTCATCGTCCGCAGGATTCGAAGTGGATGAGTTCGAAGACGAAGTGGCCTGGCCCGTCTGGCCGAAGGCGTGCGTGCACGGCACCAGAGCCGGCAACAAAACGATAAGACGTGCAAACAGCTTTACAAGCATCGTACGGAAACCATGGATCACGACGAATCAGCCTCGACGCGTGCCTGAGCTTGCTCCGCCAAATCGAGCAACCGTCCCTGCCACGGCGGCCCACCCAGATCCGGTCGCCAAGCCTTCTCGCTTTCAATGCCCTTCACCACGGCCGCAGCGTGGCCGTGACGAAGCTGATGCTTGAGCCAATGATATCTTGCCTCCCAATAATGAGCCGGAGCCGTCGTACGAAGCGAGGGGTCCGTCAACAACTTCGCCCACAGCGATTCCGCTTGATCCAGCGCGCCGCCGCGTACCGACACGGCACCGGACTTGGCGATGTCCTCCTGAAGCAAGGCCGCCGTTCGAATGTACGTCCCGTTCTTGGGATTCTCGGTGATCAGTGCGTCGAGCTGCCCCGTCGCTTCCTCGTATTCCTCGGCCTGAACCAGAGTTTTGATCAGACTGAATCGGACAATGGAAAGATGTTTCTTTTGCTTCGGTCTTGCCTGAACCCAATCAAGGAGATGGCGAATCGTAGGAATCGTCTCGATCGCCATCCTCTTGGCCTCGCCTCGCCGGCCCTCCTGGCGCAGCCGCTGAATCTCCAACTCCATTTCAGCAGCAAGACCGACCAGCACCGATCCGAGTTCGGCGCCGGAGTCCTGCTTTAGATAACCCTCCAGAACGCGGTTGGCCTGTTTGATGTCGCCCTTGCCCTGAAGACAACGAATGTGAAGCCCCAACACCCGAGCCGAGCGAGGCATCTGATCCAGGAGCGATTGACATGCTTCGTATTCTCGCAAATCTTCGCTCGCCATCACGGCCGCAGCCGCCAGCCGTGCTTCGTTGATCCAGGTCGCCCGCACTTCGGCATCGACGGCAGGAGACCGGAAATCTTCGTCCTTGCCTTTAGGACGCTCGCCCGAGCCGGCCGATTTTGAATCGCCCAAAGCGGCCAGGCCCTCCGCCAGCTTTAGCCACGCATCTGCAACGCGTCTGGCGTTTCTTTGCCGATGGCTTGCCGTAGCGTCTGTCGGCAGAGCCTCGTACAAACGTTGCCAACACCGAGCCATATTCCGACGGGCAGGCCAATAATTCACAGACGGCCTGGGTACTCTTCCATACGCAACCCGCGCCTCCAGGTATTCACCCGCCTCCTCCAGAGCGAGAGCGGCCACCCAACTCGCTTCTTCAGCCAATCGATGCCCCGGAAGCTCCTTCGCCAACAATGCCGACGCCTCCGCAAGCTTCAGGTAATCCTCACGAGACTTGGCGGACGCCGCCAATTCGCGCCAGCAGCGATAGGCATACTCGAATGTCTTCTCAGTAATCGTGCTCCGTGACTGAGTTTTCGCCTCGGACAAAAACACCTCAGCCGCGGCGCGGAGCTCACCCGTCTGAAAAAAACAAACACCAAGATTAAAACGGGCCTTATGATGTTGCTGCTTTGCATCGTCCTGCTGTAATAGCAGCTTCCAGGCTCGGATCGCCTGCTTGTATTCCTGTTTTGCCATCATCCCTGCAGCCGTCATCGCCAATTCAGTTCCGGTCAATTCTTCGAGATCACGTTTCTTGCCGATCATGGCATCAAGATAGATCCTCGCCATGCTCGACCACGGTTCTCCGCGCTCGTAAAGCTCGTTCAACTCGGACTTCGCTTTTTGTTGATACTCCTTTCGCCGGTCTTCAGGCCCATTCGAAACCTGGGCTTGCCGGATGTAGGTGTAAGCATGAATTAAGGGAGCAAGGCGGACATAAAAAAGCGCACCGGCCTCGTTACGACCAAGTCGCCGTGTCGGTTGAAGGGCCAAGCGATCCAGTTCTCTCCGAGCAAGATCGAAACGATCCGCCAGAATCAACGTGCGAGCTTTCTCGTAACTCGCCCGTGTCGTCAGAGCCCGCGAAGCTGTGGAATCGAAAATACGGTCGAACACCGACACCGCTTCGTCGAATCGCCTCAACTCACGGAGGGCAATGCCTGCTCCCAACAATGCGTTGTATTTTCGATTGGAATCCTGTGCCGCATGCGAAATGAGGTCAAAGGCGCTCAAGGACCGATTGAAATGTCGCCACCGCTCAGGTGCGTCGTCCGGACTCATCATGCCGAGGTAGAGCCCTGCCCAGGCCACGTTCAATTCCTGTTGAGCAAGCAACGCGGTGATCTTGTCGGCAATGCCCAATAGCAGATATCGCTCCTCGTCCGTTCGAAGGCCGATATCCAGATCCTTCAACATTTCGCCAGCCTCAATGTAGGACGAATACGCCTCCTCCAGAAGCCTGAACACTTTTTCACGATCAAAATCCTGACCACTCGTGATTTCAAACCGATCCAACTCGGGAACGATCCAATGGCGCAAGATCATATCGCCGAACTCGACGCGCCACGCGGTCAATTTGAACCGGCGCCTCTCACCCCGCAGCCAATCAGCCCGCCGTGCTAATCCGATGATTTTCCGATACTCTTCCGCCGCTTTGGCAAAAAAAGACTCACCATGATCCGGCGATTTCTCGTCGATACCGGCCTTTGCATAAGCCCTGGCGACAAAGACGCGATGGATCGGCGGATAATCGACCAACAACATTTCGACGAGTTCCGGCATCCCGCGCTGGATAAGACCCGAAACCAATCGCCGCTCCTCGCGAGGAAGTCTGTCATCCGACTCGAGTTCCGAAAGATCATCGTCGGCCGACGCTCCGGCAGGTCTCACCAAGACCATGAACAACGGAACGACGATCAGGGTGAGAAGAAGAAAACACGGACGCCAAATCGGTCGCTCCGCCCTCGCGGAGGACGGCTCGTAAAGACCTATTCGCCATTCGCTGTTTGACATTCGCTATTCGACCACAGCAATCGTGTCGGTGTTGACGGAGAATTGAATGTTGCTAAAGCCCGCTCGTACACAGGCGTCCATCGCCGAAATCACATTCTGATATTCTACACTCGGGTCCGCTCCAATGAGAATCCGGCCGTCCGGATCCGCACCGGCATCGAGCTTGCCTCGTAAGAACGATGCCAGCGAGTCATACGCGTTGTCGGACAACAACAGATCCTCCACGATGATTCGACACCCCTGCCCTTCCGGCAACGCTTCCAGTCGAATGCGGATTGTGGGAACGATCGTGACCTTGGCGCCGCCGCCCGGTCCGGCGCGAGACGGCAATTCCGTCGGCAGCATCCCTTCAGAAACGACCAGGCTGGAACCAAGCATGAAAAAAATCAAGATCACCATGACCACGTCCACCATGGGGGCGAGGTTTGGCACATAGGAATTGGCCGGCGAAAAGCCACGTTGCGGCATCAACCACCTCCGCCGTCTCGTGAAACCGCACTAAAGGTGACCTTCTGGATCCCTGCCCGAGCACAACCGACCATCACGGCCTGGACATGCTCATAAGGTAAACTCCGATCTGCACGGATCACGCAATTCACCAAAGGGTCCACCTGACGCTCGCGATGCAAACGCTCAATGACCTCCAATAGGTGAATCTCTTTGTCCTGCACGAGATAGCGCGCACCCTCACCGCCTTCCAGCCTGGCGTCGCGGACATTCACGACGAATCGCTTTCCCAGCTTCTGCTTGTCAACGTCTTTGGCCGATCGGGCAATCGGCAAATCGATCACGCTGTTTTCCATCTCCACCATTTTCGTCGTCACCATGAAAAACACGAGCAGGCACATGGTCACGTCGACCATCGGAGCCAGATTGACCCGAATCGGTGTTGTTCGAGGCGGGAGCTTCATGACAGCCTGTTGTTAGTTCGCTTTCACCGCGACCGGTTCGGTCTCGGGAGGATCTGTCGCTTGAGTCGCGCCGGCTTGTGCCGCTGCAGGCCGGAAGTACTCAAGCAAATCCACGACCGCTGCGTGCGAAACCACGGTCAGAGAATCCACACGATTTCGGCAGATTCCAAAAAAACCGAGCGAGAGGATCGCCACGATCAAACCCAGAAAAGTGCTGACCAAAGCGAGACTGATGCCCCCGGCCAACTCCTCCGGCCCGTATGCGCCGGATCTCATCTTGCCGAACGCTTCGATCATGCCCATGACCGTCCCGAGCAGTCCCATCAACGGGCTGATATTGCCAATGATATTGAGGTATTCCACCTTACGAAACAGCCGGCTTCGCCACGCGCTGGCGCGCTCCTCAACCGCTTCCTGCATCGCTTCGAAACCGTGCTTGCCATGACGGAGGCCCACGGTCAGCACATCGCCGAACATCGTCTTGCTTTTGCCGAGCCGCTCGATGCATTCCTTAAATTTACGGTTTTCAATCAACTCACGGTTCGCTTTGATCTCGGATTCCGGGGCCATCGTTGAGCGCCGAATTCTCAGAAAGTGCTCGCTGATCAGGGTCACCGCCGCGAACGACATCAGCCCGATCAGCAATCCGATCCATCGCGCGCTTTCCAGGATGATGCTCAAAAAGGACTGCGGCTCGACCGGCCCGCCCCCCTCGCCGTCCTGGGCGGTCGCCACGAACGGAACAAAAAGAACCAACCAAACACCGGCAATGAGCCTTTTCGTCGAGAAAAACCGAAATGTTGAAGTACGAATCAAAACCGCGGCTCCCGGAATTCGCGAAAAAATGCTCTGCATCCGGCGTCCTCTCAACTCATCGCCTCCGAATGTCATGCTCGGTCACATGTTTGTACGTGCCGCCTGACAATTCCGCAATGGTCCTCAACACACGCTCGCCGTCCCCCATCGTATCGTAAACGAACAAGATCGTATTGATGATCGGCCGCCGCTTTCTCTTTCGTATCAGCTCGATAACACGTCGGTTCTCCTCGCCGAAATCACCGTCCGAAAGCAGGAACATCACGTCCGGCCGATATCCGAGGCTCTTGCGAACGGCATCGATCGGTTCCGTCTGACCGGCCGCCACAATCCGTCGGATGGCGTCGAAGGCCTTGCGTTTGTTCTCAAATGATGCCTTTCGCATTCGCGTGGACCACTCCGTCGCCTTCCCCTCATTGAACCAGATCACATTGAACAGCTGATCGGGTTCAAGTGAACCGATCGCGCGACGCAATTCTCGCTTCAGCGATTCGATCGTGTCGCTCATCGAGCCGCTACGGTCCATCACGTAAACGATCGATCGCGCCTGTTGCCCCTTGCCGACGCCCCACAGACTGCCGACCGGACCGCCGCCCGCAAGATCGCGATCACCGAGGCCGTTCCAGTTCTCGAGCCCGTCACTGACCGTGACGTCCGTCCCGACCACGTCCGAACGGCTCAGTTCCGGAACCGCCAGTGTCTTCAAGCCCGAATCACCGACGTCCACCGGTGAGATCTGCAAAGATTGATCCTGCTTCAACAGCGAAGCGAGGTCCTGAACGGGTTCCTGCCGTTTCGATAAGTCCAACTGATCGAGACGAGCCTGTCCGGGAAAATGGAACTCGCTGTCCGGCGCTTGATTCTCGGCGTCTGCAAGCACTCTGGCGGTGAATTCGGTGTAAAGCCCGTCGCCCGTCGCACCCACCGCCCAACTCGCGAACGTCAGCAGGAAAAGGATGATGGAATGGCAGACCATGCTTAGACCGACCGGTCCTAAAACGCGAACCACCCGGGTTCGAAGGTCCATTTTCGGCATCGCGTTCAGTCGCTGCGGCGATTTCCTGACGACCTCTGTACGGACTGGACTAGGGGCTCGTGAAACCAAAGGTGGGTGCTCCGCTCATCAGCGCGACCAGGCTCGGCGTTTCGGCGAAACCATCATAGGGAATGCATTATAGACCATTATACCGGCTACGGACCAACGATCAACGAATCGCCTCGATTCGGACGTCAGTCACCGTTTCACTTTGACCTCCGCTCCCTATTCGGGTAGTATAGTATAGACAAACGGTGTGGGAATCGACCTTCAACAGTGGGACGTCAAAAAACGTCCCACCCGCCTAGTGCACGAAACGCACTCCGCAAGGGAGTATGCCGCAGACAAGCACTGTGGCCGTGCAGAACTTATCCAAGCGACTCCAGGAGATGCCCGATGGTTCGAACCATCGACCTGCTTGGCCTGTCACTCATCCTCGCTGCGATTGCCTCTGTGGCAACGGCGAGCGACGAAGCCGATCTGCCCCCAATTCTCGGAGGCGGCGGGACATCTCCGTCAGGCGTTCTGACCTCCAATCTGAAGAATCCCCTGGGCAAAATCGGACCCATGGCCAAGGCCAAGGCTGCCCTGGAAGCCGGAGACGCCAAACGCGCACTCAAGCTTCTCAAATCGCGATCCGTCCGAATCGGAAAAGCGGACCGACGCTCAATCGAAGGAAGGGCTTACTTTCTCCTGAACGATTATGTGACGGCACGACGCAAACTAAGAGCCGCCGTCCGCCTTCGGCCCCGACAGGCATCCGACTGGTTCTGGCTGGGCCGTGTCTATGAAGCGGCCGGTTCCCACGCTCGCGCAGCCTCAAGCTACGAAAAGGCCCATTGGCACGGCATGGATTCCACCGAGCTGCGCTATCATTGGGCCAATGCCCTGAGGGCGTCCGGTAGAATCCTTGGAGACATCTCCCAAAAACAACGACGCCAAGGCGACCAGAGCCCTTCTGTGGGATCCTTCGCATTTGACGGCGTCGTCCTCAGTCTGGTCAAATCGCGGCCGGGACGGTTCGTGGTCGCACCAAAAGATTCCGCCCTGTATCAAATTCACAAAGCATTGGAACTCGGACCCGACCATGGCGACTCCTTGTTCCTCGCGGGCGAACTCTGGGCCGCCGCCGATCGTCACGACAAAGCCGTCGAGTTCTTTGAACGGGCGGAGACCAGGCTTCAGGGCGAAGACCAGGCCCGATGCCACAACCGTTGGGCACAAAGTTCGCTCCAGCTTGCCGATTTCGACAGCTATCTAAAACACACTCGGAAATACATGCAGGGCACCGGTGGCGTGGATAACGAAAAGTTTGCCAACTGCTATGAACGGGCCGCCCGGGAAGCGGCGGGCCGAGGCGATCTGCAACGCGAGATCCGATACCTGACCTTTGCCGTCGAACTCAAACCTGAGGTCGATCGGCTCCTCTCTTTGGCTGATGCCCTCTTGATGGCTCAGCGTACCTTGGATGCACCTCGTTATCTTCAACAGGCGCTGGAAATGAATCCGACCAAGAAGCAGCGTCGCGCCATTCAGCAGCGCCTGATGTACACGCCGACCCTCGCCTCACCTTCGAATAAACGGTAATTCTTCCCCCGATCGCTAATCCCTTGAGACGCGCTCACACGCATCAACCGTGTTGGACAGAAGCATGGCCACCGTCACCGGGCCGACGCCGCCGGGGACCGGTGTGATCGCCTCTGCAATCGGGAAAACCTCGTCAAATCTGACGTCACCAATGGTCTTCATCTTCGTCTCGTCCGGGGCGTCACTCGCCGGAACACGGTTTGTCCCGACGTCGATGACGACCGCACCCGGTGATACGTGCTCGGCCCCGATGAGGCCCGCCGCGCCGGCCGAAACGATCAACACCTCTGCCCTGCAAGTATGCTGAGGCAGGTCGCGTGTCCGTGTATGGCACTGAGTCACGGTGGCGTGCGCTGCGAGCAAAAGCATCGCCAACGGCTTCCCGACGATTGTGCTCCGGCCGATCACCACGGCCTCTCGCCCGGTCAGATCAATGCCGGTCGATTTCAAACAGGCAAATGCCGCCGCCGCCGTACACGGCACCAGGGCCTCACGACCCATCGCCAACATTCCCAGATTCGCAGCGCCGACGCCCTCCACATCCTTCCCGGGCGCAATCAACTGTTGCAAGGCAAAACCGTCGAGCGGCTTCGGCACGGGAAGATGCAGCATGATGCCGCTGACTGCGGAGTCGGCGTTGAGTTCCTCCACGGCCCTCGCCGCTTCCGATGGTGTCGTCCCCTCCGGAAGTTCGACCAGCCGGTAGTCGATCCCCACTGCGTCGGCGTGCTTGGCCTGGGACCGTGCATAACTCGCCGCGGCAGAGTCATCCCCCACCCGCACCGCAGCCAATATCGGCGAGCGGCCTCGCTCACGAAGGGTCGCAGCCCGTCTCGCCACCTGCTCTCGGGTCTCCGCCGCAAGGGCTTTGCCGTCAATTAATTTCGCAGTCACGATCTCATTCCTGAAACATCACGAGCCGGTTCCGGTTTGTTACGGGTTCGGCGGAGGTTCGTTTGTCACCGACGCCTTATGACGCCTCATATACGCCAACAGCTTGTTCTCAAAAACTCCATCCAGCTTGCCAAAGGTCGACTCGAACGTCGCGACCGTCGAGTCGACCGATCGAATCTCCTCATCGCCTCTTACGAGCATTCGCAGATAGTCTCCGAACGCTTGTGGTTGGTCGTGAATCAGGTAATGGACCAATGCCCAGGCCCTGGCGTAACGGGCGGACAAATCCGCCGCCCCGGGGCCGATGTGCTTGGGGTCGCCCACCAAATCACGTAGATGCAAACTGGCCGCGGACGGACTTGACGTCAAAAAGTCTTCCAGACGATGCCGATTGATCGATTCCCGACTTTCGAACTGCATGGCCAGACCCTCTCGAAGCCAGCGGAGCCGACCAGCCTCCTTAGGCTGCAGCATCAGGTTTGAAAGCACTTGATGGGCAATCTCATGCCGAACGACGGTCATCGTAATCAGGCGCTCATGAGCGCGAATCTGCGATTCGACCTCACGGATGCGTCGACGCTTGCGATCGATCATCGCGTTCGTGTCCTCATCCTGCTTCCTCGCCTTCCTTTTCGCCGCCCGCAATTCCAGCGAGGCGACCATGAGTTCCCGGCGCTTGGCCTGAATCAGCGTCGCATTCCCATAGTTGAAAACAAGACAACGGTTCGAGTGATCTGCGAAGAAGCCCGGGACTGACTGGTTCACGTGAAAACCGGCCTTTTGGGCGTGCCGCTGATAATCCGCCCACTTGTCGAAGAACACCACGGACATCTTGAACGAAGGCCTCTGATCGGCGAGGCCCAGTCTTGCAGCGAAATCGCCGACATCGCTCAAGGTCTCCTCCGCCGTCTCACCGAGCCTTGCAACACGACGGGGCTTGGCATCTGAAATGATCGAAAAATGAGGCGTCCGATGAGGTCGAAAGACGTAACCCAATTCCTTCAACAGCGATCGGTCTGCCGCGTGATTCGTGGGAAAAGTGTCGAAGTCCGGCGATGGTTTCGTCTGACAAGCCGCTGAGCCGGAATTGACGCACAGCCCGACGGTGAACGCCGCAACGCAAAACGAGCAATGGACGACCGGTGACATCCTGCCTATCCATGCTCGGCACGTGCTGCCGGAGTGGGTCGCTGCGTCACGACTAAACCACGGCAGCTTCATCATCAAACTTCGGTGCAAATTTGTCCGTCTTGTAAGCGGTCAGAGGAATCGGCTTTTCGTCGATCATCGGCTGCAAATAAGAAGCCGTGGCCGGGAACACCTTGTCCGGATCGGCCAGTGACGCATCCCATAGCTTCGGCCAGTCAAAACATAAATACCCACGATAGCCGATGCCCTTGAGAAGCTGCACCAACCGTGGGATTTCGACCGCGCCTTGCCCAGGTGCGACATGGCCGTCGAAACCACCGCTGCCCCCGAATTTGCCGTCACTGAGATGAACCATTCCGATCTTCAAACCCAATCTCGGAATCGAAATCGTCGGCCGTTCATTCCGCGTGGCGGCGTTCAGCGGATTCCAACAGCACTTGACGGCCGGCGAATCCGCGGCCTCCACGAGATACCACATCGCCGCACTGTCCTGGAAATCGCCGCTGTTCTCGATCAGAATCGTCACCCGATGCGCCGCGGCATACGACGCCAGCTCGCGCAACGACGTGGCAATTCGGGCCAGCACCGTCTCCCGGCGCTCATAGCCGAGAAGCTTGAACCTCAGCTTTGGAATCTCCGCCCCGAACACACGCACATAAGGGCATTCCAACTTGCCGGCCAGCTCGATGTATTCTCGAACATCCGATTGATTCTTGGCGACCTCCTTCCCGTCCCGCATATGAAAGGCCGCGGAGGTCGACAAACAGACAATCTCAACGCCCGTCTCTCGCATGAGCATGGCGATCTTGGCCGGATTCGAGGCAAGCTGTGGGGCGAGCGGCAGGTGCATCTGGCCCTCAAGCCCTCGAAGTTCGATCCCCTGATAGCCGTATTCCTTGGCCTTTTCCACCATCGTGGCCAAGTCCCAGGCAGGGCAACCGACGCTGCTGAATGCTAATTTCATTCTCGAGGTCTCCCGTTGATCAATTGACTCGGTCCACTCCCAAAGACGATACCGGCTCGGGGGCCTGTGTCAATTGATTCTAAGCATCGACTGGACCAGCCGCTACGCATTCCCAAGAATCGCGTCCAGCAGCACATCCTGAAGAATCTGCAGACCGACGTTCAAAAGCGAGAGCGGAGCCGTGATCGCGCCTTCCGCCAGCGAGCCCAGGCCCGTCACCGCCCCTTCACGAACCGCATCCACGCAACCCGTCGTGCCAAGACCGCTGAGCAGAATCATAATAGACAATAGTAAAATTCGATTCGACTTCATGGTGTCCCCTCTAGTTTTTTCTCCAATTGCCGAAGGCGTCGTTCGAGAGCCGCGATTCGTTCGGACGACTCATCCGGTTTCTCTGGTGCCTTCCAAAGAGGAAAGCCAACTTCGAACCAAATTCCATCGTCATGGTCCCCGGCGCCGTCGTTGACGTCGCGGCGACGGTATTTTACGGCCGTGGTCACCCCTTTGTCCCATTTGAATTGGAGACTTTGCTTGACCAAATAGCGCTGCTCCTCGTGGCGACTACCACCGCTGTGGCGATATTCCACACCGCTTTCCGTTTTGCTCCGAATTTCCTTGAGCGAGCATCCTGACAATAAAATCACGATCACAAATACAAACACTCGGTTGGCCATGCACCCTCCTTTGTAGGTCAATTCTTGACATGGCGGATATTATTAAGAGCATATTAAGCTCAAACTATGTAATTATTAAGATTGCGCTAACCACAAGGGAACTTGCGAATCTGCCGTACTTTACAAATCACAGGTCATGGATCGACGAACGGATGGCGAGACATTCTTAATCGGAATTGACCAGCCCATACCTCATCCACCACCTACCGTCCCTTGCTTAACGCCGTCTGGAGACCCCGCTGAGCTCGAGCGTCCTTCGGATTGATCTCAAGCGCGGTGCGAAAGGATACGGTGGCCTCTTCAAATCGGTCGAGCCTCAACAAGCTTTGGCCCAGACCATAATGAGCCTCGAATCGAACGATTGGATTTATCTGCGGAGAATCGCGACGCAATGCTCTCCGGTAGCACGCCACAGCCTCTACCAGCCGATCGTCGTGGTCCAGAAGAGCGCCCAATCTGACATTGGCCTCGAAGAAACCGGGCCGAATCTTGATCGCCTCACGATAAGCGTTCATCGCACCATTCAGATCGTTCATCCAACTGAGCACGTTCCCCAGACTGTAATATCCCTTCGCATAAGTCGGGTTCATCGCGACGGACTTTCGAAACGCCGTCACCGCTTCGTCCAGCCGCCCCAACGTACTCAGCGCGTTGCCATAGTGAAGGTAGTCACTCTCATCACACGCCTCCGGCTCAGTTTCCAGAACCCCCTGATACGTGCCGACCGCAGACGCATGCTCACCGGCCATGAAATACGCCGTGGCCAGCTTCAAATGAAACTCAGCCCCGAACTCTCTGGGATCAATCTCAAACGCCGTCCTGAATGCCTTGATCGCACCCGGATAGTCGCCCTTTTGCATCAGGGCAGTGCCCAGATTCGCGTGCGCGGCCGCATACGTCGAATCCTGCGCGCTGGCGTCGTGAAATCTCCGTATCGCCTCGTCTGTTCTTCCTTGCTCAAGAAGCGACCAGCCCAGCGAATTGTGAGCACGGGCGTTGTGAGGCGCCTTCTCAACCGTGTCCTCCCAGATAAGCACGGGGTCATGATAAAGGGCATTTCGTCGATACGTCTGAGCTCCGAGAACAGAAACAACCACCAACATCAGCACAAACAGCACCAGATGGCCCGCTTGAAGACTCCAATTCATTCGACGGAAGCCGAGACGAAAAACACGAACGAACAGCGCAAGACAGACCACGAGCACCGCAGCCAACGGCAGATACATGCGATGTTCAAATGCAGCGTCTTTGACGGGCACAAAACTCGACGTCGGACTCAGAATGACGAAGAACCACGTCCCCGCGAAACCCAACCAAGGCATGGCTCGATAAGACCAAAGGACGCCGATCAGCAAAGCCAGGATGACAAGGCCGGGAAAAACCGCGTCGCCGATACCGTCCACGATCGGCCAAGCGTGATCCAAGCATAAGCCTGTCGGCCACAAGGCCACTCTCAAATAGTGAAGAATGACACCGGCCTGGGTCATCGCATAATCGAAACCGGAAACACCCTCGACGCCGAAACCAACCGTCACCCCTTTGGAAGACGGGTTCAAAACACCCCCCGGTATTCCGTAAAGAAACAAAACAAACCAGGTCGCAGCGAGGCCGAGATGAAATGCCCACCGTCCCCGGATCAGCGCACTCCACGACGTCGACAGGAAAACACGGTCATAAAACAACATCATCACCGGCGCCGTCACCATGACCGCCTTGCTGCCCATGCCCAATCCACAGCTTGCGATTGAGGCCGCATACCACGGCCAGGAGTGAGACGACGCGGTCGCGGCGCGGATGAGGCAATAAAGCGTCAACAGATAAAACAACCCCATCAGCGACTCGCTCCGTTGGATCACGTAAGTGACGCTTTGGGTTTGAAGTGGATGAATCACCCACAGCAGCGCGACCGACGCGGCGAACCAGGGAGCCATGCGTCCGAATGCCTCAACCATCCTCTCGGACGACATGGTTCGCCGAATCACACCGAACAAGAACAGTCCGGCAAGCAGATGCACACCGAGGTTGAACAGGTGATAACCCCTCGGACTTAGCCCGCCGGCCGCATAATTAAGGGCGAGCGACAGAACCACGACCGGCCTTCGCGATTTGAGCAAGTCGCCGACCGGTCGGAGATGCGTGATTTTCTCGTTGTCGAGAATGCTGATGCGGTCGTCAAAGATGAACGCCCCGGCCAAGCTGTTGCAATAGACGAGTGCCCCGGCCGCCAAGATCACAACGACAAGCCACGTCTGCGCCGGTAGCGCCTGCGTCTGAGCCTGATTCTCGCGCTGAGGTTCGGACCGGATTCTTCGAGTTGCTCTCTTCGCCATGAAACGCCGTGTCAGAAGACGTACCTGCCTCGTGTTAGTTTACTTTGGAACTTGGCAAGCGCCTTGCGAAGAAGATCATACCCAAGACCCGGAAACGACCAAAAGCCGACCCGGAAAAGGCGTGGATAGAAGGGGGTGGCGCCCGTTCATCCTCCGTGATGAGCGGGTGCCGTTTTCAACGCGTTGAATTGACTGTGATGGCACCGGTTCCGTTCCGGACGACCAGCTCAATCGAGCGTGGGACAGGAGACGCCGCCGCCCAGGTGACACCTCCGTCATCCGAAACACCGAACCGCGGTCCGCAGCACTTCTCCTGATGAGAAACGGCGAGTCGCATGCTGCATACCGTGGGACAAATGCCGGCGCTCTTCCTTGAATCGCCTGTCAATCCCATGCGTCGTAAGCGACAAGTAGGCCACACCCTTGAACCGCAATTCCAAAAGCGGATCGAGGCGAACCCTCCCTGGTCTGCCGCAGTTAAAAGAAACCAATCTGACTTGGCAGGGCGGAAGGGGCAGCCGCACTAGCTGAGCGGCTGCCTCATCCTTATCCTTCCGCACCGCCACACTCGAATCTACCTAGACCCGGGCGACTACGTGTCTCCCGCTGGTCAGGTCTTGCCGGCCTCGGGGCCGGCCTGCCGCGTTGAATCCATGTAAGCCTTGCGTGCTCTTAGTTGATACTCCCGGTATTGTTCCCACGCTTCATCAATCTGATTCTCGAAATCCTTTCGAGGTCGTATCTCCAAATGATCACGGACGCCGCAAATCACCACTTCGCGCCCGAGTCGCGCGCGAGCCAGCATTCGCTCGGGAACCAGAATGCGCCCCTGCGCATCGACGTCCAAAAATTCGGCCAACGTGAAAAATATCTGCTCGAATTGAAGTTGATCGTCGTCGGGGATCAGAACGGAGTCGGCCCGTTCGGCCAGCATTTCGAAATGCCGCTCCGTGTAAAGCCAAAGCGTGTTGGCCGGCTGACCCGGCACCATCACAAATCCCTTGCCGTCGCGCTTCGGATTCATGCGACTGCGAATCTTGGATGGAATCGCGAGTCGGTTCTTCGCGTCGATCGAATGCTCGAAAAACCCAGTAAAAATCATGCGTTTTCACGGCGAACCCTGATGATTCACTTTCCCCCACATCATGGGAAGACATTACATAATCCCCCACCGCGATTCAAGCACAAAATCCCTTTTTTTTCGATTTGTCCCGGACCGGATCACCAATATCTTGAGAACCTTAGATGCCGCATGATGTTGCAGCGGCAACACGTTTTCCGGCCCAAAACACGGCCCCGATCAGCCCCCACGCAACCCCTCAAGAGGATGTCATCAACCTGTCGTAAGCGGCACGCCATTGACACACCACATCTTGAATCGAGTACCCCGCACTCAACTGATCGTAAGCAACGTCCGCATAACGCTTTCTTAATAATGGATCGGCCAAAAGACCAAGTACACTTCGAACAAATCCGTCAACGTCATTCGGCGAACACAAAACACCGTTCCGACCCGTCGTAATAAACTCCGGGCACGCCGCCACATTGCTGGCCACGACCGGACATCGACAGGCCATCGCCTCGAGCACGACGTTGGGCGCCCCCTCGGTCCAGGACGGAAACAAAAGCACGTCCGACGCCTTGAGCCAGGCCGAAACCTTGTCCGACCAACCGGCGAAATGCACGACCCCTTCGAGCCCTCTCTTATTGACCTCAGTCTTGATTTTGGAATACGCAGGACCGTCGCCGAGCAACAGGGCGCGCAATCGCCTCTGGGAATGAACGCGCGCAACAACTTCAACAAACGTCTCTAAATTCTTGACGGGGTCCATGCGCCCCGCCCAGACGATCAAAGGCAAATCGTCTTCAATGCCGAGTTCCCGGCGTTGAGCGGGAGTTACGCGATCCAATTCCGACATCTCTAACCCGTTTGGAATCACGAGGACGTCTCCCGGAGCAAATCCAAGATCCTCGCAGACATGCCGGCGAACCGCCTCCGCGTTCGCAACATGCAAGTCGGAGAGCCCGGACGTGAGTGACTCAAGCCAACGGTGCCACCGACGTTCGATCTCGATCGTAAGAGTCGTGGTGAGGATGGGACGCGTCCGGTCGGTCCGTCCAAACAGACGCGCAACCAGGTTCGCATGAAACAATGAGCTATGGATCAGATCCGGATCGAAACGACGAACATGCTGCCTGAAACGGCCGAAGCATCGAATGTCGAGCGGACCGGCGGCATCGCATGCAAACGTCTCGACGCCATGAGATTCGAGCACGTCGCTCAACGGGCCGCGGGTCGCCAGGCAGCCGACGATCGGATGGACCTCGACGGCTGGAAAATACCGAGCCATCATGAGCAACTGAAGAGGAAGACCACCCTTCTGCAAATCCGTCGACAGCATCATCACGCGCAGAATGCCCACGGATCAATGCACCAGACTAAACGTGAAACTGCCCGATTTGATCACCCTGCCGCAACACGCGGGCGTCTCGGCCGGGACAAGAACCAAAACACAAGGATGAATGCGACCGCCACGCCCCCGCCGAGGGCCGCGGCTCGATCGATTTTCTCGAAATCGAACTGGCTCGGCAGCACGGGCTTCAAAGAACCGTAACTCACCGCGCCGGCCATCGTAATTTCCTGGCCGCTTTCCAAGTGTTGTGCGTGTGAAACAAGTCTCGTCCACTCGCGATCGAGTTCGGCAACCACCTCCTGCTGGCCTTCAACCTCGTCACGACGTGCCTGCAGCGTTTCCTGTGTTGCCTGCTGTTTCTCAGCCACGTCGTCCATCACGGCCATCATCCGACCGTTGAGCTCTCGCTGTCGCTGATTGGCGTCCTCAAGCTCTTGCTTTAGTCGCCCCAACTCCGCAGTCCATTCGGCATCACGCTGCGCGACCAGTTTCTTCGCCACTTCGGCCTTGTGGGCCTCACGGCGTTCCTGAATTCGAGGGACGAGATTCACCAGGGTGATCCGCAAGGCCTTAAGCTCAAGGTTGTTCGCGGGAACCACACCGCTGGCGGCCAGAATCCATTCGTTTCGAGTCTCGAAGCAAACGTGCGAGAACTTTGCCAAGGCGCTTTGAATCACCCGACGCATGGCCATTTCCGTGCCCGTTCGACCGATCTGGTCCCCCTGCTTGATGGCAAGTCCCAATGAAACGCGCGATTTCGCGTGAAACTCCCGAACGAGCACTTCCGCCCTCTTCTGATATTCGAGCAACAAATCAGGATCGTCTCCAGGCTGCCAACCCGCCACTTTCGGGCCCAGCAGGTCCCAGTTCTCCGAAAATTCCTCGGCCTGATCACGATGGTCCGACAAGTTCTCATTGATCAACTCGAGCTCACGACGAATTTCCGAATCGGTCTGCTTCTGAAGCTGTTCGTCCACTTCGTCCATGAATGCCCGAATGCTCACCAACAGTTTCGACAACGGCGTTTGCGATTGGGACATCGCCTTGGTCAGGACGCCGTGAAACTCGCGTGCCTTGTTCGCGCGCTCGGTGATGGCGAGCATCAACTCGGGATCATCCGACATCGACGCAACAAGCTGCTCCTCCCCGGGCACGATCGGACCTTCGGGAGGCGAACTCTCAAAACGCTCAAGTCGTTGCCTTGCCGCCTCGGCAGCCGCCAGGGCATTCGCCGCCTCCTGCTTCAACTGCTCTTGACCGGTCCGTGCCGTCTTAAGGTCGCTCGTAATGTCGTCCCCGTCGATGATTGCTCGCAACCGCTGCAGCTCGGACTTGGCATCTTGCAGTTCGGCTTGCTTCTCTCGGGCCTGCTGTTGAGTCTCGGCCAGAGCGAGCTTCCGCTGGTCTTCGGAGATGACCTTGTGTTCAAGGACTTCCTCATAAGCCCGACCCAGGGCGTCGAGCCCCGCCTGCACGGACTGCTCATTCTGCGGATTCACTCGGGCCGTGATCTCCACCGCTTCTTCGGCCCCGGACGGCTGGATCTGCAACCGCTTCTCGCGATACAGCGCCTCCAGGTCGACGCCACTTCCAAGCGGCCCTGAGTCGAACAGGGTCCTGATGATTTCCGCAACATGTTGTTTCGCCGACATGGCCGTTTCCGACGTCACCGTGTTGATGGACCAGCGACCGCCGAGTTGAACATCCTTGGACGGCGACCACATATAGAATCCGGCTGCCAACCCTCCCACGACGATGGCGACCAACGATGTCAAAACGGGCCGAAATCGTTTGGATACTCGGCTGGCAGCAGCAACTTCGGTTTCAGCAGACGCCGCGGCAACCTCCGGACTTTCCTCAGGATCACGGTCCGGCTCGGCCGCGGGCTCTAAATCGCCACCCGTCGTCAGCGAATACCGTTCACTCTCGAGGTCCAGATCCTGGAGACCGGATTCCACTTCCAGATCATCCGCCACTCGGTCCAAATCCGCCGCTTTGTCTTCGTCGACGTCGTAGGCGCGCTCTCCGATTTCCTGAATGCGCTTCTCCGTCTCAGATTCGAGCTCTTCGCGACGAATACGGAGCAGTTCCTCCTCTCGGGCAACCGCCCCTTGCCTCTGGCGCAAATCCTCGATTTGATCATCCAGCCGACTTCGGACCTCGCCCACCTCGCTTTCGAGACTCCGACGGTGATCCGTCAATTCCTGATCAGCCTGCTCACGGCGCTGCTTGATCTCGGTTTCCAGAATCTCCAACCGGTCCTCAATATCGCGCTCGACGTCCTCCCAGCGTGACCGGCAGCGCTGCTCAACCTCTTTCTCCTGACGGGCGACGTCGTCAAACCGCCGGGAAAGCTGAGCTTCCAATTCCTGGCGCACTTCCTCGCGCAGCTCCTCCATGTTCGATTGAGTCACCGCGCGCTTCTCAGCCGCCAGAGCCTCGCGCTCCCTGGCGGTCGTCTCTTCCAATTCCCGCTCACGGTCCGCAATCTTTTCACGCTCAGCCGACACTTCGGCCTCGGCCTCGGATCGAAGTCGCTCCACTTCCGCACGTTCGGCGGCCATCACCGACTCAAACTCGCTGCGCTCCGCCTGCAGAGCATCCTGATCACCCTCGACCCGGGAACTTCGCTCTTCGAGCGCTTCGGCTTTACTTTGGATCTCCGCCTCCGCGCTGGCCAACTCGGACGCCCTGGCGGCCAACGCTTCTTCATGAGTCTTGAGCACGCTCTCCCGGTCCTTGACCTGCTCCTCACGCTGTTCAGCCTGCTCCATGAGCGCCTTGATCTGCTCGGACGAGCCGTCCGTTTGATCCTGAATCGCCACCAACTCCTGACGCTGCTTCTGCAGATCAAGGCGTTCTTCATCCAGGCGATTTTTCGCGGAGTCGATTTGCACCGAGCGTTCCGCAAGCTTCGCCTCGCGCTCGGCCAGATCACGCTGATCACCCTCCAGCTTGCGTAAACCGGCGTCAAACGTGCAACGCGCCTGTTCCAGATCTTCCCGGTCCTTCTCAAGCTGCTCACCCAGACTCTTCAACTCGCTGCGATCCTGGTCAATCCGATCCGATTGCGCCTTCTGCTCGGTCCGTTCGCGACGAAGCTCGGTGTACTGCGAATCAAATTCCTTCTTGCGGACTTCAAGCGCCGCCTCGCCTTCCTGAAGCTGCTCTTTTCGATGTTGAAGCCGCTTCGACTTCACAATGAGCTTGCGCCCCATCTCCTTGGTGTCTTCAATCCGCTTGGTAAGCTTGTTGCGACTCTCACTCATGCCGGCCTGAGCGGTGTCAAGCGCCTCGCGATCTTCCGCGACCACGCGCTCACGGTCACGAAGCGCCAACCGGTCACGCTCCATTCGCGCAAGCTTGTCTTCCAAATCCGCTTTCGACTCATCGAGCTGCTGCGTGTTTCGTTTGAGTTCGTCCTCTTTCTCCGTCAGCGCTTCGCGAGACAGCGTCAGCTCGGCGCGGTCCGACGCGAGCGTTTCCCTCGACTCTTGCAGGCTTCGTTCGCGCTCGGACAGTTTTTCCTGGTCTTGCCGCAGCTCGCGCTTCGCGGCATCGATCTCTCTCTGCTCGTGCGCAACCGCCTCCTGACGCGACCTGATCTCCTCAACGTCCCTTTCAAGCCGGGCCTGCGCTGACTGGTATTCCGAAACCGCCTCATTCGTCCGCTTCTCAAGCGCTTCGGCCTGAGAGACTCGCTCGTTCAGACGAGTCTCGCGCTTGTGGAGACCCTCTTCCTGCTCCTCCAGCCGCTGCCGCATCTTGGCCAGGTTCTCCCGCTCTTCGGCAAAGGCGGCATCATGCTCCTTAAGTGCACTGTCCCGCAGCTCAGCTTCTCTTGCTTCAAGCTCAGACAAACGGGTTTCAATCTGGCTGCGCTGGTCCGCCAATTCCAGCTCGGCACGGTCAAACCGGGCCCGGGATTCCTGGAGCGATTCACGCTCGATTTCCAGCTCCGCCGACAGTTTGAGGGTTCGCTGGGCCGCTTCCTGCTGCCGATCAAGCTCCTCACGTTGCGCCTCGAGCTTGGCCTCCCAATCCTTGAGACGGTCCTCACGGACCTCCAGAGAATTGGAAACCTGCTCCAGTTCGTCGTCCCCTTGAGACAGCGCCGCCTCACGTTCCTTCAGCGCCAGCTCCTGTTCGTCCAAGATCGTTTTTTGGGCGGCAAAGGCCTCTTCCTGCTTTGCGAACTGCTCTCGTGCACGCTCCAACTCGGCTTCATGCTGCTTCGTCTCCAGCTCGAGTTGTGCCCGAATGTCATTCGCCTCCGCAGCAATGGCCTCACGCTGAGCGGCGATCTCTTCCTTCAATTCCGCTCGGCCTGACTCGAGCTGCTCCTCCAAAACGGCCTTTTTGAATTGGAACTGCTCGTCATACTCGCGCTTGGCGCCCTGCAGCTCCATCCGAAGCCGCTCCAGTTCCGCTTCGCGCGCAAGAAGGGCATTCGCTTTGTCGTCAAGTTCCGATTCCCGTCCGGACAATTGCGCTTCCAACGCCTCAATTCGGGCCGAGGTCTCACGATCAAGCTCAACCTTATAGTCTTCACGAGCGGCCCGTTTGATGGACTCCACCTCGACCTGCGCCTGTTCGCGACCGGATTGTCTCGCCGCTTCGAGCTCGGCTTTCAAGGCTTGAACTTCAACGTCGCGCCGATCAAGCTCGGCACGCTGCGCAACGTTTCTTTCCTGCGCCTCCTCGTTTTCGATCTTCAGCGCTTCGAGTTCTGCCGTGCGGCGATCCAGTTCGGCACGCTGGTCGCCGATCTTCTGCCCGACATCTCCATACTCCGCTTTCAGCGAACGAACTTCCTCAGACCGAAAATCCAATTCCGCCTGCTGATCGAGATTCTCGCGCCGAGCGCTCTCCAACTGGTCCTTCAGCGTCTGGTTTTCTTCCTCATAGCGCTGCAACTCGGCGCGCCGCTCAAATTCACGCCGATCCGCCGCGTGGTCCGCTTCGGTCCTGGTCGTCTGGAATTCCTTCAGACGCGATTCCAACTCCTCGCGCTGCTTTGAAAACCGCTGTTTTTGGGCGCGCGTCGACTCCGCAAGCTCCTGGGCTTTCAGTTGAAGCTTGTCGTGGTAGGCCCGAAGACGCTGACGCTCTTGTTCCAGTTCGGCCTGATGCCGTTGGGCCCGCTCGTCCAGAGCGCGCTGGGCTTGCGCAACCTTCTCGCGAAGCTCGGTCGCCCGCTGGTCCATACGACGGTTCTGTGCCGCGACCGACCCATACATGTGGGTTTGGCTGTCGGCCTGTTCACGAAGATGGCGAAGCTCTTCCCGTGCTTGCCTCAGTTCCTTTTCGAGACGAGCCCGCTGCGGATCATGGGTTGTGGTAAAGTGGTCCATTCTCCCTTCGCCCTGGTCTGTATTTCGACGATCTTTGTGCCGGGCATCCTGGTAACCCGACCGTGATGCGGCGTGTCGTGCAGCCGGTCCAGTCGGAAACTCCCGATCTGAAGCCGGTTCGTTGGTAGATTGTACCGCGTGATGGCCTTCGTGGTGGCTCTCACCTTCAAAAAAGCGGTTTTTCTGCTCCTTTTCCTGGTCATCGCCCGAAGAGTCGCTTGAGTCCCTCGACCCCTTGCGAGCCGTGCCGGCGGTCAGGGCGGCCAAGGCGGATGCCTCGTTCGCTTGGGCATCCAACCACGCCCTGGCATGCGAGAGCGTCGTGGACGCCTCTCTCAAGCGGTGCAGGTCCTGGGCAAGGCGGCCTTCGACCGCATCGCGACTGGCAGACCCCGCAGCTTTCTCTTCAGAGGACTGATTGTCTTGCTCCGTTGAGATCCGCGGCTCATCGAGCGGCAGCCGCTCGGCCCTCAAATTCGGCAACTCGCTCGTCTTCGATTCTGAAACGGATGTGTCTGTCAGAGCCTCTTGGCCGGTCTTCTTTTCCATCGAATGCTGCTCCGTTTGGAGTTCGGGCTGGCGGAGGTCAACATCAACCGGACCGTCTGCCGCCCACGGTCAATGCTCGCGTGCTCAGTCTCCGTTCTCCAACTCGCTCTGCCAGCCGGGTGCTATCCTGTCAAACCGGCGCACGTCGAAAGCCGGAACACCCGGCCTACCTGCACTAGCTCCCGACCCCGGACTTGTCGGAAGACATTCGCAATCCCTTGTCCTCTTGCGACTCGGCTTTCCACGCCCCGGCCAACCTTGTCCCCCCGCTTCCCTGACTCGGCTCGGTCGAATTCGAAGCCGCGGCATCCGGCTTGATGCTGCCGAGCGCATCGATCTTCTTCTGAAGCACATCGAGCCGAGATTCACCTTCCGCGGCCTGCCGTTCGATCCGGCTCAATGCCGAGAGCTGTTCCGACATCTCTTGACGGACGTTTTCCTTCACTGCACTCGGATGGCTTCCTCTCCCATTGGGTTCCAAAGACAAGCCGGCATCGGGAGCCGGTTGAGGGCGAGTCTCCATGTCCGCGCGCCGGGCACTCAATTCGACCTCGATGTCACTCAAGCGGCTGTGCAGAAACTGCTCCAGCTCAGCCGTCTTGACCTGCATCGCCGACTGACGCTGCTGAACACGCTGTCGCTCCAGTTCAAGACTGTCGAACAATTCCTTCTGTCGTTTCTTCAACCTTTGCTGGGCCTGGTTCAACAACTCGGCCTCGTTATCCAGTTCGCCGCGAATACGCTCACCATCGGCCATGCGCGCTTGAATCGAAGCTTCTTCGGAATCCAGCTTCCGAAGCCGGGCCGCTAAAGGCTCGCGCTCGGTGCGAATGACTTCACGGGTTCGCTCCAGCGCTTTGAATCGTTCTTCGAGATTGGTCCGTCGGGCCTGAAGTTTCTCCTGACGTCGAGCGACCGTCGTGCGCAGACGCTCCGTTTCGAGACGAAGCGTTTCGATCATCGCCTCGCCTCTTTCGATCTCCGTGCGTTCGGTCTTCGCCAATTCCACAAGTTCCGCCACGCGCTGTTCCAAATGGGTCGGATTCGTGACGCCGTTGATCACACTTTGATCGAAACCCTCGATCGAACTGTTTTCTGACGCGTTTGAAGCGGATTGCGAGGACAGGTCGATCCGTCCGCTGGCAAGAAGCTCAATGTTGGACTTACCCGGCAGGTCCTCCAATGGAGTGATTTCATCAACCGGATCGTCGTCAGAAACGTCCGGTTGACCGCCCATGGCCGCCTGGCGCAATGCCTTGGCCTGCCGTTGCAACTCCGCCTGGCGCACCTCAAGCTTCCGGCGCTCTTCGTCCAAGCCTTCACGGTATTTCCTCGCTCGCTCATCCAATGCCTGCTGGGCCGCCGCGATGCGATCGCGGATTTGAGCCGACCGATCGTCATGCTGATGCTCGGAGTTCACGTTCGTCGCTTCATCATTCAAAGGCTCGATCGGCGCCTTCTTGTCTTTTTCCGCCTTATCCTTTGCATCGTTAACCATAGGGGGCTCCTGGCTTTCCTGAGAAATCGACTCGGCAGAAGTCGGCCCACTTTCTCTCACCGATTCTTTCTCTTCAGCTGGCTTCCGTTTGCCGTTCGTCCTCAACGCCTGGGCGTCCACGCGCGTCATGTTCCAAAGCGCTTCGATCTTGCCCGTCCAATCGGTCGGTAACCGGCCCGAAATAATCTCCGAAGGCTTTGAATCCCCGGACGTCGAACCCGTCCATTCGTGAAGATCCGAACCGTCTTGACGATCTTGACGCGAAGGCTCCGGCAGTTTGACGTCCGTCTCGAAAATGAGCTCGCTGCGCCCGATCGTGATCGAATCCCCGTTCATCAGCCGGCCGGAATGGATGCGACGGCCGTTCAGACGAGTCAAATGACGCCGCTGCAAATCGCGGAGGACGGGCCCCTCCTGCGTCCAGGCCACGAGGCAATGTCGAGGTGAAACGGATTCCTCATCGAGCATGATGTCGCAGCCGGGATCGCTGCCGATCAGTAACACAGGATCGATGCTCGTAATCACTCCGATATTTTTCTCATTGTGCAGGCGAAACACGGGCTGCTCTTCCGTCGCGAAACCCTCAGCCGCATCCACCTCCACCTTGAACCGAAGTGGACCGATCGCCAGAACGTCCCCGCTGGACAACTTCGCCCATCGGATACGCTTCTTGTTAATCATGGTCCCGCCCGGAGCACCCAAATCACAAACGTAGGCCCCATCGCCAAGCTTGACGATGGCCGTGTGCGCGTGATCGATCTGATCCGAATCGAGCACGACGTCGCAACTCTCTCCGGTCCCAAGCACCGTGAGCGCCCCCGTCAATTGGGGAGGGGGCCCGTTGGAGGGTCCCGCCGTCGGCTGGTCGCTGTCGTTCTTTTCCGCAACGAGGCGAACGCTCATTTTCTGCGACACCGGTTTTCCTGAGTGACCAGACATGGACCGAATCCTCTTTTGACCGCCTTTGTCTCGATGACCACAGTCCGACTGCGGTGCCAAATCACCTTTTCAACGGCCGTTTCCGCTATCGGACGCCAGCATATTGCCGATAATAATGCCATCAGGGAGGCCAATAGCGGGCCCCAGGGTGTTTATCGGACAAACACGTCGAAAATCAATACATCAAGGAACGGTCACTTCCGGGTGGCGGACACCACCCGTTGGGCCTGGAAGTCACGGCCGGAAAGTGATTCGAGAAACGTAACAACGACCGTCACGTTCTTTCTTCCGGTCTTTGGAACGCCTTCACCCCAGGGGACTTTGATCGAGAAATGCGAAGTCAGCAGCCGGCCAAACCACCGCGATAGCAGTTCCTTCGGACCCAACTCGATCTGGCCGAGAAGCTGTTGGTCCGGTGGATTCGCCAAATCGAGCAGCTTGACCCGCACCCGTCCTGAAGCCTTGATGGTGTCGCCATCCCGGTCAAAAAGCCGAAGATACACCGCCACGCCTTCCGGCACGCCGTCACGATCTTCATCATACGCTCCGGACAAACGCTCGATCTCGATCCGATCCACATGGACCAAATCTTCCAGACTCTTGCTCTGAGGATAGTTTCGCAATTGCTGGATGATCTCGGCTTGGTCGCGGAGCTGCTCATCCTTTTGTGCAAGCAGCCGCCCCTGCTCCGCAACCTGGTCTTCCAGCCGTTGAATCTTGGCCAGCTCCGAACGGTCCTGCACGGAGGTCGTGCCGTTGATGCACCCTCCGGCCGACCACAGAATCAGCCCCGTCGCGCATAGGACGCAGTGCGTTTGAAATGAATCGCGCAGGAATTGCGCGATCAGTCGTCGGATGAACGCCGAGTCGCGATGTCGGGCTGACGCTCGAGGACCTTGTCGACCAAGCCGTAATCCATTGCTTCGGTAGGAGAAAGCCATAGATTTCGATCACAATCTTTCTTGATCTTTTCCAGGTCCGTGCCGCTGCGCGTACTCAGAATGCCGTACAAAATCTCGCGAAGCCGAAGAATCTCTTTGGCCTCAATCGACAGATCCGTGGCCGCGCCCTGCATCACACCACCAATTAACGGCTGATGCAAGAGCACGCGAGCATTGGGCAGGGAATGCCGCTTACCTTTGGCGCCTCCACAGAGCAAAATCGCACCCATGCTCGCTGACATACCGACACAGTAGGTCGCCACGTCACAGCGTAAAAACTGCATCGTATCATAGATCGCCAAACCGGCCGACACGCTGCCGCCGGGTGAGTTTATGTAAAAATGAATGTCCGAATTCGGATCTTCGTTGGAGAGGAACAGCATTTGCGCGATCAGCACGTTCGCCGCTTCGTCGTCGACACCGCCTCCCAGAAAAATCACACGGTCCTTGAGCAATCGCGAGTAAATATCGTACGACCGCTCACCGCGACCGGTCTTCTCAATGACAAAAGGTATCAGGGTTGAATTGTTCGCCATCAAAACGCTCCCTCGGGGTTTTCTATTTATCCTTCTTGTCCTTCTCCGACCCGGCGGACTCCAGAATCTCGTCCACCAGTCCCCATTCCATCGCTTCTTTCGGCGTCAGGAATCGGTCGCGTTCGGTCTCCTCTTCGATCTGTTCGATGCTCCGACCCGTGTGCTGAGCGAGGATCTCGTTCAGATTTCGCTTATCACGCAGGATCTCTTCCGCTTGAATGCGAATGTCCTCGGCCTGCCCCGTGATCCCACCCCACGGCTGGTGCAGCATGATCTTGCTGTTCGGCAGGGCGAAACGCTTGCCCTTCGTGCCCGCCGTCAGGATCACCGCCCCGCCGCTGGCCGCCTGGCCAATGGAATAGGTGGCGATGTCGCACGTCAGAAAACGCATCGTGTCATAAATGGCCAGGGTCTGATCCACCATCCCACCCGGGCAATTGATGTACAAGTGAATGTCCTGGTCCTTCTTCACGCTCTGCAAATACAGCAATCGCATGATCACCAGGCTGGCCGATCTCTCCGAAATCGGACCGGCCAGAAAAATGATGCGATTCTCAAGGAGCATGTCCTCGATCGACATCTCGCGATAGCGTTGGTAAGGCGGACCGGCCTGTGCGAAATGTTTCGTTTCAGACGATGGAAGAACCCCACCGTAGGGCATTATACGATCATCCATGAGGCATCCCTTCTTTTCACCCCTCTCACTGGAGGGCCTTACGACTTCTTCTTCGTCGTTTTCTTCTTCGCGGTCTTTTTCTTGGCCGTCTCAGCCGGAGCGTCGTCCGATTTCTCGGGCTTTTCGGCCTTCGCCGTTTTCTTTTTCGTCTTCTTGGCGACCTTCTTCGGCGTCTTGGCCTCCGTAATCCTGGCCTTTTCGAGAATGTGATCGATACACTTCTCGTCGCGGAGTTGGAGATACACGCTCAAAAGACCGTTGTTCTTCGACAATTGGTCGCGAACACGATCGAACCTTTGATTATAGGCCTGTGCCATCTCGGCAATCCGGCCGTTGATCTCCTCCTCCCTGACATCTATGTCGAGTTTTTCAGCGATCTCCTCCAAGATGAAATGCTGCTTCAACTCGGCCACCGCCTGTTCTCGGGCGCCGGTCCGCAATTCGTCTGCGTTTTTCTCGATTTCGGACGCTGGAACGCCCTGCATCTGGAGATCGACCATCCGCCGCTCCACCGCACGTTCCGTCTGACGCGAGGAAAGACCCTCCGGCAAATCGAGCTTCGTGTTCTCGAGCAGATACTCCCTCACCTGTTCACGCATCCCCCGGCGGATTTCCTGCTCAAGCTGGCCCTCCATCTGCTTCTTCACCCACGACCGATATTCGCCTTCGCTGTCAAAACCCTGGGACGACAGATAGTCCTTGTCCAGCGGCGGCAGCTGCATCCGCTTGATTTCGTTGAGCAGCAATTCAAACGTCGCCTTTTTGCCCCGATACCCCTCCACGTCGTAATCGTCCGGCAACTCAGCATCGACCGACGCCTTGTCGCCGGCCTTCATACCCTTGAGCTTGTCGCCCAGATCCGAAATCACCGCACCTTCAATCATCTGGGCACGGGCCGCAAGCTGCATGTTGTCGACCGTTTTCACTTCCGTGCCGTCCACGGTCATCTTCATGTCGCAAACAAGCAGATCATCGATCTCGACCTTGCTCCCCTCCTCGACCGGCACCCAATGGCCGCGACGAGCCCGAATGCGATCGATCTGCACCTGGACATCGTCATCGCCGATCGTCAGGCTGGGTTTCTCAATCGGGACCTCTTCGAGTTTCGGTAATTCGAACTCCGGCTTGACCTCCACTTCGCAACGAAATGCAAAGTCGCCCTCATCCGGCAGACTCAGGTGTTGCAACGCCTTCTGCAGGTCCAACAGCTGTTCGCCGCCTGACTCCTCCGCCTTGTCCTTGTCCTTGACCTGCACCCAGACCAGCGGATCGCCGAGAACCTTAAGATCTTCCTTCTCGATGGCAGCGAGGTAGGCGTTCGACACGATCCGCGTCTGAACCTGATCATTAACCTCTCGGCCAAACCGCTTCTCCACAAGACGGCGCGGAGCACGACCACGGCGAAAACCCGGAACAACGGCCTCATTCACCAACTCATCATAATCCTTGTCAAACTCGGCCCTGAGGCTGTCCTGAGGCACCGTGATGCTCACGCACCTCCGAAGAACGCCGGCATCCGTCACTTTGACGTCGATGACCTTCTTCAGCGCTTCTTTCGGGTCTTCCTGCTCGTCGGCTACGGATACGTTTTCTTCGTCCAACTGACTGTCGGCTGTCTCACGGGTCGCCATCCAACGGCCTCCTCATTCCCGGGTGTTCGTGCAGGCCCAACAAACGGCCTGCCGTGCCTCGGCTGCGAAAAAAGTTTTGCATTCCAATTTCAACGGCGGACCGACCCAGTGTCAAATCCCACGCGCTCCGCACAAAGCCTTGACCCCAAAACCCAAGGCCTGACCATGTCGTAGAATGAATGACCCCGACTTGGACGCATACCGCTTTGCGAGAAAAACCATGACTCCGGACCAATGGACCAACGTCGACCGCTACATCACCGAACAACTGGTGCGGCCCGATCCCGACCTCGATGCGGCGCTCCACGCCAATGCCAACGCCGGGCTCCCGCCGATCGACGTGGCACCAAACCAGGGAAAATTCCTACACCTGTTGGCCAAAATCCAACGCGCCGCGAGCATCCTGGAGATCGGGACCCTTGGCGGCTACAGCACCATATGGCTGGCCCGCGCGCTTCCATCCAACGGCCGCTTGGTCACGCTGGAGGCCGAGCCTGCCCATGCCGATGTCGCCCGCGAGAATATCTCACGGGCCGGTCTGTCCCGCATCGTGGAAATTCGTCTCGGTCGCGCGTTGGAAACCTTGCCGAAGCTGGCAGACGAAGGGCGCGGCCCATTCGATCTGATCTTCATCGACGCCGACAAACCAAACAACCCCGGCTACCTCGAATGGGCACTCAAGCTCTCGCGTCCAGGTACGCTAATCATCGCAGATAACGTCATCCGCGACGGGGCGGTCATCAACTCCGACAGTGACGACCCGCGCGTCCAAGGCGTCCGCCACTTCATCGAGATGCTGGCCGCTGAGCCGCGCATCGCGGCCACGGCCATCCAGACCATCGGCACCAAAGGCTATGACGGTTTTGCCATTGCGCTTGTCACTGCTGAGTCGTAAGGGCGGGTTCCCGCCGCAAAAATGGCGCGCACGCATCGTCAACGGCGGGTGAAAACCGCTCTACGAACACGCGTCACCGGCTGAGGCAGAAAAAGATACATTCATCTAAATACGATTGTTCCGTGACGGCGAGCACTCACCGCATTCCGGGCAACGCACGCCACCCTCTTTCGCCTCAAGGCCCTTCAAAAGATAATCACACCATAGGCAGCGATTCCCACCAAGAGCGCGTCGAAGCGCACGACCCAGCAGTACGACACGAACACGCTGATATGCGATGATCCCCAAAAAGATGGCGATGCCGTACCCAAGCAGCAAAACGATCACAATTCCGTCCAAACCAAGGCTGCGCAGGAATCCAAGCACGTCCCATTGCGGATGACCCTCAAGAACATCGGTGCCCTTGCCGAAAATGATCATCCAGCCGAAGAAACCGATCAGGGACGCCATACTCGGATATGGACGATACTTTTGTAACGCCGACGTACGGAAATTCGCGAGACGAGCTTTGTGGCGCGCCGAAAGGCCCGCCGCCAGTTCAGGGATGGATTCAATCTCTTTGAGCGGCGACAGAGTCATCAAAAAGCGAGTCCTCTTGCGACCCGTGACGGCGCCTGGATTGTCGCCGTCGTGATCGATCTGTCCGAGGCGCACTGACCAGCGGTTCCTCCGCGCCATCAAGCGCTTCCCCAACCTTAACGCGCTTCAATCGCTTCTGAGCATAATCCGCATAACTCTCTGACATCTCAAAACCGATAAGCCGCCGCCCAAGCTTTTTCGCAACAGCAAGCGTCGTTCCACTCCCCGAAAAAGGATCAAAAACCAGATCGCTCTCATTCGTACAGGCCCGAAGGATGCGACCGAGAAGCTGCTCGGGCATCTGACAACCATGCCACCCCTGACGCTCCTTGAACGTGCCGCAGACCCGGGAAAAATACCAGGTGCTTTCGTTCGGCTGAAAACCTTCAGCCAAATCCTGAGGACGGAGAATCCAGGTGTCGTCCGGCATCCTTCCCTTGGGATTGGCCCGCTTGTCGTTGTATACCAACTGTCGAGCGGACGGCACGCGGACGGCATCCGAATTAAACGTAAAATTCTTGGGGTCCTTCACGAAGTGAAACAAATGCGCATGGCTACGGGTGAACTTGTGCGTGCAGTGAACGCCGAACGTGTAATACCAGATGACCCAACTTCGGCAATGAAAGCCGGCGTTCGAGGACGGACCGGCATCACCGAGTCGATAGTCCGGGTGAGCATTTTGTGCAATGAGCTTCAGTTCCGCTGCGTATTCATCCCCGATGGCCAACCAGAACGTGCCGTCCGGCTTCAACACGCGATGCACGGCCGCGATCCAGTCACGCGACCATGCCAGATAACTCTCGTGATCCTGCTTGTCGTCGTAGGCGTCGTAGTCGTAACCGATATTGAACGGTGGGTCCGCGAAAGCGAGATCGACGCTCCCGGCGGCCATGCGCCCCATCCCCTTCATGCAATCCAGATGATGGACGCTACCCTCCTTGATCTTCACAGCCGAGCCTCCTTCCGCACGAACCAACCGGGCTCCACACGCTTAACGCCTTCATTGTACGTCGGGCGTTGACAAACGTCAGCACTGTGAGTTGGTGGCGATTTCACTTCTCCGCGGTTTGCTCGGCTTCGGAATACCTTGGTGACACGGCCACATACGGTTTGCCCAACCATTTCTTGATCAAAATGACCTCGCCCATGTCGTTGCCTTCGATGACGTGACCGATCCATTGCAGAAAATAGCCCCCGACGAGCAGCACGATCGGCCGCCACCAAAGGTCCCATTCATCGCGCATGAGCTGCACAGTCGCCAGCGGAATGCAGGCGATCGTCAACGGAATGCCCAGCAGGTGCAGCCAAAACGAAACGGGGTGCTGATGCCGTGAGAGCCAATTGACCAACCATGCCGGTTTGCTTTTCCGGGTACCGTCCATCACGCCTCCACGCCGGAGCGTTGCCGAATTAGAACTTGTTCGTCGATACCCAGACGGCGTACATGGGGGCGAATCGCTTTCAAAAATCGCAGGCCATCCTGATAGTAGCCTGCGGTGGATCTTAGATCCGGCACCTGCTCAGACCAGTACGCATTGAAACACCCCATCAGCAACTCGCGCAGGTATTTGCTGATCAGGCTGGCAAGGGCAACAGGCAGATGCTTGGACTCACCGGACTGCGTAAATCGGACCCGCCACTTCGACGGCCCGCTGACAAGTTCGTAGGCACTGTCGTCATCGTTCTCTTCCAGCACTTTCAAACGCCGATCCTGAAAAGCCTGCAAGAGCGGCTCCGCGTAACGGTCCCGCGCGCCCTGCTTGTCGACGAAGATCCGAAGCTCATGCCGGGGATAGGCCTCGGCCACGCGATGGATCAGGCGGAGAACCAGCCCGAAGAGAACCACCGCCTTGTTTCGAGTCTGGTTGACGAGACGATTGTATTGCCCTTCGAGCAAAACTTCGGACCAACACCCGGCAAGCCGGATAGACTGAGTCGAAAGGTCGCGTTTGAGCAGGTTCCCCGCGATGCGGATACTCCCGGCATCGGCACTCGTGGGGAGGTCCGGATCAGCCTCACGATACCACGGATATTCGCCGAGCCGCTCCAATACGTTCGAGCACAAGCAGCCCAGTAGCCGTCGCATGGTTGACGGCGAACCCTGCCAGGCATGGACAGCCGATAAGACCGACCGTTCCAAGCGGGCCAGCCCCTCCTTCCGGTGATACAGCTTTTTGCTGTCAAGAATGGGGATTCGAGAATCCCGGGTCTCGGTCGTCTCACGAACGCTTTTTCGAAGCGCCTTCCACAAACAAGCGTCCGAAAGGCCGCCGGGCACCTCAAATGCTGTCGCGCTGGCCACCATCGGGCCTAGAATAGGCCCGTAGCCCGCCTCATCGATGCCCACCAGAATGATCCCATCCGACATTTCAGCCATGATGGCCGGGCATCATGCACGAATCCCGCCCGGCGTGCCAGAGAATTCCCTCACCCCGATCGAACCGATCTGTGAAAAACATCACGATCATCCCGCTCGTCCTTGTTGAGACTCGGCGAACTCACGTTAGAATGCGGCCCCTCCCAAATGGTCGGGAGCTGGATCGATCTTCGAAATGAATTGGGGTGACAAACTCAGCCTGAATGCTGCCGATCAAGCTTCGGTCGGCTAGAATGTTCGGGAGTGGAAACTCAGCTCTTGAGGATGTCTTCGTTTTGGCAAAACCGATCGACTTTTCAAAGTGGATTCCAATCTTTCCCTTGCCGAATGGGGTGTTGATGCCCAAGGCCATCCTCCCCCTCCACGTCTTCGAACACCGATACCGAGTCATGACCCGAGACGCCCTCGCCGGCTCGAAGCTGATTGCCATGGGCCTGTTGAAACCGGGCTACGAGGCCAATTACCACCGCCTGGACACAGCCGTTTATCCCGAGGTGTGCGTCGGGCGAATCCTGCGAGAGGAGCAGTTGGCCGACGGTCGCTTCAACTTGCTCCTGCAAGGAGCCGCCAGGGCTCGAATCGAGGCCGAAAACGCCGAACTTGAATATCGGCGCGGCCGGCTCGAGTGCATGCTACCCATCCCCGCCTCTCCGGAAACCGAGTGCGCCATCCGGCGGGAGCTTCGACAATTGCTCTCCAACCCGCCCTTGGTTCAGCTCGCGACCAAGGCCAACTGGCTGGAATTGCTCAGCTGCCCCGAGTTTTCCCTCTCCGACATCCTGGACGTCCTGGCCTCGACGGCCTTGCCAAGCTCACAGGACAAACAACGGTTTCTCGCCGAGCCCTGTGTGGTCGGGCGGGCCTCGTGCATCTGCAAAGTGCTTCACGCGATCGGCTCGCAAATGCCCCAGTGTGCCCCTCAAAAACGGCCCAGGTCCTGGCCGCCGAAAATCTACACCAACTAGATCTCAAATCCTCAACAACATTGGTGTCCCAGACACAAGAGTCCGGGTCCGAAGACAATCGGTGCATGCCGATCAAACCTCGCGAACGGCGCAACGGTATGCATCATGCCCCGCTTGCCCGAGCCGAATGACAAAAAAAGACAACCCAAAATATTGTCGAGGGTCTGAATACAGACCGTGATGCGAAAACACCCTTCAAAAAATCGCCCGGCTTCATGAACGCTCCGGACGCCCTGCCCGCCGTCGCCCAAAATCCGAAGAAAATTCGCTGTTTTCCCTGAGCGCTACGCCCGCAGACGTTGTTAATACGAGAGTAGGGTTAGACCACAGACCGAAAAAAAGTCGACCGACGCAACGAAAACAATGGGGGGTGACCGTTGCTACTCAAACACCAAATCTAATTTTCAAAGCAACGTCCGATAGGGACAAGAATGGGGAAGTACACATTCGTATAATTTAATTGGAGGCAAGAAAAGGAGCCGATTATGTATTCCGCGCGAGCCGTCTTAATTCTAGCAATCTGTCTTTTTGCGACTCCGTCTGCCTCACTTGCATTGCCCGCCGACCAGAGGGTTGTTCTACGCCTGTATGAAAACCCGAATGAGCCTCAAAGCAAGGTCGTCTTCTCGATCACATTACAACTCAAGGCCGAAGCTTCGGACGGCAGCTTCATCGGGTGGGAAATTCAATCCGCCGGCATCAGGCAGTACGACCAGAATGGAAACGGGATCGGCAAATGGACCGAGTCACTGCCCAGCATCAACACACCGGACGGACTCTGGTGGACAGCCCACGAAGACCCCAACCTGCCTAAACTGTCCGAATTCACAGAACTGCCGTCGCTGTACGGCACAGCCGAACCCAACAGCATGATCGGCCCAAATCTAAACTACGATCTTGCCGCCAAAGCCTACATCCCACCGGAAGGCACCGCCCCCTTCCAGGTCACGGCCTCGCTGGATTACAACTTCACCATGGTCGGCGAACCACAGCCGGAAGCAGAAGGAGAACAAGAGCCGGCGGAGGTGGATGATGACGATGATGACGCAGAGATGACTGCCAAACAAAGGGGAGAAATCAAGAAAAGGTCTGATTATTTGCAGATATCGTAATGCATAGAACCACAAACATTACTCATCCACATTGGCATCGGCGGACCGTTTGGCTGAACGCTCACAAATAATTGCCGTATTGTTTTCAATTAACTTTCTGTATAATTCATACCTGTGTTGCAGAGTTGAGGGCTTTCCTGTTCCATGCAACGTGATTAGAGTTGTTTGCGCATCATTAATATAGGCTTCTGCATTTCTATCGTGTTCTTCGGTTTCTCGCTCGAGGTGCCAGGACGACAAATGAATTTGAGAGACTACGCACGCTAGCAAATGCTTAAAGACTTCCGGTCGTTCTCGGACAACATTTCTTCTTAAATCGTATGCTATCAGTAAATGTTCCAGCGCTTCATTATGATTGCCTAACTTTGCACTGCATCTTCCAAACCAATCGTGAGCAGTAGCCAACTCAACCCGGATCGAAACATCGGTTTCATCGGACCAAGAAATCATTTCACGCGTGGCGCATGCTGAAAGAAAACTCTCATAGGCAAGAGCCCATTCTTTCTGCTTATAAAGTAGTTTGCCATGGTGAATAAGAAAAGCAGTTCTGAATCTTCGCCATTTCCTGTTGTTTGGTTCAGCTGAGACGATTTCTGCACTGAGCTTCAATGCGTCATCTACATGACGTTGCACTACCTCAAGTTCTCCCTTACGAAGGAGTAACTTGATCAACCGGTCCAGCGTAATGAGCGATTCGTACTTCCAGAGTAGAACTTTTGGATCGGCCGACATCAAGTATTTTCCGATTTGCATAGCCTTGTCATACAGCTGTTCTGCATCCTCGAACTTACCGTCGTCACGCAGAATCGTACCAAGCCTCATGTATGACTCACGTAATCGGTGCCGCCGTTGAATATTGGCCGGTGCCTGATTAACAAGCCATTCTCGGAGACGCTGGGACTTTTCAAGCGAGGGTATTCCGGCATCCCCGTCTCCCAGCTTGACTTGACTTTCTCCATGCCACTGATATGCATCCGTCAGGAGCTCCATCCATTTTTCATCTTGGAATGGCTGACCGTTTGTAGATTTCTCCAGATTCACCGTGGACTCGAGTTGCTCTATGGCGGATTCATAATGCCCGGTCTTAAACAAAAACTTCGCAAACGCGACCTTCGTTTTAGAAAGTTCATATTCGGCGTCACGACTACCAACATTCTGCGACAAAAACCTTTCACCAAAAGCTATGGCATTTTCAAATTCATTTGCTCGATCTTCCGCAACCTCAGCAAGTTTCCTCAAAACGCGCATCTTCGCGAGTTCAAGCTCATGATTCCCACCACTGTTTGACGTCAATGCCTCATGGACGCCGAGAAAAACCCGGTAGTTTTGCTCCGCCTCCGTGTGATGCCCCTGCTTGGCGGCCATCTCCCCCAGCCGCTCATGGATTCGCGTTCGAATGGCGTTCATTGCCGTGTCGGATTCCACCAACGGCATCAGTTGCGCATAGCGCTCCCGGACGATTTCCAACAGCTTGTCCTGAACTGCCGACGAACCGGCCAGGGAGCCGATGGAATCAATCACCTCGCCAATGAAGTCGTCAAGGCTTAACTGTGCGATGTCGGCGACCTGCCTCGCAATTTCGCGCTGCGACGTTGCCTCCTCGCGCTCCTCCCGGGCGGTGAGCCACTGTTTCGTACTGAACACCGAGGCAACAAAGAGCACGACCAGGATCGCGCAGAGCGAGGCGACATGAATCCGGTATCGCCGAAGCGTCTTCTTGAAGATGTAAAGACCGCCGTCGGCCCTGGCCTCCACCGCTTCGCCGCGCAAGTATCGATCGAGATCATCCGCCAGCTCCAGCACGGACTGGTAACGCCGGTCTTTCTCCTTAGCCAACGCCTTGAGAACGATGTGATCAAGATCCTCCTTGATGTCGCCCTTCGTGCACCGGTCGTCCGTATCGCCCGCGGCAATTCTCTTGCGAAGACTGACCGGGTCAGCATGGACGATGTTTTTGTAGACCGCCGTCGTGCCGACGTCCACCGGATAGGGAAAGGCGCCGGAAAGCAGCCTGTAAAGGATCACGCCCAGTGAATAAATATCCGTCCGAACGTCGACGACCTCTTCATGCTCTTCGACCTGCTCCGGACTCAGAAAGGGCAGCGTGCCGACGACTCGGCCTGGCGTCGTGATGGAAAGGACCTCCTCCTCAAACTCATCGTGGAGCGCTTTGGCCAGGCCGAAGTCGAGCAGCTTTGGCTCGCCGCTCATGTCGATCAGAATGTTCGCCGGCTTGAGGTCCCGGTGGATGATCCCGCGTTGATGGGCATAGGCCAGGGCACGGCAAACCTTGACGAACAATCGAACACAATCATCCACGGTCGGCAGATGGTAGAGAATATGGTCGTCGATCGGGACGCCGTCCACGAATTCCATCACGAAGTAGGGTCGTCCGTTGACGACGCCGCTGTCGTGAAGCGTGACGATGTTCTGATGACGCAAACGCGAAATCAGTTTGACCTCGCGTTCGAAACGGCGCATCCGGATTTCCGATGCCAGAGGACCGTCCAGCAGCACCTTGATGGCGACGTGTCGATTCGTCGCCTTCTGCACGGCCTGATATACGGCGCCCTGCCCGCCGAAGTCGATTCGGCGAATAATTCGATAGCTCGTCAGCGCCGCTTCGAGGAGCCTCTGGTCCTCCTTCAAACCCGCTTCACATCCGGACAAAGCTTCGGATGAGGAAGAGGAAAGCGACGCCTCATGGGCGATGGCGAGCATTTTGGCTTTTTGCAGTTCGTCGCGAAGTTCCGGCAGGAGATCCGGATGCTGCTCGATAAGTTCAGACTCGATGTCGACGCCGGCATCACGCTGCTTGAGCCAACGGTTGACAACCTCCTGGATGCAGTGAGCTTGATCGGCGTCGCCCCTTTTGTCTGTTCTGAAATTCGGAGCCATCGCAAGTCATACCGGGAAAGAGAGCGCATCAAGCAAACGCTTAGACGTCCGTCGCTGCGTCGCTAAAAAAATGTGACGAGTGGCCCAACTGACGCTTCATTTGCCTCATGCCGTGGTAGACCAGGCTTCGAATGGCTGGTTTGGATTTGCCTGTTCTTATGGCGATCTCATCCAATGATTTTCCTTCAAGATAGCGCATAAAGATAACGCACTGGCGATCCTGCGGCAGTTCCGAGAGCGCGCCCTTTACGGCATCCGCAGCTTCCGCGGCAAAAACTTCACGGCTCGGCGTGCGCCCCTCAGCGGCAAGATCATTGAAAAAAGCAACATAGGAAGAACCGGGATTCCATTTCTCACGAACCGGCATTCGACCGCCGCCCCGTTTCAACCTGTTGGCGCTCTTCACCATGTTGATGATGCTCTTGATGGCCACGCTCATCAACCACCGATCAAATGAATTCTGACCGTCCGGAAGGTAACTGGAAATATTCCTGAACACCACGAGCCAGATCTCCTGCAGCACATCGTCTTCAGAAAGAACTTCCTGTAGAGCAGGAGTGAGTCGTTTTCTGATCAGGCTGCGAAGCAGCTGCTCCCGCTCAAGCAAGAGACTCTGTAAAGTCGGCGCATCGATGATCGACAAAACTCTGGACATGGTCCCTCTTACGGCACGAGGGGCACTCTCTCTGGGCTCGTTCGCGGAAAATCCGCGTAGAAACTTCTTGCTGGTGAGGTCCAACGGATTATAGCAATCCTATTTCCTCGGCAAGCGAATCATTCCAACGGTCCATGACTACCCCGACAGAACCGAGAATGAGTATTTCTACTTATTCTATACCGCGGAAATACTGAATGCAAATATCCAAAGTGCGCCCTATAAGACGTGAACGCATCGAACCGACCATCCGAAAAGTCAATTGGTTCCGTCGGATTCATCGCCTTCGACGACCTGAACCGGTCCGAGTGCGTCCGCCTTCTTCCGGTGAAGTTCCGCCGAAGCGGGATCTTGCTTCGCTCGTTCATAAAGCTGGGCAAGGCATCGGTGCGGAAAAGGGTTGTTCGGGTTCTGCTCAAGCGCAACATGGAAGGCGCGAATGGCCCAATCGATCTGACCGGTCTCGGCCAAGGCCAAACCCAGGTGAATATGCGTCAAAGGTCGGTAGTGCAGCAGCGCGATCGATTGCATATGCTCATACACGGCCTCGGCCGGCCGCTTCTGCCTGCGATACGCAACCCCCAAACCGTCGTGCGCCTCCGCACTGTCGGGATCAATGGACAAGGCCCTCTTGAAAGCACGCTCTGCGTCGTTCCAACGCAAACGCCTAAGATAAACGTTGCCGATCTGACAATGGAGACCGGGCATCCGGGGATCATGACGTTCGGCCTCCTTAAGATGCTCCAACGCCTGCTCCGTGTGTCCCCGTCGGAAATTTATGATGCCCATATAAAGGTTGGCTTGGGGCGCATCCGCCTTATCTCCAAGAACCTCCTGCACGATCTTTTGGCATTCGTCAATTTGCCCCATTTCCAAACGACATGAGGCGATGGCCATCTGGCAACCCTTGTCGTCGGGCTTGGCGGCCAACACTTTCTCGTATTCCATGATCGCCCGTTCCGGCCGGCCCGTGGCTGCATAGACTTGCCCCAGATTCCGCGAACGATCCTGCACGACACCCTCAATCGTCGTGTCCTGCTCGACGTAACCAAGATCGGCCAACCTCTGAAGCATCTGCTGAGCGACCCAAGGGTCGTCTTCGTTGTCATCTCGAGCGACGTCCGTATCGCCTGACGAAACCGGCTCGCCCTCGGTTTCGTACGTCTCGATTTCTTCGACCGCCTTCTCATCACGTTCAACAATCTGAGTCAACGGCTGACCGTCCATGTCTTTCGCAACGGGAAGCCCCAACATCCAAAGCACCGTCGGAGCAATATCCAGCAACGAGGCGCCGTAGACACGCTCATCGTTCTTGATGCCAGGTCCGCCAATGACCAACATGCCGTACTGACGATGCCAGGACACCGGCCGGCCGTTTGTAATTTTTGCGCTGCCCTCGGGCCGTAGATGATCACAGTGAAAGCCATGGTCGCTCAGAATGATGATCGTCGTATCGTCACCGGCCAGTTGCATCATTCGTCCCAGCATCATGTCGTGAAAACGGTAACACCCCGTGATGACGTCCTTGTAGTTTTCGAAGTCTTTCTCGCTGACGTGTTCCATCTTGGGAGGGTGATACTCCATGAACGTGTGAGCAAATCGATCGATGGCATCAAAATAGACACCGAGAAAATCCCAGGATTGATTGGCCATCAACCAAGTGGCCGCCGCCTGTGTCGTCGCACACTCGGCCAGCAGGATGCGAAGCTGGTGTAGATTCTGGTCTTTCTGCGGGTCCAGCGCGCCAAGATTGGGAATAAAGGGCGCCACTTGCATCGGGGTGGTCTGCGCAGGGTGAATTCGCAAATCACAGACCTCGTGAAGCAGCTCTGCCGGATGCACGGAATGTTCCACCTCCGGCCAGGGCTGGTCGGGCCCGCTGACCGCATGGCAGAACCGATCCGTCACGACGAAGCCGTCGATTTTTTCCGCCGGGTGGCTCGCAAACCAATTGATCACGCCGGATTTCATGCCCCGTTGGGACAGAATGTTCCAAATCGCCTTACATTGGCGAGACGTGCTGGTCACGGGTCGGGTCTTGCCCGTGGTTGGGTCCGGCTCCGCGAACCCGAGAATTCCGTGCTTGTCTGCATTCTTTCCGGTGGCGATCGACGTCCAAAGAATGGGGGAAAGCATGGGTGTCAGACTGGCCACATTACCCATAACCCCTTTATCAATAATATGTTGGAGATTCGGCATATGGCCTTCCTCCAACAGCGGGTTGATGGTCTTCCAATCGGCTCCGTCCCAACCGATGAGAAGTATTCTTTGAGCTATCCGTTGATTCGCCATTTGAGTTTCTCACAGGGGAGCTGGTAGATCTGGAGCGGTCCTAATCCACGATACTCACAGAAAATGGCAATGTCAACGAGCCATGTCTCAGATATGGCCGATATGGTATCGTTGGGTGATTTTTTCTATCACAATCCCTTTAACTTAAAATGGTTAGTCGTTATACTATCAAACATGGCCGACATAATAACAGACCAAATATCGGAACCGCTGGAACACAGGCTTGGGCGTTCGGCAGAACGCGTTCGTGAAGCTCTGCGAGCGGTGGTGAATGAAGTGCCGGTTCGGGTTCAGAAGCCCTCAGAATTCCAGCGGGTCTTGAAGCTGGATCGGAGTCTATCCAGCAGGATTCTCCGTGCCCTGGAGTATCGAGACCCCCTGGCGTCCCTTCATCGAATGCCGGGACCGCATGGAATCAGGCTGCTACTTCGGGCCGCCGCAAAATACACCGAGCACAAGGAACTGATCACCCGTGCCGAGAAAGCCCTCACGGAGCTTGAGCACCTTGTCATCAGTGAGGTGGGCGATTGGAAAGACTTGAGTGCGGCGTTATGCGGATGGTTGCCGGACGTTCGTGAGCCCTTTGAAACCGCCAATCGCCAGGCCGCCTTTAAGGCGATGAGCAATGTTCGAGGAATCTCTGCGGAAACTGAGCTGTCGATCACGCTCATGCATCCGAATGAGACGGACCCGGCCTGGATCGACCGTGCGTGCATTACCGGCTTATGCCGCATGAGGCGCCTTCGCGCCGGGGCGCCCATGGGCCTCCTCCATGGGCACTCGATCTCTCCGCCAACAGGACGACAGCGATTGTCGCTGGAAGGACAACCGATCGATCATGATCATGGGCCCGGTCTCCTAAAGGAATTCTCCACGTCACCGACACCCAAGTTCGAAGTCGAGGTGGACGGGGATACGGTCCATTATCTGCTGCAGGGAAGCGGCGTGGGGCTTAACTCGATGGTCGACCTCCTCTTTGCCGACATCACGCGCAGCCGTTATCCCGCCCATAGTGAAACCAGAAAGCAACCCGCTTCGCCCGGCGCCGTGATTGATGTGCCGGTCAAAACGCTGATCGTCGATGTCCTCGTTCACGAAGATGTCTGGAAAGGCGTGGAGCCTGAACTCCGGATGTACGATACCGCAGGTCGCGGTCTCGCGAGTCCTACCGACGCCTCCAGAAGGCTGGATCGGCGCGACGTTTTGGAATCAATCCAAAACATGGGAACCCGAACCTCAGGATTCAGAACCAAGGAAGTCGCGCGATATGTAGACATGGTGCAACACGTTTGTGACAAACTCGGCTGGGACAGCTCAAAGTTTCGCGGCTATCGCTGTCGGGTGGAGTACCCTGTCTATGGCTACCAAGTGGCAGTCATCTTCGAACCTCCAACGCTATAACTCGTGACGAAGTCAGGACGCGCTCATCGACGTCCGTAGGAACTGCCCGTCGCCATCATCCCCTTCACGGCCGGCGGACGGGCAGTCTCTGAATCCGTCAAGGACCGGGCCGAAAAACTCCTCTGCAAAACTCATGATGGAACGACCACGCTTCAGAAGTCAGACCCCCATACACGGTCTCGGAGAGCCCCCTCATCAATGAACGGGAATCCTACTGACGAAAAGAAACGCCGATTGGGCGGGAACATCCTCTCACTCTGCTCAATCGAAATGTTTGAACGCCTGGCCTACTTCGGAATTCGCACCGTCGTCCCGATTTACATCATGCAGGCCGATGACCCCGGCGGACTCCACCTCACCGCAAACCACAAGGCCAAAATCTATGCGTGGTGGTTTTTCTTTCAATCCATTCTCCCGGTCGTCACCGGCGGCTATGCCGATCGCTACGGCTACAAGCGTGTCCTGACGTTCGCGATCGCGCTCAACATCACCGGCTACGTCCTGATGGCCTTCGCGCGCGACTACACGGCGTTCTTCACCGCGATTATGGTCCTCGCCGTCGGCACGGCCTTCTTCAAACCCTGCCTGAAAGGATCACTCGCCCAAAATCTCAGCAAGCAAAATTCCTCCCTAGGCTGGGGAGTTTTTTACTGGATTGCCAACGTCGGCGCCCTGATCGCCCCGATTGTCTCCACGCTGATCCTCGGTGACCCCCACACGCCCGAGGCCTGGCGCAACCTGTTTCTCGCCTCCGCGGGATTCACCTCGATCAACTTGCTCCTCCTGCTCACGTTCAAAGACACGCCCACCGGGGCCGACAAAACGCAAAATCCCATGGTCGTATTCCGCAAGACCCTGACAAATCTCTTTGAACCTCGACTCTTGTCGTTTCTTATGATCATGTCCTGCTTCTACGTGATGATGTTTCAGGTCTGGGACCTGCAGCCCAATTTCATCAGCGATTGGATCGACAGCCGCGGCCTCGCCGAAGGGCTGAGCTTCTTGCCCGACGCACTGTACCTGCGAATCACCGAGACGACGGACAGCGGCGCGCGTGTCCCACAACAACTTCTGCTCAGTCTCAACCCGGCACTCGTCGTGCTCTGCGTCATTCCCGTCTCCTGGATCGCCGCCAGAGTAAGATCGCTCAGCGCGTTGCTGATCGGGATGACCCTCGCCGTCACCGGGGTCCTGGTCGCAGGCCTGACAAGACAGGCCGGTGTCCTGCTTCTCGGAATCACCGTGTTTTCACTCGGTGAAATGCTGACCGGCCCGAAAAAGAACGAATACCTCGGCCTCATCGCGCCACCCGGAAAAAAGGGACTCTACCTCGGCTATGTCAGCATGGTCGCCGGGATCGGCGGCATCCTGGGGTCCAGGCTCGCGGGCCATGTTTACGGTCGCTACGGCGAGAAGGCCACGCTCGCCTTGCGCTACCTTGCCGAACACACCTTATTCGGACGAGACAAGAACTGGAACGGCGCCGTCGGCTCCCTGGAAGAATCCCTCGGCGTCTCCCGGACCGAGGCCGTCCGGAAACTCCAGGAGGTCGAAGGCATCGACGCCGGTGAAGCCGCTCGTCTACTTTGGGAAACATACCATCCGCAGTACTACGTCTGGGTCCCTTTTGCGGCGACCGGACTGATCGCCATCATTGCATTCGCTGCTTACGGTCGATTGGCCAGGAAATGGTGCGACATGGACGCTTAACGCGCTGTTTTATCAGTACTTTTTTTTCACCGATAATTGCCTTTTGCTCACATCTATCGGCCCTTCCGGGCTGCCAAACAGGACTTGCGGGGCAGTCCTTTGCCGAGTGAAGAAAGACTTCCGTATACCACTGATCTTAGGGTTTTCCATTGCCGATGTTTGGGAATGTACCGTACGCGCGGGTCCGCAATGGCCTCGTGTAAAACCCCGTTGTTGAGGATCGAAACTCATGATGCCCCAAACCACTCACATCAAGAACCGGACCCCGGCGTGTGACGCGTCGATACGAGCGCGGCTCTACAACGCACTCGACGACCTGGAACGGCTTCTTCAAGCCGCGCCCTCGGCCAACCATGACTGGGCACTGGACAGCCTCATGCACGTCCGACATGAACTGACCTTGGTGTTTAAGAAACTGAGTGCTCTGGAGCTTCACACCGCAGCTCCCGAACCCAAAAGGTTCATCAACTGACCACCAGCTGGATTTCCTTTGACCTTACTTCCGTGTGCTGCATCACGGAAATCCCGCGCCAAAGCCCCGGGCATCCCCGCCCGGGGCTTTGAATTTTTTCGGAACACACTTCCACTCGCCCAAATGATTGCGGCCTGCCCCCGGAAAACGCCCCGATGTCGATGCATCAAAATCCACCAGAGCCTCGGGCCGCCATGCCCGAGGCTCTGACGGGTCTGCCCCCCTTCGCGCAATCCGTCTCGCGTGGGTCTCCCGCCGGACCGGCGTCCGAAAAGGCCGAGCCGGGGCTTTGATGAATCATCTTGCTAAGAACTGAGCCCTCCTTCCGCTGATTTCGTCAGGAGGGTGCGGCCGTCCGCAGGCTGGTTACGGACGGCCGCGAGAACCAGAATCCGTATGCCAGAAATCAATACCACCCGTGCTCAGACAATACAAGCAAAACCTGTCCGAAAGAGGCGAAATTGAGTACTACTACTCAAAATTAGTTGTCCTAAAACCTGTGAAAACAACATGTTACACGCCCCTTCAGACAATCTTCATCGTTATCCCTTGCAATCTTGGAATATATGGGATATATCTGAGACACGTTTGAAGCCTAGCATCCGTGATCGTAAGTGACGGTAAATTGAACCAGAAACCAAAAAATGAGACCTGTCTGCGTTGAAAGCTCGAGCGCCTGAAACGCAAAACGATTTTAACGTGGCCCATCACCCCTCATATACCTGCCCGCCTGGCATCCGTGCCCGGCGGGCAGGAGTTATTTAGAGAACCGGAGTGAAAGTGTGTCGCGCGCATGGTGGCCCGATGCGCGTCAGGAAACGGATTGAACACATTTTGGAGGAGGAAACCATGAATTCCCAGCCGTGCGACGGAGAGGAAAGTTCGCCAGAGTCCGAAGAGGCGCTATGGAAAAGGCTCAACGCCGTAATCGACGAAGCGGAACGACTGCTTCATCTCTTGCCGACGAACCGTCGCGATGCCGCGTTGGATTGCATCGTGCATCTGCGTCGCGAGATGAGCCTGGCATTCGAACATTGAAGGAACGGCATGCAAGCATGTCTCACGATCTTTCCCCTCACTGATCCGCGTGTGCTTACGGCCGACGCAGGCTGGTTGCGCTCGGCTGCATCACGCGCGGATCATAATTGGACGTCCCGGTCGAGGAGTGAATCACCCGACGCACACACCCTTCACTTCTCGACGACTCCTTGACGGCCCTCGCGGCCGCGTTTCGAAGATCCGCGGTCGCGAGCGGCCCCCCTTTGATTGAGCTTGGAACCCCCCAAATCCCCGGGCCACCCTGCCCGGGGTCTGCGCGCTACGAACGCCCCCCACCCCGAAACGTCCACACCGCCGCGCCTTCGCGCACATGCCGTTCAACATACCCGAACACATTCACCTGATGCTTCCGATCCGTAATCGGCAACGCCCGACACCCCTTGCCCCACACCTGCCCGACGAGCCCCTGCTCACTCAGCCGATGCGACGCATGCTTCTTGGCCCTTCCGACCCAATGCCGCGGGTGATGATCCGGACAACGTACGAGAAGATGAAAGTGATGGTCATCCACCGCCGCGGCAATCACCTCAATGCCGTCGCGCAACAACTTCTCCGCCATCGCATCGACCGCGACACGTCGTTGCGTCTTATCCAGACGGACCGGCCGCTGTTTGAGCTGCCGGACCGATTTCGCATAAAGCGCATCGTAAGTCCCCGGCGGCGGCGGATTCTTGTAATCGCCGTCGACATGACGACGGTGATGTCGTTCCCGAAAACCCCGCGGATCACCCTGGAGCCAAGTGCCGTAAGTGTTGCCGTTGCAGTGGTACCAGTCGTTCCACGGCTTCGCCATTATGACGGCAGTATATTGACCTTCGCGGAGCGCGCAAAGCGGAATTGTTTGCACATCTTCCGTGCCCGCGAGTGCATAATTCTGTATTGTCCCCTTCCTCGCCTCAAACCCTGGGCAAGCCGGCCCAGGGCTTTCTCCGCCGCCAAAAGCCCCGTCCCCCACCGATCACGTACGCCCCCCGCAAAGCCCCTGCCCGGGGTCTTTCACGTCTGCGAACATTCATACCAGCAAATGAAGCTGCGGCAATGAACTACCCGACTCGGCTCAAATCCATAAATTGATTGGGTGTCCCATCGATTACTTCCGAGCAATGGCTGGGGAATCTCATGGGAGGGTCAGGGAATGTACGAGTTCAGCTGGTTTGCCGCAGGACTCGATTGGATTCGGGCGTGAGCCAACCTTTTTGGTCGGAACCACACCTTTGTGGATTGCAAGTTAGTTTATCGGTCGCAAAGTTGTGCGGCTCACTCCCCCCCACTAAATATTGTGAGATGAGCCTACGCAGGCACGATGGGTACTTATTTCAACGCATCCTTACTTTATTAATACTCTAATTTTACCTATATTATCCAAAATTTTTGGCTTTTTTGCAGAAAAAGTGCATTGTTTTGCCGATTTTTAACATAAAATCCCAAATGGAAGCCCAAGTAGCATGGCCTTGAAGGGGATGTAAATTGCTTATCTCATTTCACGTCGAGAACTTTCGATCTATCCGGGATCAGGTAGAGCTAAGCTTGATCGCTGCAAATGACCGTGCGCTTAGAGAAAACGTAATTGAGTCTAAGAAAGGAAGCAAGCTCAGCCTCCTGCGCAGCGCGGTGATCTACGGCCCCAATGCGTCCGGAAAAAGTAACGTACTCCGCGCCATTAGATTCATGGCGGGTTTTGTATATTCCTCAGCGACCGGAAAACCAAACGCTCCGATCGGTGTCAGCGTTCATAAGCTGGATAAGAAATATTTGAAGAAACCCAGTCGCTTTGCGTTAATGTTTCTCTCCGAAGGTGTACGGTTCTCTTATAGTTTTTCAGTAAACGCGAAGCAGGTCATCGAAGAATCGCTCAGCTATTATCCGGTGGGACAGGAGAGAAGGTTATTTGATCGGACTTTTAATAAAAAAACCGGTGAGACTGATTACTATTTCGGCCCCAGTTGGGAAGGCCCCAAAAAGCAGCTTCAGGAATTGACCAGGCCCAATGCTCTTTTGCTCTCGGTCGGCGCGCAATTCAACCATGAGCAATGTAAGCAAGTGTACTCGTGGTTCTCTGAAAAACTTCGATCTGTCTCGTGGTTTCCGACTCAAGGTTCTGAGAAGTTTTTCACTTGTGAGTCTGCACATTCAAATGAAGCCATGAAGCACGAGCTTCTTAAGTTCTGGAAACAAGCCGATCCCGGCATCGCCGATTTTAGCGTTGAGAAAATGACGTTTGAAAAAACACCTAGCCTGTCGAAACTTCCGGATGCCCTTAGGCGTGAACTAATAAAAAGCATGCCCGAAGATGCGTTTGACTTCGATGTGAAAACGACTCATAGCGCGCCTGGTTTGCAGGCAGATTTCACGTTCGATGAGGAATCACACGGCACACAAAAAATGTTTGCGCTAGCTGGCCCTTGGCTGTATGCGTTGGCGCATGGCTGCATTTTGATCGTCGATGAATTAGATGCTCGGTTACATCCATTGCTGACGAGATGGCTTATAGATCTGTTTCATAACAAAAAGACAAATAAGTCAGGAGCGCAGCTCATTTTTGCCACGCATGACACCAACCTACTCGACAGAAGAGAACAGAACCCACATTTTCGGCGTGATCAAATCTGGTTCACGGAAAAAGATGAGCGAGGTGGAACGAGATTATATTCTCTTTGGGACTTTGAGAAACCGCCGCGCAAGGACGAGAACATTCGCTTGGGTTACTTGGCGGGGCGATACGATGCCATACCCTTTACCGAATCTTTATCACAATGACGCGGCGGAATGCCAAGCAAAAAAAGACCCACGGGAGCTCGAAGTCCCTCAAACGAAAAAGTCTTGGTCTTCCTCCCAAGCCAAGAATATTGATCGTATGTGAAGGCGCGGAGACAGAGCCTAAATACCTAAATCGCCTTCGCAGGGAGTTGCGCCTAAGTAAGGATTTACTGAAGATTGTTGGTGGCGATCTTGGCGGCTCGAATCCTAAAAGTCTGGCCGAGTACGCGAGGGAAAAAAATATCGCGGCCCACCAAGAAAGATTTTCGTATGATGAAGTGTGGTGTGTTTTTGATCGAGACCAGCACACCAGGATCGAGGAAGCCTTTATCCAAATACGAGACAACAATTTCAAAAGTGCCTTCTCAAACCCTTCGTTTGAATTATGGTTTCTGCTTCATTTTCAGAATCAAACCGCTTCAATCGAAAGGAGGGTGGTCCTTCGTGAATTGAAGAAACACTTGCGAAACTATGAGAAATCACTTGACGTTTATGATGATTTGAAACCAAAACAAGCAGATGCCATTGAGCGTGCGAGAAATCTCCGAAAGAACTGTACAGCGTCAGGGACAGTACCCGAATGCCCCTATACCAATGTGGACGAGTTGCTTCAGAGCATATCTAAGGCTTACACCAAGTAAACCTCATAATGCCTGCTCGACAACAACGGTCAGTGTGAACTAAGAACCCGGTCGGTTTACACCGTGTAAACCGACCATGGGTTTGCAGGCTGCAAACATGAGTTTCATTCCATCCAAAGCTATTTCTTCTTCCTCTGACCCTGCTTGCCCGGTTTCTTCTTATGTTTTTTGGTCGATGAAACACCGCCAGCTAACTTGTAGATTTTCTCAGCATGTGTGCGAATCTGCGGCATACGATCGCCGCCCGGTGGTTTGCGCCCAAACAGTTCATCCAACGAAATCCCTAGGTAATCAGCCATTTTTACGACCCAAATTGCGTTAGGAATAGCCTTGAGATTCAGCCAATTACTCACATTTCTCGCGTCTGTACCAATACCTTTGGCGAGATCAATTTGCTTTAATCCCCTCGATTCCAGAATTGATTCAACGCTTTTGGAAAAAAGTTGCAAAATATCCGATTTTTCCATTGAAACATCGCTTGCCATTTGATACCTTGTCCGAGACAACGTAAGGACACACGACAGCTGTATGAAATGTGTCCGCAACTGGCCGGGGAGCGCGTTCAAGGTCCAACTAGCGCGCTCCGCGACTTGACAAAATCGGGAGGTAGTCTATCGCTGTAATTCGTTAGCGACAAATTGAAATGTGCGCCAATTTCGTGAATCACCTGTAACAGCACTGATCACGAAGCCGGTCGGCGCCGAACCCTGTCAGTTCAGGGCACGGATGATGTATGTTATCCTATTGTCTTGATAGCGCGGGCGAGGCTTCGACCGGGGCGCCTGGTCCTTCCTCGGGAGGGCTGCATTCGTGCAGCGTGCTGTTACACTGGGCGTCCCGTTTCGAAGTCTCGTTTCCGCGCTTTTCTTTTGCCTACACGTCGGAAATGAAACCCGGTCGGGTTCCCCCTTCCCTCTTTGTCGCTTCGATCCGCAGCGGATAGACACCCCCAACAGAGTTGGAGGTTTTTTTCTGAACTAAGCGGCTGAACAACAATCCAAGAATATGGTTGCCATCACTACCGGTTGAACCAGCCTGAGAGATTGTCCGACTTGACGAATCTCGCGGGTAATACCCAGGTCGTGCATGGAGCTGATTGGCCGAACCGCAGTTCGTCGGAGTTGGGTTTTCACCCTGCCGGCGAACCACGGGGGCCGATCGGTGACAGTCGGCGAGGCCGGGTTTGTATGGTTCAAGCGGCCTTTTGCAGAGCACCGATCGTCCCATTTCCTGCCAGTCGATCGGTTGACCTCTGCTCAACCTGCGGTCGCGACAGAGGCACCGGTCCCTCAGCCGCGGTGCCTTCGCAACCGCAGAGAACGGTCTGAAATGTCCCCATCAAGGCAGGAACTGCGAACTGTAGGGTATGTTGTACATGCCAGTTCTGTCGGGCATGCTGTGCATGCCAATCGAACCCGCGAGACCGCCCGAAAGAATGGCATTCGGGAGGTAGTCTATACGCTGTAATTGAATAGCAACAACTTAAATACGTCCCCCCCAAAAGTCCCGGGGCTTTCCCGCGTCGCGCCCGAAACGACTAACGATCTGCTTCCACACCTCACCCTTCGCGTTCCCGAAACGTCCACACCGCCGCGCCATCGCGCGCATGCCGTTCAACATACCCGAACACATTGACCTGATGCTTCCGATCTGTAATCGGCAACGCCCGACACCCTCGCGCCCACACCTGCCCGGCAAGCCCATGTTCGCTCAGCAAATCCGACGCCTGCTTCTTTGCCCGCCCTACCCAATGTCGAGGCCGATGATCCGGACAACGGACAAGAATGTGAAAGTGATGATCGTCGACAGCAAGGGCAAGGACTTCAATACGGTCCTGAAGCAACCTCGCCACCATTGCGTCGGTCGCGACCCGACGCTGTCCCCGATCCAAATGGACCGGCGGTCGTTTTAACAGCTGAAGAGATCTCGCGTAAAGTGCGTCATACATCCCGCGCGGCGGCGGATTTTTGTAATCGCCCTCGACGTGACGACGGTGCCGTCGCTCTCGAAACCCCCGTGGATCACCCCGCAACCAAGTTCCGTAGGTGTTTCCGTTGCAGTGGTACCAGTCGTTCCACGGCTTCGCCATTATGACGGCAGTATATCAACGCTCGCGCCCGGCGCAAAGCAAAATGCAGTCCCCGAAATTTATGCATCTCCTAAAGTGTATGCAGCCCTTCCCCCCAAAGCCCCGGGCAGGTATGCCTTCGGCATACCTGCCCGGGGCTTTCCGCGTTGCTTACAAACGAGCCTGCCCTACGGACTATGAGATACCACGAACTGCCTGCTGAAGCGAAATCCCCAGCGCGTTTGTGATTTTTCTCAACGATAGAATCGTCACATTATACTCACCCCTCTCGACTGAGCCGATGTATGTGCGATGTAAACCAGCTTTAGACGCCAATGCCTCTTGCGATAATTTTTTACCCTCTCGAGCACTTCTCAAATTATCACCCAACTTAATCAATATTGAATTTTCTTCGTCCATTCTCAAAGAATGGAGCTTGACATTGTATAACTCGACAGAGTATAACTAGCAATCAATAGGAACTGGTTGTATTTTTTGATATTTCGGAGATGTTTTCGTGAAATAGGTGGCTGAGAAATAATATTCTGTGTGCCTTCATGGCTGGAGTTGAACCAGCTCAGCGAGAGTTCTGGCTTGATGTCAGGATATCCCGTTGAGTAAAACCTAAGGTCGTGGACGGCGCTGATTGGCACCGCTGTTCGTCAGTGTACGGGTGCACTGCACTCTCTGGCGATCGCGGGGCCGGTCGGTGGGGTCGACGTAAGAGGGGCTGGTTTGAATGGTTCAACACTTATGCCTCCAGCGATGCACCGATCGGCTCCCCGCTCGCCCTTTTTGTGCAAGTCGCGACAAACCGATCGGTTGCACACCGGTTGACCCGTGCTCCAATTCGGTCTGTCGCGGCATTGGGTCATCTCGTATGTAAGCCGCCGGGTCGCGACCAGACCGGGACTTGGCAAGATGAATGTTTCTCAAAACACTACGAAGCATCGCGCGTGCAGTGATTTCCCCCACATTCCGACCGCTCAATCACGTACGAATCACCCCAAAGCCCCGGGCAGCCATGCCCGGGGCTTCTTCCTCCAGTTGCGCCCATGGTTCCCAACGGAGCGGCGGTGCGAGGCTGGTTCGTGCTGCTCTCCGAGTTTGCGTCTGGGTCGGCGGCCGATCCCCCTCCGCCGCCGACCCGCGCGACGCCGGCGGCTGGTCCCAAGGTCCGTTAACCCGCCCGGAAATGGGCCGTCACCCCACTTCGGGTATCCGTAAAAGTACTCAAAACGTCGCAAATCGCGCCTGGCGGCCTCAAAAAAGGGGAAAAAAGGATTGCACTTTAGTTGATTCATCCTATGATCCGAATCCATTCTTATCAGACCACCGACCGTGGTGCCGGTCGTGCTGGAGAGTTGGGTATGAAAATCTTAAGAATCTAAGAAAGCATCTCGGCCGCAAGCGCGATGCGGACCCAGGGATCACAAACGTTGAATACGTTGTCTACAGGACTTTTTTGCGTTTATTGGGGCCTTCTTTCACGAGGGCATTGCGCAGAAAGGTCCATGTCCCAGGGTCCGCCGACAAAATAGACTGTAGTATATTTTTTCGGCGACTCTCCATTTGGAGAAGTGCCATGGCGAGTGGAAGAGATGAGGCTCGGGGTTGGCGCACCCCGTCCCAAACAGAACCCGATGCCCGATACTATACCAATCACGATAACGCTTTATTCGGCAATGGCTTCCCATCTTTTCAGCCATCGCCATGGACCGAAAAAAAATCTGAAAATAAGCGAAATATTTCTTGTCTCAGAGATGCTTACCAGGGTAGAATATGTTTTCCGCCAGTTGGTCATGAGCCGTTTGGTTCTAAGCCGGCTGGTGAGGAACCGTTTGGTATTAAACCGTACGAATACCACGGTCGGGCTGGGCGAGTTGGAGGAAGAAGAAAGGAGCGGCCCTGTCGCTGGGGGGCGCGGTCGCAGTCGCAATCGCGGCGGCGGTGTCAGCGTACTTATAGGGGCCCACATGGTGCGCCCTTGGTACGAGCGGAGGAGAAGAGAAGCACACGCGTAGTACGGATGACTCTTGAGCCAGGTTCTCCGCGCGAGGGCCTTTTTTGTGCGCCCTCGCCTGCATCTGCAAATGTCGGCGAGCGTCTGTTTTCTGAGAGACGAAGCTCTCTTTTTGCATGCGCACTTTTAGGCTGCTTTTTTCTCCTCTTAACGTTAACTCACCCGCAAATGACTCGGGCCGGCATCGGCGGCGGCGCGCTGCCGCCGATTTTAACAGAAATTGACGTAACCACTGTTTATACTTGTTCCGAAGAGCGCACCTTCTACATTGACGGCTCGAACTTTCTGGACGGCGCCACGGTGCGCCTCACGAAGGCCGGCGAGTCGGATCTCATTGGTGGAGAGATCCTCGTCATTACCCGTGCGCACGACAACGCGAAACAGGTGCGTTGTCAGTTCTTCTTCCCACCCGGAACGGCCGCCGGCTTTTGGTCTGTGGTGGTCACCAACCCCGACACCCAAAGCGACACCC